>NZ_LR880474.1:0-684574 GCF_904066215.1 Microbacterium sp. Nx66
ATGTCCTCACCAGCCCAGCCCGAAGTCCCGATCTGGACCACGGTGCAGGAGCTGCTGGAAGCCGACGATCGGGTCACGCCGCAGCTCCAGGGCTTCCTGAGCCTCGCGGTGCCGGCCGGGGTGATGTCGGCGACCCTGTACCTCGAGGTGCCGAACGACCTCACCGCCGCGCAGATCAACAAGCGTCTCCGCCTGCCCATCATGGAGGCGCTCGCTCACGTCGGCGAAGAGGTCACGTCCTATCGGGTGGTCGTGAACCACGAACTCGCGGACCAGCCCACGGCCCCCATCGCGGTTGCCGACTTCGGTCGCCAGGAGCCGGTGCGCGCCGAGTCGCCGATGGAGCAGCCGACGGCGCTGCGCCACGAGTCCCGCCTCAACCCGAAGTACACCTTCGACAACTTCGTGATCGGCCAGTCCAACCGGTTCGCCCACGCGGCCGCCGTGGCCGTGGCCGAAGCTCCGGCCAAGGCCTACAACCCGCTCTTCATCTACGGCGACTCCGGACTGGGCAAGACACACCTCCTCCACGCCATCGGTGACTACGCGCAGTCCCTCTATGCCGGGGTGAAGGTGCGGTACGTGTCGAGCGAGGAGTTCACGAACGACTTCATCAACTCCATCGCCAACAACCGCGGCGCCGCGTTCCAAGCGCGGTACCGCGACGTGGACATCCTCCTCATCGACGACATCCAGTTCCTCCAGGGACGGGCGGAGACGCAGGAGGCGTTCTTCCACACGTTCAACACGCTGCACGACCACAACAAGCAGGTCGTCATCACCAGCGATGTCGCACCGAAGCACCTGACCGGCTTCGAGGACCGCATGCGCAGCCGGTTCGAGTGGGGCCTCATCACCGACGTGCAGGCGCCCGACCTCGAGACCCGTATCGCCATCCTGCGGAAGAAGGCGCAGAGCGAGGCCCTCCACATCCCGGACGAGGTGCTCGAGTACATCGCCACGGTCGTGTCCTCGAACATCCGCGAGCTGGAGGGTGCACTCATCCGCGTCTCCGCGTTCGCGAGCCTGAACCGCTCTGCCCTCGACATCTCCCTGGCTCAGACCGTGCTGCGGGACATCATCGACACGGCCGAGGACAACATCATCTCGCCGACCGACATCATCACCGCGACCGCGCAGTACTTCAAGCTCACCGTCGACGACCTCTACGGTTCCAGCCGTTCGCAGCAGATCGCCACCGCACGGCAGATCGCCATGTACCTCTGCCGTGAGCGCACCAGCCTCTCCCTCCCGAAGATCGGTCAGCTCTTCGGCAACCGGGACCACACGACGGTCATGTACGCCTACAAGAAGATCAGCGAACTCATGAAGGAGCGTCGCTCGATCTACAACCAGGTGACCGAGATCACCACGCAGCTCGGTCGTCGCTGACGACCTGCATCCACGAGAGGGACGCCGCATCCGACATCGGACGGCGTCCCTGTCGGCGTTTCGGCGACATGCACCCGCCGGATAGATGCGTCTATGCACATGTGGATAACTTGTGGATGAACGTGGAACGCGCCGTCTCGAATGTGGGGCGATCGGGGAAACCTGTGGATAACCCCGGGACGGCGAAACGACGACCGACCCCTGTCCACCCGCGGATTCCTCAGGGTCTCCACAAGTGACACGTGTGTAGTTCCCTACTCGCGCCTGCTTTCCACCGACTTATCCACAGTATCCACAGGTGTTAACACCGTTAAGGAGTTAAGTCATTCAGGGTGCGATCCGATCACCAGACGGTGGGGAGAACCGGCGGCGGCATGACAAGTCCTCCGGCGTAGGGAACCGCAGGACTGTGGGGCTAGCATGGGATTCCCTGCAGTGGCAGGACCCGACGACGACCCGTCATGTTCGACGACAAGGGAGCACCCGTGAGGTTTCAGGTCAACCGCGATGTCTTCAGCGAGGCTGTGTCCTTCGTCGTCAAGCTGCTGCCCCAGCGCAATCCACAGCCGATCCTCGCCGGTGTCCTTATCGAGGCGGACGGCTCCGGACTCACGCTCTCGGCCTTCGACTACGAAGCATCCGCACGGACGACCATCGAGGCGATGGTCGAGACACCGGGCACGATCCTCGTCCACGGGCGGCTGCTCTCCGACATCGCGAGCCGCCTCCCGAACGCTCCCATCGAGATCGCCGTCGAGGATGACGGCGGAATCGCCGTGACCTGTGGCTCGGCTCGCTTCACCCTCGCGGCCATGCCGGTCGAGGAATACCCGTCCATTCCCGAGGTGTCCGGATCCTCCGGCGTCGTCCCGGCCGACGATTTCGGCACGGCGATCGCGCAGGTCGGCTTCGCCGCGTCCCGTGACGACGTGACTCCCGTGCTGACGGGTGTCCAGCTCGAGGTCACCGGCCAGACGCTCAGCCTCGTCGCCACCGACCGCTATCGGGTCTCGCTCCGCGACGTGCCCTGGGACGGCGAGGCCGTCGAGGCCACCGCACTCGTTCCCGCCCGCACCCTCGTCGAGGTCGGCAAGACGTTCGGTCACGCCGGCACGATCCAGATCGCCTTCTCGGGTGCCGGGGATCGCGAGATCATCGCGTTCACCGCCGGCAACAAGACCGTGACGTCGCTGCTCATCAAGGGCAACTTCCCCCCGGTCCGCCGCCTCTTCCCCGAGCAGACCGACCACTACGCTGTCGTCAACACGGCCGATCTCATCGAGGCCGTCCGCCGTGTCTCCCTCGTGCTCGACCGCGCGGCGCCACTGCGTTTCACGTTCTCGACCGACAGCGTCACGATGGATGCATCGGGCAGCGAGCACGCCCGCGCGTCCGAGTCGGTCGACGCGATCCTCTCCGGCGGCGACGAGGTGACGCTGGGTCTCAACCCGCAGTACCTCATCGAAGCCCTCGGTGCGGTCAAGAGCGAGTTCGTGCGGGTGACCTTCACCTCCAGCGACAACGCCAACAAGCTGAGCCCGGTCCTCATCACCAGTCAGACGTCGGTCGACCAGGCCGGTCTGGACTCGTTCAAGTACCTCCTCCAGCCCAACCTCCTCCTGCGCTGAGCACCCCCGGCCCCGAGGGAGTGTCCGACCCGGAAGGTAGGCTGCCTCCGTGATTGTGGAGCATCTCAGCCTGGTCGATTTCCGCAATTACGCGACCGCGGAACTCGCCTTGCACCGCGGGCCGAACGTCCTCGTCGGGCGGAACGGCCAGGGCAAGACGAACCTCGCGGAGGCGGTGGTGTTCCTCGCGACGCTGGGATCGCATCGGGTGTCCTCGGACGCGCCGATGGTGCGGGACGGGCAGGAGTTCGCCGTCATCCGGGCCCGGCTCGCGCACGGTGAGCGACGCGTGCTCGTCGAGGTGCAGCTCAATCGCCAGGGTTCGAACAAGGCGCGGATCAACGGCTCCCCGTCGAAGACGAACGAGCTCCCCCGCTACGCACATGTCGTGCTGTTCGCGCCGGAGGATCTCCAGATCGTGCGGGGCGACCCCTCGGCCCGCCGCCGGTTCGCCGACCAGCTCCTCATCCAGCGCACCCCGCGACTCGCCGCCGTGCTGGGTGACTACGACCGCGTGCTCAGGCAGCGCAACGCCCTGCTCAAGTCGGCGCGGGCGCGGGGCATCCGCGGTGAAGCGCTGAGCACCCTCGACGTCTGGGACGACAAGCTCGTCTCCCTCGGATCCGAGATCATCACGGCACGGCAGCGGCTGGCGTCCGATCTGCAGCAGCCCGTCGCCGATGCATACGCGGCGATCGCCGGCGCGGACCACCGTCCCCGGCTCGACTGGGCGCTGTCGGTCGCCGGCAGCGATCCCGAGGATGACGACGACCGCGATGACGCGGACGGTGCCGCTCCCGTCGACGACGTGCGCGGGGACGCCCGTCGCATCGCCGAGATGTTCCGCGCCTCCCTCGCGGCGAAACGCTCGAACGAACTCGACCGCGGCCTCACCCTCACCGGACCCCATCGGGACGACCTGGTGCTGCGGGTCCGGGACCTGCCGGTGAAGGGGTACGCCTCCCACGGCGAGTCCTGGTCGGTCGCACTCGCCCTGCGACTGGCATCCGCCGAGCTGCTCCGCAGCGAGTCCCCGGCCGGCGACCCGGTACTGATCCTCGACGACGTCTTCGCGGAGCTGGACGCCGATCGGCGGCAGCGGCTCGCCGCGCTCACCGCGGGCTACGAGCAGGTGGTGGTCACGGCCGCGGTGGAGGAGGATATCCCCGACGTGCTCCATGCTCACGTCGTCCGCATCACGGCGGGGACCATCACCGATGAGCGGGACCGGCTGCAGGGAGAGGACGGTGCGCCGAATGACTGACGTGGTCACCGACAGCGCGGCCTCGGCGGAGGCTCCCGAGACCGTCGCCACCTACCTGCGACTGCGGGGACTCAAGCCGAGCGCCAAGAACTGGAAGCGCAAAAGGCGGATCTCCGTCGACGACGACAACGCGCCGTTCACCCCCGGCCGCGATCCGGGAAGCCTCGGCGCCGTCCTCGACACGCTCAGCCGCGAATCCGGCTGGGAGACGACGCTCGCCCGGGAGGACCTCGTCCGCCAGTGGGCTGACCTCGCGGGGGCGGACACCGCGAAGCACTCGGAGCCGGTGTCTCTCGAGCGCGGACTGCTCACCGTCAAGTGCGATTCCACCGCGTGGGCGAAGAACCTCCAGTTCATGCGCGCGACGATCCTCACGGAGATCGGACGACGGTACCCGGAGGCGGGAGTGGAGAACCTCCGCTTCATCGGACCGGACGTCCCCTCGTGGAAATGGGGTCCCAGAGCCGTTCCAGGGCGGGGCCCGCGCGATACCTACGGGTAGGGCACCATGCAAGGGGTCCGAAACGCTCAGAGGGCCACACGCGGCCGTTGAGCGGCATTTCGACTCGAAACCCGGCTAGAATGGGAGTTCGAGATATCGATCTGGAGAATGCCCTCTGATGACGCCTGAATCCCCTGCTGACGAGACGGAACCGAACAACGACGCTTCGTCGGGCTCACAGGCCGGAGGATCGGCGGCACCCGCACCGAAGAAGCAGCAGCCCGGTGAGTACGGCGCCGACTCGATCCAGATCCTCGAAGGACTCGAAGCGGTCCGCAAGCGACCCGGCATGTACATCGGCTCGACCGGTCCCCGCGGACTGCACCACCTCGTCTACGAGATCGTCGACAACTCGGTGGATGAAGCGCTGGCCGGGTATGCCGACACGATCTTCGTCACCCTCCTCGCCGACGGCGGCGTGCGCGTGGTCGACAACGGTCGCGGTATCCCCGTCGACCCGCACTCGTCGGACCCCTCGAAGTCGACCGTCGAGGTCGTGCTCACGATCCTGCACGCGGGCGGCAAGTTCGGTGGCGGCGCCTACGCCGTCTCCGGCGGTCTGCACGGCGTCGGATCCTCGGTGGTGAACGCCCTGTCGACCCGCTTCGACGTGGAGGTCAAGCAGAAGGGCTTCGTCTGGCGGCACAGCTTCGCCGACGGCGGCGTCCCGCAGCAGAAGCTGGAAAAGGGCGAGGCCACCGAGGAGACCGGGACCAGCATCACGTTCTGGCCGGACGCGGAGATCTTCCAGGAGACCGTCGAGTTCGACTACGACACGCTCCGCACCCGGTTCCAGCAGATGGCGTTCCTCAACAAGGGACTGCGCATCGAGCTCTCCGACGAGCGGCCGGAGTCGGCGTACGAGACCGAGGAAGACGGCCAGGCGGTCACGAAGCAGCCGGGCGACGTCTTCTTCTACGAGCGCGGTCTCGTCGACTACGTCGAGTACCTGAACAAGGTGCGCCACGCCGAGGTCGTCAACGAGGAGATCATCGCCTTCGAGTCCGAGGACACGGCGCGCAAGATCTCGCTCGAGGTCGCGATGCAGTGGACGACGTCGTACACGGAGAACGTGTTCACCTACGCCAACACCATCAACACGCACGAGGGTGGCACGCACGAGGAGGGCTTCCGGGCGGCGCTCACCACGCTCGTCAACCGCTATGCCCGTGCGAACAACCTCCTCAAGGAGAAGGACGACAACCTCTCCGGAGACGACGTGCGCGAGGGGCTGACCGCCGTCATCTCGATCAAGCTCGGCGAGCCCCAGTTCGAGGGTCAGACCAAGACGAAGCTCGGCAACACCGAGGCGAAGGCCTTCGTGCAGAAGGTCGTCGGCGATCAGCTCGGCGACTGGTTCGAGCGCAACCCGAACCAGGCGAAGAACGTCATCCGCAAGGCCATCGACGCGGCGACGGCACGCCTCGCCGCGCGCAAGGCACGCGAGACCGCGCGTCGCAAGAGCGTGTTCGAATCCGCAGCGATGCCCGACAAGCTCAAGGACTGCACGAGCAAGGACCCGTCGATCAGCGAGATCTTCCTCGTGGAGGGCGACTCGGCCGGCGGTTCGGCGGTGCAGGGTCGGGACCCGCACACGCAGGCGATCCTGGCGCTGCGCGGCAAGATCCTCAACGTCGAGCGCGCGCGTCTCGACAAGGCGCTCGGCAACAAGGAAGTCCAGGCGATGATCCAGGCCTTCGGCACGGGCATCGGCGAGGAGTTCGACATCGAGAAGGCGCGGTATCACAAGATCGTGCTGATGGCCGATGCCGACGTCGACGGTCAGCACATCACCACCCTGCTGCTCACCCTGCTGTTCCGCTACATGCGCGGACTCATCGAGGCCGGCTTCGTGTACCTCGCGATGCCGCCGCTCTACCGCCTCAAGTGGTCGAACGCGGCACACGAGTACGTGTTCAGCGACGCCGAGCGCGATGCGCTGCTGGCCTACGGCCTGGAGAACGGCAAGCGCATCCCCAAGGACGCGGGCATCCAGCGCTACAAGGGTCTCGGCGAGATGAACGCCAAGGAACTGTGGGAGACCACGATGGACCACACCACCCGGACGCTTCGTCAGGTGACCATCGAGGACGCCGCCGCCGCGGACGAGATCTTCAGCGTGTTGATGGGCGAGGACGTGGAATCGCGTCGGAGCTTCATCCAGCGCAACGCCAAGGACGTCCGGTTCCTCGACATCTGATCACCGCGGGGTCCCTGAGTCCGTCGAACGGGACCCGCTGCTCCGACCAGCTCAGCCCACCAGGAAAGACACATGACTGACGAAGAACGCCCCGACATCACCGAGGGTCACGAGCACGGCAAGATCGACCAGGTCGATCTGCAGTCGGAGATGCAGCGCAGCTACCTCGACTACGCCATGGCGGTCATCGTCGGCCGCGCCCTCCCCGACGTCCGCGATGGCCTCAAGCCGGTGCACCGCCGTGTCATCTACGGCATGTACGACGGTGGGTTCCGCCCCGACAAGTCGTTCTCCAAGTGCGCCCGCGTCGTCGGCGAGGTCATGGGTCAGTACCACCCGCACGGCGACTCGGCGATCTACGACGCCCTCGTCCGTCTGGTGCAGCCCTGGTCGCTCCGGTACCCGCTCGCCCTCGGCCAGGGGAACTTCGGCTCCCCGGGCAACATGGGTGCCGCAGCCCCGCGATACACCGAGACGAAGATGGCTCAGCTCGCGCTCGAGATGGTGCGCGACATCGAGGAAGACACCGTCGACTTCACCGACAACTACGACGGTCAGACGCAGGAGCCCACGGTCCTGCCCGCCCGCTTCCCGAACCTGCTCGTCAACGGCTCGGTCGGCATCGCGGTCGGGATGGCGACCAACATCCCGCCGCACAATCTGCGCGAGGTGTCCGACGCGGCGCTCTGGGCTCTCGACAACCCCGGGGTCTCGCGCGAGGAACTGCTCGAGGGTCTGATCCAGCGCATTCCGGGCCCGGACTTCCCGACCGGCGCGCAGATCCTCGGCACCAAGGGCATCCATGAGGCGTACCGCACGGGTCGCGGCTCGATCACGATGCGCGCAGTCGTCAACGTGGAGGAGATCCAGGGTCGCACCTGCCTCGTCATCACCGAGCTGCCCTACCAGGTCAACCCCGACAACGTGGCGGTGAAGATCGGCGACCTCGCCCGTGACGGCAAGATCACCGGCATCGCCGACATCCGTGACGAGTCGTCGGACCGCACCGGTCAGCGCCTGGTCGTGGTGCTCAAGCGCGATGCGGTCGCGAAGGTCGTGCTGAACAACCTGTACAAGCACACGCAGCTGCAGGAGAACTTCGGCGCGAACATGCTCGCGATCGTCGACGGTGTCCCCCGGACGCTCGCGATCGACGGCTTCATCTCGCACTGGATCGCTCACCAGATCGATGTGATCGTCCGACGCACGGAGTTCCGCCTCCGCGAAGCCGAGAAGCGCATGCACATCCTGCGCGGCTACCTGAAGGCGCTCGACGCGCTCGACGAGGTCATCGCCCTGATCCGTCGTTCGCAGACCACCGCGGATGCGAACGAGGGACTGCAGAAGCTCCTCGACATCGACGAGATCCAGGCCGACGCGATCCTGCAGATGCAGCTGCGTCGACTCGCCGCTCTCGAGCGTCAGAAGATCATCGATCAGGCCAACGAGCTCGAGGCTCAGATCACCGACTACAAGGCGATCCTGGCCGACGAGGGCCGCCAGCGCTCGATCATCCGCGAGGAGTTGACGGGCATCGTCGAGCGGTTCGGCGACGAGCGGCGGACGCACATCCTGCACGGCTTCGACGGCGACGTGTCGATGGAAGACCTCATCGCCGAGGAGGAGATGGTCGTCACCGTCACGCGCGAGGGCTACATCAAGCGCACGCGCAGCGACAACTACCGCTCGCAGCACCGCGGCGGCAAGGGTGTCAAGGGCGCCCAGCTGCGCGCGGACGACATCGTCGAGCACTTCTTCGTCACGACGACGCATCACTGGCTGCTGTTCTTCACCGACAAGGGCCGGGTCTACCGCGCGAAGACGTACGAGGTGCCGGAAGCAGGGCGTGACGCGAAGGGCACCCATGTCGCGAACCTCCTCGCGCTGCAGCCGGACGAGAGCATCGCGCAGGTCCTCGACATCCGCGACTACGCGGTGGCGGACTACCTCGTCCTCGCCACGCGCGAGGGCCTGGTCAAGAAGACCCGTCTGGACAACTACGACACGAACCGCCAGGGCGGCGTGATCGCGATCCGTCTGAACGACGAGGACGAGCTGGTCAGCGCCCTCCTCGTCAACGCCGAGGACGACATCCTGCTCATCAGCCGCCGGGGCATGTCGGTGCGATTCCAGGCGACCGACGAGGCGTTGCGCCCCATGGGCCGTGCCACCGCCGGGGTGAAGGGCATGAAGTTCCGTGAGGGTGACAGCCTGCTGTCCGCCTCCGTCGCCGCACCCGGGAAGTACGTCTTCGTGGTCACCGACGGGGGCTATGCGAAGCGCACCGCCGTCGAGGAATACCGCGTCCAGGGGCGTGGCGGATACGGCATCAAGGTCGCCAAGTTGAACGACGATCGGGGCACTCTCGCGGGTGGTCTGATCGTGTCCGAGGACGACGAGGTCTTGGTGGTTCTGTCCAGCGGCAAGGTGGTACGCTCTGCCGTGGCCGAGGTCCCCGCCAAGGGTCGCGACACCATGGGAGTGGTGTTCGCCCGCACGACGGAGGCCGACCGCATCCTCGCCATCGCCCGGAACGGCGAACGTGGTCTCACCGAAGAGGAGACCGAGCCGGATGCCGACGCCGAGGCCCCCCAGACGACTGAGACACCCGAGGATACAGACGCATGAGCACAGTGGCTGACAAGCTGGCGAAGAAGTCGACACGCAAGACCGGTGGCAAGCAGGTCCGGCTGCGGCTCGTCTACGTCGACTTCTGGTCCGCGGTGAAGCTCTCGTTCCTGGGAGCGGTCGCTCTGGCCGTCGTCACGATGGTGTCGTTCTTCCTGATCTTCCTCGTGCTGCAGGCGACCGGCATCATGTCCACGGCCGACGAGTTCGTGCGGAGCTTCACCGACGGCGCGATCCCGCTGTCCGAGCTCGTGGGGCTGCCGCAGGTCATGGCGTTCGCGGCGGTTGTCGCGATCCTCAACCTCATCGTGTTCACGGTGCTCGGCGCCGTCGTCGCGGGCATCTACAACCTGGCCGTGAAGGTCACGGGCGGGTTGCTCGTCGGCTTCATGTCGAACTGACCCGAAACCCCGTCTTTCCGCCGAAACCCCGGCCTGCGCAGCGATGCAGGCCGGGGTTTCGGCGATAGGGCGGGGTCTCGGCGGGTGGGGGTAGGGAAAACCCGAACGGGAGTGTCCGGTTGACTCGGTGGGCGAGGTCCGGCGGCGGCCCTACCGTGGAAGCATGACCACACAGACTGCGACCCCGGGCACCGCGCCAGCGGTGAAGCCGCCGTTGCGCATCCCGCTCACGATCCTGCATCTCGCCGGTGTCGGGGTGATCGGGGGCGCCATCTTCGGCATGCTCGGCGGGCTCCTCGGCACCGGACTCGGCCTCCTCTTCGTCTTCGGCGTCGGCATCGTGGTGCTCGTGGGCCTCGTGTACGCGCTCTTCGGCGTCGGCTGGTTCGAGATCGCTCGCGTCGCCGCCCTGTACCGGGTACCGAACGCCCCGCTGCGGCTCCAGCCGCGGGACCGTCCCGGCTTCGGCGGCTGGCTCCGCGCGCTCGGGAGGCAGGCGATCGATGGGCGGATGTGGCGTGCGGTGGCGAACTTCGCCATCACCGCGGTCCTCGGCTTCGTGGTGCTCCGACTGTTCTGGGCACTCCTCTGGTCGATGATCATCGCCTTCGCACCGCTGACCTCGGCCGAGACCATCGTCGGCCCCTTCGGTGGCGGGCAGATCCCGGTGTCCTGGGCGCCCGTGATCGGCGTCCTCGGCGCACTCGCCTCCGCCGCCGGGATCATCGGCCTCGCGCTCCTGGCCCGGACACTCGCGCTGGCGATCGTCGCCCGGGCTCGTGAGGTCGAGCTCACCGAGCGTGTCCGCGCATCCACCGCCCAGCGTGAGGGTGCCGTCCGTGCGGCCGATGTGGAACGGACGCGGATCGAGCGCGATCTGCACGACGGCGTCCAGCCGCGGCTCGTCTCCGTCGGGATGACCCTCGGGCTCGCCCAGCAGAAGATCGACACCGACCCCGACGCCGCGAAAGAGCTCATCTCCGAGGCCCACACGTCGACGAAGGCCGCCATCACCGAACTGCGGCAGCTCGCCCGCGGGATCCACGCCTCCGTGCTCGACGACCGCGGACTCGACGCCGCGTTGTCCGCGCTCGCCAGCCGCTCCCCCATCCCCGTGCAGTTGGACGTGCGGATGGACCCTTCGACAAGCTCAGGGACCCAGGGTGGCGGGGCAGGGACCCAGGGGTACGGCTCAGGGACCCAGAGTGGCGGCGCCGGGGCAAGCCGGCCCGGACGCGATGCGGAGGCGGCGGTGTACTTCTCCATCGCCGAATCGCTGACCAACGCGGCGAAGCACTCCCGAGCGAGCGAAGCGCGGGTCACCGTCCGGCTCCGCGAGGGAAACGTCCTCTGGGCGCGGGTCGAGGACAACGGCATGGGCGGCGCCCAGGTCATCCCGGGCGGGGGCCTCGACGGCATCGCGAACCGGATCCTCGCCGCGGGCGGGACCTTCCGTCTCGACAGTCCGCAGGGCGGCCCGACCAGCCTGGAGGTGAACGTGCCATGCGCATCCTGATCTGCGAGGATTCCGTCCTCCTGCGCGAGGGGCTCGTGCGTCTGCTCGAGGACGCCGGCCACGAGGTGGTCGCGGCCCTCACCGACACGACCGGTCTCCGCGAGGCCGTGACGTCGACGACGCCGGACCTCTGCATCCTCGATGTGCGGCTGCCGCCGACCTTCACGGACGAGGGCATCCGCGCGGCGCTCGATCTGCGGGCGGTGCATCCGTCGCTCGCCATCCTCGTGCTGTCCCAGTATGTGGAGGAGCGCTACGCGTCCGATCTCATCGCCGCGCAGGGCGGTCCGCTCGGCTACCTCCTGAAGGACCGGGTGGCGGATGTCGCGGAGTTCATCGATTCGGTGCAGCGGATCGCCGACGGCGCCACGGTGCTGGACCCGGAGGTCGTGGCCCAGCTCCTGACCCGCCGGAACCGCGACGATCGCATGATGCGGCTCACCGAGCGGGAGCGCACCGTGCTGGCGCTGCTCGCCGAGGGCAAGTCGAACCAGGCGATCGCTGCCCTCCTCTTCCTCTCGGGAGCGAGCGTCGAGAAGCACATCACCTCCATCTTCCAGAAGCTGGGCTTCGAACAGGACGAGGCGGGCAACCGCCGCGTGCTCGCCGCGCTGGCCCACCTCGAGAACACGGGCGGCACGACGCCGTCGAACGGCCAGACAGGAGTCTCACGATGACCACCGAGAACACCGGAGCACAGGGCGGGCACACCCCGATCACTCCCCCGCCGCCGTCCGCGGCTTCCCCCACGCCGTCGCCGAGCGCGCCCGGACCGCGGCGTTCATCCGGAGCGACCGCCGTCATGATCGTCACCGCCGTGGTCGGTGGGATCGCCCTGCTCGGAGCCGGAGGCACGGCGGCCGTCGCGGCGACCGGCACCCTTCTGTCCTCCAGCCGACCGGATTCGGTGCAGACGGTGGACGTCGACGGCGTCACTGCGATCGATCTCGACGCCGATGCGAGCATGGTCCGCATCGACTTCGGAGATGTGGACGCGGCGGAGCTCTCCGTGACCAACGGTCGAGGTTCGTGGACGTTCGAGCGCGAAGCGGACGAGCTCGTCGTCCGGAGCCCTCGGCCCGCCTTCGGCTGGTGGTTCGGCAACTGGTTCGGTGACGACGAGCGCGCCGTGCTCACCCTTCCGAAGGAGCTCAGCAGCTCGGGCCTCGACGCGAGCCTCACGCTCGATGCCGGCGCTCTCGACGTCTCCGGCGAGTTCGGCACCCTCGAGGTGCAGATCAACGCCGGATCCCTCGATGTCTCCGGAGCGGCCTCGGCCGTCGATGTGCAGATGAACGCGGGGCGGGCGGACGTCCTCCTCGACGGCGTCGACCAGGCGGATCTCGGCATCGCCGCAGGCGACCTGACGGTCGAACTCACCGGCGACGCGCCGACGGCGACCACCATCGATGTGAGCGCCGGATCCCTGAACCTGACGCTTCCGGATGTGGAGTACCGGATCACGCAGGACATCAACGCGGGATCGTTCGATGCCCGTGTCGACGAGTCGCCCAGCGCCCGTCGCACGATCGATGTGTCCGTGTCGGCCGGCAGTGTGAACGTCGACCCCGGACGATGAACCGGGCGAGGGCGGGGCTCCGGTGCGGGGCCCCCGCCCTCGATTCGGATTTTCGGCGAAACTCCGGTAAAGTTCTGGAGGTTGACGGGGCTATAGCTCAGGCGGTTAGAGCGCTTCACTGATAATGAAGAGGTCCCAGGTTCAAGTCCTGGTAGCCCCACCCTTTCAATTCAAGAATTCCCTCACGGGGCCTTAGCTCAGTTGGTAGAGCGCCTGCTTTGCAAGCAGGATGTCAGGAGTTCGAATCTCCTAGGCTCCACCATCCTCCCCCCGACTCACTTCACCCGTCGGTTGCCGTGAGTCCGTGCGGTGCCGTGTTCAGGCGTTCGACTCCGTCCGCCGTCACGACCACGATGTCCTCGATGCGGGCGCCCCACTCTCCCGGGAAGTAGATGCCAGGCTCGATGCTGAAGGCCATGCCCTCTCGGATCACGAGGTCGTTGCCGGGGGCGATGTAGGGCTCCTCGTGCACCGAGACGCCGATCCCGTGACCCGTGCGGTGCAGGAACGCCTCCCCCAGCCCGGCCTCCGCGAGCACCGAACGGGCGGCCGCGTCGACCTCCGCCGCCGTGACTCCAGGGCGCACCGCATCCACCGCCGCCTGCTGCGCGCGGACGAGGGTGGCGATGCGGTCCGCAGCATCCGGATCAGGCGTTCCGACGACATAGGTCCTCGTGCTGTCCGAGTTGTAACCGCTCGGCACGGCGCCGCCGATGTCGACGACCACCACGTCGCCCTCCTCGATGACCCGGTCGGAGACCTCGTGGTGCGGATCCGCGCCGTTGGGCCCAGAGCCGACGATGACGAACTCGACCGTCCGATGGCCTTCCTCGACGATCGCGGCGGCGATGTCGGCGGCGACCTCTCGCTCGGTGCGCCCCGCGCGCAACCAGGCGGGTACGCGGCGGTGCACGGCATCGATCGCCGCGCCGGCGCGACGCAGCTCGGCGATCTCCTCGTCATCCTTGATCATCCGACCCTCCCGGAGGACGGGCGTGGCGAGTTCGAGCCGCGCCTGCAGCCGCTCCCCGATCGGCACGACGTGCAGCGCGGGAAGCGCATCCGAGACGCCGACGCGGGAGACGGAACCCGTCGCCGCAGCCACGAGGGCGTACGGGTCCTCGCCGTCCACCCAGTCGGCGACCGTCAGTCCCAGCTCGCCGATGGCCGTACTGCGCACCTTGGCGAGCTCCATGCGTGGGACGACCACCGTAGCCGCGCCGCGGGGAGGAAGGACCAGCGCGGTCAGCCGCTCGATGGTGTCGCCCTCGACGCCGAGGAGGTACTGGAGGTCGGGGCCGGGGCCGACGACGATCGCGTCGAAACCGGCAGCATGCGCGAGGTCCTGCGCGCGCTCCAGGCGGCGGGCGTAGACGGCGGCGGAGAAGGGGAGGGTGCTCACAGCCACCACGCTAACGCGAGCGACACCGCTGCGTCAGGCCTTCACCGCGAATCAGCTGATCGCCTGGCGGATGCGCGCGGCGAGGAACTCGAGATCCTTCTCCGTGAGCGCGGTCACCGCGTACGCGGTCGGCCAGACGGTGCCGTCGTCGAGGTGGGAGATCGGCTCGAAGCCGAAGGTTCCGTAGCGGACCTTGAACTTGCTCGCCGGCTGGAAGAAGCACAGCACCTTGCCGTCTCGGCCCCACGCCGGCATGCCGTAGTACGTGCGGGGCACGAGCTCCGGCGCCACCTCGGACACCAGCGCGTGAAGCTTCTCGGCGAGCCGCCTGTCCTCGTCGGTGAGCTTCGCGACGGCTTCCTTGAGATCGGCCTCGCCGGCGGCGCGCAGTTCCTCGGGCGACTTCTTGGCTCGGGAGCGTCGGGTGCGCGCCTCCTTCGCGGCGGCCTGCATGGCCTCGCGCTCCTCGGGGGTGAAGTTCTTCTCGGTGTCGGCCATGATGGTCCTCTCGTGCGGCCTCGATGATGGTCCCAGCGTAGGGACGCCGACCGCTCCCGTGCTTCTCGATTCGTGATCGATCCGCCGGTCCCGTCACGCGGCGCGCGATGGCTCGATACCCGGATAGGGTGTCTCCATGGACCTGCGCGTCGCCGCATACGGGGTCGTCACCGATGAGGGTGGGCGCCTCCTCCTGGCGCGATGGACCGAGGGCCGGCGAGTGGCCTGGACCCTCCCCGGCGGTGGGCTGGAGCCGGGCGAGGCGCCCGAGGATGCCGTGCGCCGGGAGATCCGCGAGGAGACGGGCTACACGGTGAGGGTCGGGTCGCTGCTCGGTATCCATTCCCGTGTCATCCCCGCCGGGCGGCGCGTGCAGAAGTCGTCGGATCCGCTGCACACCCTGCGCATCGTCTACCGGGCGGAGGTATCCGGCGGGAAACTCCGCTGGGAGACGGAGGGATCCACCGATCGCGCGGAATGGTTCCCGCTCCCCGCGGTCGCGGGTTTGCAGCGTGTTCGCCTGGTCGACATCGCGTTGCGGATGGCCGGCATCCTCTAGGAGTCGAGCCGTCAGCGTTCGTCGGGAACCGAGATGTCGGCGACGGTGGCGTCGTACGCGGCGATGAGGTCGTCGGCGTCGACGAAGAGGCTGTAGCCGTGCGTGCCGGCGCCCATCGCCACCCGCTGACCGACGATCGATGCGTCGGCGTAGACCGGCCAGTCGGTGGTGCTGCCGATCGGCACGATAGTCCCGCGCTCGTAGCCGGTCGCCGCGAGGGCCAGCTCGGGCTCCGGGAGGCGCAGCTTGTTGACGCCCACGAGGGCGCGCAGCTTGGGCCAGGAGATGGATCGTCCGCCGGGGACGAGAGCGAACAGATACGTGTCGTCCGAGCGTTTCACCACGAGGGTCTTCACGATGCCCGACGGCGGGATGCCGAGGATCTCGGCGGCCTCGACGAGGCTACGCGCCTGCGGCCGCTCGCGGATCTCGATGTCGAGTCCACGGGCGGCCGCCGCATCCCGCACCCGCGCGTGCGGGTCGGGAGTGGTCACGCGTCGGGAGCCGACAGCGGGTCGTCGGCCACCCACAGCTCATCGTCGGCCCGCAGCGCCTGCCAGGCGGCGTAGAGCACGCCGACCGCGGCTGCGGCACCCAGGACGATGGCGATGACGGATCCGAGACCAGGACCCTTCTTCTGCGAGACGGCCTTGCGCGCCTTGTACTCGACGCCGTGACGCTTGGCGTTCGCGACGTCCCAGGCGGTCAGTGCCGTACCCACGACACCGCCGACGATCGGGACGACCTTGTCGTCCACGACGTGCTTGCCGGCCTTCACCGAACGGTCGACGACCGGGGCGACGCGGCGGTTGTAGGTGTCCTGGACGACCGGGACGATCTGCTCGCGATTGAAGTTGCCGAGCTGGCGACCTGCCTCACGAGCGACGTCGGCAGCGTGGCCGACGAGCACCTGCTGGTCTTCCCACAGCTGGTTCGCGTCCTTCTGAAGACGACGAAGCTGCTTCTTCCGCTTGCGGCTGAGGCTCACGATGCTCTCCTGTCCATTGGAGTACGGGTTCCCCATCTTGCCACGAGAGGCTGGATGCGGCGAGGGAATCGCCCGCCCCTTGCATCATCGGCGCCGGGCCTGTACGCACCCGGCCCGCTCACCGGAAGCTCTGCGAGAATGAACGCATGGTTCACGCTTCCCACGTCGCAACTCTGCACACCAACCACGGTGACATCGTCATCAACCTCTTCGGCGACCACGCCCCGAAGACGGTCAAGAACTTCGTCGGCCTCGCCGACGGGTCCCAGGAGTGGACGCACCCCGCCACCGGCAAGCCGGGCGAGGGCCCCCTCTACAAGGACGTCGTCTTCCACCGCATCATCCCGAACTTCATGATCCAGGGCGGCGACCCGCTCGGTCAGGGCGTCGGCGGTCCGGGGTACAACTTCGACGACGAGATCAACAACGAGCTCAACTTCAACGAGCCCTACATCCTCGCGATGGCCAACGCGGGTCTTCGCCGCAACGCCATCACCGGCAAGGTCGAGGGCACGAACGGCTCGCAGTTCTTCATCACGACCGACCCGACGCCGTGGCTGCAGGGCAAGCACACGATCTTCGGCGAGGTCGCCGACGACGCGTCGCGCAAGGTCGTCGACGCGATCTCCGCCGTTCCGACCGCGGCGGGCGATCGCCCGATCGAGCCGGTCGTGCTGCAGTCGATCGACATCGTCGCCGCCTGACGACAGCGACGGCCGATCCGGATGACGACGCCCGAGTTCACGAACAACCGTGAGAACTTCTGCTACCGGCATCCGGATCGGCAGAGCTTCGTGCTCTGCCAGCGGTGCCTTCGGACGATCTGCCCGGAGTGCCAGACGCCTGCCCCGGTCGGCGTCATCTGCCCGGAGTGCATGAACGCGGAGCGCAAGAACCGCACCCCTGCGCAGAAGAAGGCCGCGCGTCGGTGGCGTGGCGGTGGGGCCGCCACCATGGGTGCCGTGCGCAGCGGCAAGCCCGTGGTCACGTACGCGCTGCTCGCGGTGACGTCGTTCATCGGCCTCGTGCAGCTCATCCCCGGGCTCAACGCCCCGATCATCCAGGCCCTCGGCTTCTACGCGCCGTTCCTGTACCCGAACCTCTCCCTCCTGCCGTTCGAGCCGTGGCGGTTGCTGACGGTGCTTTTCGTGCACGGCGGCTTCGTGCATCTCGCCCTGAACATGCTCGCGCTGTGGATGCTCGGACAGAATCTCGAACCGATGCTCGGTCGCGTCCGCTACCTCGCGCTGTATCTCATCAGCGGTCTCGGCGGTTCGGTCATGGTGGCCGTTCTCGCGCCGGAGACGTGGACGGTCGGCGCCTCGGGGGCGATCTTCGGACTCCTGGCGTCGCTCCTGATCATCGGACGGCACATCGGGGCGAACGTCACCGGCATCCTCGTCATCCTCGGCATCAACTTCGCCTTCGGATTCTTCGCGGGCGGCATCTCCTGGCAGGCGCACCTCGGCGGCGCGATCACGGGTGCTCTCGTGGCGCTGATCTACGTCCGCACGAAGCGCCGCGATCAGCGGACCTGGCAGATCGTGTCGCTCGCAGCCCTGGTGGTGCTGTTGATCGTCGTGGTCGCCGTGGTACCGCCGCTGATCCTTTTGGCCTGATCCCGAGTTGTTAACAGGGTTGTTAACCCCTGTGAATAACATCGTTGTAATTCTCCCCAATGTGGGGATAACCTGTGGATAACTTCCGCTTCGCTCCACAGACGAAAACCCCCCGCCGAAGAGGCGAGGGGTTTTCCGTCGTTCTGCGCGGTCAGCGCCAGCGTGTGGTCATGAGGAAGCCGATGAGGGCGATGCCCAGGCCGATGGCCAGATTCCAGTTGTCGAGACCGGGGATGGGGAACTGCATGCCCGAGATGTAGAAGACGAGGATCCACGCGAGGCCGAGGAGCATGAAGCCGATCATCACCGGCTTGAACCAGACGGCGTTGGGAGCGGCGTCGCCTTCGGCGCGCTCGACGGCGGGTTCTTCGGTCTTGCGGTCACGTGCCATGCCGTCATTGTACCCGGGAGACCTCGGCGCCGACGAGCCGTCAGGGCGCGGATCGGCGATGCCCCGTCTCCTGCTGCACAGGTCGGACGGATATGATCACGCCCATGACTGCATCTGTCGCGCCTGGGGGGCGGCGCGAACGGCGGCAGCGGCCACGGTCGCGAGCCACGTTCGCTAGCGTGCTCGGCGAACTGCTCCTGACCGCGGGCGTCGTCGTCCTCCTCTTCGTCGCCTGGCAGATGTGGATCGGCGACATCATCATCGCGGCCCAGAAGAACGAGGAAGGTGCCGCGATCTCGCAGCAGCTCGCCGCGGGGGAGGCACCGGAACTGCCGCCGCTGGTCGAGACGGACGACGGCGAGACCGTGTACGAGGCGCCCGTCCCCACGGCGCCGGCCGACGGGGAGTGGTTCGGTCAGATGCACATCCCCCGATTCGGGGCCGACTACAACTTCGGCATCTACGGGGGCACGAGTCGCGCGCGCACCCTCGACCAGAAGGGCATCGGCGTCTACACGCAGTCGAAGATGCCCGGAGAGGTGGGGAACTTCTCGCTCGCCGGCCACCGGACGACCTGGGGGAAGCCGTTCAACCAGCTCGACAAGCTGCACGTGGGCGACGCGATCGTGGTGGAGACGCCCGACGGCTGGTACACCTACCGGTTCCGCACCCTGGAGTATGTGAAGCCGACGCAGACCGACGTGCTCGCCGACGTGCCGCAGATGCCGGAGCAGCAGACCGGCGAGCAGTACATCACACTGACGGCGTGCTCGCCGCTGTACTCGCTCGCCGAGCGCATCGTCGCCTACGGGGTGTTCGAGAGCTTCCAGCCTCGGGCCGAGGGGCCTCCGTCCGCCCTCACCGACCCACCGCCCCCGCCGGCCGCGCCGTCCGTCTGACCCGCCACCAGGAGAGAGAAGACCCATGTACGCCGCACTCTGGCGCCTGCTGCCCGGCCCGTGGTGGCTGCGCGTCCTCATCCTGCTCGTGGTGATCGCCGCGGTGCTCTACGCGTTGTTCTGGTACGTGTTCCCGTGGGTCAGCCCGCTCATCGCGCCGGGCGAAGTCGACGTCGAATGACCAGGGTGCTCGTGGTCGACAACCACGACAGCTTCGTGCACACCCTCGTGGGCTACCTCCGGGAACTCGGCGCCGACACCACGCTGGTGGAGTCGGACGCGACCGACCC
Source organism: Microbacterium sp. Nx66 (assembly GCF_904066215.1). NCBI lineage: Bacteria > Bacillati > Actinomycetota > Actinomycetes > Micrococcales > Microbacteriaceae > Microbacterium > Microbacterium sp. Nx66. The sequence continues at coordinate 19,757 of NZ_LR880474.1, forward strand.
GGCCGGGATCGACGCGCTTCTCGGCGCGCATGACGCCCTCCTGCTCTCTCCGGGGCCGGGGGCGCCCGCCGATGCCGGCGTCTCGGTCGACGCGGCACGCATCGCGATGCGGCGGGGAGTGCCCACCCTCGGAGTATGTCTCGGGCACCAGGTCATCGGGGCCGCATTCGGCACGGCCGTCGGTTCCGCCCCCGAGGTGATGCACGGCATGGTCTCGGCCGTCCGGCATGACGGCTCCGAGCTGTTCGCGGGTCTGCCCTCACCCTTCGACGTCGGGCGCTACCACTCGCTCGCTCTCGCGGCGGGTGACCTTCCCGCCGACCTCATCGTGACCGCGACCGCCCCCGACGGCACCGTCATGGCGCTCGCGCACCGGACACTGCCGGTGCACGGGGTGCAGTTCCACCCGGAGAGCGTCCTCACCCCAGGGGGCTACCGGCTCCTCGCCAACTGGCTCCGGCTGTGCGGCGACGAGGAGGCCGTCACCCGCTCCGTCCGCCTCGACCCGCTCGCACGCTGAACCGCCGCGGAGTGTCGCGTCAGGATCCGGTGCAGTAGCGGAGTTCGACCGACGACCCGACGGGGACGTCGCCCGGCGCGACGGACATCGAGTGCACGGTCTCCGGATCCGTCGCCGGGCACTCCGGCGCCTCGGTCGGCACCGGGGTGAGCCCCAGGTCCTCGAGCGCCTGCGTGGCCGAGTCCAGGGACCAGCCGACGACGTTGTTCAGAGTGACCTTCCCGCTGGCCACCTCGAGGTTCACGACGGTGCCGGGAGCGACCTCGGCATCCGCCTCCTCGCTCGCCGTCATGACGGTGTTGGCGGCGAGGCCCTTGTCGTTGCGCTGCGTCACGGTGCCGAGTTCGAGGCCGGCGGCCTTCAACGCCTTCGTCGCGGCATCGAGGGACATCCCCTCGAGCTTCGGCACGACCACTGTCTCTTCGCCGGAGGACACGTAGAGGGTGACGGTCGAACCCTGCTCCACGGAGACGCCGCCCTCGGGGTCGGTGCGGATCACGTTGCCCTCGGCGATCGACGGGCTCGACTCGATGACGATCTTGGAGGAGAGATCCAGCTCAGCGAGATCGTCCTGTGCGCGCTCGGAGGCGACGTTCGTCAGGTCGGGGACGACTCGCGAGGTGCTGGGCACGTCGGCGGGACGCATGCTGATGGTCCAGACCCAGAACAGCACCGAGGCCAGGAGCACCGCCAGCAGGGCGACTCCCGCCCAGATCCAGGCGACGGGCGGTCCCGACTGCGTGCGTGCCATCGTGGTGTCGGTGCTGAGCTGACGCAGCGACCGCGCCGTCTCCTGCGCCTGGCGGGGGCTCGGGCCGTAGAGCTCGCTGGTCAGCGCGCCGATCTGCTTGCGGGTGGGTGCGGCGCCCGTCACCGCGGCATCCAGAGCGGCGCGGAAGTGCGCGGCATCCGGATACCGCTGGTACGGGTCCTTGGCGAGGGCACGCAGCACGATCGGGTCGAGGGCGGCGGGCGACTCCTCGTTGACCTCGGAGGGCGGGACCGGCGTCTCGCTGACGTGCTGGTAGGCCACGGCGACCGGCGACTCGCCACGGAACGGCTGTCGTCCCGTCAGCAGTTCGTAGAGCACGACCCCTGTGGAGTAGAGGTCGGCACGGGCGTCGACCGGTTCGCCCTTGGCCTGCTCGGGGGAGAAGTACGCGGCGGTGCCGATGATCTGAGTGGTCTCGGCCACCGTCGAGGACGAGTCGGACACCGCGCGCGCGATGCCGAAGTCCATGACCTTCACCTGGCCCTTGTCGGTGACCATGACGTTGCCGGGCTTGATGTCGCGGTGCACGACGCCCGCGCGATGCGAGTAGTCCAGCGCTTCGAGGATGCCGTCGACGTAGCGCACCGCGTCCTCGACGGGAACCGGACCGTCGGCGATGATCTTCTTGAGCAGGGTGCCCTTGACCAGCTCCATCACGATGTACGGCGGCTCGTCCGAGGAACTGTCGACCGTCGACGGATCACCGGCGTCGTACACACGGACGATCGACGGGTGCGACATGCGCGACGCCGACTGCGCCTCCAGGCGGAACCGCGTGCGGAAACTGGTGTCGCGGGCGAGATCGGGATCGAGGATCTTGATCGCGATCTCGCGGCCGAGGGTCAGGTCGTACCCGCGGTACACCTTCGCCATCCCGCCGTGTCCGATGAGCTCGTCGACGCGGTACCGGCCCGCGATGACTTGTGGCTCTGTGGACACGGATGACCCCCCTGGAAACGACTGCGGCTGGACTGGATACTCAGGCTACCCTTGGGCGCCGTCGCCGCCGTCACCCTCGCCGTCCTCCGGTGCCACGATCGTGACGGAGAGCGGGGGAGAGGCGTTCGACGTGCGCTGGTCGCCACCGGAGCACAGGCCTTGATACGTCGCGATGAGCTGCTGTCCCACGGCGTCGCCGACGGTCACCTGCGCGTTGCGCTGCGTCGGCTGGAAGTTCGGGCCGCCGGAGGCGAAGGTGCCGTTCTGCAGCGAGACGACGTAGCCGGACAGCGTCGTGCCACTGGGGCAGGTGAAACCGGTGCCCCAGGAGATCGTCACGGTGCTGCCCGCCACCGGGTCGCCGGTGATCGTCGGCTGGTCGGTCGGCGTCGGCAGCGGCGTGCGGCCGGCGTAGACCGTGAGCGCGATCGGGGTCGTCGTGGCGACGTTCCCCTCCGGCTGCACCCGGTAGACCTTGCCGACGTCGCCGTCGCTCGGGGCGGGGTCGCCCTCACCGCAGGCGATGTCGGAGAACCCGGCCTCCTTGAGCGTCGCGGTCGCGGTGCCGCAGTCCATGCCGTTGAGACCGAGGGCGGTCACGTCGACGCGGGTCTCGTCGGGCGTGGGCTCCTGCGAGGGCGTCTGCGTCTGGGTCTGCGTGGGGGTGCGGCTCGCGGACCCGGTGGGGTCGGGGTCGGCATCCTTGCCCTGGTTGCCGAACAGCGCCCACAGCGTGCCGGCGACGACGATGAGCAGCAGGACCAGCAGCGCGATGAGCGGCCAGGTCCAGGCGCTCTTCTTCTTCTTTTTCTTCTCCTGCTCCTCCGCGGCGGCCTCGTCGGTGGGAAGCTGCGCGGTGGTGGGGAGGATGCGTGTCGTGCCGTCGTCACCGGTCGCGGTGAGCATGCGCGTGGCGTCGTCGTCGCCGGCGATGCCGCCCGTCGCGATGGCGGGCACGGCGATGGCCGCGGAGTTCAGGTCTCCGCGACGCAGGGCCTGGGCCGCACGAGCGACCGTGGCCGAGGAGGACGGGCGGTCCGCCGGCTTCTTCGCGATCATCGCCATGACGAGGTTCTGCACCGGGATCGGGACCGTCGGCGGCAGCGGCGGCGGCTGCTCGTTGATCTGCGCCATGGCGATCGCGACCTGCGACTCGCCCGTGAAGGGGCGCTTGCCGGCGAGGCACTCGTACGCGACGATGCCGAGCGAGTACGTGTCGGTCGCGGGGGAGGCCGGGTGACCCGACGCCTGCTCCGGCGACAGGTACTGCACCGTGCCCATGACCTGACCGGTCGCGGTGAGCGGTACCTGATCGGCGATCCGGGCGATGCCGAAGTCGGTGATCTTCACACGGCCGTCGGGCGTGATGAGGAGGTTCCCGGGCTTGATGTCGCGGTGCACGAGACCCGCGGCGTGCGCGGCCTGGAGGGCCGAAGCGGTCTGCGCGACGATGTCGAGCGTCTTGTCGGCACTCAGTGCGCCGTCCCGCTCCAGGATCGTCGACAGGGCCTCACCCGGCACGAGCTCCATGACGAGGTAGGCGCTGCCGTTCTCCTCGCCGTAATCGAACACGCTGGCGATGCCCTCGTGGTTGACGAGCGCAGCATGACGCGCTTCCGCGCGGAACCGCTCGAGGAACCCGGGGTCCCCCATGTACTCGTCCTTGAGGATCTTGATGGCGACGGTGCGTCCGATGACGTGATCCGTCGCCTCCCACACCTCGCCCATGCCGCCGATCGCAATCCGCGACTGCAGCTCGTAGCGACCACCGAACGACACACCCTGCGTCGGCCTCATCTGCCCAGCACCGCCTCTATGACCTTCTTCGCAATCGGAGCGGCGATGGTGTCCCCGCTTCCTGATTGACCCTGTCCGCCGCCGTTCTCGACGACGACCGCTACCGCGACCGCGGGGTCGTCCGCGGGGGCGAACCCCGTGAACCACAGCGTGTGCGGCCTGTTTCCGTTCTCCGCCGTTCCGGTCTTACCGGCCACGTCGACCCCGTCTATTCTTGCACCCTGCGCCGCGCCGTTTGAGACGCTCGCGACCATGGCGGAGGTCACCTCGTCGGCGACGTCCGGCTCCATCGCGCGACCGAACTCGGTGCTGTCGAACGACCGGATCACCGAGAGGTCGTTGCCGATCACGGCGTCGACCATCTGCGGGTTCATGACGACGCCGTCGTTGGCGATGCCCGCGGAGACCACGGCGATCTGCAATGGCGTCGCGGTCACCTGCCCCTGCCCGAATCCGGTGAGGGCGGTCTGCGCGTCGTCGAGCCCCTGGGGGTAGCTCGAGGGCGTCGAGGTGAGCGGGATGTCGAAGCTGCGGTTGAACCCGAACTTCTCCGCCATCTCCCGGATCGTGTCATCGCCGAGCTCGACCGCGAGCTCGGCCATGGGGATGTTGCAGCTGAGACGGATCGCCTCGGCGATCGTGACCGTCGCGCCGGAGCCGCAGGTGCCGCCCCACGCGTTGGAGACGCGACTGTTCGAGCCCGGCAGCGTGTACGAGGCGGGGTTGGGGAGGGTCGACTCCGGCGTCCACTCTCCGCTGGCGTAGGCGGCCGCCGCCACGACGATCTTGAAGGTCGACCCCGGGGGATTGAGGTCGCCGGCGATCGCCCGGTTCGACAGCGGTTTGCCGGGGTCGGCCACGAGCTGGTCATAGGTCGCGTTGGCGGCGTTCGCGTCGTGGGTCGCCATGCTGTTCGTGTCGAAGCCGGGGGTGGACGCCAGTGCGAGGATGCGTCCGGTCTTCGGATCCATCGCCACGACGGCGCCCTGCAGGCCGTCCAGTGCCTCGGTGGCGGCGCGCTGCGCAGCCGTGTTCAAGGACAGCTCGACGCTGAACCCGCGCTGGGGCTGACCGGAGAGGATCCGCTCAATCTCCGCGAAGAACGCGTTCGAGCCGGTGCCCGAGAGATCGGCGTTCATCGCCTCCTCGATGCCGGTGCTGGAGCCGAGCGCGGGGTTGAAATAGCCGGTGACGGGCTCCCACATCTCGGCGTCGGTGTAGACGCGCTGGAACCGGTACGTGTCGTCGCTGGGGACCGAGTTGGCGATCGCGGTGCCGTCGACGATGATCGCGCCGCGCTGGATCTCGTAGCTGTCCAGCCGGGTGCGCTTGTTGTGCGGATTCTGCGACAGCCCGTCGGTCTCGACGACCTGGATCCAGCTCGTTGCGGCGAACAGCGCGATGAACATGAACAGCATGACGATGCTGAGTCTGCGGAGTTCTCGTGTCATGTCAGCCGATCACCACCCGGGGCTGACGGCGGACGCCGTCGGAGATGCGGAGGAGGAGTGCCACGATGAGCCAGTTCGCGACGAGCGACGAGCCACCGGCGGCGAGGAACGGGGTGGTCAGACCGGTCAGCGGGATGACCCGGGTGACGCCGCCGACCATGATGAACACCTGCAGCGCGATGGTGAACGACAGGCCCGTGGCGAGCAGCTTGCCGAAATCGTCCTGACCGGCGAGACCGATGCGGACGCCGCGGCTGACGAACACCATGTAGAGGCAGAGGATCGCGAACAGGCCGATGAGGCCGAGCTCCTCGCCCAGGCTCGTGATGATGTAGTCGCTGTGCGCGAGCGGCGTGATCTCCGGGCGGCCCTGCCCCCAGCCGGTGCCGATGAGGCCGCCGCGGGCGAGCCCGAACAAACCCTGCATGGGCTGGTATCCGGCGCCGTCGGGGTCGACCTTCGAGGAGTCGAACAGGAAGAGCCAGTTGACGAAGCGGCCCTGCACGTAGCTGAGGATCTGGGAGGCGACGGCGACGCCGGCGACCACGAGGCCGAGACCGATGAGCACCCAGCTCGTCTTGCCTGTCGCGACGTAGAGCATGGCCACGAACATGCCGAAGATGAGCGTTCCGGTACCGAGGTCGCGCTGGACGACGATGATGCCGAGCGAGACGAGCCAGACGACCAGCACCGGACCGAGCTCGCGCATCCGCGGCCAGGTGATCCCGAGCACCCGCTTGCCCACCGACGTCAGGCTCTCCCGCGTGCGCACGAGGTAGCCGGCGAAGAAGATCGCGAGACAGATCTTGGCGAGCTCTCCCGGCTGGAAGGCGAACATGCCGCCGAGCGAGACCCACACCTGTGCGTTGGCGTCGGGGATCCGCAGACCGGGGACGAACGGCAGGAGCAGGAGGAGGATTCCGGCGAGGCCGAAGATGTAGGTGTACCGGAACAGGATCCGGTAGTTACGCAGCAGGATGACCACCGTGATCGCCCCGGCCAGCGAGATGGCGGTCCAGGCGAGCTGTTTGGTGGAGTACGCGTTCCACCCGGTGTTCGCGAAGGCGATGTCGATCCGATAGATCATCGCGACGCCGAGTCCGGTGAGCAGCGTCGCGATCGGGACGACGAAGGGATCGGCGTCGGCGGCGACGAAGCGGAGCACGATGTGCAGCGCGAACGCCAGAGCTGCCAGGCCGCCGCCGATCGCCAGGATCATCGGGTCGATGGTGCCGAGGGCGCCGAGCTGGACGAGGGTGAGGGCGGCGCCGCTGATCGCACAGGCGAAGAGGAGCAGCCAGAACTCGCGGTTGCGCTGCGTCTGCGGCATGCGCAGCCGGCGCAGCGCCTTGATGACCGTGGTGTCGGCCTGGACGTCGGTGCTCACCCGGCACCTCCCGACGGTGTGGCGCTCGGGGAGGGGAGCGGTGTGGGCAGCGGGGTCTGCTCGATGATGTTCGCCTCGGCGCCCGTGCGGAGACGGTCGACGATGGCCATCGCGTCGGAGAGCGAGCGTGCGCTGATCGTGCGCTCGACCGAGGCCCGCTGATACGGGGGCAGGTCGGCGAGGAGGATCTCGGTGTCCTCCACCGGCGTCGACAGCGTGATCGGACCGATGTTCTGCTGCACACCTTGGAAGATCACGACACTGTCCTCATCGGCGCCGATGAAGTAGCGCGTCTGCGTCCAGCTGTAGGCGGCGAACGCGGCGAAGCCCAGCATCGCGAGGACGACGAGGGTGCCGGCGATCCAGCCCAGCCGGCGGCGCTTGGCGCGACGGCGGTCCTCCTCGATCAGCTCCTCGAGGTACTCGGGTGCCGGCTCGAAGTGGCTCGGTTCATTCGCGGCCTGCCGCACCGGGTGCAGCCAGTTGCTCCGCGGGGCCCGCACCGGCGGCACGTAGACACCCGACGGGTTCGATGCCGCTCCGACGATCGTGGCGGTGCCGGAGTGGACGGGGTGCTGACCGCCGACGTCGACGATCACGATCGTGACATTGTCCGGGGCGCCGCCGTCGAGGGCCTGCTTGAGGAGGTTGTCCGCCGTGCGGCCGGGGGCGAGCCCGAGCTGCATGGCCTTGAGGATGCGGGCCTCGTCCACGACACCGGAGAGGCCGTCGGAGCACAGCAGCCAGCGGTCGCCGGGCTGCGCGTGCATGACGAACATGTCCAGCTCGGGGTCGGCGTCCATGTCGCTGAGCACGCGCATGAGCACGGAGCGCCGCGGGTGGTACCTGGCCTCTTCCGGCGTGATGCGGCCGGAGTCGACCAGGCGCTGCACGAAGGTGTGGTCGGCCGTGATCTGCGTCAGCGCGTCGTCGCGGTAGAGGTAGATGCGGGAGTCGCCGATGTGACCGATGACGGCATACTCGTCCACCATGATGATGGCGCTGAGCGTGGTGCCGAGCCCGGCGAGCTCCGGACGATCCTTGGCGGCGCGGATGAGGTCGCCCGCGGCGGTCGTGGCGGCGGCCTGGAGGGCGGCCTGCGCATCCTCCGTGGAGGAGTACGGCTGGTCCAGCGGCTCCATGCGCTGGATCGCGATGCTGGAGGCGACGTCGCCGCCCGCGTGCCCGCCCATGCCGTCGGCGACGACGAACAGGTTCGCCCCGGAGTACCCGGAGTCCTGGTTGTTGGAGCGGACCTTCCCGGTGTGGGAGATCGCGGCGCTCGAGCCTTCGAAGACCATGCCGGCGTCAGGCCCTCAACTCGAACGTCGTCGCGCCGACCTTGACCGGGGTGCCGAGGCTCAGGGAGACCGGGCCGCCCGTCACCCGCTGGCCGGCCACGAACGTGCCGTTCGTCGAGTCGAGGTCCTGGATCGCCCAGGTGTCACCGCGGAGTATGAGTCGGGCGTGATGGCTGGACGTGTAGTCGTCGCGGATCACGAGGGCGGATTCGCTGGAGCGGCCGATCGTCATCGCGTCGGAGCCGAGGGGGAGCTCGAGACCGGCCTTCGGCCCGGACGTGATCACGAGGCGCTTCGCCGTCGCCACGGTAGCGGGGCCGGTCGAGGGTCGCGCCGACGAGGGACGGGGCGGAGCGGTCGGTGCCGGAGCGGCAGCAGCGGGTGCTCCCGCGGTGGCCTCGGCGGGGAGCTTGCGAGCACGCACTCCGAACAGGTCGGCGCGCAGGGAGTAGACGACCCCGAACACGAAGAACCACATCAGCACGAGGAAGCCGATGCGGAGCAGGAGCAGGACCAGTTCGCTCATCCGAGGGCTCCGAACACGCGGGTCGCGTCATCGTCGGGGCGAGACGACCGCGACGGGGTGGCGACGGGGACGATGCGGAACACGAGGTCGGTGCGACCGATCGTGATCGTGGTGTCGGAGGGGAGGGCGGCTTCGCGGAGCTTCTGCCCGTCGACCTTCGTGCCGTTGGTGGATCCCATGTCGCGGAGCATGGCGCGCTCGCCGTCCCAGAGGATCTCGGCGTGCCGACGGCTCGATCCCGCATCGGCGATGGTGATGTCGGCGTCGGAGCCGCGGCCGATCACGGTGCGGGCACGGGTGAGGGTGTGCCGGCGTCCGTCGACGTCGACCACGGCCTGCCAGCTCACGCGTCCTTCGACGGTGCCCGAGGTGACGCGCACGGTGCCGGTGGCGACCTTGTCGTCCGCCTCGAGTGTGAGGGACAGCGGGCCGGCGAAGCTGTAGCCCTGCGACTTCGCGTGCTTCGTGAGGAGGGCGTGCAGCTCGTCCGTCAGCGCGCCGCCGAGCCCGCGCATGCGCTCCGCGTCGTCGGGGCTCAGACGCACGACGTAGTTGTTGGGCGCGATGATGCGGTCACGGCTCACCACGGCCGCAGTGGTATCCGCCTCGCGTCGCAGCGCCGAAGCGATCTCCACGGGCTGGATGCCGCTGCGGAAGGTCTTCGCGAACGCGCTGTTCACTGCGCGCTCGAGACCCTTCTCAAAGCTGTCAAGTAGTCCCACTGGGCTCCTCTGGCATGCCGACCGGTAGGGACATCGTAGCCAGGTGACCTGGGGGAACGCCGCCGACGCCCCTCCCGGGGGTGTGCAACGAGGCCGAAAACGCGTGATATCCTCGGAAAGTTGAGTTCTTCGGAACGAGACGCTCGCGCGAGTGGCGGAATGGTAGACGCGCTGGCTTCAGGTGCCAGTGTCCTTATGGACGTGGGGGTTCAAGTCCCCCCTCGCGCACAGCGAGACATTCATGAAAGAGTCGGTCAGAGTCTGACCGGCTCTTTCTTCTTCTCCGCCGCGAACGCCCATCGATCGGTCTCACGCATGACCCCTTGGATGCACACCGTCGGACTCATCCTCGTCCGCATCGTCTTCCCCGGCGTCCTGGGCCTCATCAGTGGGCTGCTGCTCTGGTTGGGCATGCTCGAACGGGACGACGCGCCCGGGTTCGCCTGGGTGATGATCGCGACAGGGGGAGCAGGGGTCCTGGTGTCCCTCGCCGTGCTCTGGCGACTCAACAACGCGCGCGGTCGCGAGGATTTCCGGTGGTACGTCGTGCCGGAGGGCGAGGTGGAGGAGGCCGCCCCGCCGGAGCCGCTCTCGGACGAGGACAGGGAGCGCCTCACCCGTGAACTGGCCGAGGTGAACCGCCGGTGGCGAGAGGCACTGGAGGCGGGTTTCCTCTCCGGCGGCTCGCTCGCCGCCCACGAGATCCGTGCGGAACTCGAGGAGCGCGCCGCGGTTCTGCGCCACCGACTCGGCCTGTCCGCCGAGCAGGAGAACTGACTCACGTCCTCATCCTGGAGGGACGAAAGTCACCCTGGAGTTCCCTGATCGCTCCCCCTACTCTCAGCCGTATCCCAGTTCGGAGGGGTGGGTGAACTGGGCACGGAACAGGGGAGTGTCCATGCAGTTCTCTCTGCATACGAATTCCGAACGCGAACAGAAGAACAAGGACCGGAGAACGCGACGACGCCTGCTGTCGCCGCGACGACCGTGGGCGGTGGCGACGATGCTGGCCCTCGTGCTCGGGTCGCTCGTCGCGCCCGTGCTGCCCGCGACGGCAGCCCCTGGTGACCCGGCGCAGCTGTACCTCGGCGTCTCGTACGAAGGTCCGATCGTCGGCTCCGACAAGGACCTCACGGCACCCACGGAGTGTCCGGCGAACTCGGTCCTCACCGCGGTGCAGACGGAGAACCGGACGGCGGAGGCCCCCGGCGCGACCGGCAACTCGATCCTCACGCGCTTCAGCCTGCAGTGCTCCACGATCACCGTGAGCAACGCGGGCGTCGTCACCGCGACGGTGAACCCCACCTGGATCACCGGACCGGTCTACGACCAGAGTCGCGGCAACGTGCAGACCGCGACGTGCCCCGCGAACACTTTCGTGCACCGCATCACCGGCACGACCTTCGTCGGCGACAACGGGGCGCGCTGGCCCTCCTCGGTGCAGATCACGTGTCGTCCGATGACCTTCACGGCGACCGGCGAGCTGCGGGTCAACCTCGCGGCGACCCCCACCGTCCTCACCGCAGGCCAGAACTTCAACACCAACGGCGGTCTCGACACGCCGACACCCCGATGCGGCCCCGCCGGGACGACCGGAACGAGCGACGTCGTCGTGCGCGGCTACCGGGCTCAGAGCGGTGGCGAGGGCATCGACGGCTTCAATCCCTCCTGTACGACCATCCCCGACGACTTCGGCGATGCGCCGGCCAGCTACGGATCGGTCTCCCAGGAGCTCAATGCGGCGACGTATCTGGGGTGGTCGGCCGATGCCGAAGGCGCCATGCAGTACAGCGCGACCGCCACGGGCGACAACGCGGTCGGCGGCACGGCCCCCAACCAGACCATCAACGACGAGACGGGCGTGGCGTCGTTCGGGCCGATCATGGCCAGCGTGACCAACACCTATTCCGTGTCGGTGCTGGCCTCGAACAAGGTGCCCGGCGTGCCGGCGACTTTGGTCGGCTGGATCGACTTCAACCGCAACGGCGTGTTCGACGCGAACGAGGGTGCCACCGCGGCGGTGCCCGCAGGGACGGCGGACGGCTCGTCGGTGACGCTGAACTGGTCCGGCATCGCCTCCCAGACGGTGGGCGGGCAGACGTTCGCGCGGTTCCGCATCCAGAGCGGGACGGGTCTGACCACGGCGACCCCGACGGGGACCGGCGGCCCGGGTGAGGTGGAGGACTATGCCCTCGCGATCACGGCTCCGGCGCCGTCTCTGGCGTTGACGAAGACGGTCACGCCGACCACCGCCAGTGCGGCGGGGGACACGGTGACCTACTCGTTCGCGGTCTCCAACACCGGCAACGTCGCCGTCTCGGGTCTCGGCATCCGCGAGTCCGCGTTCAGCGGCACCGGGACGCTCGGGGCGGTGAGCTGCGCGGCGACGACGCTCGCCGTGGGGCAGAACACCACCTGTACGGCGGCATACACGCTGACGCAGGCGGACATCGATGCGGGCACGGTGACGAACACCGCGCTCGCGACCGGTACCTCTGAAGCGAACACCGGTGTGGAGAGCAACCCGAGCACCGCGACGGTCACGACGACCCGCACCCCGGCGCTCACGGTCGTGAAGTCGGCGACCCCGTCCGGACCGGACGACTTCACGGTCGGACAGGTGATCGACTACTCGTTCATCGTGACCAACACGGGCACCGTGACCGTCTCGAACATCGCGGTGAACGAGACGGCGTTCACGGGTTCCGGCTCCCTGTCGACGATCGAGTGCCCGGTCGCCCCCCTCGCCCCGGGTGCGCAGACGACCTGTAGCGCGAGGTACACCCTGACGCAGACGGACGTGGACGGGGGATCGGTCAGCAACACCGCGACCGCCACCGGTGTGCCGCCGGGGTCGCTGACGCCACCGGTGTCGCCGCCGTCGACCGTGCGCGTGCCGGTGGACCCGGCTCCGGCGATCTCGCTGGAGAAGAGCTCCGAGACGACCGCGATCACCGGCGCCGGACAGACGATCGACTACTCCTTCCTCGTCACGAACACCGGGAACGTGACCCTGACCGACGTGGGCATCGATGAGGAGGCCTTCTCGGGCACCGGGGCGCTGGACGTGAGCTGCCCGGCCGGCGCCGGATCCCTCGCCCCGGGAGCCGAGGTCACCTGCACCGCGAGCTACACCGTGACCGCCGCGGACTACAACACGTCCGCGCTCACGAACACGGCCACCGCGACGGGCACGCCGCCGACCGGCACGGCACCGGTGTCCTCGCCGTCCACCGTCGAGATCCCCGTCACCTCCGCTCCGGCGCTCACGGTGACGAAGTCGGCGGACCGCACGGAGATCACCGCCGCGGGTCAGACCATCACCTACTCCTTCCTCATCACCAACACCGGAAACGTGCCGATCGCCGACGTCGGGGTGACGGAGACCACCTTCACCGGCACGGGTACGGCTCCTGTCATCACCTGCCCCGCGGCCGCCGCATCGCTGGCTCCGGGTGCGCAGGTGACGTGCACCGCTCCCTACGTGGTGACCCAAGCCGACATCGACGCGGGCGGGGTGACCAACACCGCGACCGTGACCGGGGAGCCGCCCACGGGCGAACCGCCGGTGTCACCGCCCTCGACCGTGGTGGTCCCTGCGGACGAGACGCCCGCGATCAGCCTCGTCAAGACCGCCGACCCGACGTCGATCACCGCCGCCGGCGCGACCGTCGACTACGCGTTCCTCGTGACCAACACCGGCAACGTGACCCTGACCGACATCTCCGTGGCCGAGACCGCGTTCTCCGGCACGGGCACGGCCCCTGTCATCACCTGTCCGGCCGCCGCCGCCACACTCGCTCCGGCCGCCCAGGTCACCTGCACCGCGTCCTACGATGCGACGCAGGCGGACGTCGACGCGGGTCAGGTGACCAACACCGCCACCGCGACGGGCACGCCGCCCCGCGACCTCGAGCCCCCGGTCTCCACCCCCTCCACCGCGATCGTCACCGTGCCGAGCAGCCCCGCCCTCACGGTCGCGAAGTCGGCCGACCGGACGGAGATCACGGCCGCGGGCCAGACCATCACCTACGCCTTCCTCGTCACCAACACCGGCAACGTGACCATCGCGGACGTGACCGTCGACGAGGTGTCGTTCACCGGGACCGGCGCGGCTCCGGTCGTCACCTGCCCCGCGGGCGCGGCATCGCTCGCGCCCGGGGCCCAGGTCACCTGCACTGCGACCTATGAGGTGACACAGGCCGACATCGACGCGGGCGGCGTGACGAACACCGCCACCGTGACCGGTGACCCGCCCGGAACCCTCGAGCCGCCGGTGTCGCCGCCCTCCGAGGTCGAGGTCCCGTCGATCGAGACGCCCGGGATCACCGTCGTGAAGTCGGCCGATCCTTCGACCGCCGCCGGCTACACGGTCGGAACGGAGATCACCTACACCTTCGTCGTCACGAACACCGGCAACGTGACCCTCACCGACGTGACGGTGGATGAGACGGCCTTCACGGGCTCGGGCGAGCTGTCGGCGATCACCTGTCCGGCGGGGGCCGCGGCGCTCGCGCCGGGGGCGCAGATCGCCTGCACCGCCACGTACACGCTGACGCAGACCGACGTCGACTCGGGGCAGCTGTCGAACACGGCGACGGCGACCGGAACGCCGCCTTCCGGCACGCCGCCGGTGTCGCCGCCGTCGACGGTGGAGATCCCGGGTGACCCGGCGCCGGCGCTGACCGTGGCGAAGACCGCGGATCGAACCGAGATCACGGCGGCGGGGCAGACGATCACCTATTCGTTCCTGGTGACCAACACCGGTAACGTCACGGTGCGCGACATGACCGTGGACGAGGGCACCTTCACGGGCACAGGGACGGCTCCCGTCGTGACCTGTCCGGCGGGTGCGGCCACCATGGCACCCGGGGCCCAGGTCACGTGCACCGCCGAGTACGTCGTCACGCAGGCGGACATCGATGCGGGCGGGGTGACGAACACCGCGACCGTGACGGGCACGCCGCCGTCGGGGGAGCCGCCGGTGTCGCCGCCGTCCGAGGTCGAGGTGCCGTCGGAGCCGTCGCCCGGCCTGTCGGTCTCGAAGACGGCGGACCGGACGGAGATCACGGCCGCCGGGCAGACGATCACCTATTCCTTCCTCGTCGTGAACACCGGCAACGTGACGCTGACGGATGTCGAGGTGACGGAGGCCTCGTTCACCGGCACAGGGACGGCACCCCTCATCGAGTGCCCGGCCGCGGTGGCGTCGCTCGCTCCGGGAGCCGAGGCGACCTGTACGGCGGAATACGTCGTCACCCAGGCGGACATCGATGCGGGCGGGGTGACGAACACCGCGACCGTGACGGGCACTCCGCCGTCGGGGGAGCCGCCGGAGTCCCCGCCGTCCGAGGCCGAGGTGCCGTCGACTCCGGCACCGGGACTGTCGGTGGTGAAGTCGTCCGACCGCACCACGATCACCGCAGCGGGCCAGACGATCACGTATTCCTTCCTCGTGACCAACACGGGGAACATGACGATCGCCGACGTGACGGTGGACGAGACGACCTTCACCGGAACCGGCACGGCTCCGGTCGTGACGTGTCCCGCCGCAGCCGCATCGCTCGCGCCGGGAGCCCAGGTCACCTGTACCGCGCCCTACGTGGTCACCCAGGCTGACCTGGATGGCGGCGGGGTGACGAACACCGCGACCGTGACCGGCACGCCGCCCACGGGCGAACCCCCGGTCTCACCGCCGTCGACCGTGCTGGTCCCCGGCGACCCGGCACCCGCGCTGACCGTGGCGAAGACGGCCGACCGGACGGAGATCACCGCCGCCGGGCAGACGATCACCTATTCGTTCCTCGTCACCAACACCGGAAACGTCACGCTCACGGAGGTGGGCGTGGACGAGGTCTCGTTCACCGGTACCGGCACCGCGCCGGTGGTGACCTGCCCCGCGGGAGCAGAATCGCTCGCCCCGGGGGCGGAGGTGACGTGCACCGCACCGTACGTCGTGACGCAGGCCGACATCGATGCGGGCGGTGTGACCAACACGGCCACGGGCACGGGAACGCCGCCGTCCGGGGAGCCGCCGGTGTCGCCGCCGTCGACGGTCAGGGTGCCGTCAGACGGGTCGCCGGCCCTCACGGTCGCCAAGACGGCGGACCTCACCGAGATCTCGGCCGCAGGGCAGACGATCACGTACTCGTTCCTCATCACCAACACGGGCAATCTGACGATGACGGACGTCGGTGTCGAGGAGGTGTCGTTCTCGGGGACGGGAACCGCGCCGGTGGTCACGTGTCCTGCCGAGGCGGCATCGGTGGCCCCGGGAGCGACGGTGACCTGCACCGCGCCGTACGTGGTCACCCAGGCCGATGTGGACGCCGGGCGACTGACGAACACGGCTGTCGCGACGGGGGAGCCCCCGACGGGACCGCCGACCAGCGAGCCGCCGGTCACGCCGCCGTCGACGGTCGAGGTCCCCGGCGACCGGAACCCGGCGATCACGGTCGTGAAGTCGGCCACCCCGAATGCTCCGGACTCCTATGTGGTGGGCCAGGAGGTCACGTACTCGTTCGTCGTGACCAACAGCGGCAACGTCACGCTGACGGATGTCGTGGTGAACGAGGGGGCGTTCTCGGGGACGGGGACGCTGTCGGCGATCGACTGCCCGGCAGGCACCGCATCGATGGCCCCCGGGGCGCAGCTCGTCTGCACCGCGTCGTACGTGCTGACGCAGGCGGACATCGACGCCGGTCAGGTGACGAACTCCGCCACGGCGACCGGCGTCCCGCCCGGGGATCTGCAGCCTCCCGTGTCGCCGCCGTCGGAGACGCGCGTCCCGGCGCTTCCCGCCCCCGGCCTGAACATCGTGAAGTCCGCGACCCCGGCCGTGATGACCACCGTGGGGGAGACTCTGGAGTACTCCTTCGTGGTCACCAACACGGGCAACGTGACGCTGGCGGACGTGGCCGTCGACGACACCGACTTCTCCGGGGAGGGCGAGCTGTCGGCGGTCACATGCCCGGATGAAGCGGCCCGCATCATCCCGGGGCAGACGGTGACCTGTACGGCGACGTACACGACCACTCAGGCCGACGTGGACTCCGGACGGCTGACGAACACCGCGACGGCCACGGCGACACCGCCCACGGGCACGCCGCCGGTGTCACCGCCGTCGACCGTGGAGGTGCCGTTCGACGGGACCAACTCCCTCGCGATCGAGAAGCGGGCGACGACCGTCGACGTCAACGCCAACCGGATCATCGACCTCGGCGATCGCGTGGAGTGGACGATCATCGTCACCAACACCGGGGCACAGACGGTTCCGACATCGCCGTGTCGGACCCGACGGCCGGTGCGGTCACCTGCCCGGCGACGAGCCTCGCCTCCGGGGAGCAGATGACATGCACGGTGCCCCCGCACACCATCGACGCCGCGGACGTGCGTCGCGGCGAGGTGCGAAACGTCGCGACGGTGACGGGGAACACGCCGGACGGGCCCATCGATCCGCCGACCTCGCAGACGATCACCCGAGTGGTCCCCACCCCGCCGACCGGTCTCGCGGTCACGGGCGGCACGCTGATGGCCGGAGGGCTCCTCCTCGGGGGAGTGATGGTCCTCGCCGGGCTGGGTCTCGGCCTCACCCGGGTGCGCCGGCGAGAGGAAGAGCAGGAGCAGCGCTGACCGAGAAGTGGTCCGTGGCGGGTGCGAATCACCCGCCACGGACGGTCGGGTCGAAGGAGGAGCCCATGATGTCCGCACGCCACCGCAGGATCGCCCGTCTCACGGCGCCGCTCCTGATCTCCGTGTTCCTGCTCAGCGCCTGCTCCGCGGCCGAGGAGGAGCCGACCCCTACCCCGACCGCCGCGGACGGAGCGCCGCAGATCCCCGGTGAAGAAGAAGGGGTCGTCGGAGCGACGAGCGTACCGGAGGACGTGCCGGACGCTCCGGAGGTGCGCGCCGGCACTCAGATCACGACCTGCACCACGGAGGACGACGGCGGGACGGCGGAAGGCGTGGTCGGCAATCCCACGGACGAGGATGCGACGTACGTCGTGACCGTGTTCTTCACCACCGACGCGGCCACGGTCGTCGGGTCCGGTCAGGCGACGGTGGAGGTCCCCGCCGGGGAGGAAGCCGACTGGTCCCTCACCGCGGACTTCGTGCCGCCGAGCGATCTTCGCTGCGCGCTGCGCGGGGCCGGCGCCGCGTCCTGAACCGACCGCCGTCGACGGGCGCCGCTACGGCGCGGGGACGTAGCGCGCGAGCGGGTCGAAGGGAGGCTGCGAGGAGAGGTGCGCGACGGCGGCAGCGCCCACCGCGCAGGCCGTCTGCAGGGCCGACTGCGCTGACAGTCCGCTCTGCAGGGCGAGCACGAGCGCGGCGCAGAAGGCGTCTCCCGCCCCCACGGTGTTGAGCGCGCGGGTGGGCACGCCGTCCGCCCGTGCGATCTCCTCGCCGCCGCGGAAAAGGGCAGCCCCCGCGGCGCCGTAGGTCACGGCGACGAGGGCGGCATCGGCCAGCTCCGGCATCAGCTCGCGCTCGGTCTCGTTCACGATGAACAGATCCACCCGCTGGAGCAGCGCGTCGGGAAGGGGCTGTGCGGGGGCGGCGTTGACGGCGACGAACCCCTCGGCGCGGGCGACGACGCTCTCGACGACGGACATCGCGATCTCCAGTTGCAGCAGGACGGCCTCGTTCGGCCCGACGGCGACGTCCTCGAGGGAGACGAGCTCGTTCGCGCCGGGGCACACCGCGATCTGGTTCTCGGCGTCGGCACCCACGACGATGAGGGCCGTCCCGGTGGGCGCGGCGACCGTGCGCAGGTCCGCGGTGTCGACGCCGGCGTGGCCGAGCTCATCGCGCATCCAGGCGCCGTCGGCGTCGGCCCCGACGGCCCCCACCATCCGGACCCGGCCGCCCAGCTTGGCCGCCGCGACGGCCTGGTTGGCACCCTTGCCGCCGAGATCGCGCGAGAGCCGGCCCCCGGCGACGGTCTCGCCGGCGGTCGGCAGCCGATCGACGAAGGCGGTGAGGTCGACATTGGCGCTCCCGACGACGACGAGGGAAGGGGCGAGGACAGCGTCCGGCTTGACGTTCATGAGAAAGAGTGTAAACGTTTACGCACACCCGATTGCAAAGGAGCACCCCATGCCCGTCCCCGTCCTCCTCGACTGCGACCCCGGCCACGACGACGTCTTCGCCATCTGGCTGGCGGCGGGAGACGAGCGCATCGACCTCCGCGGCGTCACGACCGTCGGCGGCAACGGCTACCTGGAACACACCACCAGGAACGCGCAGATCGCCCTCACGGTCGCGGGCGTGACCGGCGTCCCCGTAGCTGCGGGAGCCGACAAGCCGCTCCGCCGCGAGCTCACCCCGGGGGCCTGGATCCACGGGGACAACGCCCTCGGTGGACCCGTCCTCCCCGAGCCCACGGTCCCGCTCGACCCGCGGCACGCCGTCGACTTCCTCGCGGAGACCCTGAAGGCCTCCGCGGAGCCGATCACGGTGATCCCCACGGGCCCGCTGACGAACATCGCCCTGCTCCTCCAGCAGCACCCGGAGGCGGCTCGCAACATCAAGGAGATCATCTGGATGGGCGGATCGACCGGACGCGGCAACGTCGGCGCCTATCCCGAGTTCAACGCCTGGGCCGACCCCGAGGCCGCGGCGGTCGTGTTCGCCTCCGGTCTGCCGCTCACCATGGTCGGCCTCAACATCTCCCACCAGGCGCTCATCACCGAAGAGGTCGTGCAGCGGATCGCGGCGGTCGGCAACCGCACGGCGGCGTTCGGCGTGGAACTGCTGCGCTTCTTCTCCGCGTCGTACGACAAGGCCGAGGGGATGCCGGAGGGACCGCTGCACGACCCCATCACCGTCGCCATCGCGATCGATCGCGCCGTCGCCACGGTGCAGCGCTGCCATGTCGACATCGAGACGGCCGGCGAGTTCACGGCAGGGGCGACGTGTGTCGACCTCCACGACATGCTCGGCAAGGAGCCGAACGCCGACGTCGCGCTGACCCTCGACGTGCCGGCCTTCTGGAACCTGGTGACGGATGCCGTCGCAGCACTCGCCTGAGGGTCACGCGCCCGGCGCGGGAGACGTCGACTCGGCCACGCGCAGGGTCGGGGCCACGCGGCGCAGGGCGTACGGGGCGTCCGGATCCTCCCTCCGCTGCACGAGAGCCTCCACCGCCTCCGCGGCGAGCTCGTCGAACGGCTGGACCACGGTCGTCAGACGCGGCTCGCACACGTCCGCCAGCATGGTGCCGTCGAATCCCGTGATGAGGATGTCGCCCGGGACGCGCAGGCCGGCGCGCTTCAGCGCGGCGACGGCACCGGCGGCGACGAGGTCGTCGCCCGCGACGATCGCGTCCGGGAGCGGACCGCGCGCTCGCAGCTCGGTGACGGCGGACTCGCCGAAGGCGAGCAGGTATTCGCCGAACACGTTCTCCTCGACCGGCAGCGACCGCGCGCGGACGATCGCCTCGAACGCGGCGCGGCGCTCGCGGCCGACCGACGTGACGTCGTTGCCCGACACGAGGACGATGCGAGAGGCGCCGCGCGAGACCAGATGGTCGACGGCGAGCCCGATGCCATGATCGTTGTCCACCCCCACGAAGTCGGCATCCAGGTCCAGCACCCTCCGGTCCACCTGGACCAGGGGAAGGCGCTGGGCGGTATCGGCGACGGCGTCGAACGACAGCTCCGCATCGGACGGGACCACGAAGACCCCCTCGACGCGGCGCTCGACGAGCATGCGCAGGCGGGCGCGCTCGCGGTCGACCTCGCCGTGCGAGTCCGCGATGACGAGGTCGAATCCCCGCCGCTGCAGATGGTCCTCGAGGCGATGGACGAGCTCACCGTAGAACGGGTTGCTGATCACCGGGACGACCACGCCGATGGTCGCGCCGGTGCCTTCGCGCAGACCGCGGCCGATGAGGTTGACCCGATAGCCGAGCTGCTCGGCCACCCGGGCCACATGCTCGGCGGTGGCTCCGGAGACGCGCTCCTTGCCGTTCAGCGCGCGGGACACCGTGGCGATCGACACCCCGGCCGCGGCTGCCACATCATGCAGCGTCACCGACGGCTTCCTCATCCGCACCTCGACTCCCGTCGGGCGCCGACACCGGCGCCTCGACTCCCAAGATAAGCCGCGCGTAAAGGATTACGCATTCCGGCGCCCCCGCACTGACACGAAGAAGTGAGAACGACATGCACACCACCGCCCTCCGGCCCCGGACGGCCGTCGCCCCCCTGATGGTCGCCCTCCTCGCGGCGTGCCTCGCGTTCCAGCTGAACGCGAGCATGCTCAGCCCGGCCCTGGTCACGATGGAGCGCGAGCTCGACGCGACGGCATCGGAGATCGCGGCGACCCAGACGGTGTTCTTCACCGCCGCCGCCCTCTTCACCCTGTTCCTCCCGCGGCTGGGCGACCTCATCGGACGGCGCCGGGTGCTCGTCGGCATGCTCGTGGTGATGGCCGTCGGCTGCGTGGTCGCGGCGCTCGCGACGAACGTCCCGATGCTCTTCGTCGGCCGCCTCATCCAGGGCGTCTCCGGTCCCGTCGTACCGCTGTGCCTGATCATGCTGCGCGCGGCCGTCGCGGACCCGAAGATGTACGGCACGCTGCTCGGCGTCGTCACGGCCGTCAACGGCGGGATCGCGGGCGGCGACGCGCTGCTCGGCGGCTACCTCGCCACGAATCACGGTTTCGCCTCGATCTTCTGGACCATGGCCGGAGTCGCGGTGGCCGCGGCACTCGTCGTGCGCCTGCTCGCCCCGGAGACGATGGCGGAGGACCGTCCGCGCATGGACTGGTGGGGGTCGCTGCTCCTGGTCGTCTCCGTCGGGTCGATGCTCGTCGCCCTGAACGAGCTCGGGAAGCTCGCCGAGGCGGACGTGCTCCTGGTGATCGTGCTGGCTGTCGTGGCCGTGGTGTCGTTCCTCGCCCTCTGGAAGCTGGAGGGCGCGCTGCGGGACCCGCTGGTCTCGCCCGCTCAGCTGAAGCAGCGCTCCACCTGGGCGCTCTCCGCGACCTCGTTGCTGACCCTCTCCGGCATCTTCGCGGTGATGAACGGCGTGGTCCCCGCTCTGGCGCAGGACACCGGCATGGGTCTGTCCATGAGCGCCGAGGAGGTGTCGTTCTGGATCCTGATGCCGTACGCGCTCGCCGGCCTGCTGATGGGACCGCTGACCGGACGGCTCGCGGCGACCGTGGGCTACCGCGCGATGCTCCGGGTGGGACTGATCGGCACGATCGTCGTGCTCGTGCTGATGGTGGCGAACGTCGGGACGTCCTCCCGGGTCACCCTGCTGCTGCTCTCGGTCGCGGCCGGCGTCACGTACGCCGGCATCGGCAACATCATGCTGAACGGCCTCGGCGTCGTGCTGTCGCCGAAGGAGCGGCCGGGATCGCTCCCCGGGTTGGACACCGGCGCGATCAACCTCGGGGCGGGACTGAGCTTCGTCGTGATCTACGCGGCCCAGACCTCGTTCGGCGGCAGCGGGGATGCGGCGGGCGGCTACGTCGCCGCGCTCCTCACCGGCGCCGTCGTGCTCGCAGGCGCGCTGACCTTCTCCCTCTTCATCCCGAAGCCCGTCCACGCCGAGCTGACCCGCTGAGGCGGCTCAGCTGAAGAGGATGAGCACGTAGACGGCGAAGGTCGCCAGGTGCGCGGCCCCGTGCATCGCGGTGACCCGCTTCGCCGCGAACGTCGTCACCGACAGCAGCAGGGTGACGGCGAGCATGAGGAGGTTGGCCGGCGACTCGGCGAGCACCACCTGCTGCCCGGTGAGCATGCCGATCAGGAGGACCGCCGGAATGGTCAGGCCGACCGTCGACACGAGCGCCCCGTGGCAGAGGTTGTTCACGCGCTGGGCCTCGCCGTTCAGGGCCGCGCGGATCGAGGTGATCGACTCCGGGAGGAACACGATGCCGGCGATCAGCAGCCCCGCCAGGGCGACGGGAGCGCCGAGCCGGCCGAGACCGTCGTCGAGCAGGGCCGCCATGTCGTGCGAGAGCAGCACGATGGGGGCGACGGTGATGACGAGGAGGACGAGGCGGGTCAGCACCTCGACGCGGTGGGCCGCGAGCACCGCGCGGATGGGGGTCCGCGGTGCCGCGTTCGCCGCCGTGTGGGCTGGCCGCAGCCTCTCGTCCACCTCGGTGAAGTCATCGGCCTGCGCACCCATCTGCCGGAACAGGAAGAATGCGTACAGGACGAGTGTGAGCACGATGATCGGGATCTCCTGGCCGACCGTGTACGCACCGCCGTGGCCGATGAGCCCCGGAAGTCCGAACGCCAGAGCGACGAGGACCACGAGCATCGACAGGTACGCGGATGTGCCGGTGCGGTTGTGCGCCATGCCCCGATGGCGGAGTCCGCCGAGGAGGAGGGCCAGGCCGATGACGAGGTTGAGGATGATCATGGAGACGGCCATGACCGAGTCGCGCGCGATGGTGGCGTGCTCGCCCGGCCCGAGCATGACCGCCGAGATGAGGATCACCTCGATGAGCACGATCGACAGGGTCAGCACCAGGGATCCGTAGGGATCGCCCAGCCGGTGGGCGAGGGCCTCGGCCTGCTTCACGACGCCGAACGCGCACACGAGGATCACGGCGACGATCGCGAGGAGGGCGACGACCAGGAGTGGTCCCGGCACGGGAGGCGCGAGCAACGGGTGCAGGGCGAGCAGGGCGACGACCGCGCCCCAGCCCAGGGCCACACGCAGCAGGTCGGTGCGGGTGATGAACGACCGGATCATGACGGACTCCTTCATGAGTCAGTCGTCGTGTGCGGGTACTGCTCCCTCGTCCGCTGCTCCGGGTGCCGGAGACACCCTCAGGATACCCGCGCTCCCGGAACAGCGGCTGAGCAGTGCAGGTCTCAGCTCTGGGGGGCGTCGTTCCAGGACCAGATGTCGTCGCCGCGCAGGACGGCGTCGGCTCCGCCGTCGCAGTAGATCGTCTGACCCGCCATGTGGGTGTTGACCGGGCTGGTGAGCCAGACGAGGAGCTCGGCGATGGAGGACGCCGGCTGGTGGTAGTTCAGGGGCATCGGCACGGCGGCGTCCACCATGGCCAGACCCTCGGGCGAGTCGAGCAGGCCCGCGGTCATCGCCGTGATGACGGTGCCGGGGGCGACGGCGTTCAGCGGGATGCCCGCTCCCGCCCACGCCGGGGCGATGCTCTCGCGACGGACCCACCGCGACAGGGCGCGCTTGCTGGACGAGTAGTTGAGGAACCCGGCCTCGGGTGTCGCGGCCAGACGGTCGCCGATCTCGATCGCGCGCGCCTCGTCGCCGGCGAGGGCCGCGTCGACGAGCTCGGGCGACACCGGCTGCAGCGAGGCCATCGACGACACCACGGCGGCGCGCGGCGCATCGGCCAGGCTCAGCGTGGGCTGCAGCGCGGTCAGGAACTCGGTCACGCCGAAGAAATTGATGGACATCGTCTTCGAGATCGGAGCCGAGATGCCGGCGCAGGCGATGACGGCGTCGATCCCGTCGTCGGCCGCCTCGACCACGGCGCTCGCCGCGGCCAGACGCCCCTCGTGGGTGGACAGATCTCCGTCGACCTCGACGCCGGCGAGGTCGACGCCGATGACGGTGTGGCCCTGAGAGCGGAGCAGCTCGGCGGTGGCGGCGCCGATGCCGGATGCGGATCCGGTGACGACATAGGTGCGGGTCATGGGGTTTCCTCCTTGATGGACACGACCGGCGGCGTGCCGGACAGTGCGGTGACGAAGCGGCCGAGCTGGCGGCGGAATCCGTCGATCTCGTCCGGTGACCAGCCTGCGACCGCATCGCCGACCATGCGATGGCCGGCCTCGACCAGGCGCGTATAGGCCGTCCGGCCCGCGTCCGTCAGGCGCACCTCGACCGTGCGTCCCGAGCGCACGGGGTCGACGACGCCCTGCGTCGCCATGCGGGCGACGAGCTTCGACGTGGTCGGCCGCGACAGTGTCGCGTGCGCGGCCAGGTCGCCGAAGCCCATCGCACCGCCGTTCATCCCGAGCAGGTAGAGCGCGCGGATGGCGGACGGATCGAGGGCGACGTCGACGGCCTCGGCGACCTGGCGTTGCAGATCGCTCTCACTCCATTCCGACACCACGCGGACGAGGGCCAGGTGGATGCCGGCGACGTCTTCGCCGGTGGTCATGTGTCCAGGGTACGCCTCAAAGTTGCCTCAGGCAACAGTTGTGATGTATCCCGCGCTCGCGGTGTCCTCCGCGAGGGTGAAGAAATGCCGATCGCCTGCCCGCCGCGCACGCCGCCACCGGCGCTGCTGCCCGTCGGCATAATCGAGCACGATCCACGCGGGTGGAGGTGTGCCCTGCGGACCGAGGACGAATGAGCACGCCCCGAGGCCGGGGGAGGCGAGTTCGGCGACGAAGCGGTCGTCGCCGGGTGCGAAGGGTGCGGTCTCGTGGAGCTCTGCCGGCTGCAGGCGGAGGACGGTGTCGGAGTGCTCCCGGACGTCGGAGCGGAGTCGACGCCTCATGCGACACCGCCTCGGCGTGCCGCCCACTCGCGGGTGTCGCGGACGCCCTGCGCATCGAGGTAGGCGCGGATCACGTCCTGGGTCAGGCGGATCTGCGCCTCCGTGCCCATCGCCGCCTGCATGACGCCGATCGCGGGCGCGGGCTTCCCATCCACCCGCTCGAGCGCCTCCCAGACGATGTCCTCGCGGCCGCCGCGACCCAAGGAATGCGGCATCGAGGTGAACCCCGTGCGGCGATGGTCGGTGGGTCGTGTCTCTGGCATGGGGATTCCTCTCTCGGGGCGGATGGGCAGGCTCGCGCCGAGGGACGTGTGTCCCTCGCGCTGCGCACGTCGGACCGCGGGGGGTGCTCTCCCCGACTCCGGCGCACGGGCTGCGGCGGCGCGCCTCCGCAGGCGGCCCTCTGAGTGGCGTGCGGAGCGGTCTGCCTGACCGGTTGCTGTCCTCCGACCGTACCACGTTATTTTGAGTCATTCAAAAGAAGTGAGAGACGATCACGGTTCCGTACAGGGTTGCAGAGCGATTCGCTCAGGCGTTTTTCTCCCGTTCAGCGGGAAATTTGACTTCCCTGTGCTTCCGGGTATGGTCGGGGGTTACGCCAGCCAGTCACAAAGGGGAAGCGCCATGTCAGGAAAGTCCACACCGGGTCGCGCCGGAAAGAAGGCGCCGCAGCTCTCTCTCAAGGAGAAGCGGGCGGCGAAGCGCGCGAAGAACGCCCCGGACGAGTTCCTCAAGCCTCGCAAGGGCGCGAAGAGCTGAGGACTCCGGCCCGGCGGGTGCGGCGCTCGATCGTGGCACCCGCCGGTACCCGGGCGATGGGCTACCGGGGTGCCACCGTTGTGTCAACGGGCCTGTCCTGAGCGCCGATCCGACGCACGCTGGAGTCTCCGTCACGAGAGGAGCGCGTCATGTCGAACCCGGAAGCCTTCATGTACCCGGATGAGCCGCTGCAGCCGGAGGAGCCTCTGCGACCCGAGGAGGAGGACGTCGTCGAGTCCGATGAGGAGCCTTCGCGAGAAGGCATCGCGGCACACCTCGCCGAGCGCGGAGGCGACGATCCGGACGCTCTTCAGGACGTGCCGGCCGGCGGGGCCGGAGCCGACGCCGGCGCGGGGAACGCGGCCCGCGTGGACCCTGCGTCGAAGAATCCGCCGGAGCCCGCCTATGAGTCGACCCACAGCAAGGAGCCCGGCGTCGGTCCGCGGCATGAAGAGGGCTGAGCGACCGATCAGCGGAAGACCCGACTGATTCCACTCTCGACCTGTACGAGTTGGATGAACACCAGCCCGCGCAGGAGGGGCGCGAAGGGGGACCGCAGCGCTCGTCGGATCGGTCCGCGTCGCCTGGTCTCCCATGTCAGCGTCGCCCGGAGCTGTGTGCCGCCCGCCGCCGGTTCGAGCGCGAGGGCGAGGAGGCGCGGGTTCGCGTTCGGGGCGTCGGGATGCTCGAAGCGCCAGGCCACGTGTGTGGGATCCTCCGGCCCCGAACGGGTCACCCGGAGGCGATGGAATGCCGGCTTGCGCCGGAGTGGTCGTCCATCGGGGGCCGTCGTGGGGGCGAACGCCTCCCAGGGTCCGTCCTCGGGTCCGGGGAGGATGGTGGCGACGCTCTGATCCCAGTCCGGGAGACGGTCGGCGGTCGAGAGCAATGTCCAGACATCCGTCATGGTCGCCGGGATGAACATCGAGCGTGACCCGGAGATCCCGGAGATCTCCCGCCGTCGCTGCAGCGGGCGGGCTGCGGCTTCGACCTCATCCAGTTGCACCGTGATGTCGTCCGCCGTCACGGCGAGCCGGTCGAGGATGGCGGTGATCAGGCCGCTGGGCTCCTCGAGAAGGGCGCGGAGCACGGCGGCCGAGTCGCCCTGTCGGCCGCCCCCTGTGGCGGCGCGGAGCACCGCGAGGGCGCGGTCCGTCCAGTCGTAGCCCTCGGTCTCGTGGAAGACGATGCGACCGGGGCCGATCGAAGGAGCGTCCACGCCCACGGCCTGGAGCTGTCCGGCGTGCTGCGCCTCGACCGCCGTCCGGGTGGCGTCGAGATCGACGCCCGCACGCCGCAGGACCTGTCCGCCGGTGTCGGCATCGAGCGTGAGTGCGAGCAGCAGGTGATCGATGTCGGCATCGCGGACACCCAGGCGTGACGCCTCCTCCATCGCCGCGAGCGAGAGGGTGTGCATGGTCGCAGCGGCCTGCGTGAACCGGCTCATGCGTTCCGCCGCGGAACCGGGATCGTCGGATCGATGCGACGACTGTGCTTCTTGTGCACGGCCTGCCGCGTGACCCCGAGGGCGTCGGCGACGGCCTGCCAGCTCATCCCGGCGCGGAGCGCGGCCTCCACCTGGCGCAGTTCGAGAGCGTCGGCGAGCGTCCGCAACGAGGCCACTGCGCGAAGCCCGGCACGGGGATCGGTCGTGTCCGCGGCGGCGCGGGCGATGTCGAGGGACTCCATGATGTCAACCTAGGTTGCTGGCAGCGATGCTGTCAACCCGGGTTGCTTCTAGAGCCCCTCGACGATCCGTCAGGCGGCGGAGGGGTGCAGCACGACCTTGATGCAGCCGTCCTTCTTCTCCTGGAACGTCCGGTACAGGTCCGGGGCGTCTTCCAGGGCCGCGTGGTGCGTCGTCAGATCCATCACGCCGAGCGGGTCGGACGGGTCCTCCACAAGCGGGAGGATGTCGTCGATCCAGTTCTTCACGTTGCACTGTCCCATGCGCATGCTGATCTGCTTGTCGAACAGGGTCTTCATCGGCAGGATGTCGGCGTCGCCCGCGTACACACCGCTCAGCGAGACCGTGCCCCCACGACGGACGGCGTCGATCGAGGCGTACACGGCGGCGAGACGATCGATCCCGGCCTTGTCGAGCATCTGCCGTGCCGCGGGATCGGGCAGCAGTCCGACCGCCTTCTGCAGGAACTCCACGCCGCTGTTGCCGTGTGCCTCCAGGCCCACCGCGTCCACGACCGCGTCGGCACCACGACCCTCGGTGGCATCGCGGATCTCCTCGACGGCCGTGTCCGTGAGGTCGAGCGTCTCGATGCCCTGCCGCTCCGCCATCGCGCGCCGCTCCGCCACCGGCTCGACCGCGATGACGCGGTGGCCGCGGTGCCGGGCGATCCGGCTGACGAACTGCCCGACGGGGCCGAGTCCCATCACCGCGAGCGTCCCGCCTTCGGGAAGCTGCGCGTACTCCACGCCCTGCCATGCGGTCGGCAGGATGTCGCTGAGGAAGAGGTAGCGCTCATCCGGCAGGTCCGGCCCGACCGGGATGTGGTTGTAGTCGGCCAGCGGCACGCGGAGGTACGCGGCCTGCCCGCCGGGGACCTGGCCGTAGAGCTTGGTGTAGCCGAAGAGTGCCGCGCCGCTGCCGTACTTGCGCACCTGGGTCGTCTCGCACTGCGACTGCAGCCCGCGGAGGCAGAAGAAGCACGCCCCGCAGGAGATGTTGAACGGGATCACGACGCGGTCGCCGGGCTTCAGCTTCGTGACGTTCGCGCCGACCTCCACCACGACGCCCATGGGCTCGTGCCCGAGGATGTCCCCGCGGTCGAGGAACGGGCCCAGCAGTTCGTAGAGGTGCAGGTCGGATCCGCAGATGGCCGACGAGGTGATCCGGACGATGGCGTCCGCCGGCTGCTGGATGACCGGGTCGGCGACCTCCTCCACCGTCACGTTCCGCTTGCCCTGCCAGGTGAGTGCCTTCATCATGTCCTCCACGTCTCGATGTCCGTCGTCCCTCCACGCTCTCGGGCGAGCGACAGCATGGCCACCCGGTTGACAGGTCGTGGACGACGTGCGATCCCAGGACTCAGTGGAACGGGCAGCCGCTCCCGGAACCGGTGGCACGCACCCGCCCACCCGAGGAGGGCTTGGTGGGAAGGCGGCGACGGTTCACGTCGAGTCCCTCGTCGAGCACCGTCAGCTCCGGGTCGCTCAGCACCGCGACGGCGGCGGAGAGGCCGGCGATGACGAGCTTCTCCCCAGGGCAGCGGTGTCCGGTGGCGACGTCGCCCCCGCCCTGCGGGACGAAGGTCACGAGGTCCTCGTAGTCGTCCACGTCGGTGAAGCGCTCGGGGGCGAAGCGCTCGGGGTGGGACCACGACCGCCCATCCGTGTTCGTGCCGAGGATGTCGAGCACGACCCGGCCGCCCTCCGGGACGGTCACCCCCTCGATCTCGACCTCGGTGGTGGTGCGACCAGGCAGCATCGGCACGAACAGCCCCGTCCGCCGCACCTCCTGCGCGAACATCGTCGCCAGGGTCCCCCCGACCAGGGCCCCGCGCTCGGAGGTCTCGGCGGCGATCCGAGTGCGCCATTCGGGGTGATCGTGCAACTGCTTCGCGGCGAAAGCCACGAACCGCGCGGCGGCGATCATCGGGCGGATGCTGTTCTGCAGCTCCACGCCGGCGACCTGGGTGGGCAGGAGCGCCCCGGTCTCGTCGCGGTGCGCGGCCCACAGGGCGAGTGCCGTGCCCTCGGGGGCCGACAGATCGCCGGCGCGGACGGCTTCGATGAGGCGTCGCGCATGGCGGTCGGAGAAGATGCGGTTCGCGAAGGCCTCGACATAGGCGGGGGAGTAGGGAGCACCGAATCCGTCGACGATCTGCGCGAGTCGGGCTGCCCATCGGGTGTGCGCCGCGGCCGTGCCGGGCAATCCCGCCCACCGCATCATGGCGCGACCGAACGCACCGACGGCGGCGTCGTACGCGGTCCGGGTGCCGCCGGCGCGCCAGTCCTCGAGCTCCGCTGCCCACTCCCGTTCGAGGAAGGGCGTGAGCCGCTCGACCTGGGCATCCTCGTACGCGGCCTCCACGAAGGTGGCTTTGCGGTGGCGGTGCGCCGCGCCGTCGAGCGCGTGCACCGAGCCGTGCCCGAAGAGCGGTTCGCGGATGACCCCCGGCATGGCGCCGGCGCGGGCGATGCGGCTCTCGTCGTAGAACAGCTCCACCCCCTCGGCTCCGCGGACGAAGGCGGCGGGGTGCCCGAGGAGGCGCATCGGGGCGGAGCGGGCGCCGGGGCGGGCTCGGCGCCAGATGCGCTCGCCGAAGTCGTAGCCCCGGGTGAGCAGCGACGGCGAGTCCTCCTGCAGGACCGCGTCGAGGCCGTCGGACAGTCGGGAAGTCAGTCGCTGAAGCATGATCCGACCCTGTCACGTGGCCGCGAGGGGGCCCAAGGGGGAGGCGACTTCGGATCGATTGTGCTAGCCGGGCTGTCGGTGCCGCCGATGTCAAGCACCTGTCCGACCGACGCTCGAAGCACCCAGGATGGCAGGGAACGGAGGAACCATGGCCACCAACACCCGCGACCTGACGTGCACCACTCATGACGTGTTCCGCGTGCTGGCGAACGGCTGGCTCTACCCCGCGTGGGTGGTCGGCGCGTCCCGCATGCGTGACGTGGACGACTCCTGGCCGGCGGCCGGGGCCCAGCTGCACCATTCGGTCGGCACGTGGCCCGCGCTCCTCGACGACACGACGGAGCTGGTCGAGTGGCACCCTCCGCACCGCGCCGTGATGCGGGCACGCGGCTGGCCGGTCGGCGAGGCGCAGGTGACGATCCGCGCGCGGTCGACTCCGACCGGATGCCAGGTGCGCATCGATGAGGAGCCGGTGAAGGGCCCGGCGACGATGGTGCCCCGGTTCCTGACGACGCCGATGCTCCGCTGGCGGAACGCCGAGACGCTGCACCGCCTCGGCTACCTGGCCGAGGGTCGCGCGTCCTGACCCGGGCTCATCGCCTCACGCTCCCGCCCGCATGAACTCCTCGGCGGCGCGCACCTGCTCTGCGGACGGACGGATCCCGGTGTAGAGGACGAACTGCTCGAGCGCCTGTCGCGTCGCGACCTCGGCGCCCGTGATCACCGTCTTGCCCGCGGCCCGACCGGCGGCGATGAGCGGGGTCTCGGCGGGCAGGGCGACGACGTCGAACACGACTCCAGCGGCGTCCACCGTGGACTCGGGGAAGGCGAGTGCGTCCGCCTCCGCACCCCCGGCCATGCCGATCGGGGTGACGTTCACGATCACGTCGGCGGTGGTGTCTCCGGCCTCCGCGCGCCAGGCGAAGCCGTACAGCTCGGCGAGGGCACGGCCCGCGGATGCGTTCCGGGCGACGATGGTCACGTCCGTGAAGCCGGCATCGCGGAACGCGGCCGCCGTCGCCTTCGCCATGCCGCCCGAGCCGAGGAGGAGGACCGAGGACGCGGGGTCGAGGTCGTTCTCCGCGATCAGCTGCGCGATCGCCGAGTAGTCGGTGTTGTGGGCCGTGAGCACGCCGTCATCGTTCACGATCGTGTTGACGGAATCGATGGCCTGCGCTGAGGGGTCCATGCGGTCGACGAGGGCGATGACGTCCTCTTTGTAGGGCATCGAGATGGCGCACCCGCGGATGCCGAGGCCGCGCACCCCCTCGATCGCCTGCCTCAGATCGGTCGGAGCGAAGGCCTTGTAGATCCAGTTCAGACCGAGGGCTTCGTACAGATGGTTGTGGAAGCGCGTGCCGTTGTTGCTCGGCCGTGCCGACAGCGAGATGCAGAGCGTCATGTCCTTGTTCAGCATGGTCACCGATTCAGGCTACCCCTGCGTCTGTCAAGGTCCATGGCGGGAGATCGCGTCCTCCCCTAGGGTGAAAGTGCATGCAAGGGGATCGATCGTCTACGCCTCTCCCCAGGAGGCGGAGGCCCTCCCCACGGGCCGGACGATCCGTGCATGCGATTGGGCCCTCTCGAGTAGTTCAGTCCCCAATGAACTCCTCGAGAGGGCCGCTCTCCGGCCGGTCGCCACGAAGATTTTTCAGATTTGTCCCCCAAAAGGGGGACAAGAAGCGCGTGGAGGGGTTAGGCTGTTTCTGACGCACCCTCCGGTCGTCTTCGGCCCTCATCGCTCCCCCCGCGGTGAGGGCCACACCATTTTCCGGGCGCGTCCGCTCATGCAACATTTGGATTACCTTCTCGCAACGACTATTCCGCTGGGGGTCCCCTCCACTAGCGTTAGCGATGTCGGTGCACCCCTGCGTCGGCTTCTACATCAGCAGAACAGGCAGTACATGAGCACCCAGGGCACGGTCAAGTGGTTCAACTCGGAGAAGGGCTTCGGCTTCATCTCCCCCGACGACGGAGGCGCTGACGTCTTCGCGCACTACTCCGCCATCCAGTCATCCGGCTACCGCTCTCTCGAAGAGAACCAGCGGGTCGAGTTCGATGTGGCGCAGGGCCCCAAGGGCCTGCAGGCAGAGAACATCCGCCCCGTCTGAGGCGGAAGCAACACCGGGAACTCCCCGTCGGAATCACGCGCAGGCGCTGACCCGGCGGGGAGTTTCGTCTTCCCTGGCGGCCTCGGGCCGGTCAGGGCAGGAGGAGTGCGCGCAGCTCGTCGACGGTCGCGACGCGGAACGCCGCGTCGTCGCCCTCGTGCGGGTCGCTGAATCCCCAGCCCACGAAGATCACGGGCACGCCGTTGGCGAGACCGCCCTCGACGTCATGATGCCGGTCGCCGACGAGGACCGGGCGGGAGGTGTCGGCGCCGAGTTCGCGCAGCCGTCGCAGCGCCTCGGCGACGATGTCGGTCTTGGAGGCGAGCGTGGCCTCGTCCGGCGTGGCGCCCACGGTCGTGAGGAACGACGGCCGGAGTCCGAAGTGATCGACCAGGGCGTCGACCTGGTTCTCGGGCTTCGAGCTCGCCGTCGCCTGGGGGACACCCGCCGCGTGCAGGTCGTGGATCAGCTCGGCGACGCCCGGATACGTCTGCACGTCGGTCGTGTACCCGTCGGCCTTGCCGAGGGTGCGGTAGAACGCCACGGCCTCGGCCGACTGCTCCGGCGTCATCCCCGCCTGGTCCTGGAAGGACTGGAACATGGGAGGACCGATCCAGTGCACGAGCTCTTCCCGCGTCGGCGCCGGGTGGCCGAAGTGTGTCAGGGCGATGTTCAGGCGACGCAGGATCCCGACCGAGGCGTCGACGATGGTCCCGTCGACGTCCCACAGCACACACGAGTAAGGCGAAGAGGGCATGCCTCCAGCCTAGGGTCCCGCGAACGGGTGCCCGCCCGTCCTGCACAGGTGTGCACGAAACGGGTTTATCCACCGAACACGTGAACACCCTTCACGTCGACCTATAGTCGTGACAGCGGCGGGATCACGGGTGAGAATGGGGGCATGTACGTGTCGGTGGAAGTCATCACGATGCTGGCGACGGCCGCGACGACTCTCGTCGCGATCATCAGCGGATTCGGCTGGATGATCGGTCGGATGGACACGCGGTTCGCCGCGATTGACGCGAGGTTCGCGATCCAGGACGCGAAGTTCGACCGGATCGAGCACGAGCTCACCGAGGTGAAGATCGCGATCGCGCGGCTCGAGGGTCCGCAGCCGCGTCTGGTCTCGACGCGCTGAGGTCAGAAGAGGCGGGGGATGCCCGACTCGATGCCCTTCATGTCGTCGTAGTCGAGCACGAGGCAGCGGATTCCGCGATCCTCGGCGAGGACGCGGGCCTGCGGCTTGATCTCCTGGGCGGCGAACACGCCCTGCACCGGGGCGAGGTGGGGGTCGCGACCCAGGAGCTCGAGGTAGCGGGTGAGCTGCTCGACGCCGTCGATGTCGCCGCGGCGCTTGACCTCGACCGCGATCGCCACGCCGTCGGCGTCGCGCACCAGCAGGTCGACCGGGCCGATGGCCGTGGGGTACTCGCGACGCACCAGGGTGGCACCCTCGGCGACGCGGTCCACCTGCTCCGCGAGCAGGCGCTGCAGGTCCGCCTCGACGCCGTCCTTCTGCAGCCCGGGGTCGATCCCGAGCTCGTGGCTGGAGTCGTGGATGACCTCGTAGATCTGCACGCGGAGGGCATCGCCGGTCTTCTTGTGGGTCACGCGCCACACTTCGACGACGCCGGCGCCGGCTTCTTCCTCGCCCGGGTCCTCGGTGGCGAGCACGCACGGCGGGCTCATCCAGTTCAACGGCTTGTAGCTGCCGCCGTCGGAGTGCACGAGCAGACTCCCGTCACCCTTGTGCACGAGCAGGCGGGTGGCGAGCGGAAGATGGGCGTTGAGCCGACCGGTGTAGTCGACCGAGCAGCGGGCGATGACGAGACGCACCCGACGAGCCTACTTCGTCGTCGCCGTGGTCGCGGTCAGAAGATCGCGCCGAAGAGCCCGAGCTCGGTGGCGGCCGACCGGGCGATGAGGAAGCCGATGATGCCGATGATCCAGGCGGTGTTCTCCGCGCCCGTCCGCTCCATCCAGGCGGCGAAGCGCTCCAGCGGCCGCTGCACGAGCGGGGCCGCCACCAGCCGCAGCACGAGGAGCACGACGGCCGGGGCGATCATGAGCGCACAGTATCCGGCCAGGGACAGGATCCGCAGCGAGGTGTCGACGCCGGCGTCCGCCAGCATCGTCATCGCCACGATGTAGGGGAGCATCGTCACGACCTCCACGAGGCCGGCGGCGATGGCGACGGCCATGACCGCGA
The DNA here is from genome assembly GCF_904066215.1 of Microbacterium sp. Nx66. Classification (NCBI taxonomy): domain Bacteria; kingdom Bacillati; phylum Actinomycetota; class Actinomycetes; order Micrococcales; family Microbacteriaceae; genus Microbacterium; species Microbacterium sp. Nx66. Next base: position 54,085 of record NZ_LR880474.1, read on the forward strand.
ACCCGCGCGTCTTCGGGTCGAGCAGCCGTTCCCGCCAGCGGGTGATCCGTCCGGGCCGGGGCGCGGCCGTCGCGGCGGCGGCGGACGGAGCGGGAGGTTGCATCTGCGCGCCCGATGCCGACACGGGGTCTCTGCCCGGCATGCCGGGATCCGGCGTCGCGACGGCGGCCGTGGGCGCCCCGCCCGGCGCTGCTTCGGCGGGCTTCGTCGGCATCACGAACGCCGTGACGAGGAGGGCGGCGCCGACGACGAGGCGGGTGATCATTCCCGCCGGGGAGCTCAGGAAGTCGGAGGCGACGTCGACGAGGTTCACCAGCCCCCACAGGAAGAGGAGTCCGACCACGAGATAGAACACGGCGATCGTCGCGAGATAGAGGAGGATCCGCCCGGCGCGCACACGCCCGGGGTGCAGCAGCAGGAAGACCGGGATGAGCAGTGTCCCGACGCTCAGACCGTCGATGAGCGCGAGCACGGCGAGGGAGAGGGGCAGCGGCAGCCCACCGAAGAGTTCCATGCCTTTACGATCCCGACCCCTGGGCGGACGCGGATCGGGCGAAAGTCGGGGTCGTTCAGACCCCCTCATCCTTTGGTCGGATGCGACGGAGTGCGGGCCGTGGTTGCATGAGGGCATGCACGATCCGGCCGACGGAGGGCCCGCCGCCTGGTACCGGCGGCACCGATGGTGGGTGGACCCCGTCGGCATGGCCGTCCTCGCGACGATCATGGCTGCTCTCGGGTTCCACGGGATCTGGGGCCCCTTCTCGCTGCTGCCCGAGGACGTCTCGCCGTGGGGGGCGCTGGTGCTCGCCATCCCGGCCTGCGCTCTGGCCCTCGGCAAGCGTCGGCACCCGTGGACCGTGCTGGCCCTCGTCACCGTGCTCTTCGTCGCCGACCTTGTCACCGTCGGCGGCGTCGGGACGCTGGTGGTGCTGCTGGACGTGCTGTGGACGGCGGCCTTCCTCGCCGGCCCGCGTGGGCGCCGCGTGCTGCTGGTGCTGCTGGGCACGGCGACCATCGCGCTCTTCCTCGCCGCCCTGCTCTTCTCGGGGGCAGAACCACCGGTCGCGCTGCTGTTCGGCGTGCAGTTCGGAGCGATCTTCGGCACCGACTACTGGTGGGCGGTGGCGGTGTCGCAGGCGCACGAGCTGGCCGAGCTGCACCGTCAGCGGGCGGAAGACGCCGCGGCGACCGCCGCCAAAGACCGGGTGCAGGCGGTGCAGCGCGAGCGGGAGACCATGGCCAGGGAGTTGCACGACGTGGTGGCGGGGCACGTGATGGCGATGGCCATCCGGGCCGAGGCGGCGCTCGCTGCTCCGCCGGACCGGTCCGACGACCGTGCCGCGCTGCAGGCCGTGCGGGATGCCGGGCTGGACGCGCACGGAGCCCTGCGCACGATGATCGGGGTGCTGCGCCGCGGCGACGGCGCGCTCGCTCCGACGCCGGGGTGGGCCGACCTCGACCGCCTCGCCGCCGAGGCCCGGCGCTCGGGGCTGGACGTGCGGCTCGCCGTCGACGATCCGGGCGCGCTCGGCGGGGGCGGGGAGCAGGCGGTGGTGCGGGTGGTGCGCGAGGCGCTGGGAAACTGCGTCCGCCATGCCAACGGGGCGGTGGTCGAGGTCACGATAGGCCCGGCCGACGGGGCGGCCAGCGTCGCGGTGCGGTCGCGAGGCGGGGCGCCGACCGCGACCGCCGGGCAGGGCGGCGACGGGTGGGGGCTGCAGATGCTGCGGGAGCGCATCACCGCCCTGGGCGGGACGTTCCGGGCCGGACCGGAGCCCGACGGCTGGCTGGTCGAGGCACGACTGCCGGTGGAGGTGCGGGCATGACCGCGCCGACCGTGCTGCTCGCCGACGACCACGGCGCGATCAGGGCGGGCCTGCGCATCATGCTGGAGACGCACGACATCGCCGTGGTGGGCGAGGCGGCCGACGGGGAGGTCGCGGTCCGCAACGCGGCGGCGCTCCGGCCGGACGTGGTCCTCATGGACCTGCGCATGCCGGGACGTGACGGGGTCTCGGCCACCCGCGAGATCGTGGAGCGCGGACTGGGAGATGTCCTCGTGCTGACGAGCTTCGACGAGGATGAGCTCGTGCTCGCGGCGATCCGCGCCGGGGCCGTCGGCTTCCTCCTGAAGACCGTCGACGCGCCGACCCTCGTCCAGGCCGTGCGTGCTGTCGCTGCCGGAGAGGGGGCGCTGGACCCGCGAGTCACCCGGCGTGCGCTCGCCGCGGTGGCGGCGTCCGCCTCGGAGCCGCCGCCGATGACGACGTTCGTGCTCCCGGAACTGACGCCGCGGGAGCGGGACGTCCTCGACGGGATCCTGCAGGGGTGGTCGAACGCCCAGCTCGCCGCGCGCCTGAAGATCTCGGTGCCGACCGTGAAGACCCACGTGTCGAACGTGCTCACCAAGCTCGGGGCGCGTAGCCGGTCACACGCGGCCGCGTTGGTGCGCGGTGTCGAGGACTGAGGTCAGCGCTCGGTGGTCGGAACCGCTGGAGCCTTCTCCTCCGTGCGGAGCGGCCGGGCGGCGCCGGAGAACAGGCCGGAGAGCACCACGAGCGCGACGAGGATGAAGAGCAGCGAGGCGCCGATGCCCACAGGGCGGCACCCACGGGGTCTATCGCGTGGAAGCAACGTGGCGCTGAGCTATGACCACCTAAGTCTGAGCGTTGGAACGGTCAGGTTCTCCCGCAGCGGCGCTCGGCTCGCTCTTGTAGCCCCTACTCACAAGGAGGACACGCCGCCAGTACGACTGGGCGAGGAACACGGGGTCGTCTCGCCGTAGGGAAGCCCCTACCATCACGTTCGTAACGAACAGCGCGAGCACGAAGATGGGCCCGATCCACACAGCCCGCGCGCCGATGATGAAGCCAGCGATGACGACAACGCTCAGGACCAGGAGCCCCGCCACCCGACCCGGCCAGCGAAACGGTCCCACCGCGGTCGACGCGAAACTGATACCCACGCTCGCTCCGAGAAGAACGGTGAGGAGATAGATGATCGGTTCGTTCACCATCAGCGGTTCTCCGTTCAACACTTGACCCTCCAGATTACGCCGGGGATCGGGGCAGCAGTGAAGAACAGACAAGTCTTGGGATTCTCCCCCTGCGCAAGATTCGCCTGCGCCACAGGAAAGACCATCTGAAACAGCTCGTCCCCGCGGACCTCGTACCGAGTGGGGACGGCACGCCCGTCCGCATCAGTAGCCCAAGGAGCCGCCACCGGGACCGCGTCATTCTGACCGTCGATGAAGATCACTTCCCCGGTATCGGATTGATAGGGCTGATACCCGTCCATCCGGTAGCCGAACTCGTGAGCACTATCCGCGCTTCCGATCACCGTTTGAATACGTGTAGACCCGTCTTCGAGCGTCTGAACGGTGACAGCATCATTCGAGCCGTCATCGGCGGCATATACGACGGTCCCGTCGGCAGCAACAACACCAGCATCAACCGGAAGCTCGTCAGGAAGCGCGATACTCGCCGCCTGCTCTCCGTCCGCGGTTGCCCTTGTCACGATGACCTCATCTTCTGATGACAGCGGCACGGAAGACTCAACATCACCAACAGTCGTCACAAGCTGACCAGCAACAACCTCGCCCGGGCTGGACAACTCCGTCGATGGCGCAGCGGCTTCGATCGTCGCAGCCACCACTTCAGCGTCATCCACTGAGTCATCCGCCCCATAGGCCGGTGAGACCATCGGCACCGCAAGCGCAGCAACCGCCGTGAGAGCGCCAACAATCCCCAGCTTCCTTCGCAACATCGCATTCCTTTCTGGCGCCAACGCGAAGGCTGGCGCGGAGCCACGGTAAGCAGCCCCCAAGGGCACTGTCTGTCCACCATTCGGGGGACAGCCTCTTGAGCCCCTGAAAGGACGCGCTTCGTCACCAATATGAAGCAGATACAGAACTGGAATACGGCCCCAACGCGGACAAGCTCGGGGCGCGTAGCCGGTCACACGCGGCCGCGTTGGAGCGCGGTGTCGAGGACTGAGGTCAGCGCTCGGTGGTCGGAACCGCCGGAGCCTTCTCCTCCGTGCGGAGCGGCCGGGCGGCGCCGGAGAACAGGCCGGAGAGCACCACGAGCGCGACGAGGATGAAGAGCGTGTTGAGCAGCCCGATGTGCTCGCTGATGACGCCGAGCACGGGAGGGCCGCCGAGGAACGCCACGTAGCCGATCGTCGCCGCCGCACTCACCCGTGCGGCGGCCTTGGCCGGGTCGTCCGCCGCCGCCGACATGCCGAGGGGGAAGCCGAGCGACGCGCCGATGCCCCACAGGGCTGCGCCGACGAGGACCAGCGGCAGTGTGGGCGCGAGGATGAACAGCAGGATTCCGGTGGCGGCCGTCGCGGCCAGGATGCGCAGCACCAGCACCCGGCCGAACCGGTCGACCAGCGGTCCGCCGAAGAGGCGCACCACCGTCATCCCGACGGAGAACACCGCCAGGGCGACGGCCCCCGTGCCCTCCGCGAACCCGTGCCCCTGCTCGGTGCCCAGGGCGATCCAGTCGTTGGCCCCGCCCTCCGCGAAGGACATGCCGAGCATGACGGTTCCCAGCAGGTAGGTGCGGGGTTCGCGCCAGGCCTCGAGGGCGGTGTGCATCCGCTGACGGAACGGGGGCTTCTCGTGGTCCTCGGGGTCGAGCGCGGCCTCGCGCACCGGCACCTGGAAGAAGCAGACGACGGCGATCGCGGCGATGAGGGCGCCCATCGAGACGGCGTGCGTGCCGACGTCGACCTTGAGCGCCGCGGCGAGGGCGCCGATACCGGCGCCGAGCACGGTGCCGAAGCTGAAGAACGCGTGGAAGACCGGCAGGATGGTGCGGCCCATCTGCTGTTCGATGGCGGTGGCCTCGACGTTCATCATCACGTCCACGCAGCCGTTGCCGAAACCGAAGAGCACCATGCCGACGAGCACGACAGGCACCGACCCGAAGACGGTGGCGCCGAGGCCGACGAGCGCGATGCCGGTCGCGAACGTGAGCATCGCCAGGAGCATGCCGCGTCGCGCGCCGGTCCGCGCCATCACCGCGGGGCTGGTGGAGATGCCGAGGATGGACGCGACGCCCATGCCGAGCAGGATGAGGCCGACCTGCGCGTTGTCGAGGTCGAGCGCCTCTTTGATCCCCGGCACGCGGGAGGCCCAGGTCGCGATCGAGAGGCCGCTGGCGAGGAAGATGGCGAAGATCGCGGTGCGCCAGCGCACGAACTGCGAGCGGGTGAGGGCGGTGTCCATGGCGGACAGCCTATCGAATCGATTCGACCTTCGGTGACGGAACCGGGCTATCCTCGGAGTATGACCAGGGAGACGCCGCGACGGCCCACGATCGCCGATGTGGCTCGCGAGGCGGGGGTCGCCACCTCGACCGCGTCCGTCGTCTTCAGCGGCAAGGCCAAGGTCGCACCCGCCACCCGGGACCGGGTGCTCGCCGCCGCGACCGACCTCGGCTACACCGGCCCCGATCCCCGCGCCGCCTCCCTCCGGCGCGGGCGCAGCGGCATCGTGGCGGTGGTCCTGGAGGGACATCTGCGCGCGGCGTTCCTCGATCCGGTCACGACCGCGATGATGGACGGCCTCACCGACGGCCTGGCCGACCTCAGCGCCGGGATCCTCCTCATGCGCGACGAGCCGGGCGAGGACGGCTCTGCCATCGCGAGCGCTCCCGTCGACGCCGTGGTGCTCATCGGATGCTCCGGGCGCACCCGCGCGTCCCTGGAGATCGTGCTCGGACGCGGTCTCCCGGTCGTCGTCATCGAGGGCGATGCGGGGCTCGATGTGCCGCGCATCACGCTGGACAACGTCGCCGCCTCCGCGGACATCGCCCGTCACGTGCGCGACCTCGGTCATCAGGACGTCGCGCTCGTCACCCTCTCGCTGGACGCGGAGCGCGAGCGCAGCCTCATCACGCCGGAGCGGTTGGCGAACGCGACCGTCGACGTGACGGTCGACCGTCTCGCCGGGATGCGTGAGATCTTCCCCGACGCCCCGGCGATCTCGGCCTCCGGAAGCCTCATCGACGAGGGCATCCTCGTCGGCCGGATGCTGCTGGCCGATCCCGCCACCCGGCCGACCGCCGTGCTCGCGCAGAGCGACCTGCTCGCCGTCGGCGTGATCCGTGCCGCGGAGGAACTCGGACTCCGTGTCCCCGAAGACCTCTCGGTGGCCGGCTTCGACGGGATCCCGCTCGACGGCCTCGGCGATCTCACCCTCACCACGAGCGTGCAGCCCGCGGTGGAGAAGGGCAGGGCCGCCGGGGAGCAGGTCGCCCGGATGCTGCGCGGGGAGCCGGGCGTGACCCAGGACCTGCACTGCGTGTTCCGCGCCGGCACGACGACCGCACCGCCCCCCTCGCGCTGACAGCGCGCACCGGTCACGAACGCGCGGGCCCGAGGGGAAGCGTCGCCGGCGCGTAGTCGAGGATGCGGTACCGCCCGCACTCGACGAGGGCGGTGGGCTCCGCGGTGGTCCGCAGGTTCCACGGCACGGTCTGCGTGTCCTCGACGAGGAACGACACCGCACCCACGGCGAAGTCCCGACGATCGACGAGCCAGGCGTAGCCGTGCAGCTCGTGGTCGACCTGCACGAGCCGGGCGGGATCCGACGCGTGCAGCTTGGGCAGTCGGATCGTCCAGAACTGTCCCGCACCGGTGCGCCCCGACGCGTCCACCCAGTCGGTCACGCAGGCGAGATCGCGGTCGGGCGCGCTCGCCGCCTGCACGATGCGCGGCACGGCCGCCGCGCTGCCGACGAGGAGGGCGATGGCGACGACGGTGGGGACGACGCGAGTCACCGCGGCTCGCGGCATCCGGACGCGCGGGAGTGCGACGAGGGCGAGGATCGGGGCGAACACGAGCGGCTGCAGGTACCGGGCCGCGTGGGTTCCCGCCGCGATGCCGCCGACGATCACGAAGAGCGGGAGGACCCAGGCTGCCATCGCCACGAGGCGGATGCCGCTGTCCGACGCGTGCGCCGTCCGCACGACCGCGAGCACCGTCAGCGTCAGGATGACGACCGCGGCCAGCACGCCGCCGGGGGTGGACAGGCGCTCGATCGCGAGTCCCGCGTAGTACTCGACGGCGTGGGCCCACTCCGAGGGCTGCACGTAGCCCGCGCCGGAGTTCGCGATCCATGCCGAGAACGGAATGCGACCGAGGAAGCCCAGGGCGCTGCCCGCGACCAGGGCCCCGATCAGGGCCGGCGCGTGACGCCGGACCGGGGGCGCAGCGAGGGAGACAGCGCCGAGGATCAGGGAGAGCGGCACCGTGGCCCATGCGGCGAACAGCGGATTGCTCATGGTCGCGACCGCCGCGACCGCACCGAGGGCGATCACCGGCGTCACGCCTCCAGAGGTGTCGTCGAGGACGCGCCGACACAGAGCCACGGCGAGGAGCACGCCCACGACCGTGGCCGAGTAGTACGTGGTCGTCAGCATCAGCGACGCGAGCTCGAGCGCGTCGCGCGACGTCGACGACTCGGTGAGGATGAGGAGACAGAACGTCGCGAGGGCCGCGACCGACCAGGCGACCGGCGCCCGACCCTCGACGCGCCGACCGGCGGCGAGGCGGATCGTCCCGTAGAGCGCGAGCACGTTCACCACCGCGTTGGCCGCCAGCACGCCGTCCACGTCGAAGGGCAGCACGGCGTCGAGGGCCGTGAACACCGCGATCTCGGGAAAGAACAGCACACTGGACATCGCCCAGTCGCCCCCGCCGCCGTCCAGGATCGATCGGGCGACCAGAGCCACGATCAGCGAGTCCCCGTCGTCGAACATCAGCGTCGACCGGGGTGACGACGCCAGGTATCCGACGACGATCAGCGCGAGTCCCAGCGCGGCCGCCCACCCCGCCAGCTCCCGCCCCCGGACCCGCCGCATACGACCACTCTGACACGCGATCTCGAAGCTCGCGGAGCCGACAGGCGCCTCGGCCCGGTAAACTGGACGGACACCGCCCGCCTGAGCCGTACGGCCGACGAGCCCCGAGGAGCCGCGTATATGCTGATGCTCCTCGCAGTGTTCCTTCTCGGGTCGCTCTTGATGCCCGTTCTGGTGCGCTGGTTGGGAGCTCAGGCTTTCGCCGTCGCCGCCCTCGTCCCGGCCGCCGCGTTCGTGCACGCCCTCGTGCTCACGCCGCAGGTGCTCGACGGCCCGGTCCCGTTCGTCTCGGTGCCGTGGATCCCGCAGCTCGGGCTGAACCTGTCCATGAACATGGACGTCCTCGGGTGGGTGCTCACGCTCATCGTCACCGGCGTCGGCGCGCTCGTGCTGCTCTACTGCCGCTGGTACTTCCACGACGAGGCGGCCGGGATCGGGCAGTTCGCGGGCGTGCTCCTCGCCTTCGCCGGCGCGATGTACGGTCTCGTCCTCACCGACGACCTCGTGATGCTCGTGATGTTCTGGGAGGCCACGAGCATCCTCTCCTACCTCCTCATCGGCCACTACCGACGCCGCGCCGCCAGCCGACGTGCCGCGCTCCAGGCGCTCCTGGTGACCACGCTCGGCGGACTCGTCATGTTCGTCGGCGTCGTGCTCCTCGTCGTCGACGCGGGGACATCGAGCATCCGGGAGATCCTCGCGATCGCGCCGACCGGTCCGATCGTCGATGCGGCGATCGTCATGCTCCTGATCGGCGCCATCAGCAAATCGGCGCTCTTCCCCTTCCACTTCTGGCTCCCGGGCGCCATGGCGGCCCCGACGCCGGTCAGCGCCTACCTGCACGCCGCGGCCATGGTGAAGGCCGGCATCTACCTCATCGCCCGCTTCGCACCCATCTTCGCGTTCAGCCCGACGTGGCGGCCGATCGTGCTCACACTCGGCATCCTCACGATGCTCCTCGGGGGCATCCAGGCGCTGCGGGAGACCGACCTCAAGCGTGTGCTCGCGTTCGGCACGGTGAGCCAGCTCGGTTTCTTCGCGGTCGTCGTCGGCTACGGCACGCAGGCGGCCGCCCTCGCCGGCATCGCGCTGGTGATCGGGCACGCGCTGTTCAAGTCGGCGCTGTTCCTCATCGTCGGCGTCATCGACCGCCAGCTCTCCACCCGTGACGTGACCGAACTCTCCGGCGTCGGCCGGCAGGCGCCGGTCATGGCCACGGCCGCGTTCATCGCCGTGGCCTCGATGGCCGGGGTGGCTCCGACCATCGGATTCGTGGCGAAGGAGTCGACGCTCACGGCGCTGCTGGATGATGCGCTGGGCGGCTCCGTGTGGGGTCTGGTCGCCCTGATCGGCGTCGCGCTCGGATCCATGCTCACCGCGGCATATGGTGTCCGCTTCCTCTGGGGCGCGTTCTGGACCAAGCGCGACGCCGACGGACAGCGGCAGCCCGACACGGTCTGGCCCGATCCGCCGGTCGGCTTCCTCTCGGCACCGATCATCCTCGCCGGGGTGACGCTCGCCGCGGGCATCGGCGCCCCGGCCCTCGACGTCGCCCTGCAGCCCTATGCGCTGACCGCCACCCCCGGACTCGACCACGAGGGCGCGGCCGTCGAGGGCCCGGGACACCTCGCGCTCTGGCACGGCCTCGAACCCGCTCTCGGCATCTCGATCCTGTCGATCCTGCTCGGCATCGGCCTCTTCCTCCTCACCCGCCGGACCGGGTGGGACCGTCGTCCGCGACTGCTGCCGTTCACGGCCGCCGACGCCTACTACGTGGTGATGCGCGGCATCGACCGGCTCTCGGTGCTGAGCACCACGCTCACCCAGCGGGGTTCGCTGCCCGTCTACGTGGGGACGATCTTCGTCGTCTTCGTCGCCGCCGAGGTCACCGCGCTGGTGGCGAGCGACATCGACCGCTATCAGCTCTCGCTCTGGCACACGCCGGCTCAGCTCGCCGTGGCCCCGATCATGGCCGTCGCCGGCGTCGTGGCCGTGCGGGCCCGCAAGCGCTACACCGGCGTCGTGCTCGCCTCCGTCACGGGCCTGGGCATGGTCGTCCTCTTCGCGACCAGCGGAGCACCGGACCTCGCGCTCACCCAGATCCTCGTCGAGACGGTGACCATGGTGACCTTCGCCCTGGTGCTGCGCCGCCTTCCTGCGCGGATGGGCGAGCACAACGCCTCCGTCAGCCGCATCCCGCGCGCCCTGCTCGGGATCGGCGTCGGCCTGACCATGGCCTTCGTCGCCGTCGTCGCGACCCAGTCCCGCGTGGCCGACCCCATCTCGGCGATCTTCCCGGAGATCGCGTACGAGATCGGCCACGGCAAGAACGTCGTGAACGTGGCGCTGGTCGACCTCCGCGGTTGGGACACGATGGGCGAGCTGTCCGTGCTCGTGCTCGCCGCGACCGGTGTCGCCTCTCTCGTTTTCGTGACCCACCGCGCCGACCTGCTCGCCGCCACGAAGACCCTGCCCCGCTCGGTGCGGAAGTCGGCTCGGAGCCGGCCGCTGGTGGAGACCACGGACGGCGTGCGCTTCCAGACCGCGGAGAACCGCTCGGCACCGCGCGCCTGGCTCGTGGGCGGCCAGAAGATGAAGCCGGAGAACCGGTCGATCCTGCTCGAGGTGATCGTCCGGATCCTGTTCCACACGATCATCGTCGTGTCGATCTTCCTGCTCTTCGCCGGGCACAACCTCCCCGGCGGCGGCTTCGCGGGCGGGCTCGTCGCGGGCATGGCCCTCGTGATGCGCTACATCGCGGGAGGCCGCTGGGAGCTGGGCGCCGCCGCGCCGACCGATGCCGGAAGACTCCTCGGCGCGGGCCTCATCCTCGCCGTGGGCACCGCCGTCGTGCCGCTGTTCTTCGGCATGGCGCCGCTCACCAGCACCTTCTGGGAGTGGGAGATCCCCGGTATCGGACACATGGAGTTCGTCACCTCGACCATCTTCGACATCGGCGTCTACCTCGTCGTGATCGGACTCGTCCTCGACGTGCTCCGCAGCCTCGGCGCCGAGGTCGACCGGCAGGCGGCGCTCCGCCCCGGTGAGAGCACCGCCGTCGACTTCTCCTCGAGGACCGGGGGGAACGGCTGATGGACGTCTCGCTCGCCCTCATCGCGATCATGGCCGTGCTCTTCGCCTGCGGCGTCTACGCGATGCTGGAGCGCAGCCTCACCCGCGTCCTCATCGGCTTCCTCCTGCTCGGGAACGCCACGAACCTGCTCCTGCTCATCGTCATGGGCGTACCGGGGAACGCGCCGTTCTTCGGCACGGAGGGCGACCTGAGCGACCCGCTGCCCCAGGCGCTGACGCTCACCGCGATCGTCATCACGTTCGCCGTCTCGGCCTTCCTGCTGGCGCTCATCTACCGCTCCTGGCAGCTCGGTCAGGCGGACACGGTCGAGGACGACGAGGCCGACATCGCGCTGCGGGAGCGCACCGACGAAGACGAAGACCTCATGGACGACGAGTCCGAGACGGACGACGACGACGCCACGACCGACTTCGTGGGCGTGCAGACCGCGCCCATCACCGTCCTGCACATGCGCGACAACCCGGCGATCCACGATGACGCGCCGTACGACGCGCCGTACGTGCCCGAGCCGGAGCCGGAACCCGACGGCGCGGACGAGGCCGACGCGGACCGGGACGACGACACGACAGACGGGGAGGGCAGGCCATGACCACGCTCGTCCCCCTCCTCGTCGCCCTGCCGCTCCTCGGTGCCGCGGTCACCCTCGTCTTCGGTCGCAACGCGCGCCTGCAGGTGTTCGTCACGGTCGCCACGCTCGCGGTCGTGTCCGTCATCGCGGCCGTGCTGCTCGTCGTCGTCGACGCGGGATCCCCCCTCGCGGTCTCCGTGGGCGGGTGGCCGGTGCCCTTCGGCATCGTCCTCTACGTCGACCGTCTCGCCGCACTCCTGGTGCTCGTCTCCAGCGTCGTGCTGCTCGCGGTCCTCCTCTTCTCCATCGGTCAGGGTGTGGCCGACGGGGCGGACGAGACCCCGATCTCGATCTTCAACCCCTCGTACCTGATCCTCGCCGCCGGCATCTTCAACGCCTTCATCGCCGGCGACCTGTTCAACCTGTACGTCGGGTTCGAGATCCTCCTGGTCGCCTCGTACGTGCTCATCACCCTGGGCGGCACCGAGTCCCGCATCCGCACCGGGGCGGTCTACATCGTCGTCTCGCTCGTGTCGTCGATCCTGTTCCTCGCGTCGATCGCGATGATCTACGGTGCCCTCGGCACGGTGAACATGGCCCAGATCGCCGAGCGCATGTCGGAGCTCCCACAGGACACGCAGCTCGTCCTGCACCTCATGCTCGTGGTCGCCTTCGGGATCAAGGCCGCGATCTTCCCCGTGTCGTTCTGGCTGCCCGACTCCTACCCGACGGCCCCCGCGCCGGTCACCGCCGTGTTCGCCGGCCTGCTGACCAAGGTCGGCGTGTACGCGCTGATCCGGACCGAGACGCAGCTGTTCGCCTCGAACAGCATCGACACCCTGCTGCTCATCATCGCGCTGGCGACCATGGTCGTCGGTGTCCTCGGCGCCGTCGCGCAGGCCGAGCTCAAGCGGATCCTGTCGTTCACGCTCGTCAGCCACGTCGGCTACATGATCTTCGGTCTGGCGATCGCGACCCCGGCCGCCATCGGCGCGACCGTGTACTACATCGTCCACCACATCGTCGTGCAGACCACCCTGTTCCTGGCGGTGGGACTCATCGAACGTCGGGCGGGCAGCACGTCGATCCTGAGGGTCAAGGGCCTGCTGAAGATCGCCCCCGTCATCGCGCTGCTGTACTTCATCCCCGCCATCAACCTGGGCGGTCTGCCGCCGTTCTCCGGGTTCATCGGCAAGTTCGCCCTGTTCGAGGCCGCGGCCTCCGTGGGCACGCCGCTGATGATCGTGCTCATCTTCGGCGGCATCATCACCTCGCTGCTCACCCTGTATGCGCTCATGCGCGCCTGGAACCTCGCCTTCTGGCGCGAGGAGGAGGACTCGACCGAGACCGAGGGCCGCATCTCCTACCTCACCGGAGCCCCCGCCGCGGATGAGCAGCAGGAGCGCCGACACATTCCGAGGATCATGACCATGGCCACCGCCGGCATGGTCACCGTCACACTGGCCCTGACGATCTTCGCCGGACCGCTGTACGCTCTGTGCGACCGTATCGGGGCGGGCCTGCTGCAGCCGGTCAACCTCGTACAGCTGGAAGACGAGGTGGAGGGATGAGCCCGGACACCAAGCGCGTCTGGCGGGACATCGGCATGCAGCTGCCGTTCCTCGCCTGGCTGATCGTGCTGTGGATGCTGCTGTGGGCCCAGTTCACGGTGCTGTCCTTCCTCACGGGACTCGTGGTGGCGATCTTCGTGACGCGGGTGTTCCGCCTCCCCACGGTCGAGCTCTCGGGGCGCGTCAACCTCTGGTACGGGGCCCTGTTCGTCGTGCAGTTCCTGTTCGCGATACTCCGCGGCGCGCTCTCCGTGACGGCGCAGGTGTTCGACTTCCGCCGCCAGCCGGGTACCGCCATCGTCGCGGTACCCCTCCGCTACGCCGACGACCTCGTCATGACCCACGTCGCCGTCGTGTCGTCGCTCATCCCGGGCTCCCTCGTCGTCGAGGCCGACCGCGACCGCGGGATCCTCTATCTGCACGTGATCGGCGTGCGCAGCAAGGAGGACGTCGAGAAGCAGCGGCAGGGCGTCCTCGGCTGGGAGAAGCGCATCGTCCGGGCGCTCGGCAACCCGACCCAGTACCGCGCGCTCAAGGCCGACGAGCGCGCCGGCCGCATCGACCCCGCGACGATCGGCGGTGCCCGATGAACACCCTGCTCCTCATCATCCTCGCCGTGTTCGCCGTGGCTGCGATCCTCGCCGTCATCCGCATCGTCCGCGGCCCCTCGATCCTCGACCGCGCCGTCGCTGCCGACGTGCTGCTGACCGAGGTCATGTGCGTGCTCGGCGCCGAGATGGCCATCAACGGCCACACCCGCAACATCCCCGTGCTCCTCATCATCGCGGCGGTCGGCGTGTTCGGGTCGATCGCGGTCGCCCGGTTCGTCGCGAGAAGGGACAACACGACACCATGAACGTGTTCGGTCTGATGATCCCTGATGCCGTCGTCGACGTGGCGGTGCTCGTCCTCATCCTGCTCGGGGCGATCCTCTGCCTCTCCGCCTCCGTGGGGCTCCTGCACTTCCGCGATGTGCCGACGCGACTGCACGCCGCAACGAAGCCCCAGGTGCTCGGGCTGCTGCTGATCTGCGTCGCGATCGCTCTGTCGCAGCGGTCGATCGGCGGCGTGCTGTTCGGTCTCGTGCTCGTGGCGCCCGTGGTACTCATGCAGTTCGCGACCGCCCCCCTGTCCGCGCACATGGTCGGTCGCCAGGCCTACCGCAACGGCACCATCGAGCAGCGGGGGCTCGTCGTCGACGAGCTCGCCGAGTCGAAGCAGACCCCTCCCGCCGCCGGCTGACCGCCTCGGCGCCGACGTAGCCGGTTCCGCCCGCCGTCGGTTCACAACTCAGGAGATCCGCGGCGTCATCGTGCCGCGCGTGCGCTCAGGTCGGATGGGGGACGGATGCTCCTGAATTGTGAACGCCGTGCGCGGCCCCCACTTCTCCTCCACCGCCTCGCGATCCGGAGCGGCCACTCCACATTCGGTCTCATTCCCCGTCCCGCCGTGTCGCGCCGGGCATCCTCCGGGATGTGATCGCCCACTCCGGACTCCAGCGCGCAACAGAGGTCTTCGACTCCACGGTCTTCACTCGAGCGGATCTTCGCTCCGCGGGGCTGAGGGGGCGCGAGCTGACCGCCCTGGTGCGGAGCGGGCGGCTTCTGCGACTGCGCCGGGACCGATACGCCCGCCCGGATGTGGATCCTGTCGTCGCGGAGGCCGTGCGGATCGGAGGTCGCGTCACCTGCGTCTCCCTTCTCCAGATGCTCGGGGTGTTCGTGCTCGCGGCCCACGGTGTGCACGTGCAGGTCGAGCCCCATCGCTCGCGGTTGGGGCGTCGAGACGCGGAGGCTCACAGGGTGCACTGGGCAGAGGACGGCGCAGCGAGTACGCTGCACGTCACGTCCCTGGATGCGGCCGTACGGCATGCCGTCCGATGCCAGTCGCCTCGGGCGTCGGTGGCCACCCTGGACAGCCTCCTCCATCAGCGCCTCGTCACGATGGACGAACTGCGCGCGATCTTCGCTCGGCTGCCGCCGCGGTTCGGCGCGGTGCTCGCCCTGGCCGACGCGTCATCCGAGTCGGGGCCGGAGACCTTCGTGCGGCTCCTCCTCCGGTCGCTCGGTGCCTCATTCGAGACACAGGTCCACATCCCCGGCGTGGGTCGAGTCGACTTCGTCGTCGATGGATGGCTGATCGTCGAGTGCGACAGCCGCGCTTTTCACGAGGGTTGGGCGAAGCAGCAGCGGGATCGTGCGCGGGACATGGCGGCCGCTCGTCTCGGCTATGTCACGATCCGGCCGCTCGCCGCTGACATCCTCTCCGACCCCGCAGGCACGCGAGAGGCGCTGCGGGAGGTTCTGGAGGCGCTCGGACCCCGGCTCGTCGGCGCTCGCCGTTCACAACTCAGGAGAAAGGGCAGCCGCAGCCTGCCTCGGCCGCCGAACCGCCCCAACGCGCCGCGATCTCCTGAGTTATGAACGGTCGACGGACCCGAGGGGCGCGGGCAGCGATTCGAAGGGTCAGGTGCGGGCGGCGAAGGCCTCGATCAGGCGGGCGGCGGGCTCCGAGTCGCTGATGAGGGTGCCGTGGCCGTGGTCGGGGATGACGGTGAGCTCCGCGCCGGGGATCGCGTCGAGGATGACCTGGCACCAGCTCATCGGCGCCAGCGGGTCGTCTTCCCCGCGCAGCACCAGCACCGGGCACTGGATGCGCACGAAGGCCTTCTCGGGCTTGTGCACGATGGTCGCGCGCATCTTGCGGATCAGATGCGGGCCGCCGCGAAGGTACTCCCGGGCACCGCGCCAGATGACGAGCGGTCGTTCGCCCACGAGGTCCTGCAGCAGGTATCGCGCCTGGGCGCCCACGTTCCGGGCGGCCTTGTCGACGGTCGGACCCGCCAGCACGACTCCGGCGACGCGGGTGGGATGCCGGGCGGCGAGCTCCGCGGCGATCTGACTCCCCATCGAGTGCCCGATCACCACCACCGGGTCCGCGTCGACGTGCCGGAGGTAGGCGGCCACCAGGTCGGCGTGCCGCTGCATGGTCAGCGTGCGGGTGGGCTCGGGCGCTTCACCGAAGCCGGGGAGGTCGAGCGCGATCACCCGCCCCTGCAGCCGCTGGGTGAGGTCGAGGTAGACGCTGCGCCCCATGCCGATGCCGTGCAGCAGGAGGTAGGTGGGCGGTCCGTCGCCGAAGGTCTCGGCGATCAGGGTCGCGCCTCCGTGCTCGAACTCCAGGAGGGTGGCCGGCGTCCCCTTCGGGGCGAGGTAGCTGGTGGGCACCTGTCCACGCTAGCCGAGCACCCTCCACGCTCCTCTCAGCCGGCGGGCGTGAGCGTCAGGGTGTCGACCGCTGCCGCCTTGACGGCCTTCGGTGTGAACGCCCACGACCGCTGCACCCCCGTCGACCAGTCCGTGGTCTGATCGACGTAGTGCTCGTGGAAGGCGTGCCCTGAGGCTCCGGTGAGGTGGATCCACGTCGAGTCGTCGAAGTCGGCGAGATCGACGACCATCCGCATGGAGGGCACGGTGGTTGTGGCGTACGAGACGCCGAGCTGCCACCCGGTCGCATCGACCACGGAGGCGCCGCCGCCGACCGGATACGGACCACGGTTGAAGAGGGCCTCGATCGGGGCGATGCCTGACGAGCCGAACGTGTCGCTCGTGAGGGTGAGGGCATGCAGATCGCCCCAGTTCCACCGCGCGACGTCCGTGCCCTGAAGCGCGGACAGCTCGTCGTACGCCTCCTCGGCCGACAGTGCGAGCATCTCGTCCCGGCCCTCGACATCGAGCTGGGGGTTGCTCCACAGCGGGTCCGCCGGGTTCTCCAGCATCGCTCCGACGACGGTGAACAGCCGGCCCTGACCGTCGATCGGCAGCGGCTGCTCGCGCTCGGCGAAGATGTTCTGCACGAGGTTCGACCAGAGCACGTTCGCGTACGCGGCGCCCGCCGACGAGGCGCTGTTCTGCGCGTCCCAGCCGCGGAGCAGCTCGACGGCCTGCTGCGGACCCGCTCCCTCGACCTCGATGTCCTTCATCGCGGCGACGAGCTGCGTGCCGATCCACATCTCGCCGTCCATCTGAATGTCCCGCATGTCGTCGGCCGTCAGGGGCCCGGCCGCGGCCCGGCGCTCGATGAGGTGGGCGATGCGGGCGGCGCGGTATCCCTGGTCCCAGTCTCGGGAGAGGAAGTGCTCGTAGTCGTCGGTCACAATGGCGTTGTTGGCCGTGACGATGTATCCGGAGCTGGGGTTGTACGACACCGGCAGCTCCTCGAACGGGATGTACCCGGTCCAGTCGTAGCTGCTGTCCCACCCGGGCTGCGGCATCCAGCCGTCGCCGGCACCGCGGATCGGGAGCCGGCCGGGGGTCTGGTAGCCGATGTTGCCGTCGACGTCGGCGTAGATGAGGTTCTGCGCCGGGACGTCGAACAGGGAGGCCGCGCGGCGGAAGTCGTCGAAGTCCTGGGCGGTCGACAGCGCGAAGATCGCCGTCGCGGTGGTGCCGGGGTCGAGCGCCGTCCACCGCAGGCTCACGGCGTACTCGGCGGCATCCGAGCCGGGAGCGGCCGGAACGGCGCCCTCCGCGGTGAGCCCTGGCGTCGGGTCGTCCGCGATCGCCGTGAAGTCATCCGTGAGGCCGGAGATGATCGGTCCGTGCACGGTGGAGCGGATGGTGAACTCGATGTCGTCCCCGCCGGCGACCTCGATGGTCTCCGTGCTCTCCTCCAGCGGCACGAGCTCGCCGTCGCGCCAGTAGGAGTCGCCCTCGATGCGCTCGACGTACAGGTCGGTGACGTCGGTGGTGAGGTTCGTGAAGCCCCACGCCACGCGCTGGTTGTGTCCGATGACGATGCCGGGCAGTCCGGAGAAGGAGAATCCGCCGACGTCGAACGGGCAGTCCTCGTCCACCGTCGCGCACTTCAGCTGCACCTGGTACCAGACCGACGGGAGCGAGGCGCCGAGGTGCGGGTCGTTGGCCAGCAGCGGCATCCCGGATGCGGTGAGGTCCCCGGAGACGACCCAGGAGTTGGAGCCGATCCCCTCGCCGACGTCGCCGACGAGCACGCTCGCCGCCTCGATGACGGACGAGGTCTCCTCCCACTCCACGGTCGTGAGCGCCTGCTGTGCCTCGCCGTCGCCCTCGGGCACGGTGAAGGCGGCGGGCTCGGCGCCGGTCTCCAGCGGCGGGACCGTGGAGATGGTGGGCACGATCACGGGGTTCCGGTCGAACGGGTAGTCCGGATAGAGCGTGCCGAGCAGAGCCTCCACATCGACCTGCGGGTCCTCGGCGAGCTGCCCCGCGAGGAGTGCCCGCTCGGTCTCGTCCTCGACGTTGGTGCGGAGGTCCCAGGCCATCGCCTTCAGCCACGCCACCGAGTCCGCGGGTTCCCACGGCTCCGGCTCGTAGTCGGGGTTCTGCAGTCCGAGGACCGCGTACTCGAGGGAGAGCTCTGCGCCCGAGCGGGAGGACAGGTAGGCGTTGACGCCGTCCGCGTAGGCCTCGTAGTAGCCGCGGGTGACGTCGTCCATCGCCTCGACCTCGGCCTCGGCGGTCGTGCGCCAGCCCAGCGTGCGCAGGAACGCGTCGGTGCCGGCCTGGGAGGCGCCGAACAGCTCGGCGACTCGGCCGGAGGTGACGTGCCGGCGGAAGTCCATCTCGAAGAACCGGTCCTGCGCGTGCACGAAGCCTTCGGCGAAGAAGAGGTCGTCCGAGGAGTCGGCGGTGATCGTGGGCACCCCGCTGGCGTCGCGCTGCACGGTGACCTCCGCTTTCAGCCCCTCGAGCGTCGTCGAGCCGGAGGTCTGCGGGAAGGAGCGCTGGATCGTCCAGGTCACGAAGAACGCGCCCGCGACGGCCACCACCACGAGGGCGGCGACCACGAGGAACGCGATGCGTCCGATGCGAGCGCCGAGAGAGGGGCGCGGGGAAACGGCGGACGCCGTCGAATCGGTCATCATCGTCGAGAACTCTTTCGGGTAGCCAGGTGAGACTCAGTCCCACCGAGCCCCAGTGCGCGTTTCACGGGTACGCGCTCTCGCATCATAGCCGCCCCGCGCTCGCCGCGGGATGGTCCGCGGCGAGCGGGAGGGTCAGCCGATGAGGCTGGGCTGCAGATCGCGCAGCGTGCGGCGGTGCGTCATGCGGGTGACACCGATCATCGCCAGCAGCAGGGCCCCGACGAGCCAGGCGCCCAGCACAGCCAGGTCCCAGCCGGCTCTCGCGTAGTCCCCGCCGTACATGAGCTGGCGCATGGCATCGACGACGTAGCCGAGGGGCAGCACGTGGTGCAGCGCGGCGAGGGGAGCGGGCAGTGTCTGCCAGGGGAACGTCCCGCCCGCTGTGACGAGCTGGAGCACCATGAGCACGAGGCCGAGGAACTGCCCCACGGACCCGAGCCAGACGTTGAGGGCGAGGATGATCGCGGCGAACGTGGCCGAGGCGAACATCATCACCCCGAGCGTGCCGAGCGGATGATCAAACGTGAAGCCCAGCGTGAGTGCCAGGATCCCCATGAGGCCGAGCATCTGCACCGCGCCGAGCATCGCCGGCGTCAGCCAGCCCGCGAGCGTGATCCGGATCGGGGAGTGCAGCGCCGTGACGGCCCGGCGGGAGATCGGCTTCACGATGAGGAACAGCGCGTAGATGCCGATCCACGCGGAGAGGGCGGCGAAGAACGGGGCGAGGCCGGCGCCGTAGTCCTCCGCGGAGGCGACCTTGTCGCTGGAGACCTTCACCGGGTCCGCGATCGTGTCGGCCTGCAGGGAGCGCAGGTCGGGGGTGGAGGCGGGGATCGCCTGCACCCCGTCGGCGAGCCCGTCCCGCAGCTCCGCGGTCCCGGAGGACAGTGTCTTCAGGCCATCGCGGAGCTGGGCCGCGCCCGAGTTCGCCGCGGCTGCGCCCGTCGCGAGGGTGCCGGCGCCGCCGGCGAGCTCGCTCGCCCCCGATGCCAGCGAGGCGGAACCGGCGGCGAGCTGGTCGACCTTGCCGACGGCGTCCTGCACCTGCGCGTTGCCCTCCTCGATCCGGGTTCCGAGCGGATCCAGGCGGGCGAGCACCTCGTCGATCTCCTCGGGCGCGAGTCCCTGCTCCGTCAGGAGGTCGGCGATGTCCGAGCGCACCTGCGGCAGCGCGTCCGTCGCCTCCTGTACCGCGGCTCCGGCCCGGTCGGCGACGTCGGCGAGCTGGCGGTTGCCCGCGCTCACCTGCTGCGCGCCGTCGGCGAGCGTCCGGGCCCCGGAGGCGAGCTGCGCGGAGCCGTCGGCGAGCTTCGCCGTCCCGTCGGCGAGCGTCGTACTCCCGGAGGCGGCGCTGCGCGCGCCGTCGACGAGCTGCGTGGCGCCGTCGGTCGCGGAGACCAGGTTGTCGCGCACGTCGCTGAGGCCGGTCAGCAGTCGCTCCGCGGCCTCGCTGCCGACCATCTCGGCGACGGAGCTGCGGATCTTCTCGACGGCCTGCGATCCCATCGACGACGCGAGGTAGTTGTTCGCGTCGTTGGTCTCCAGCTCGATCCTGGCCTGGTGCGGGTCGTCGCCCGCCGCGGAGGTGAGGGCGGTGGAGAAGTCGGCCGGGATCGTCACGGTGAAGTCGACCGCGCCGTGGCGCAGGGCGTCGGCGGCTTCGTCCTCGGTCATGCGCTGCCAGTCGAACGCGTTCCCCTCGATCAGGTTCTCCGCCACGTCCTCCCCGTAGTTGACCGTCTCGTCGCTCGCCGGTTCGGTGCCGGTCGTGGGGGCGGGAGCGCCCTCGTCGTCGACCACCAGGGCCACGGGGACCTCGGAGAACTTCGCGTACGGATCCTGGTTCGCCCAGAGGTAGAGGCCGCCGTAGAGGATCGGCACGCAGATGAGGGCCACGAGGGCGAGGATGCCCATCCGGCTCGCGGTCAGGCGGCGGAGTTCGGCGGCGATCATGGCGGGGACCTTCATCGCGCTTCTCCTTCCTCGTCGGACGGGGCTTCGTCTTCGGACGGTACTTCGTCTTCGGCCAGCGGTTCGTCTTCGGCCAGCGGGTCGTCGTCGGTCACGGCCTCGTCGTCGGTCACGGCCCCGTCGTCGGGACGCTCGAGGACCAGCGGCTCGACGGGACCGGACGCGTTGATCGCGTCGAACTCGTGCATGCGCTCGAGGGCGACGGCGGCGGAACCGCCGACGATCACGAGCATCGCGTACCCGCGGTCCGCGAACTCGGCCGCGATGCGCCACCATCCGTCCGGGCTGCCGCCGTGGCGATCCGGGGCGACGAGGACGATGCCCTCGACGCCCTCGCGGAGCACGGCGAGCTCGCACAGGATGCGCACGCGGGCGGCCGGGTCGACCGAGCCGATGGGGACGGAGGCGAGCTCCTGGTATCCCACCCGGCCGAGCCAGCGTCGGGCGTGGAGCGGGGTCGCACCGCGCCCGGCGAACATCAACTCCTCACCGACCACCCCGGCGAGGGTGATGTCCGGATGCGGGTCGCTGACGTCCGGGGCGTCGACGAGGGCGACCCGGCGACGCAGTTCCTTCGGGCTCGCCGCCGCATCGATGGTGACGCGGCCCGTGTCCGGGCGCATCCGCCCGCTCGCGATGAGGCCGAGCACGGTCGGCCGCTGCTCGGTCTCCGCGAGCGCGTAGCGGACCGCGCCCGAGTGGAACTCGAGGCTCATGGAGGGAAGGGCCTGTCCGGCGCGACCCTTGCTGACATCGTGCAGTGTGATCCTCATGCGCGGACCTCCTGGTCGTCGGCGGTGATGTCCGGGTGAGAGGAGAGCAGCTCGTCCGCCTCGCGCCAGGAGAGTCCCGCGATGCTGAGCACGGCCCGGACGGCGACGTCTCCGGCGCCACTGCTCTGCGCGTCGGTGCGGGAGACGACCGTGCGCGCCATCTCCTCGATCAGTCGGGCGAGCGTGGGGGCGGCGAGATCCGTGCGGAAGCTGCCGTCCTCCTGTCCCCTCCGCACGAGGGCGGCGACGCTCCGGCGCAACGGCGCGAGGGCGGCGGCGGTGTGCTCGACGTGCGCCTCGTCGAGGGCGAGCGCGGCGGCGACCTGGATGTGCGCCGCCTCCTCCCAGAGCCGGGCGGCCAGTCGGGCGAGGGCGAGGCGGGCGTCGGGGTCGTCGATGGAGGCGGCGATGGCATTGAAGCGCTGGGCGCCGGTGGAGACGAGTTCGCGGATCAGGGTGTCCCGATCCTCGAAGTGTCCGTAGAGGGTGCGGCGCGACAGGCCGGCGGTCCGGGCGATCGCGTCGAGGGAGGCGTGCGGGTCGGAGGCAAGGGCGCTGCGAGCCGCGGACAGGATGCCGGCGCGGTTCTCTGCAGCGTCGCGACGGAGGGCGCGAGTGGTCATCCCTCCATGGTAATAACATGCACAGCACTGTGCAAGATAACTCAGCAACCTCGCAGCGTACCGACCGCGAGGCAGGGCGCCGAGGCTCCTCCGGGGAAGGTCGTGTTATGTTACGCGTCGCGCTTCGGCGCATTCTCAGTGGAGAGACCGGTCCGGACCGGGGCTCCGGCGGGATCGGTCCATGCAACGGCGGGGGGACGCCATGATCGAGAAGAAGGATGATGCACGCGCGGTGAGCGGGACATCGGCGGGAGGGGATCGGCACGGCGGCCTGCAGGGCAGACTGACGGATGCGATCGTCTCGGGGGCGCTCGCGCCGGGCACGCGGGTGGACGAGCGGGGGCTCGCAGCCGCCCTCGGTGCCGCGCCGGCGGATGTCCTCCGTGCCCTGGACGGCCTCGCCGCTGTCGGACTCATCGCGGTGCGCCGCGACGGCACCCGGTGGGTGACCGCCTTCGACGGCGACCGCGCGCGCGACGTGGTGGCCCTGTTCGGCGACGTCTGGATCGGCTCCGTCCGACGCACGATGGCAGTGCTCCACGCGGACGACCTCGACTACCTGGACGAGCTCGTCGAGGACGTGGCACTGGCGGTGCGGTGGCGGGACGGTTCCGCCTTCGGCGACGGCCTGCGCGCTCTCGCGGTCGCCTTCGCGCGGATCGAGGGCAACGCGGAGCGGGCCGAGCTCGTCGGGAGCCTGGGGACGCTTCTCGCGTGCGTCGCCCGTCGCGCGGGGAGTGTCTTCGACTGGTCGGACGTGCGCGCCGCGGTCGTACGGATCGCCGTCGTGCTGCCGGGACGCGACGCGGCGGCGATGCGCACCGCCCTCATCGCGCTGTTCGACGACGTGCTGCCGGGGATCGTCGACCGCGCCGTGGCGCCGGCGCATCCGCTCGCCGCGGCGTCCTGATCACGGGGGCGGGTGCACGGTCGCCCGCGGCGCCCCGTGCGCTCAGTCGGTGCCGGAGTCGAAGGCCGCGCGCTCGGAGGCCGTGTCGACCGCGTCGGCGAGGTTCTCGTCAGCCTCCGAGATCGAGCCGTGCACGGACTCGGTGATCTCGGCGGACTCGCCGGCGGTCACACGGCCGACGAGCTCGCCGGTCGCGCCGCCGACGAGGCCGAGACCCGCGTACTGCTCCAGGCGCGCGCGGGAGTCGGCGATGTCGAGGTTGCGCATCGTGAGCTGGCCGATCCGGTCCACCGGGCCGAACGCGGCGTCGCCGACGCGCTCCATCGACAGCTTCTCCGGCCCGTACGACAGGTTCGGGGAGACCGTGTCGAGGATCGTCCAGTCGTCGCCGCGGCGCAGGCGGATCGTCACGGTGCCCGAGATCGTCGAGCCGACCCAGCGCTGGATGGACTCGCGGAGCATGAGCGACTGCGGCTCGAGCCAGCGGCCCTCGTACATGAGGCGACCGAGGCGGCGACCCTGCTCGTGGTACGTGGCGAGGGTGTCCTCGTTGAGGATGCCGTTGACGAGGCGCTCGTACGCGATGAAGAGCAGCGCCATGGCCGGGGCCTCGTAGATGCCGCGCGACTTCGCCTCGATGATGCGGTTCTCGATCTGGTCGCTCATGCCGAGGCCGTGGCGCCCGCCGATCGCGTTCGCCTCCTGCACCAGGGCCACCGGGTCGCTGAACTCGACGCCGTTGATCGCGACCGGACGGCCGCCCTCGAACGTCACCGAGACATCCTCGGTCTCGATGGCGATGGAGGGGTCCCAGAACTTCACGCCCATGATCGGGTCGACGGTCTCCAGCGAGACGTCGAGGTGCTCGAGCGTCTTCGCCTCGTGGGTCGCGCCCCAGATGTTGGCGTCCGTCGAGTACGCCTTCTCGGCCGAGTCGCGGTACGGGAAGCCGTGCGCGACGAGCCACTCGCTCATCTCCTGGCGACCGCCGAGCTCGGTGACGAAGTCCGCGTCGAGCCAGGGCTTGTAGATGCGCAGGCGGGGGTTGGCGAGCAGGCCGTAGCGGTAGAAGCGCTCGATGTCGTTGCCCTTGTAGGTCGAGCCGTCGCCCCAGATGTCGACGCCGTCCTCGCGCATCGCACGCACGAGCAGCGTGCCGGTGACCGCGCGGCCGAGGGGAGTGGTGTTGAAGTAGGTCTTGCCGCCGGATCGGATGTGGAAGGCGCCGCAGGAGAGCGCGACGAAGCCCTCTTCGACGAGCGCCGTCTTGCAGTCGATGAGACGAGAGGCCTCGGCGCCGTACTCCAGCGCGCGGCCGGGGATGGAGGCGATGTCGTCCTCGTCGTACTGGCCGAGGTCGCCCGTGTAGGTGAAGGGGACAGCGCCCTTGTCGCGCATCCAGGCGACGGCGACGGAGGTGTCGAGTCCTCCGGAGAAGGCGATGCCGACGCGCTCGCCGACGGGCAGGGACTGGAGGACCTTGGACATGGCCCCCAGTCTATCGGCGCGCGACCCCACCCCCTTTCGTGTGTTCCGGCCCCTTTCGGACGCACGCAGAGGGGTGGCTCGCGCAGAAAGGGGTGGGTCGGCGGGAAGATGGGCGCATGGGTGGAGCGATTCTGTGGGGAGCCGTCGCGGCGGCTCCGCTGTTCGTCGGCGCGGTGCTCGCGATGCTGCGCACGTGGCCGCCGCGGTGGCTGGGCATCGTGCTGGGCTTCGGCGCCGGAGCCCTGATGGCCTCCATCGCCTTCGAGCTCTGGGAGGAGGGGCTCGACCGCGGTGGTCCGATCCCCCTCGTCACCGGCGTCGCGCTCGGAGCCCTCAGCTACTACATCGCCGCCCGCATCCTCGACGCCAGAGCCGCCAGGAAGAAGGGCGAGGCCGGGGGAGGCCAGCTCGCAGTGGGGGCGCTCCTCGACGGGATCCCGGAGCAGCTCGTGCTCGGCATCGGTCTCGCCTCGGGGGAGCCGGTGAGCATCGCGCTCGTCGTCGCCATCCTCGTCTCGAACCTCCCGGAGTCCATCGGCTCCGCCGCCGACCTGCTCGACGGCGGCATGCGGCGGAGCAGGGTGCTGCTGCTGTGGGCCGGGGTCGCCGTGGTGTGCGCGGCGGCCACCGTCGCCGGGTTCGCCCTGGCGAGCGTGACCGGCGAGGTCTTCCGCTCCGGGGCGAGCGGATTCGCCGCGGGCGCGCTGCTCGTCATGCTGGTGGATTCGATGGTCCCGGAGGCGCAGTCGAAGGCGAAGGAGTCCACGGGGCTGGCGACCGTCCTCGGATTCGCGCTCGCCGCGGGTCTCGCCTTCGCCTCCTGAACGGGACGGCGGGCGCGTTCAGACCCCGCTGGTGCGGGGGTCGCGGCGGACGCTGCGTCCGGTGATGCGCTCGATGCGGAACGACAGCGGGAGATCACGGTCGTCTCCGGCCCACGGGTGCACCCGCGCCGCCGCCCCGGCCGCCTGATCCTCCGGAACCGGCGACAGGACCCCGTGCATCAGCACACTCCACCCCAGGCCGCCGATCGGATCGTGGTAGTCGACCTCGAAGGAGACCGTGGCCGCCTCGCGGGACAGCGCCGCCAGGTGGCCGTCCGGTGAGGTGCGCAGGAGCAGCTCGTGCCCCGAGACGACGAAGTTCACCGGATGGATCTGCACCAGGCCGTCGTCGACGAATCCGATCCGGCCCACCGTGGTGGTCGCCAGCAACTCGTAGGACTGCTGCTCATCGAGTTCGTTGATCATGCGGACACTCCCTCCCCCTGTGCGGCCAGTGTAGCCACGCCGCTGCCGATCATCGAGGGGATGGACCGGGAATCACCGGGTGAGGTGTCAGGCCGACCACCTCTCCAGGTCCGCGGTGAGCGCGGCGAGGTACTCCGGAGGGCCGGCTTCCGCGAACCACAGCCACAACTCGGCGGCGTGCACGGGGTACCACGCACGGACGCGGGCGGGATCCGCACCGTACCCGTCGATGAGCGCCCGCTCCGAGCGCGGATCCTTTCGGGCGGCTCCCCACGCGGCTCGTGCCAGCTCCCGCAGCGGATCGCCGCGGTGTGCGGCCTCCCAGTCCACGATCCCGGAGATGCGTCCGTGCCGCGCGAGCAGGTTGCCGTCCGTCCAGTCGCCGTGGCAGAAGACGCTTCCGGACGGGGGCGGGATGTGCAGGGGCAGGCGCGGCGCTTCGGCGGCGCGATACCGCTCGATGATGGCCGCGTCGTCCGGCGCGGGAAGCAGGTCGTCCGGCGGTTCGAGCCGGTGCAGGGCGCGCAGCAGGGGTGCCGAGGCCCGGAGATCCGCGATCCGGACGTCGGCGTCGGCGTCGTCGAGACGGGCACCGGGGAGGGCGGTCATGAGGATCACGCCAGGCCGCTCCTCGACCACCTCGGGCACGGGGAGCCCGGAGCCGACAAGCCCGCGAAGGGCCCGCACTTCGTTGAGGTGCCGCGCCGGATCGGAGAGGCGCTTCTCGACCAGCCGCCGCCCGCCGTGCTCGACGAGCCGCACCGCGCCGACCGCTCCCTGCCTCATCCCGTCATCCTCGCACCGGGCCGGTCACTCGAAGCCGGGGTAGTCCTGCAGCCGCTCCTCGAACTCCGCGCGGTCGCCCTCGCTCAGCACCTTGCCGGCGATCACGACGAGCTGGAGCCCCTCGATCGGTTCGCCGGTGCGCGCGCTCTGCGCCTCGCGCGAGCTGCGGAAGCCGCCGTCGGCATCGTTCGACAGGTCGTAGATGTTCGCGTAGAAGCGCAGCGGGTCGGGGTAGTTCTCCGTGTAGTACTCCCACGTCGTCTGCGTGCGAGGGTCATCGCTGCCGTAGAGCTTGGCGATCATGGACGGGTCGATGCCGGAGTTCGTCGGATCGTTGAACGAGTACAGGTTCCACAGGCCGTGGGACGCCACGACCTCATCGATCGCCGCCATCACGTCGAGCTTGCGCGCGTAGCCCTGCACGGGCTGCTCGGTCGCCCAGGCCGCCGACGTGTACTCCGACAGCATCGACTCGCCGCCGTAGCCGTTCCGCTCCGGCCGGACATCCTCGTCGCCGACCTGGACCCACGTGAACCCGAAGTCCGCGGTGAGCCGTTCACGGATGTCGGTGAAGAGGGAATCAGCCTCCGCGCGCACCTCCTCCATGGACTGCTGGGTGAGCGCCTCCTGCGGGGAGGTGCCCTTGATCCCGGGGTAGGCCTCCGCGTGCCGCTGTTCCGCGGTCTTCACGCCTTCGTAGTTCCCGGATGCCGAGGTGCGCAGAGCGCTGAGTGCCCCCACGGTCGCGACGTTGAACAGGACGGTGAGGACGAGCGCGATGACACCGAGCCGTCGTCCGCCGGGGGTGAAGAGCGCGGCCACGATCACTCCGAGCACCACGAGCTGCAGCGTGATCATCGTCACTCCGTACAGCAGGTCGGTGCCGCCGACCACGAGCGTGCCGAACAGGATCAGCGTGAAGAGGATCGCGGCGACCAGAGCGATCCAGCCGAGCGCAGTCGTGGAGGTCTTCTTCTCCCCCGTGGGCAGCTGTGGATCGACCGGTGGCGTGAGGTCGATCGGCTGCTGCCGCCGGGCACCGCGGTAGCCCCCGGGCGGCGGGACGGGCGGGGCGCCCTCGGTACCGCCGACGTAGCGGGCGCGCTGCCTCTCGTGATCACTCACCATGGCCTGTCCGTCCCGGTGCCGCCGGGGTCGTCCCCCTGTTGCTGGTCGCGCTCCTGCGTCCCCTGCTCGAGCTTGTCCTGGAGGTCCTGCAGCTTGTCCTCGGACGGCTGCGGTTCCTCCTGATCCTCTTGCGGCTCCTGCGGCTGCTGTTCCTGCTCCTGCTCCTGCTGCTTCTGCTTGAGGCGGTCCTCGGTGTTGTCCAGGGTGTCCGACATGTCGCGCTCGGGGTCGGGGGACTGCTGCTGCGCCTCGTCGCTGCGGCACTCCTCCGGGGTCTCGACCGTGACGGTCAGCGCCTCGCCGTAGAGGGCGGTCGCCCCGGCGCCGTCGCCGTCGGCCCTGGCGGCGTCGCCCATCCGCTCGATGACGAGAGCGAGGTTGATCCGGACCGGGCAGACCTCCAGGCCGGTCGCGAGGTCGAGGGAGCGCTCCAGCTCCGCACGGGAGGCGGGGAGCTCGTCGGCACCGGCCAGTGCGGTGCCGATGTTGTAGGGGGCCTTATACGGCTCGAACCAGTTCAGGACGTCCTGTCCACGCGCCGAGGCTTCGGAACCCGCGAAGTCGTCGACGACGTAGGCGGTGATGGCCTGGTGGGCGAACGCGTACATGCTCAGCAGTTTGCCCACGAAGAGCAGGGCGGCGAGGGTGAGCGGGATCGTCCCGATCGCGACCCACCGGCGGATGAGCCGGCGACGGCGGTTCGAGCGGAGGAGGGCTGCGGCGGGGTCGTCCTGCGCAGGCATCACGACCCACCTCCTCCCCTGTCGTCGGCGTCTGAACATCCTATCCGCGACGATCAGGCGCGACGGATACGGCGATGCGACGGACGCCGACCCCGGCTGATCGAGGTCGGCGTCCGTCGCGTGCGGTCCGATTACTCCGCTGCCCTGACGCGGAACGTGTCGAAGGACACGCCGAGCGGCGCGGTCGCGCTCGCGGAGCGGCTGCCGCTCAGGCCCACACCACCCGCCGGCAGCGGGGTGGGGTCGCTCGCCCGCAGCTGCCAATCGGCGGGCTCCGCGGCGTCTGTGACCCAGAGCTTCGCGACGAGCGACGTCTTGTCCGTTCCGGTCACGGACGCCTTCAGCGTGTACGTGGTGCCAGGGGTGACCGTGACGCCGTTCAGTGCCCGGGTCGCGAGGACGGTGCCGTCGCGGTGCGCCACGAGCCAGACCGTGCCGTCAGGGCGAAGCCAGGCGCGGACGAGATACCGACCAGCGGACGAGTCGCGGGCGATGACCCCGATGTAGGAGCCTCCTGTGCTCGACGGCTGATCGATGCGGAAGGTCGTCTCCAATGCCGGATCCGGAACCGACGGGGCGTTCAGCGTCGCGTGGCGGGTGTCTCCCGCGGCCAGCTTCAGCTGCCCGGAGCCGTCGGCGACGCTGGCCGCGGCCGCGGACCCGCCGGCGATCTTCCAGGCGCCGCCGGCGAGGGCTTCGCCCCAGCCGGGGCCGGCGGTCCGGTCGAACTCGTCGCTCGCGAGCGGCGCGGGCTCCGCCACCACGGCCTCCCGGGTGGTGGTCGCCGCGCCCCCGACGTCGTCCGTCACCGTGAGGGTGACCGTCCGCGTCCCGGCCGTCGGGTACGTGTGCGTCGCCGTCGCGCCTTCACCCGTCGTGCCGTCACCCCAGTCCCAGCGGTAGCTGCGGATGCTGCCGTCGGCATCGGTCGATGCCGACGCGTCCGCCGACACCGTCAACCCCGAGGCGGAGAGGGTGAACGAGGCTGTGGGCGGCGTGTCGGCGCCCTGGACGACGACCGATTTCGTGACCGAGCCCACGAGGTTCTGGCTGTCGGTGACCGTGAGCTTGACCGCGTACGTGCCGGGCTTCGCGTAGGCATGCGACGGCGTCTTGCCCGTACCGGTCGTACCGTCCCCGAAGTCCCAGCGATAGTCCGAGATCGTGGTCGTCCCCGGCGGCACGGAGGTGCTCGCGTCGAAGGCCGCGGTGAGGCCGCTTGCCGCGGCCGTATAAGCGGCGACGGGGGCTGTGGAGCCATTCCCCACGCTGTAGTGGGTCTTGATCTGTCCCGCGGTCAGGCCATACGGGTAGACCGCGAACTCATCGACAGTGCCGACGAGGTGGGCATCGCCGGCAAGGTTGGCAGGGGCGGCAAGAGTCTTGGTCGGCTCATTCGCCCAACCCTTCAGCCTGCCACCGCCAATCTTCCAGAACCCGTTGAAGTCCTGCGCTGTGGTGACGTTAGGGAGCTGGCCGTCGAGCTTTCCGTCGATGAAGAGCTTCATTCCCTCGGGGCTCACCGACGCGACGACATGATGCCAGCGGTTGTCGTTGTATGCCGTCGCGGTCGTGAGCACTTTGGTGCCGTCGTTGTATACCCCGAAGTTCAGGCGGCCGTTGTCTGACATGTAGACGGTTCGGTCGTAGTTCTTCGAGTAGAAGCCAGCGGCCGAACTCTCGAAGTCGAACAACACGCCGCCCGCGGTCGTCGAGGTCTGGAACCACATCTCGGCCGAAAACGATGACGGCGCCGCGGCCTTCGTGGTCGTGTCGACTCGTCCGGTCTCTGTCCCGTCGAGGGCTGTCGCCCCGGCCACGCCCTTCGGCACGCCTGATGACCGAGGCGTCGCTCCTGAGCGGATGAGCGGGCTGTTCGTACCTGCCACATCCTGCGCGACGGTTCCCAACGGGTAGTACAACTGGGGGCCGTCAGCGAGCACGGCGTTGGAGTACGCAGGTGTGGACGCGGCCGCCGTGGCGGTCGTCGTCTTGCTCGAAACCGTGTGGCCGTCGCTGTCCGTGGCCGTGAAGGTGTACTGCTGCTGTGCGCCGACCGGAGCCGTCGTGTCCTCGAAGCTGACTGCGGGCAGGTTCCACCACGTGGAGTCCACCTTCGTGGTGAACAAAGGGGTGGTCGAGTCGGCGCGGCGCAACTCGTATGTGAGCGTGAGATCGTCACGGTCCCAGTTGGCGGGAATGGTGACCTTCACGCGCCCGGGGGTGAGCGAAGTCGCGGTCGGCACCCACTTGTCGCCGGAGAGGCGGGGGCCGTCCTTCGGGCCCTCTGGAGGGGTGGTCGAGAAGCGGACGAGTCCTTCGAACCGTCCGTTGTTGACGGAGCGGAACTCGCCGCCGATGGAGATCATGGTGCCGG
This sequence comes from Microbacterium sp. Nx66, assembly GCF_904066215.1. Classification (NCBI taxonomy): domain Bacteria; kingdom Bacillati; phylum Actinomycetota; class Actinomycetes; order Micrococcales; family Microbacteriaceae; genus Microbacterium; species Microbacterium sp. Nx66. The sequence goes on from NZ_LR880474.1 coordinate 85,146, forward strand.
TGCCGGTGATCGACAACCCGGCCTGACCGAGTCCTGTGGTGGTCCCGACCGCCCAATCGGGTGACCACGCGTACGGCGACGGGGCGGGCGTGCCGCCCCAGTCCTTGCGACCGGGCGCGGTCGGCGCGGGTGCCAGCGTTCCGCGAGCATCCGCCGTGTATGCCTCGGAATAGCGGTGTACGCGCGGAGCCTGCTCCGGGTGGAGTCCCAGAGTTTCGCATGAATGCGTGTGACTGGTGGTGTAGACGACCTTGCCGGTCGAGTACACGCCGTAGTGGTCGCCGAGGCAATCCGCGATCCAGCGCACCTTGCCTGTGCCGGCCTCGGCGGCGAAGGTACCTTCGAGGCTGCCGGTCGCGGCGTCGGCGAAGCCCCAGCCGGTGCCGTAGACACCCGTCGCGTCGGTGGCGAGACCGAACGTCCCGGCCTTGCCGGCGTAGATGCCGGATCCGGCGCCGTTCTTGACGGTCTTGGCCAGCCCCCAGTCCGTGTTCAGTGCTCCGGTGGTCTTGTCCACGGAGGCGCTGCCGCGCATCTCGGTGTTGCCGTTGACCTGGGAGAAGCGTCCGCCGACGATCGTGTCCGCGCCGGCCGGGTCCATGACCATGGCATCGACCTGGAGGTCGGTCTGCGGAGCCCACGGTCGGAGGGCACCGTTGGTGGTGTCGAAGGCGGCCAGGTTCTTCCGCGGCGTGCCGTTGGCCTGGGTGAAGAGGCCGCCGGCGTAGACGGTCGTCCCCGACGTCGCCAGCGCGTAGACGCCGGATCCGCCGATGGAAGGCACGAATCCGGGGACGAGCTCGCCGCTCTTGGCGTCGATCGCGGCGATGTTCCAGCGGTCCTTGCCGTTGACCTTGTTGAACGAGCCGCCGATGTAGATCCGGGTGCCGTCGGGCGAGGCGGCGACGGCCTTGATCACGCCGTTGACCTTCGGCGCGAACGGCAGGAGCGCGCCCGTGTCGATGTTGTAGGCGAGCACGTTGGAGCGCGCCGTCAGCGCCGTCCCCGGAGCGGCCTTCGGCTCGCGCGCGTTGTCGAACTTGCCGACCGCGTACACGATCGAGCCGATCGTCGTCTGCGCCCAGACATACCCGTTGTCGATCTGCACGGTCGGGATCGGATCGGACGTGACCACGTTCTGATCCCGCTGCAACAGCGGAGGCAGGCCGCCCGGGGCTTCGGCGGCCACGGCAGCACCCCCACCGAGGGCGACCAGCCCCGCGGCGACCATCACCCCCGCGATCGCTCCGGCCACGCCGGTGCGCGCGCGCTTCCAGACAGCACTGTTCCCCATGTGTGTTCCCCAGTCTTCTGATGGCCGACCCCACGTCGGCACGACATCGCCGGACGACCGGCCGCGAGAGCTTCCCCCAGAGATGCTCGTATCGCAGTCGTCCGCCTCGGCGAACCCCCGTCGAAGGCATAAGAGCCTGCGACGGGTAACACAATACCATCGAAAGGCGCGGCACACACGCCGTATCTGCAGGGAAGCCCGGGGCCTCGGGCGCCGTCAGGGGGTGTGGGGTGGAACCGACCGTCCGGCGCGAGGGACGCGGAGACCGCGGAGCCGGGCGACCAGGATCGTCGCGCGGGTGAGCTCCACCGCGAGCGCGGCGAGGATGACCAGTGCGGCGACCCAGTACAGCTCGATCACGTTCCCCACCTCGCCGGCGTCGGAATAGGCGGTGGTACTCGACGGTGCGGCGGGGAGCGACGGGGCGACGCCCGCCTCCCGGTGCTCGTACTCGACGCCGAGCTGTCCGGCGATCGTCTCGAGGTTCCCCTCGTCGATGACGGAGAGTGCATCGGCACCCTGGTACTGGATGTACTCGGAGCCGATCTGATCGAGGCCGCCCGTCGTCACGCGCATCGGACCGCCCTCGGCCGTCCCGTACCCGAAGACGGCTCCGGCGTCGGTGTAGCGCGCGCTGTCGGCGAAGGACTCCGGCGCGGAACCCGTCGTCTGCTCGCCGTCGCCGAAGTAGAAGACCATGCGCGAACGGTCCGGCGACGACTCCGCCGCGGCGGCGAGGGTCTCGCTCAACAGCGGTGCGGCCACGCCGATCGAGCTGCCGCGCGACTGGCTCGTGACCTCGGGGCGCAGCACGTCCAGCGATCCGAGGAGGGCGGTGGTGTCGGTGGTCAGCGGAATCCGCAGCTCGGCCGCCGCATCCGAGGTGACCAGGGCGAAACGGGCTCCGGGGTACTCCTCCACGAGGGCCCGCACGTCCGCGCGGACGCCATCGAGCCGGGGAGAGCCGTCGTCCCAGTCCTCGGCGACGATGCTCGCGGTGGTGTCGACGACCAGCACGATGTCGGTGTCGGTCGCCAGCGTCTGCGTGGATCCTCCGGGGAGCCCCGGCCGCAGCAGCATCACGGCGCAGGCGAGGACCATCACGAGCCGCAGGGCCCACAGCGACCGGTGCACGGCGAGAGCGCGTCGATCGGTCACGACCTCGCCGCCGACCCGCGGGGCGCGGACGAGCATCCAGACGCCCACCGCGGCGACGCCGGCGCACAGCAGCAGGATGAGGAACACGGGGAGGACGGGCTGGAAGATCACAGGCGCACCCTCCACACCAGGACGACGAAGCCGAGCGCGAGGACCGAGAGAACGGCGATCCACAGGTTCGGGGTGTCCGTCCAGACCACCTGCGCCTCGCCGCGCAGCGCCGTGGCCTCCTGCTTCTGCACCTCGTCGATGATGTCGCCGACCGTGGTCGTGTCACGGAGTCCGTACGCGGCGCCTCCCGTGGCCTCGGCGGCGGCCGCGAGCTCGGCGCTGACGTCGGCGTCCTTGCCCTCGACCGGGTTGATCGCGAACACCCGCACATCCTTCGAGGCCGCATACGCCGCGGCCTCGTCGAGCGTCACGATCGAGGCGCCGTTGATCTCGTTGTCCGTCGCGAAGATCACCGACCGCGACCGGTCGTCGTCCGGGTGGTCGAAGCCCATGGTGCACGCCGCGAGCCCGTCGCCGATGAGGGAGGCGCCGTCGCCGTTGAGGGTGCCGAGCCAGTGCTCCGGGATCTCGTCCACGTAGTCGAAGCTCGACATCATGCTCGCGAGGTGCTCGCGGATGAAGTCGTAGTCGTCGGTGAGGGGGAAGATCTGCACGGGCGAGCTGTTGAAGATCGTCAGGCCGATGCGCTCCCCCTCGAAGCCGTCGAGCAGCTCGTCGAACACGGAGAGCACCTCGACGTCGACCTCGGACATCGAGCCCGACACGTCCAGACACAGCATGATGTCTCGGCTGGTGTCGACGGGCTGCACCGTCTGGGCGGACATCGGCCGTGCGGCCACGACGCCGGCGGCCAGTGCCGCTCCCGCGCCGAGAGCGAGCAGGCCGGTCAGGGCGACGGCGCGACGGGACAGCGCCTGACGGAAGGACGGGAGCGCCCGCAGCCGCTCCGCCCTGGCCACGCGGGCCGTGTCCGCCGCACGCCGGTCCCGATGGCGGCGCAGCCCCACCACGAGACCGATCACCACCGCGGCGACGACGACAGCGGCGGCGAGGACCAGCATCCAGACGTTCGCTAGTGCCATGCGCGCACCACCGTCCTGGCGGCTTCGGCTCCGGCGACCGGGTCGATCGCGGGCCCCTGCCGGAAGATGCTCGGATAGTAGTGACGACCCATCGCGTCGATGAGCGCCGGGTGGACGCCGCGGGACACGAGATCGTCGAGGGCGAGCACCGGTGCCTCCAGACCGCTGTACTCGTTGACGAACGTGCGTACGACGCGGCTCAGCTCCAGGTTCGCCTGCCGTGCGGAGAGTCGGCGGTCCCGGTAGTCGTGCTCGACGCGGTCGATGCGGTCGAGGTACTCCGAGCGCAGAGCGGACAGCACATCGAGCGTGGACGGCTGCCCGGCATCCGCGGACCCTCCGGAGGCGGCGGTGCGGGGGCGGGTGAGCCGGAACAGCAGCCAGGTGCCCACGATCAGCAGCGCCAGGACGCCGAGAGCGAGCAGCATCCATCCCCACCCGTACTGCGCCGGGGGGTAGAGCTCGTCAGAACCGGGCATCGGACCTCCGGTTCAACAGGTGCAGCAGCTGCGGAACGGCGTGGTCCTGACCGTCGAGCGCGGTGTGGCTGATCTCCATCCGTGTGAGCAGGTCGGCGAGCCGGGCGGCATCCGCCGCCCGCTGCGCGCTGAGCTCGTTCACGATCGTGCGGTCGCCCTGGATGAAATCGGGGACCTCCCAGAGGCTGTCGACGTCGGCGCGCAGCCGGGCGGACCGGTGGTCGAGCACCGGTTCGGCGTCGCGCAGGGTGAGCCAGAGCACGTCGTGCTGCACGCGCAGTCGGCGCAGCAGCCGCTCGGTCTCCGTCGTCACCGGGGCCTCGTCGGTGACGACGACGACGATCATGCGCCGTGCGATCGTCCGCGTGACGAAGGACAGCAGGGCGTCGCGATCGCTGGGGGCCGCCGCGTCGTCGACCGCGCGGTCGATCGTCCGCAGCGCGTGTTCGAGGGCGCCCTCGCTGCGCCCCGGTGCCAGGCGACGGACGCGGGAGGCGTCGCCGTAGACGACCGTGAAGTCGTCGCCGTGCCGGAGCGTCAGCACGCCGAGGGCTCCGGTCGCCAGGATCGCCAGGTCCTTCTTCGAGCGCTCGTCCGCGGCGAGAGCGGTCATCGAGCGTCCCGTGTCGACGACGAACATCACCGTGTGCATGCGCGTGGCCCGTGACCGCTTGACCAACGGGGTGCCGAGGCGGGCGGTCGCGCGCCAGTCGATGTCGCGCACCTGGTCGCCGTACTCGTACTTGCGCAGGTCCTCGAAGTCGAGGCTCCGCCCGTGCAGCAACGACGCGTAGGCGCCGTCGAGCGCGTGCAGCGACTTGCGGTTCGAGTGGATGAAGAGCTTGCTCTTCACCTGCGTGATGAGGCTGGGCATCTGGCGCGGGATCCGTGAACGTGTCGACGGGTCAGGGGGTGGGCACGGCGGCGAAGATCTGGTCGATGATCTCCTCGCTGCGGATGCCCTCGGCGTCGGCCTCGAACGTCAGCAGCACGCGGTGCCGCAGCACGAGGTGTCGCAGGGCGCGGATGTCCTCGGGAAGGACGTGGGTCCGGCCGCTGAGGAGGGCGAGGGCGCGCGAGGCCTGGAGGAAGGCGATGCTGGCCCGCGGGCTCGCGCCGTACTTGATGAAGCGGGCGCGCTCGTCCCCGATGTACGGCGCGGGATTCCGGGTCACGTACGCGATCGACACGATGTAGTTGCGGATCGCGGGGTCGACGTAGATGCGGCTCGCGACGTCCTGCAGCAGGTGCACGTCGTCCAGCGTGACGGCGCTGTGCACGTGCCGGTCGGGGTCGAGCACGCCCGAGTCGATGCGGCTGAGGATCTCGAACTCCTCCGCCGGGCTCGGGTACTCCACGATCTCCTTGAGGAGGAACCGGTCCATCTGCGCTTCGGGCAGCTCGTACGTGCCCTCCTGCTCGATGGGGTTCTGCGTCGCGATCACGAGGAACGGCTTCGGCAGCGGGTGGATCTCGCCGCCGATGGTGGTCTGGTGCTCCTGCATCGCCTCGAGCATGGCGCTCTGGGTCTTGGCGCTGGAGCGGTTGATCTCGTCGAGCAGCACGAAGTTCGCGTGCACGGGGCCGAGCACCGTCCGGAAGCTGCCCGTCGCGGCGTCGTAGATCTGGTTGCCCGTGATGTCGCTCGGCAGGAGGTCGGGCGTGCACTGGATGCGCTTGAACTTCGCCTTCACGGTGTCCGCGAGCGTGCTGGCGGCAGTGGTCTTGGCGAGGCCGGGCACGCTCTCGAGGAGGATGTGACCGCCGGCGATGAGCGCCACGAGCAGGCTGGTGCGCAGGCGCTCCTGGCCCACCATCTTCGCGGAGTACGCGTCGGAGATCGTCTGCAGCACGGAACCGGCGCGCGCCATCTCGGCGTCGGTCGGAGCGGCGGCGGGGGCCGCGGCGGCGATCGGCGCGGCGGACGCGGGCGGTGGCGGGGGTGCGGAGATCGTCGGCGGGGTCGGCGCGTCGGCGTCGGTCATCGGTCTTCGTCTCCCTCGGTCACACGCGGGCCCGCACGGCGCGCCCCTCCGCCGACCAGCGTAATCGCAACCTGCGCGGAGGTCGCCGCTAAGCGGCCGGATGAGTCTGCTCCAACGCCTCCATTGACATGCAACGTTTTACCCGCTGATACTTGGCTCGTTCGATACCGACCCGACTATGCGAGAGGAGGAGCTATGTCGTTCACAGTTCGGGCAACCAAGGAACGTGACATCAGCTGGGGTGTTCTCTGAGAACGCGCACGCCACCCCGTATCGCTCGGCCTCCTCGGTCGAGCGATACGGGGCCGGAAGGAACTTCATGCGACCGCAGATCAAAAGAGCGCTACCCATCTATTGGCTCGCTGACGATGTCGTCCGCATCGGCGCGCAGCAGGGGATCACGAAGGAGCTCACCGACCCGCAGGGCCAATTGCGCGTCCTGTTACCGCTGCTCGACGGCAGGCGTGAGTACGGCGACGTCCTTCGAGAGGCGTGCCAAGCCCTCGGCGACCTGTCTGAAGACGACGTGCGCGAGGGGATCCAGTATCTCGACGCAAGCGGCCTCATCGAGGACGCGTGCTCTTACGACAGCCTGCCCGTTCGGCTGGAGGCCAATCAGACGTTCTTTGCGGCCGCCGCCGGGAATACGCAGGCAGCGGCGAATCGTGCCCAGCACGTTCTCCGCGAGTCTCATGTCGTTCTGCTCGGGCTCGGAGGGGGCGGAAGCGCAAGCCTCCCGCAGCTTCTGGCGTGCGGCCTCCGTAAGCTCACCATCCTGGACTACGACGTCGTAGATGAGAGCAACCTCAACCGGCAGACTCTGTTCCGGACGAGTGATATCGGGCGGAAGAAGACCGACGTAAGCGCAGAGTATTGTCGAGCGTTCGCTCCGGACGTCGATGTCGAGGTGTTCGATCTGAAGGTCGCCTCGGTGGACGACATCGTTCGGGTCGCGCGGGGAGCCGACGTCATCATCTGCGCCATCGATGAGCCTCGGTTCATTGCCCAACGCCGTGCGAACGCCGCGGCGGTGCGACTCGGAATCCCCGTCGTCATCATGCTCACTCAGCACACCAGCGGCCGCTTCTTCTCGGTGGTTCCGCGAGAGTCCGGCTGCCTCGATTGCTTGCACATCTTCGACGAACTCAACACGGATGGCTTCCTGCGGCAGTTCCATGCACTGATGTCGCCGGCGAGAGACGCGGCGACCGCGGCGATTGCGCCGCACATTCAGAGGCTCACGTCCTTCGGCGTGGACGAGGCGATGCGCCTGATCACCGGATACGCGGCCCCTTTGGGTCTCGGCCGACAGGTCGAGGTGAACTACATCTCAGGAGCGCTCCGCATCATCATGAACTGGGATCGACACCCGGGCTGCCCGACGTGCGGATCGGGCGACTCCCAGTTCGACTACATCTTCGATGCCGACCCGCTGTGAATCCGCCTCGGCTGGGTCTCTGGCGCGTCCGCGACTATCGGGCGTGGTTCGCCGGTGACACGCTCACCCAAGTCGGCCTGAGCATCGGGGCCTTCGCCTTCACTCTTCTCGGCTACTACGTCACATCCGACGCCTTTCTCGCAGGGCTGATCGGCACTGTCTCGGCCGTCGCGCGGGCGGTGTCGACCCTTCCTGGTGGCGTTCTCGCCGACAGGTTCGACGCCCGAAGGCTGATGATCTGGTCGGGCGCGTCCGCGTTCGCAATCTACGCAGGACTGTCGGCGATGTACGTCACGGGCACGCTGACGACAGCTGCGCTCATCGTGATCGCGGCAGGAGAGGGGCTCGTCGTGGGGCTCTTCTTCACGGTCACGGACGTCGCGCTCCCGCGCATCGTCGGGAAGCGATTCCTGGCCGAGGCATCCGCAGCCAACCAGTCTCGCGACGCAGCCATCCGGCTTGCGGCGGCACCGGTATCGGGGCTGCTCTTCGGTGTGCACCCTTCGTTGCCGCTGATCGTCTCGGCGGTCGCTCGGCTCGGAGAAGTCGGATCCGCCCTCGCGATACGCAAGGACCTCAGCCCCGAGGGCCTCGGTGACGAAGCGGGGGTGCGATCGCTCGCCGCAGGTCGTCGTTGGCTGGCGGTGTGGCGTCAACCGCGAACCCTCATCGGTCTGATCGTGCTGGTCAACTTCTGCCTGGGTGCCTGTGGAATGACCATCGTGCTCAGCCAGCAACAGACAGGCACCCCCGCGTGGCAGATCGGAACCATCCAGACCATGCAGGGCGCAGGCGTGCTCGCAGGTGGAGCCGTCGCGGGATGGATACTCCGCCGATACAGCGGGCGCGCGATCGTGCGCCTATCGATCTGCATGATCACTCTGGCGTTCACCGCTCTTCTCGTTACTCAGAGCGTTCCCGCTGTGGCGGTCATCGGCTTCGTCGCCTCGATGCCGTTGATACCTCTCAACGCCGTGCAGGGGTCGTACCTCGCGTTGATCATCCCCGACCAGATCCGCGGTCGCGTGCTGTCGCTTTCGTCCTTGCTCGGAGCGCTCGCCGGCGGTGCCGCGCCTCTGCTGGCCGGAGCGCTTCTGGAGTACGCCGGTTACTACCTTGCGGTCGGGGTGCCTCTCGCCATCCTCGCGGGGACGGCGGTGGCCGCTGCGCTCTCCAGGGCGGTCGGAGCTATTCCCCGGAGGAGCGAGTTCGACCAGGTCGAACCGCTTCCCCTGTCCGCGGGTGCCATCGCAGACGCGTGATGAGCACGCCGAGCAGGCACAGCGCGCCGCCCACGAACATGAGCGGGGTGGGCACCTCCCCGAGGATCAGCCAGGACAGCAGGATCGCGAGGGCCGGGACCACGTACGTCGTCGCGGAGGTCTTCCCCGCGGTGCTGCGCTGCAGCACGTACGCCCAGGTGGTGAAGGCGATCGCGGTGGGGAAGATACCGAGGTAGACCACCCATAGCGTTGCGTCGAGGGGCGCCGTCTGCACGTCGGCGATCAACGCGCCGAGCCAGGGAAGCAGGGCGATCGTGCCGGCGGCCGCCCCGAGCCAGGTCAGCGTGGTGGCGTCGGCCCCCGAGGTGAGCAGGTGTTTCTGCAGCAGGGTGCACGCCGCGTACATGACCGCGGCGAGAAGGGCCAGCAGGAGGCCCGTGAGGTCGGGGCCGGTGCTGCTGGTGGAGTTCATGCCGATGAGGACCACCCCGAGGAAGGCGATGGGGGCGCCGATCACGAGGGGGCGGGGGAATCCCTCCCGGAGGAAGAGACCGCTGAAGACGACGACCATGAGCGGCGCCAGGTTCACGACCATCGCGGCGGTCCCGGCGTCGAGGGTGCGTTCGGCGCTGTTGAGGGCCAGGTTGTAGATGCAGAACCATCCGACGCCCCACACGGCGATCAGTAGCCAGTGGCGGCGCTCCGGGAGCCTGATGCCGTGCCGCAGCGCGATGATCGTCAGCCCGAGGGTGCCCACGGCCATGCGCAGCAGCGCCAAGGCCCCGGCGTCGTAGTGCGGCCCCGCGCCACGGATCCCGATGAAAGCCGACGCCCAGAGTACGACGGTCACGCCGGCTGCGAGCAGCACGAGGGCGCCGCGCGATCGCGCCGGCGAGCCCTGTGGGTCGAGCCGCTCTGACGCCCTGATGTCCTGTCGCACCGTTCGATCCTGGCACCGGCCGCCGACATCGGCGATGCGGGGAAGCGACAGTCGTCGTCGCATTCCCGCCAGCGTGGCGCTGAGGCACTGCTAACGTCGAAGAGCAGCCACTGTCCGGGCGGGTCGAGCGTTCCGCTCCCACCGGGGAAGAACTGTCCTCCTCTCCCGGATACGGCTGCGCCCGATACATGACGGAAGAGTTTGAGGACGATACGTGACGAACAGTGAACGAGTAGCGATCATCGGCGCCGGCCCCTCGGGGATGGCGCAGCTGCGGGCCTTCGAGTCCGCGGCCCGTGCGGGGGCGGAGATCCCCGAACTGGTCTGCTTCGAGAAGCAGGCCGACTGGGGCGGCCAGTGGAACTACACCTGGCGCACCGGGCTGGACGAGTACGGCGAGCCCGTGCACTCCAGCATGTACCGCAACCTGTGGTCGAACGGCCCGAAGGAGGCCCTGGAGTTCGCCGACTACACCTTCGACGAGCACTTCGGACGGCCGATCTCGTCGTACCCGCCGCGTCCGGTGCTGTGGGACTACATCGCGGGGCGTCTCGCGAAGACGCAGGTGCGCGACCTCATCCGTTTCCAGACGGCGGTGCGCTGGGTGGAGTTCGACGAGGAGCGTGAGGTGTTCCGTCTCACCAGCGAGCACCTGCCGACCGGGCGCACGACCACGGAGGAGTTCGACCGCGTGGTCGTGGCCAGCGGACACTTCTCCTTCCCGAACGTGCCGCATTTCGACGGCATCGAGACCTTCCCCGGATCCGTCGCCCACGCGCACGACTTCCGGGGCGCGGAGGCCCTCGCCGGGCGGGACGTGCTCGTGATCGGGTCGAGCTACTCGGCGGAGGACATCGGCAGCCAGGCGTTCAAGATGGGCGCTCGCTCGGTCACCGCGAGCTACCGGACCGCGCCGATGGGCTATGACTGGCCGGAGGGCTTCGAGGAGCGTCCGTGCGTCGAGCGCTTCGAGGGCCGTACCGTGCACTTCGCCGACGGCACCTCGAAGGAGGTGGACGCGGTCATCCTCTGCACCGGCTACCTGCACAAGTACCCGTTCCTGCCCGCGGAGCTCGCCCTGTCCTCGCCGAACAACGTCTACCCCGACGGGCTGTACCGGGGCGTGCTCTGGCAGGGCAACCCGCGCCTGGCCTACCTCGGCGCGCAGGACCAGTGGTTCACGTTCAACATGTTCGACGCGCAGGCCTGGTTCGTGCGCGACGTCATCCTCGGCCGGATCGCCCTCCCCGACGAGGCCGAGCGCGCCGCGTCCATCGCCGCGTGGCGGAAGCGGTTCGCCGAGATCGACTCGACGGCGACGGAGATCCGCTTCCAGGCCGACTACATCCGCGACCTGTTGGAGTGCACCGACTATCCGGCGTTCGACCTCGATCGCGTCGTGGAGATCTTCCTCGCCTGGAAGCACGACAAGAAGGCCGACATCATGGGCTACCGCGACCGCGTGTACCCCTCGGTCATGACCGGGACGCTCGCCGCCGCACACCACACCCCGTGGCTGGACGAGCTCGACGACTCCCTCGAGCGCTATCTCGAGGCCGACGCGCTCCTCGTCTGATCGCCGACCCACCCCCTTCCGGCCGTCCCACCCCTTTTCGTACGTTCGCAAGGGGGTGGGGCGCACGGGAAGGGGTGGGTCACCGCCTGGCCCGACGCCGCCCGATCCCCACGACGACCGTGGCAGTGGCGAGGATGATCGCGGCGATGAGGAGCACCCAGAGTGCGACACCGCCGTAGCCGCCGTTCAACGAGGGATCGAGGAAGGGGTACGGGTACCACCACGGGTTCCCGGTCGCGGGTGCGGTCACGAGGTTCGCGCGGAGCAGTGTGTATATCACCCACACGATCGGGAAGATCGCGGCGATCCCCACGGCGCCCCAGCCGAGCGCACGACGACGCGGCGCGAACAGCACGTCGGCGAGCAGGACGAGCGGGATGACGACGTGCAGCACCTCGTTGGACCAGGCGACCGTGGCCCCCTGCGGCAGCGCGATCCCGCGGAGCAGCGTGTTGTAGACGACGCCCGTGACGATCATGTAGGTGCTCGCGCACACGAGCAGCGTCGCCAGCCACGTCGGTTCGACTCTCGCGTCGCGGTGCGTCAGCCCCCAGACCCCGCCGACGGCCAGCACCACCGCTGCAAGCACGTTGGAGAGGATCGTGAAGAAGCTGAAGAAGTTCGCGAACACGGTGGGCAGATGCGCGCCCCACGCGGTGTCTGCGGTGAGGGCGATCTCCAGGGTGCGCACGAGCTGCGCGACGATCGCCGCCACCGCGAGCGCCGCCGCCACGAGTCGGATGTAAGGCCACCACCGCGTCATCGCCACCTCCGTCGCCACTGTAGCGGGATCGAAACCGTGCCTCCGCCCGGCGCGGTGCGGGATCGAGAACGTGCCTCCGTCCGGGTGTGGGATCGAAATCGTGCCTCCGGCGACCCCGGAAGGAGCGTATTCCGTCCCGTATCGCGCTTCCCCGGCGGACAAGCTTCGGCAATGATGGTCGAGATGGCGTCACGAAGGCCACGGACCCGCCGGAGGTAGTCATGTCGTACGACATCGAAGTGTATGGAAAGCTCCGGCTCGCACCGTCCGAGGTGCAGACCGGGACGGGTCCAGTCACAGCGAGCGAGATCGCTGGCGAGGGGCTCGTTCAGGCCTTCACTCATGATTCAGGGGAGTACTGCTTCATCGTCGACGGGCCGCACGACGTCGGCGGCGAGGACATGGACAGTGTTCCCACCGGCCTCCCCGACAACGTGCGCTTCCGGTACGCAGTCGTCGTCGAAGGCTCTGCGCAGCCCCATATCGGACATGCGCTGCGTTTCGCGGATGATCTGGCCGGGGTGGTGGGAGGGGTCGTGCACGACCCACAGGTCGCCGTGGAGGAGACGTCCGACCCTCGATACGTGTCACGGAGGACCGGGCCCAGCCGCGAGAAGTTCCTGCACGTCGAGTGGTTCCGGCGCTTCGACGAGGAAAGCCCTTCGTTTGCCCAGATGTATCTCGAGTCGGCGAAGGAGCATCTTCCGGCCGCACTGCCCACCGTGTTCGGGTTCAGCGAGCCACTACGAGGAAAGCTCGCAGAGGAGGGGGCGGAAGGGGTCGACCGCATCTACCGAGAAGATGGTGACCGCAGCAGACTGGTCCTCCGGGGGCGAAAGCCGCTCATCTCGGGATTTGTCAGTGGGTGGTCCGATCAGTCCATCGCTGAACAGCAGCGCGTCCGGCTCGTCTTCGACGCGTCGGCGCTCTCCAAGCCTCGGTTCGTCAGCGCCTTCGAGAGCTTCTTCGTCGATCTCGCACAGCGTTCGAGCAGCTTCTTCTCATTCGCCGAGGTCACGCAGTCCCGCTTCTCCCCGACGATGGCGCTGCCGCAACGGGGTGAGTGGCCAGGCCTGCCGCAGAGCCCTCCGTGGCTGAGCTGGTTCTCCACGGAGTACGCCGACCTCGTCCGCCCGCATCTGACCGCGGGTGCGCATCGCGAGCTGAGCGGCGGCATGCTCTATCGCTCGAACATGCCCGCGACGAGCGTCAGCGCTTCATGGACGGAGCCGGGGGCCTGGGTCCCCTCCGAGTTCGTTCCTGTTCAGGCGGATCCTGACAATCACCGCAAATCGACGGCTCGCGCGAGCGAGATGCCCGTCGCGCTCCTGTCATCGGACTACTTCGTCAAGGTCCGGTGACTGTGGACCCCGATCGGTGGCGACTATCAGACGATCTCGATCGATTTCGAGCTCGACCACTTGGTGGAGTCGGACGCGTTAGGCGCAGTCGCGGGGTTCCTCGTGGATGTGGCACGTCGCGTCGGCAGCTTCTTCGCCTTCGCCGAGCTCAACGACACTCGGTTCGCGACGGCGCGTCCGCGCGGTTTCGACGGAGCGTGGGGAGGGCTGCCGGTCGACCCTCAGTGGGCCACCTGGTACGACGCGGAGTACTCCACGCTGGTCCGGCCCCGTCTCCGAGGTGGCGAGATCCAGGAGTTCCCGGAGGGGCTCATGCACCGATGGTCCACCACACCGGCAAGGGCAGACGCGATACGCCGGGGGCTCAGCACCACATGGCCGCCACCCGATCTCGTGGGCTCGGTCCACACCGCACCAGGCGGTCCCCGTGGGATCGCACAGGCGAAGGTCGTGCCGGAATCGCTACGAGTCCCTTCCTCGTGAGCGGAAGTGCTGGTCCTCGGTGAGCCTTCGTCGACGAACGCGCGCCACCGCCTGATACGGGATCGAAACCGCGCCTCCAGGGCCTCGGGCCGGTGTGTATTCCGTCCCGTATCGCGCTTCCGAGGGCTGTCGGAGGCCTGCCGATAGGATGGGAGAGCCCGATCGGGCCAGCTCATCCGCCGGTGGAATCCCGGCGAGAGGCATCATCCAGGGGGTTACCCATGCCAGGAATCGTGATCGTCGGCGTGCAGTGGGGCGACGAAGGAAAGGGCAAGGCCACCGATCTGCTCGGTGAGCGCACCGACTGGGTGGTGAAGTTCAACGGCGGCAACAACGCCGGGCACACCGTCGTCGTCGGCGACGAGAAGTACGCCCTGCACCTGCTGCCCTCCGGCATCCTGTCGCCCGGCGTGAACCCGGTCATCGGCAACGGCGTGGTCATCGACCTCGAAGTCCTCTTCTCCGAGCTGGAGGCCCTGTCCGCCCGCGGCATCGACGTCTCGCGGCTCAAGGTCAGCGCCAACGCGCACATCATCACCCAGTACCACCGCACGCTCGACAAGGTCACCGAGCGCTTCCTCGGCAAGCGCAACATCGGCACGACCGGCCGCGGCATCGGTCCGGCCTACGCCGACAAGATCAACCGCGTCGGCATCCGCGTGCAGGACCTCTTCGACGAGAACATCCTGCGCCAGAAGGTCGAGGGCGCTCTCGACCAGAAGAACCACCTCCTGGTGAAGGTCTTCAACCGCCGCGCCGTCACCTGCGACGAGATCGTCGACGACCTGCTCTCCTACGCCGAGCGTCTGCGTCCGATGGTCGCCGACACCGGCTACCTCATCGACCAGGCACTGAGCCGCGGCGAGGTCGTCGTGTTCGAGGGTGGCCAGGCCACGATGCTCGACATCGACCACGGCACCTACCCGTTCGTCACGTCGTCCTCGGCCACGGCCGGCGGCGCCTCGACCGGGTCCGGCGTCGGCCCCGGCGCACTCGACCGCATCGTCGGCATCGTCAAGGCCTACACGACCCGCGTCGGCTCCGGCCCGTTCCCGACCGAGCTGTTCGACGAGCAGGGCGACTGGCTGCGCAAGCAGGGCTTCGAGTTCGGCACCACGACCGGGCGTCCCCGCCGCGTGGGCTGGTACGACGCCCCCATCACCCGGTACGCCACGCGCATCAACGGCATCACCGACCTCGTGCTGACCAAGCTCGACATCCTCACCGGGCTCGAGAAGATCCCGGTGTGCGTGGCCTACGACGTCGACGGGGAGCGCTTCGACGAGGTGCCGGTGAACCAGACCGACTTCCACCACGCGAAGCCGATCCTGGAGTACTTCCCCGGGTGGAGCGAGGACATCTCGACCGCGCGCACCTTCGAGGATCTTCCGCAGACGGCGCAGGACTACGTGCTCGCGCTGGAGGAGATGAGCAACACCCGCATCTCGGTGATCGGCGTCGGCCCGGAGCGCGATCAGGTGATCGTGCGTCACGACCTGCTCGACTGATCGGCATGACACGGTTCTGGCTCGGGGGCTACGGCCCGGCGATGGAAGGCTCCGCCGAGGGGATCGGCGTGCTGGCCGGTGACGAGGGCCGTGAGGCCACGACGCTCGCCTACCGCGGACCCGTGACGCAGACGCCGTCGCCGTCGTGGTTGGCGGCGCATCCGTCCCTCGACGTCGTGTACGCGGCGCTGGAGGGCGATGCCGCGGTGCAGGCGTTCGTGCGCACGGGCGAGATGGCGCTGTCCCCGCTGGGCGATCCGGTGCCGACGGGGGACGGCGTCTGCCATCTCGCGGTGTCGCCGAACGGCCAGACGCTCGTCGTCAGCTGTTACGGCGACGGGCGGGTCGTCCGCTTCGGGCTCGCCGCCGATGGCCAGCTTGTCCCGGCGAAGGAGGATGCAGCCGCGGCCCTGCGTGCCGCCCTGTTCGGCGACGGCGACCCGGATGCGGCTCCCGTCACTCCCGCCGGTGATGGTATCGCCGCGGTCGATCCGTACGGCGCCGCGGACCGCGCATCCCACGCGCACGCCGCCGCCTTCCTCCCGGACGGCCGCGTGGTGACGACCGATCTCGGGTTCGATCTCGTCCGGTTCTGGCGCCTGCAGGGTGGTGGGCTCGCCCTCGATCAGGAGGTCGTGCTCCCGCGCGGCACCGGCCCGCGGCACATGGTCGTGCATCCGAGTGGCCACCTGCACATCGTGACGGAGTACTCGTGCGAGGTCTTCACGCTCGCAGCGGCCGCCGACGGCACCTGGAGCGTCGTCTCCTCGGCTCCGGCGAGCCCCATCGCACAGGTCGGCGTGGACTTCCCCGCCGAGCTCGCTCGCACCAAGGACGGTCAGTTCCTCTACACCGCTCTGCGCGGCAGCAACACCATCGCGGCGCTGCGGGTGCGTGGCAGCGGCGAGGCTCTGGAGCCCGTCGCGCTCGCCGATTCCGGTGTCGACTGGCCGCGGCATCACCTCGTCTACCAGGGCAAGCTCCTCGTCGCAGGGCAACGTTCCGACACCGTGACGCTGCTCGACCTCGATGACCGCACGGGAGCCCCGCTCGGAGTTCGGCACGAGGCGCAGGCTCCCGCACCGACGAGCATCCTCCCGCTCCGCTGAGCCTGTGCGGGCTGCGCGTACCCCGGGCTTGACCTCAACCATTCTTGAGGTTCTAGCGTCGTCCTCATGACGACCGAGACCGGGCGCGCTGCGCCGTCCACGCCCGCCCCGCCCCGCATCCTCGGTGGCGAGTACGTCTGGATCACGATCGGCGCGTGCGCCCTCGTGTTCCTCGGCGCCTTCGAATCACTGGCGGTCACCACGGTGATGCCCGCGGTCAGCGCCGACCTCGACGGAGAGCGGCTGTACGCGCTCGCCTTCGCCGGGCCGCTCGCGACGAGCGTGATCGGCATGGTCGTGGCCGGAAACTGGTCGGACCGGCGGGGTCCCGTGGTGCCGTTGTATGCGTCCGTCGTCCTGTTCACGGTAGGGCTGCTCGTCGCGGGGCTTGCGTCGAGCATGGAGGTGCTCGTCGCCGGGCGCTTCGCCCAGGGGCTCGGCAACGGCGGGCTCATGGTGGCGCTCTACGTCGTGGTCGCCCGGGTGTATCCGACGTCGCTGCACCCGGCGATCTTCGCGGGGTTCGCCGCCGCGTGGGTCATCCCCTCCCTCATCGGTCCGACGATCGCAGGAGCGGTCACGGAGGTGTGGAGCTGGCACTGGGTCTTCCTCGGCGTCGTGGTCCTCGTCGTGCTCGCACTGCTGATGGTCGTCCCGGCTCTCCGGGGACTCGCCCGCAGCGGGGACGCGAACACGCCCTGGGCGCTCGGACGGCTGGGATGGTCGGTGCTCGCCGCCGTCGCGGTGCTCGCCCTCGACCTCGTGGGAGAGGTCCCGGTCGCCGGTCCGTTCCTTTCGGCGGTGGCGGTGGTGGTCGCGGTCGCGGCAGTGCGCCCACTCGTTCCTCGGGGCACCCTCGTCGCCCGTCGGGGGCTGCCGTCGGTGATCCTGGTCCGCGGTCTGGGGGCGGCGGCGTTCTTCGGGGCGCAGATCTACCTGCCGTACCTGCTCACGGATCGATACCTGCTGTCGCCGACCCTCGCCGGGCTCGCGCTGACCGGGGGTGCGCTCGCCTGGTCGGCGGCGGCGACCGTCCAAGGGCGGATGGGCGAGCGCCTGTCGAGCGTGACGGCCGTGCGGGTGGGGACGATCCTCGTGGTCGTCGGGGTTGCGCTCGTCCTGGTGATCACCGTGATGCAGGCGCCCGCGCTGCTCGCCGCGTTCGCCTGGATCGTCGCCGGCGCCGGGATGGGGTTGATGAGCCCGCGCACGAGCGCTCTCGTCCTGGCGATGTCGTCCCCCGCGGAACAGGGGTTCAACAGTGGCGCCATGACCGTGGCCGACTCGTTCGGCAGTGCGCTCGCCCTCGCCGTCACGGGCTCGCTCTTCGTCGCCCTCGGGGCTGCGGCAGGGGTGGATCCGTTCGCCGCGGTGTTCGCCCTCGCCGCCGTGGTCGGGGCGGGAGCGGCCGTCCTCGCTCCGCGGACGAGGGGTGTCGACCCGGCCGCCGCGGGGTGATTTGCGCCCCGCGTGGCCCGCCCTCTAGCCTGATGAACGGTGTTCAGGTGAACACCGTTCAGGAAGGATGGACCGATGACCCCCACGAGCCGCGACACCTCGGCGACCCTCGGCCGCGTCGCCGTCTTCGCCGCGCTCATCATCGTGCTCGGCACGGTCGTCGTCCCGCTGCCCGGCGGGGTGCCCATCACCGGACAGACGCTCGCCGTCATGCTGGCGGGTCTCGTCCTCGGACCGCGTGTCGCGCCGTGGTCGGTCGCACTCGTCCTCGTGCTCGCGGCGATCGGTCTCCCGGTGCTCGCGGGCGGGCGTGGCGGACTCGGGGTCTTCGTCGGCCCCACGGCGGGATATCTGCTCGGGTGGGTCGCCGGTGTCGTCGTCATCGGACTCCTGATGCGCACCGGCCGCCCGACCTGGTGGCGCGCCGCGATCGCGGCGTTCGTCGGCGGCGTCCTCGTCGTCTACGCCTTCGGCATCCCCGTGCAGGCCCTCGTCACCGGCGTCCCGCTCGACCTCACGGCCCTCTCGACCCTGGCCTTCCTTCCCGGCGACCTCATCAAGGTGACCGCGGCCACCCTCATCGTCATGGCCCTCCGTCGCGCCTATCCCCGGGCCTTCGCCGACCCCCGCCGCGTCCCCTCCGTCGTCGCCTGACTATCGGGCCGTCCTTTCCGGTCCCGTCGACTCCGTCCGTTCCGTCGACTCCGTCCGTTCCGTCGACTCCGTCCGTCCCGTCGACTCCGTCCGTCCTGTTCCAGATGCACGACCGTGACACGTCTGCCGGCGGATCGCCCCGTCCGGCCTGTGCGACCGTCCCCACGTCGTGCATCCGGAACCTCGGACCGGGCTCGCCGACCCGGATCCGGACCCGTAGCCCGCCGTGACGAGTCCGTGGTTCCTGGTCCGGATGCACGACCAGGTCACGTCTGCCGGCGGATCGGTCCCGTCCGAGCCGTGCAGCCGCACTCGGGTCGTGCACCCGGAACGTCGTCGGAAGGAACGTCGTGGATCCGGAACGGGAACACGCGGGGAAGACGGGCATATCGGCCGACGGGAACAACTCACCCGTGACTCGACGTTCCTCATGAGCGAGACTGGGCCACGGACCGATGCGGCCACGAGAGGGGCGAGCATGACTGCTGCCGAGAAGACCGACGAATACGACCTCATCGTGCTGGGCGGTGGTCCGGTCGGGGAGAACGTGGCGGACCGGGCGGTGCAGGGCGGTCTCAGTGCGATCATCGTGGAGAGCGAGCTCGTCGGCGGGGAGTGCTCGTACTGGGCCTGCATGCCGTCGAAGGCCCTGCTCCGTTCGGCCCAGGCGCTCCGTGCCGCGCAGCACGTCGCCGGCGCCGCGCAGGCCGTCACCGGGAGCCTCGACGTGCGGGCGGTGTTCGAGCGCCGCGACTCCTTCACGAGCAACTGGTCCGACGACGGACAGGTGAAGTGGCTCGAGTCCGCCCACATCGACCTCGCCCGAGGCCACGGCCGGCTGACCGGGGAGCGCGAGGTGACCGTGACCGACCAGGACGGCGGCACCCGCGTGCTGCGCGCCCGTCACGCGGTCGCCATCAGCACCGGCTCGGACGCGGTCATCCCGCCGATCGAGGGTCTGCGAGAGGCTTCGCCGTGGACGAGTCGCGAGGCGACCAGTGCCGAGGAGCTGCCCGAGAGCCTCGCGGTGATCGGCGGCGGCGTGGTCGCGGTCGAGATGGCCACCGCGTACGCCGCGCTCGGCTCGTCGGTGACGCTCCTCGCGCGCAGCGGGCTGCTGGGCGGGATGGAGCCCTTCGCCGGGGAGCGGGTGGCCGACGGCCTGCGTGAGCTCGGCGTCGACGTCCGCACCGACACCGGCACGACCGCAGTGCACCGCGACGGCGACCGGGTGACGATCACGCTCGACGGCGGGGAGACCGTGACCGCCGCCGAGGTGCTCGTGGCGACCGGACGCTCCCCGCGCAGCGCCGACATCGGCCTCGACGTTGTCGGACTCGAACCGGGCCGCTGGATCGAGACCGACGACACCCTCCGCGTCCCCGGACACGACTGGCTCTACGCCGTGGGCGACGTCAACGGCCGTGTGCTGCTGACCCACCAGGGCAAGTACCAGGCGCGCGCGGCGGGCGACGTCATCGCCGCCCGCGCGAAGGGCGACGCCGTCGACGACGCCCCCTGGGGGCGTCACGCCGCCACGGCCGATCACGCCGCGGTGCCGCAGGTCACCTTCTCGATCCCGGAGGTCGGATCGGTCGGACTCACCGAGGCGGCGGCCCGCGAGGCCGGCACCGCCGTCCGGGCCGTCGACTACGACCTCGGCTGGGTGGCGGGCGCGAGCCTGTACGAGGACGGCTTCGCCGGGCAGGCGCGCCTGGTCGTCGACACCGACCGCGACGTCGTGATCGGGGCGACCTTCGTCGGCCCGGAGGTCGCCGAGCTCGTCCACGCCGCGACCATCGCGATCGTCGGGGAGGTTCCGATCGCCCGACTCTGGCACGCGGTGCCCTCCTACCCCACGATCAGCGAGATCTGGCTGCGGCTGCTGGAGGGCTACGGCCGCGACTCGGCCTGATCCGGGCAATCCGATTCCGGACGCGTGACGAACAGAACGCGCAATATGTCCCAGATTGACGACCCCGCGCGCAACCCGGTGCCGGATGTCGCACCCGTCTTATACGCTCGAACCCACATCCGAGGAGGCAGGACCATGAAGGCTGTACTCGCAGGAAACGTCATCGCCGAGGCCGACCAGGACGACCTCATCCGCATCGAGGGGAACTGGTACTTCCCGCCGGCATCCGTCGCGCCGGACGCCCTCGTCGAGAGCCCCACCCCGTACACGTGTCCGTGGAAGGGCGAGTGCCAGTACTACTCCGTCCAGGTCGGCGGAGAGCTGCACAAGGATCTCGCGTGGTCGTACCCGCATCCGTACCCGTCGGCGTTCGACCGGGTCGGCAAGGACTTCTCCGGCTACGTCGCCTTCGCCCCTGGCGTCGAGGTCTCGGCCTAGTCCCGCACGACGCACGACCGCACGTCCGAACGACCGTCGGAGAGACACCCTCATGATCGAGTTCCGCAACGTCACGAAGCGCTTCCCCGACGGGACGCTCGCCGTGGACGACTTCAGCCTCGTGCTGCCCTCCCGCAAGACCACCGTGTTCGTCGGATCCTCCGGCTGCGGGAAGACCACCCTGCTGCGGATGATCAACCGCATGGTCGAGCCGACGTCGGGGGAGGTCGAGATCGACGGGGAGAGCGTGCTCTCGGGCGACCCGGTCGTCCTGCGCCGGCGCATCGGCTATGTGATGCAGAACTCCGGGCTCATGCCGCACTTCACCGTCATCGACAACGTGGCCACCGTGCTGCGGCTGAACGGGGTGAAGCGCACACAGGCGCATGAGCGTGCTCGCGAGCTGCTCACGACCGTCGGCCTCGACCAGGCGCTCGCCGAGCGGTACCCGAGCCAGTTGTCAGGCGGTCAGCAGCAGCGCGTCGGGGTGGCCCGCGGGCTCGCCGCCGATCCGAACATCCTCCTCATGGACGAGCCGTTCGGAGCGGTCGACCCCATCGTGCGCGCCGACCTCCAGCAGGAGACCCTGCGGCTGCAGCACGAGCTCGACAAGACGGTCGTGTTCGTCACGCACGACATCGACGAGGCGTTCCTCCTCGGCGACCAGGTCGTCATCCTCGACAAGGGCGCCCGGATCGTGCAGGTCGGCAGCCCGAGCGAGATCATCGAGAACCCGGCCGACGACTTCGTCTCCTCGTTCATCGGAGCCGACCGCGGCCGCCGCGCGCTGCATCTCAAGCAGACCCCGCGCGGGACCGTGGTCGTCGACTCCGAGGGCCGCACGCAGGGAGCGATCGTCGATGCGCCGGAGGGCGTGGTCGACGGAGCAGATGCGATGAAGGCGGCCCCGTGAACTGGGTCGGCGACAACCTCGGGCTGATCCTCGAGCTCACCGCGGTGCACCTGCAGCAGAGCGCGATCGCGATCGTGCTCGGTTTCGTGCTGGCGCTCCCACTGGGGTGGGTGGCCTGGCGATATCAACTCGTGAAGGGTCCGGTCATCGTCCTGACAGGGCTGCTCTACACGATCCCCTCCCTCGCCCTCCTGATCTTGCTGCCGTCTGTGGCGGGCTACCCGGCGCGCAGCCCGGCCAACCTCGTCATCGGCCTGACGATCTACGCGATCGCGATCCTCGTCCGCGCTGTGTCCGACGGCCTGGACTCGGTCGACCCCGCGATCCGGCAGTCCGCGGTCGCGATGGGCTACGGCGGGTTCCGCCGCTTCTGGACGGTCGACTTCCCGCTCGCCGGGCCGGTCATCCTCGCGGGCCTCCGCGTGGCGGCGGTGAGCACCATCTCGCTCGCGACGGTCGGCATCCTCGTCGGCGTCACGAACCTCGGCTACCTGTTCACGAACGGCCTCCAGCGCCGCATCCTCGCCGAGGTCTTCACCGGCATCGTCGCCGTCGTCGTCATCGCTCTGGTCATCGACCTCCTGCTCGTGCTCCTCGGGCGTGCCCTCATGCCGTGGACGCGGGCGGCGGCCACCCCCGCCGCCGCGCGTCGGACGATCACGTTGAGGACGGCCGCATGAACGTGTTCACCGAGGCCTTCGCCTGGCTGTTCTCCCCCGACCGCTGGGTCGGGACGTACTCCCTCCCCGTCCTGTTCGGCCAGCATGTCTTCTACACGGTGGTCTCCGTGCTGATCGCCGCGGTGATCGCCGTACCGCTCGGCTGGCTCATCGGGCACACCGGGAAGGGGCGGGAGATCGCGGTCGCCGTCTCCGGAGCGGCCCGCGCCATCCCGTCCTTCGGACTCATGGTCCTCCTGGTGCTTCTGTTGGGCGTGCTGCGCACGCCGCTGGCGGCGATCATCACCTTCGTCGTCCTGGCGATCCCGTCCCTGCTGGCCGGCGCCTACACGGGCCTGGAGGCAGTCGATCGCCGAACCATCGATGCGGCGCGGGCGATGGGGATGACCGGCTGGCAGGTGTTCTGGAAGGTCGAGGTGCCGCTCGGCATGCCGCTGCTGGTCGGCGGCCTCCGTTCGGCGCTGCTGCAGGTGATCGCCACGGTGACGATCGCGGCCTACGTGAACCTCGGCGGCCTCGGCTGGCCGATCATCCAGGGCATCCCGCTCCGCCGTTTCGACCAGGTGCTCGGCGGCGCGATCCTCGTCGCGGTGCTCGCGCTCCTCGTCGACCTCCTGCTCGCGCTCGCCCAGCACGCCGCGGTGCCCCGCGGTGTGCGCACCCGTCCGCAACGCCGCCGCGCTCGGGCGACCGCCCCCGCGGCCGCACCCGCCTGACCCACAGCATCGTCCCCCAGAGAAGAGGAAGTCCATGTTCACCGCACGAAAGTCCCGCCTCGCCCTTGCCGGCGGCATCGCGCTCGCCGCCGCCCTCGCCCTCTCGGGCTGCGCCAACAGCAACCCCCTGGACGCGCCCACCGACGACTCCGGCGACGGTGGGGGCAGCGACACCATCGTCATCGGCTCGCAGGCCTACTACTCGAACGAGATCATCGCCGAGATCTACGCGCAGGCGCTCGAGGCCGCCGACTTCGACGTCGACCGTCAGTTCAGCATCGGCCAGCGCGACGCCTACATGCCGGATGTCGAGTCCGGGGCGATCGACCTGTTCCCGGAGTACACGGGCAACCTGCTCGAGTACCTGGACAAGGATGCGACCGCCACGAGCCCGGACGACGTCTACGCCGCGCTGAAGGACGCGCTCCCGGACGGCCTCACCGCGCTCGACTACGCCGAGGCGTCCGACCAGGACACCTACACGGTGCTCAAGAGCTTCGCCAAGGAGAACGACCTCACCTCGATCGCCGACCTCGCGGACGTGACCACCCCGGTCACGATCGGTGCGGCGCCCGAGTTCGAGCAGCGTCCGTACGGTCCGGCTGCGGCCAAGGAGGTCTACGGCGTCGACCTGGCGTTCTCGGCCACCGGTCCCACGACGCTGGAGTCGCTGCTCGCCGGCGAGATCCAGGTGGCGGACATCTACTCCGCCGACCCCGCATTCCAGACCGAGGACATCGTGGCGCTGGAGGACCCGGAGAACATCATCCTGGCCTCCAACGTCGTGCCGATCGCGTCCAGCGACGTGGCCGACGAGATCGCCGACGTCATCAACGGCATCAGCGCCAAGCTGACCGCCGAGGAGCTCGTCGCCCTCAACGTGCAGAGCACGGTCGACCAGAAGTCGGCGGAGGACATCGCGAAGCAGTGGCTCACGGACAACGACCTCATCTGAGTCGTCTCCCCGCGAAGCGCCCGGCCCTCAGGGTCCGGGCGCTTCGTCGTTCTCGACCGCCGGCGTGCATAGCTCCGGAGATCTCGCCCGACACGCCGCGGAGGACCCCCGGCTGACGGCGTGTCGCCCCGAATCTCCGGAGTTGTGCACGGGGCGGGGTCAGGTGCGAGAGTCCTGCTTCGGCACGACCACCTGCTTGACGATGATGAGGATCGAGGCGGTGACGGGCACCGCCACCAGGGCGCCGAGCAGGCCGAGGAGCGTGCCGCCGGCGAGAGCGCCGATGACGACGAGCGAGCCCGGCACCGCGACGGCCTTGTTCATGACCCGCGGCGTGAGCACATACGCCTCGATCTGCATGTAGACGAGGTAGATCGCGGCGAAGATCAGGGCGGCGATCGGGTTCGTGAACAGCGCGAGGATGGTGCCGATCATCCAGAACAGCACCGAGCCGACCAGCGGGATGAGCGTGACGCAGAAGGCGATGGCGGCCATGAGCGGCGGGAACGGCAGTCCGAGGACGGTGTAGAGGATGAGGGCGAGGGTCGCGTTGCAGAAGGCGAGGACCACCATCCCCATCACGTAACCACCCACGGAGTCGGTGATCTGCTGGGAGATGTCGTCCGCGCGGCCGCGGTCGCGGGCCGGGACGAGGCGCAGCAGCCCCTGGCGCATGGCCGGGAGCGTCGCGACGAAGTACAGGGTCAGTACGAGCACGACGATCGCGCCCGAGATGCCGCTCGCGATGGACGCACCGACCTGCAGCGCGCCTCCGCCGATCGTCGCGAGGTTGCCGAAGTCCGACAGGAACTTCTCCACCTCCGATACGAGGTCCTGGAACTGGTCGCCGAACTGGTCGTTGAGAGTGGCGTAGATGTCGGACTTCGTGAAGTCCCGGATCATGCCGGGGACCGACTTCACGAAGCCCGCGATCTGCTCGACGACGATGGGAACGATCATCCAGAGGACGAGGCCGACGACGACGATGAGGGCGAGGATCGTCACCACGACGGAGAGCGCGCGGGACAGCCCGCGGCGTTCCAGGAAGCGGACGGCCGGGTCGAGGCCGAGCGCGGCGAACAGCGCGAGCGCGATGTAGATGAGCACGGTGGAGAGGTTGTAGAGCGCGCTGCCGATCACGAGCGCCCCGAGGCCGCCGAGCGTCACGAGGAACCCGAAGACGAACGGCCGATCGATCCGCGTCCAGAACGAGCGGCTCGGCGTGGTCGGCTCGATCACCACGGGCCGGGGCGGGCTGGGCGCCATCGGCGTGTTTCCCGGCGCCTCCACCGCGGCGCCGACGAGCGCGGCATCGACGGGGGCGGATTCCGGGGCGCGGCTGCCCTGGTCGTCCTGCGGAGCGGAGGCCGGCGACTGGTCGTTGCTCATGAGCACACGATAGCGGTGCCCCTCGTCGAGGGCAGGGTGATCTGCGGCTCTAGAGTAGGGGCATGACTGCCGCTGAGGATCCGAAGGCCGAACTGCTCCGGCTGCGTGCGAGCATCGACAACATCGACGCGGCCCTGATCTTCCTGCTCGCGGAGCGGTTCCGCGCCACACAGCAGGTGGGACACCTGAAGGCCGAGCACGCGATGCCGCCGTCCGACCCGAACCGCGAGGAGCAGCAGGTCGCCCGGCTCCGGGCGCTCGCCGAAGACGCCCACCTCGACCCGGAGTTCGCGGAGAAGTGGTTCAACTTCGTCGTCGCCGAGGTCATCCGGCACCACACCGAGGCCGCCGAGGGACGCTGACTCCGCTCGTCAGGCCCCGCGCGCCGCGAGCAGCCGATCGCGCACCTCGCGCCGCAGCACCTTGCCGATGAGCGACCGCGGGAGGTCGTCGACGGCGGTGATGTGCCGCGGCACCTTGTAGGCGGTCAGCCGCGTACGGCAGAAGTCGCGGAGCCCCTCCATGTCCTCGGCGGCGCCCTCACGGAGCACCACGGCCGCCGCGACCTCTTCGCCGCCGCTCGACCGGGGCAGCCCGACGACGGCCGCCGCCACGACGTCCGGGTGGGCTTCGAGCGCGTTCTCCACCTCGCTGGGCGCGACGTTGAAGCCGCCGGTGATGATGAGCTCCTTCCGGCGGTCGACGATGGTGACGAATCCGTCCGGTGAGACCTCCGCGATGTCGCCGGTACGGAGCCAGCCGTCCGGCAACAGGGCCTCGGCCGTCTCCCCCGGCCGACCCCAGTAGCCCTGGAAAACCTGCGGTCCGCGCAGCAGCAGCTCGCCGGGCTCGCCCGTGGGCACGTCGGCGTCGGGGTCGTCGGGATCGACGACGCGGATCTCGGTGCTCGGGAACGGCACTCCCACCGTGCCGGGCCGCCGGGTCGGACCCATCGGGTTGCCGAGCGCGACGGGGGAGGCCTCGGTCATCCCATAGCCTTCGACGAGCAGCCCCCCGGTCGCCTCCTCCCAGCGCCGCACGGTCTCGACGGGGAGGCTCATGGCCCCGGAGATCGCGAACCGGACGCTCGCCAGGTCGACGGTGCCGCGTCCCGCCGCCCGCGCCAGCTGATCGTAGATCGGCGGGACGGCGGGGAGGAAGGTCGGCGGGCTCGTGCGGGCGGCGTCGGTCACGAGGCCCAGGTCGAACGTCGGGAACAGCACGACCTTGGCCCCGATGCTCAGGGCGAACGTGAGGCACAGGGTGAGGCCGTACGCGTGGAAGAGCGGAAGCACGGCGTAGAAGGTCTCCTCGCCGTCGCGGAGCCCGGGCACCCAGGCCCGCCCCTGCATCGCGTTGGCCCGCAGGTTCGCATGGGTGAGGATGGCCCCCTTGGGAATCCCTGTCGTGCCGCTCGTGTACTGCAGGACGGCGGTGTCGCCGAGCGACGGCGCGGGCGTCCGTCGGGGAAGCCGCCGGTGGGACACGAGCTTCTTCCACGGCGTCAGGTGCCGCGCGCGCGGCGTGCCGGTCAGCTTCGCCCGGGACGCCCGGGCCTTCGGGACCGGGAGTCGCAGCAGGAGGCGCTTCGACAGGGGCATCGCCGCCGTGAGGTCGACGCTCACGATGTGGTCGACCCGGAGATCGTCCGGGAATCCCGCCACGGTGTCGGCGACCTTGTCCCACACGATCGCGACCCGGGCCCCGTGGTCCTCGAACTGGTGGCGCAGCTCTCGCGCCGTGTAGAGCGGGTTGTGCTCGACGACGATCGCGCCGAGACGCAGGACCGCGTAGAAGGCGACGACATGCTGCGGGCAGTTCGGCAGCACCAGCGCCACCCGGTCGCCCTTCGTGACCCCGAGGTGGCGGAGTCCTTCCGCAGCGCGGTCGATCTGCTCACCGAGGTCCCGGTAGCTCGTGACGGCGCCGAAGAACTCGAGGGCGGGCCGCCGCGCGTACTGCCGGATGCCGGCGGCCAGCATCTCCGGCAGCGTCTGCGTCGGCTCCTCGATGTCGGCCGGCACGCCCTCGGCATAGGAGCGGAGCCAGGGACGGGAGGACAGCGGCGCGTCGGTCATACCCTCATCCTCCGACACGGACCTGTGCTCCGCCTCCCCCTTGCGCTCACCGCCGTTCGGCGGCAGTCACCCGTCCGCGAGCATGCCCATGACGATCGCGTCGACCCATTCGCCGTCCCAGCGCAGCGCCTCCCGGCGCCGGCCTTCGACGACGAACCCGGCCTTCTCGTAGGCGCGCTGTGCCCGCGGGTTGAACGCGTACACCTCGAGCTCCACACGATGCAGCCCCACCGCGTCGAAGGCGTGACGGAGCACCGCGCGCGTGGCCTCCGTCCCGTATCCGGCGCCGAACCACCGCGGACCCGCGAGCGCGATGCGGAACCCTGCGGAGAGGTTCTCCTCGTCCAGGTCGCTGAGGACCACCTCGCCGATGTGCGCGCCGTCGTCGCGACGGAGGATCGCCCAATCCGCCCGGTCCTCCCGGTCGGCGAGCGACCGGAGCCAGGTCTCCACGCCCTCGCGCGTGAAGCGCGCGTGGGTGCCGGTCAACCGCAGCACCTCGGGCTCCTGCAGCGCCGCCCAGGTGCCGTCGAGATGCTCGGGTCCGAGCGGCACGAGGTCCAGTCGCTCGGTGGACAGCGCGGGGACGGGAGTGAGAGAGAGCGCCATCAGACGGTGAGCACCCGCCCCGTGACGATGCCCTCGACCGCGCGCACGTACGCCTGGCCGACCTCGTCGTCGGTGACCGGGCGGTGGCCGGGGAAGGTCGAGAAGTACCCGGGGGAGTTCGCCAGCACGTCGGGGGAGACCGCGTTGATGCGGATCCCCCGCGGGGCCTCGGCTGCCGCCGTGATCACGAACGACTCCAGGGCGCCGTTGGCCATCGCCGCCGCCGCTCCCGACGCGATCGGCTCTCGCGCGAGCACGCCGCTGGTGAGGGTGATCGAGCCGCCGTCGGTCACGTGGTCGAGGGCGATCCGCACGACGTCGAGCTGCGCGAGGGTCTTCCCGGTGAAGGCGGACAGGTAGTCGTCGCGGTCGAGATCGGTGAGCGGCTTGAAGGGCACGGAACCCACGGCGACCACGACGGCATCGACCGGGCCGACCCGCTCGAAGAGGCTGCGGATGGAGGCGGGATCGGTCACGTCCACGCTCTGCTCGCCGGAGCGGGACGCCCGCACGACCTCGTGTCCGCGGACGTCGAGGGTGGCGGCGACGACCCCGCCGATGCTGCCGGTCGCGCCGATCACGAGTGCCTTCATGCGGATTCCCTCCCAGGACGGATCGAGACGACGGACGGCCGCCTCGCGGGATCGAGTCTCCCATCCCTTCCGGGCGGGAGGGGACGGATGACGGGCGCGTCCGTCAGCGCGGGCTGAACTCGGCGGCCACCACGCGGGTCGCCGCACCCAGCAGGACGGCGTCGTCGACCGCGCTCGGCACCACGGTGGGCCCGAGAGAGGGGTGCGAGGCGGCTCGGACCGCGGTGGCCGTCGCGTCGACCAGTGCGGCTCCGACGATCTCGTCGGGACCGCTCAGCACGATCGTCGGCAGGTCGACGGCGGCGGCGATGACCGAGAGCGACGTGCCGAGCCGCGCACCCGCGGCGGCGAGCACCTGCGGGCGGTCCGCTCCCGAGGCGTCCAGGCGCCGGGCGATGGCGGGAGCCGCGGCCCACGCGTGGACGCAGCCCTCGCAGCCGCACAGGCAGGCCTCGCCGGGGTCGCCGCCGGCACCGACGTGCGCGAGCTCGCGGGCACCGATGGATCGTTCGACCGGGGCGCCGTCGTCGCCGACGACGCGGATCGCGGTGCCGATGCGGGTGCCGAGGCGGACGAGGAGGAAGTCGGTGCCGACGGAGCCGAACCGCTGCTCGGCATCGGCCACGAGATCGGCGTCGTCGAAGAGGTGAACGGGGGCGTCGAGGATCTCCGCGAGTCGTGGCCCGAGACCGAGCAGCGCGGAGGAGCCGGTGGGCACACCGATGCCGATGCCGAGCGCGGGACCGTCGGCGAGGCTCCGCAGCTCCGCGACGAGCCCGGCGACGGCTTCCGCGGCGTCCGGGGTGCGCGGCCGGTGGAGGCGGTGCGAGAGGCGGCCGTCGGGCGAGGCCAGCGCCCCGATGACCTCACCGGGCACGGAGAGGTCGAGCGCGATGACCTGCACGGCGCGCTGGTCGAACTCGAGCATCACGGCGGGCTTTCCCGGCCGGGACTCCTGACTGGGTCCGCTCTCCCTGATCACGCCGTCGGCGAGCAGATCGCGCACGACGTCCGACACGGTGGGGCGGGCGAGACCGGTGAGCCGGGAGAGTTCCGCGCGGCTGAGAGCCGACTGCTCCATGAGCGTGCGCAGGACGAGGGCGCGGTTGCGTTCCCGGATGCCGCGAGCGTGGCCGTTGGACGACGTCTGCGCGTCTCGTGTCCGATCGGCGGCGCGCTCTAGGATCTGGGGGTAGCGCATGATGCTCCTCCCGATCGACGCTCGGGCTGACTAAGTTCAATGAATAAACTAACGGACCGAGCGTACGGAGCGGTACGCGCGCTGTCAATCGACGGACCTCGGCCCCGAGAAGGAACTCGCAGATGTTCACCCACGACGACGCACTGGACACCCAGGCGGCGGTTCGGCGAGCGAACCTGCGTCGGGCGCTCCAACTCGTCTTCCAGGCGTCCGGTTCGCAGACGCGCGCAGGGATCGCGCGGGCGACCGGCCTCACAGCGGCGACCGCGTCGTCCCTCGTCGCGGAACTCATCGAGCACCGGCTCATCGCGGAGGGCGAGCAGGCGGTGAGCACGGGGGGCAAACGCGCGACCACGCTCAGCATCGACGCGGAGCATCATCTGATCCTCGTGCTCGTCGTGCAGCCGACCAGTGCGTACCTGGCGCTCGTCGCCCTCGACGGCTCCGAGGTCGCCCGCCGCAGCGTCTCCTACACGACGCAGACCCGCGACCGGGTGCTGGACGAGACCGTCGCCGAGGTGGTGGCCGCCTACGGCGCGCGGCTGCTCGCGGTCGGCGTGCAGGTCCCGGGGACGACCGACGGGCGCACGGTGCTGGAGAGCGTGCAGCTGGAGTGGCACGAGGTGCCGCTGGCCGAGCGCTTCGAGACCATTGCGGGCGTCCCGGTCCTCCTCGTCAACGACGTCGACGCCGAGGCCATCGCGGAGGCCGGTCTGGACGCCGCACCCTCGGGTTACCGGCTGTTCATCCACAGCGGCGGAGGCATCGGCGCCGCGGTCACCCTCGACGGGGAGCTCGCGCCGGGGCCCCGCGACCGTGCGGGGGAGATCGGGCATGTGCAGGTGGTGTTCGGCGAGGCCGCGCGTCCGTGCCGCTGCGGACGCCGCGGCTGTCTGGAGTCGGCGGCCGCGATGGGACCGATGCTGGGGGAGGAGTTCTCGGACGCGCTGGACGTGCCGGCCGTCCGCACCCTCGTCTCCCGTGCGGATCAGACGCTGATCGACGACGGCGCGCGGGCCCTGGCCCGTGCCATCAAGCTCATCGGGGCGCTGCTCGATCCGATCGAGGTCGTCATCGGCGGTCCCGCGACGGAGCTCGGTCCCCGGTTCCTGGAGCGTGTCCGCGCCGAGAGCGGCTATCCCGCCCGCGGCACCGCCGACGTGCCGATCCGGTATGCCGATCCCCGCGTCGCTCCTTCCGCCGGGGCCGCGCAGGCCGCCCTCACCGCGGTCCTCGGCGTGCGATGGAGCCCCGAGCAGCTCCGCGCCGGCGGCCCCCGCCCCTGACCTCTGCCGACGGATGTTCCGGCTGCACGACCCGGGTACGTTCGCATGACCGGATCCGTCCGGAACCCCTGCACGCGCGCCGCGGTCGTGCAGGTGTGCCGGACGGGAACCCGGGGGGTGGACCGGAAGCCGGGTGGGTTACTTCACGCTGCCGGCGGTGAGGCCGCCGACGAGACGCTTCTCGATGAGCATGAACAGGATGATGACGGGCAGGATCGCGACGATCGAGACGCCGAACACGTACTGCCAGCTCGTCTCGTACTGACCGACGAACTTCGTGAGCGCGACCGACAGCGGCTGGTTCTGGTCCGTCGACAGGATCACCAGCGAGGCGGCGAACTCGTTCCAGCAGGCCACGAACGTGAACACGATCGCGGTGACGATGCCCGGCCAGACGAGCGGGAGGTTGATCCGGAACAGGACCGTGAGGCGCCCGGCGCCGTCGATCTGCGCGGCCTCGTCGACCTCCTTCGGGATGCCGGCGAAGAACGAGTGCATGATCCACACCGCGAACGAGAGGTTGAAGGCCGCGTTGATGAAGATCATCGCGGTCCAGGTGTCGCCGAGGCCGAGGACGGTGAACTGCCGGAACAGGCCCGAGGTGAGCACGGCCGGCTGCAGCATCTGGGTCACGATCACGAGGAACAGGAACACCATGCGCCCGGGGAACCGGAACCGGGCCGTGTAGTAGGCCGCGGGGAGCGACACGAGCAGCACGAGGAGGGTCGCGAACACGGAGATGACGATCGTCGAGACGAGGTTGTACGGCAGCGGCGTCTCGGGCGTCGACCACATCGTGAGGTAGTTCTCCCAGTGCCACTCCACCGGGAGGTAGGTCGGGTCGACCGAGCGGATCTGCGCCTTCGTCTTCACCGAACCGAAGAACATGATGAGGTACGGCAGCACGAAGATCGCGAGCACGAGGAATCCGGCGGCGGTGCGCAGGATCACCCGGGGCAGAGTCACCTGGTCGGCGGTGTAGCGGCGCCGACGGCCGGGGATCGGCGGGGTGCGTCGTCCGCGGGAGTCGGCGGTGGTCACGAGAGCGGTCTCGGTCACGGTCATGATCAGACCTCCTTCATGGGCTTGACGATCTTGACGTAGGCCGCGACGATCGCGATCACGATGAGGAAGGCGACGACCGACAGCGCGCTCGCGACGTCGACCTTCTTCTGCAGCTCGATGTACTTGAAGATCAGGGTCATGATCGTGTCGGCGCCGTAGCCCGGGATGGACCCGGTCATCACCTTGAGGATCGGCAGCGAGTTGAAGACGTTGATGATGTTGATGAGGATCGCCACGGCGAGGGCGCTGCGCAGCTGCGGCAGGATGATCGACCAGTAGGTGCGGGCGGCGCCGGCGCCGTCCATCTTCGCGGCCTCGATCGCGTCGGCGGGGACCGCCTGGAGCCCCGCGAGGATCGTGTAGGTGGTGAAGGGCAGCGACACGAACACCGCGATGACGATCGACCAGGCGAACGCCGTCGTCGGGTTCTTCGTCCAGCCGTAGCCCACCGCGTCGTCGGAGAGCCCGATGTCGTAGAGGAACTTGTTGAAGACCCCGAAGTACGGCTCGAGGCTGTAGTAGAAGACCATCGTGGTCATCACCACGGACGCGGCCCACGGCACGATGACCGCCATCCGCACGAGCTGGCGCCCCGGGAACGCCTTGTTGAGGATCTGCGCGAGGCCGAGCGAGATCACGACCGTGAACAGCACCACCGACACGACCCAGACGATCGTGCGGACGAAGATCGGCCAGAACTCCGGGAACGTGAAGACGGTCACGAAGTTGTCGAAGCCGACCGAGCCCTTGTCCAGACCCGAGAGCGAGATGTCCCGCGTGGAGTTGAAGAACATGACGCCGGCGGGGAACAGCACCACGCCGATGATGAGCACCAGCGCGGGAGCGATCCACGGCAGCGCCTGGAGGAGGTCCCGCCCGCCGGGGCGACCGCGCACGGCCGTCCCGGCGTCCGGGGTGCGGGGGCGGCCGGTGGCCGCCCCCGCGAGGTTCGAGGATTCTGTCGTCTGGCTCATGGGGGATTCCCGAACCTCTCCGTTCCGCGGGTCAGCCCGCGTCCACCTGGTCCTGGATCTGCTTCAGCACATCGGCAGCCGGCTGGTCCTGGATCTGTCCGAACAGCGACTTGAAGGCGCCGTCCGCGGCCGACCACTTCGGGTTGGTCGACGGGTAGAACTGCGCGTCGGGCAGCACGTCGAGGAACGGCTTGAGGGCCTCCTCGCCGGACAGCTCCTCGGCGCCGGACTTCGTGACGGGGAGGAAGCCCTCCGCCTGCACCCACGGCACGTAGACCTCGGGCGAGTAGAAGTAGTCGAGGAACTTCGTGATCGCCTCCTGCTTGTCGCCGTCGTTCTCGAACGCCATCAGCTGGTCCATGACGCCGAGGGTGAACGGCGAGCCGTCCTTCGTCGGGATCGGGACGATGGAGTAGTCGAGCTCCGGGTTGTTCTCGGCGATCTGACCGACCGTCGGCGGCAGGCCGACCTGCATGCCGATCTTGCCCTGGATGAAGATGTCCATCAGCGGGGAGCGCTGCGTGGAGCCGGGGTCGGCCTGGGTCGCCCCGGCGTCGATCATCTTCTTGATCTGCTCGGCGCCGACGAGGTTCTCCGGGGTGTCGATGGTGATCTCCGATGCGTCGCCGAAGGATCCGCCGCCGCCCCAGAGCCACACGGCGGCCTCGGCCTGTGCCTCCTCCGAGCCGAGCGGCATGCCGTAGCCCGCGACGCCGCCGCCGAGCCCGGACACCTTGGTCGCCGCGTCGAGCAGGGAGTCCCAGTCGGTCGGCGCCTCGACGCCCGCCTGGGAGAGGAGGTCGTTGTTGACGAACAGGGCGCGCGCGGAGGCGATCATCGGCAGCGCGTAGGCGGTGCCGTCGACCTCGGCGTTGGCGAGGAAGGAGTCCTGGAAGTCGGAGTAGACGTCGTCGGACACGACCTCCTCGACGGGGTAGAGCAGCTCGTCCTCGACGAAGCCCGCGAAGGGACCGCCGTTGTAGATGTCGGGCGCCTCGCCGGCCTGGACCTTCGTGGAGATGACCTTCTCGAGGTTGTCCCACGACTGCACCTCGAGGTTGACCTTGATGTCGGGGTTCTTCTCGGTGAACCCGTCGATGACGTCTTCCCAGAGACCCTTCGTGGCGTCGGAGTAGCTGGGGACGAGCAGGTCGAGCGTACTGGCGTCGTCGCCGCCGCCGCTGTCTCCTCCCGATCCACCGAAACCGCAGGATGCGAGCGACAGCGTGGCGACGGCCGCGACCGCTGCGGCCCCGTATCGCCGTGACTTGTTCATGGGCATTGCATTCCTCACTGTGGGTGCTGCTCCAGCGGGCGGGATCCGCTCTCTGGAGAGGGGGGTGGTGCACAGTCGCAGAACACTCCACGCGACGGTGCGTGATGATCGCGCCGCCTGCGCGGTCGTGATCGTCCGAGCGGGGGCTCGGGGGAACTCGTCCTGATTATTTGTCAGGCAAACAAACAAATCAAGATGTTGCTCTCCTGGGACGAAATACTATGATCGGATGACGCCCGAAACAATCACAAGTACGCAACAACTCGTCCGAAAGGCCTCTTCATGACCGCTTCGCTGCCCGGCGCACACATGCGCGCAGAGCTCCGTTCCCAGCCGGAGATGTGGGCCACCGCCGCCGAACTCACCGCCGAGCAGGCTCTGCTGCCGGCCCGGGGTGCACGGGTCGCGGTCGTCGGCTGCGGCACCTCGTGGTTCATGGCGCAGTCCTACGCCGCGCTGCGCGAGTCGTCCGGCCACGGCGAGACCGACGCGTTCGCGGCCTCCGAGGCCTTCGTCGACCGCGGCTACGACGCCGTCGTCGCCCTCACCCGCTCCGGCACCACGACCGAGGTGCTGGAGCTGGTCGACCGCATCAAGGGGCGCACCCGCACGATCGGCGTGATCGGCGACCCCGACTCCCCGCTCGTCTCCCTCGTCGACGACGCGGTGCTGCTGCCGTTCGCCGACGAGCAGTCCGTCGTCCAGACGCGCTTCGCCACGACGGCGCTCGCACTCTTCCGGGCGTCGCTGGGTGAGGACCTCTCCGGAGCCATCGCCGACGCGACGGCCGTGCTCGCCGAAGACGGGGACGACATCGAGCTGCGCGATGCCGAGCAGTACACGTTCCTCGGGCGGGGGTGGACGATCGGCCTGGCCCACGAGGCCGCGCTGAAGCTGCGCGAGTCGTCGCAGTCGTGGACCGAGGCGTATCCGTCGATGGACTACCGTCACGGTCCGATCGCCATCGCCGCCCCGGGCCGGGTGACGTGGCAGTTCGGAGAGGCACCGGAAGGACTGGCCGCGGAGGTGCGCGCCACGGGCGCCCGTTTCGAGCACCGCGCGATCGACCCGCTCGCCGACCTCGTGCGCCTGCACCGGACAGCCCTCGACCGTGCCGTGGCCCGCGGGCTCGACCCCGACCAGCCGCGCAACCTCACGCGATCCGTCATCCTGGATGCATGACGCCAGCGAGCCCCGGAGCCGAGCGATGACCCCGAACGACGCCGCGGACGCGATCCCCGACGTCGCGAGGGACGAGGCCGGCGAGAAGCTCGCCGCGGTGCGCACGCTCGGCGCCGGGTCGCCCGTCCTGGCCTTCGACGTCGGAGGGACGGACATCAAGTCGGCGCTGTTCGATGCGGACGGGCGGGCGCTCGGTCTCCGCCGCACGCCCACCCCCACGGCCGACGGCGACCGCACCCCCGCGCTGCTCGACCGGCTGCAGGTGCTCGCCGCGCAGCTCCGCGATGAGCATCCCGACGTGACGCCGCGCGCCGCCGGGCTCGTTGTGCCGGGGATCGTCGACGCGGCCGCCGGGATCGGCGTGTTCGCGAGCAACATGGGCTGGCGGGACGCACCGCTGCGCGCGCTCGCCGCCGAGCGTCTCGGCCTCCCCGTCGCGTTCGACCACGACGTGCGCGCCGCGAGTTGGGCCGAGCACGAGCTGGGCGGCGCGCGGGCCTACGACGACGCGGTGATCCTCGTGATCGGCACCGGGATCGCGGGGGCCCTGCTCGTCGGCGGCCACCCCTACACGGCCGGAGGCTACGCCGGCGAGATCGGGCACTCCCCGATCGCCGACGGACCGGTGTGCCCGTGCGGTGCCCGTGGCTGTCTGGAGGCCGTGGCCTCGGCGGGCGCCATCGCGCGCCGCTACCGGGAGGCCACGGGGACGACCCCGGACGGTGCCAAGGACGTCATCGCCCGCGCGGCCGCCGGGGACCGGGTCGCCGCCGACATCTGGGACTCGGCGCTGGACGCGCTCACCCTGTCGCTCGCGCAGCTGACCGCCGTGGTCGCCCCCGAGGCCGTGGTGATCGGCGGCGGACTGTCGCGGGCGGGCGGCGCGCTCTTCGACGAGCTGCGGACCCGTCTCGCGGCGCGTCTCAGCTTCCACCGCCTGCCCGCGCTCGTCCCCGCCGAGCTGTCCGGCAACGCGGGCCTGATCGGCGCCGCCCTCCGCGCCAGGGAGCTCGCATGATCCTCACCGTCACCCCGAACCCGGCCCTGGACCTCACCTGGCGGGTCGATCGCCTCGTCGCAGGCGGGACGCACCGTGCCGAGACCGGGGCGTCCCGCGCCGGCGGCAAGGGCCTCAACGTCGCCAGGGTCGCGCACGCCGAGGGGGCGTCCGTCCTCGTGCTGACCACGGCCGGCGGTCCGGTCGGCGCGGAGTTCGCCGCGGAGCTCACGGCCAGCGGCGTGCCCCATGTGCTCGTGCCCGTCGCGGCCGACACCCGTCGCAGCATCGCCCTCGTCGACGAGGCCGCGGGCGACACCACGATCGTCAACGAACGAGGGGTGAACCCCACCGATGCCGAGTGGGGCGGGCTTCTCGCGGAGATCGTCGACCGGCTTCCCGGCGCCGGGGTCCTCGTCGTCTCCGGGAGCCTCCCCCCGGGAGCGCCGGAATCGCTCGTGCCGATGCTCGTCGCGGTGGGCGCCGGCGCCCGGGTCCCGGTGATCGTGGACACCTCAGGCCCGGCCCTCCTGCGCGCCGCCGACGCCGGAGCCACCGTGCTCAAGCCCAATGCCGCGGAGCTCGCCGAGGCCACCGGCATCGACGACCCCGTCGAGGGGGCCCGG
Source organism: Microbacterium sp. Nx66 (assembly GCF_904066215.1). Lineage (NCBI taxonomy): Bacteria > Bacillati > Actinomycetota > Actinomycetes > Micrococcales > Microbacteriaceae > Microbacterium > Microbacterium sp. Nx66. Next base: position 122,562 of record NZ_LR880474.1, read on the forward strand.
TCGCTGCTGGCCCGGGGCGCCGAGCTCGTGCTCCTGTCGCTCGGGGCCGACGGCATGCTCGCGGTGACCGCGACCGATCTCCTGCACGCCCGACTCGACGAGCCGCTCTCCGGCAACCCGACCGGTGCGGGAGACGCCGCGGTCGCGGCCTGCGCCGTGCTCTCCGCGGAGGGCGAGCGTGATCCCGAGGTCATCCTCCGTCGCGCTACCGCGTGGTCGGCGGCCGCCGTGCTCATGCCGCTCGCCGGCGACATCTCTCCCCGCTGGCGCGCGCTCGAGGAGCAGCTCCGCGTGTCCCGCCCCGACCCCGCCTCTTTCCGGAAGGACCCTTCGTGACCCTCGTCTCCGCCCGGGAGCTCGTCTCCGCAGCTGCCACCGCCGGCACCGGCATCGGTGCCTTCAACGTCATCCACCTGGAGACCGCGGAGGGCCTCGTGCGGGCCTCCGCACTCGCACAGCTCCCCGTGATCCTGCAGATCTCGCAGAACTGCGCCGACTATCACGGCGGTCTGGAGCCGATCGCCCTCGCGACGCTCGCCGCGGCACGACGCGCGGAGACCCCGGTGGCGGTGCACCTCGACCACGCGGAGCGACCGGAGCTCGTCGACGAGGCGGTGGCCCTCGGCTTCGGCTCGGTCATGTTCGACGGCGGCGCGCTGCCCTACGACGAGAACGTGGCGGTGACCGCCGAGGTCGCCGCCCGGGCGCGCGCGGCAGGGGTCTACGTGGAGGGCGAGCTCGGCGAGGTGGGCGGGAAGGACGGCGCCCATGCCCCCGGCGTGCGCACCGATCCGGTCGAGGCGCGGGCGTTCGTCGCCGCGACCGGGGTGGACGCGCTCGCCGTGGCCGTGGGGTCGTCGCACGCCATGACCGACCGCACCGCCTCCCTCGACCTCGACCTCATCGCCCGCCTGCGGGCGGCCCTCCGCGGTGCCGCCTCCGACGGGATCGACGTGCCACTCGTGCTGCACGGCTCCTCCGGGGTTGCCGACGCCGTGATCGCCGACGCCGTGCGCGCCGGGATGACGAAGGTCAACGTCTCCACCCACCTCAACGGCTTCTTCACGCGCGCGGTCCGCGAGGTACTCGCCGCCGACGAGCGTCTCGTCGACTCCCGCAAGTACCTCGCTCCCGCCCGCGCCGCCCTCGCGGACGAGGCCGCCCGGATGCTGCGACTGTTCGCCCTGCTTCCGTCGCAGAATCCCGCTCCGGTCGCAGAGGTTCCCGGCACAGCTGCGACCTCGACGCGAAACGACGACCGGTGAAGCGCGCGGCCCGACTGCACGCGATCCTCGACCTCCTCGCGGCGGACGGGGAGGTGACGGTGGAGGAGCTGGTGGAGCGGTTCGGAGCCTCTCCGGCCACCACCCGCCGCGACCTCGACTCCCTCGCCGAGCAGCGGCTGCTCACCCGCACGCACGGCGGCGCCGTGGCGCAGACCGTCGCCTACGAACTGCCCCTCCGCTACAAGAGCCATCTCCGCACGCACGAGAAGGAGAGCATCGCACAGACCGCGGCGGCGCTCGTCACCCCCGGTATGGTGGTCGGCCTCTCCGGCGGCACGACGACCACGGCCATCGCGGCCGCGCTCGCCGCCCGCGAGGACCTGGCAGCGGAGGGCGGGATCACGGTGGTCACGAACGCCGTGAACATCGCCGCGCAGCTCGCCACCCGGCCGGAGATCAAGGTGGTCGTCACGGGCGGTGTCATCCACTCGCGCACGTACGAGCTCGTGGGCCCGTTCGTCGAGCAGCTGCTCCGCGGGGTGCGGCTGGACCTCGCCTTCATCGGTGTGAACGGGATGGACGCGGCAGCCGGGGCGACCACGCAGGACGAGCGCGAGGCGGCGGTGAACCGGATGATGGCGGAGCGTGCGCGGCGCGCCGTCGTCGTGACCGACGGCAGCAAGCTCAGGGTCGAGGCGTTCTCCACGGTCGGCGGGTCGGAGCTCTTCGCCACCGTCATCACGGATCGAGGAGCCGACGGCGCCGCGGTCGATGCGCTGCGCGCCGCGGGGTACAGCGTCCTCCTCGCCTGAGGCGCTCCGGCCGCCCGCGGACACCCCGAGGGCCTCGGCGTCCCCAGATCGCCGAGGCCCTGCGAGAGCGTCGCGGCTGCATACCGCGACGCTCCCGAGCAGATGGTGTCCGTCTCGTCTTCCCGCTCCCCAGCGGCGTTTCCCCAGAACCGACGGCGCCTCCCTCGGGCCTCTCCCTTCGAGGCCTGTCGCTCGACACCTTCCGAAGAACAGGAGAGGGTGGGTGCGATTCTGATACCTCCGTCCGGCAAAAAAGTCAGAATCCGTTGCCGTGACACTGGAATGGGGCGGAAACCCCCGTCGTCAGCGCGGCGCTCGCCAGGGCGTCGGCGGGAGAAGCACCGGTCGAGAGGCCGTCATGGACCGCGGTGAGGAGCTCGCAGGCGTCGTCGTCCGGCACCGTGACCGGGGCCGCGATCACCGAGTCCGCGCCCGCGTGCAGCCAGACCCGCGTCATGCCCAGGGCCTCCTCTCCCCAGCGCACGGAGGAGCGCCCCAGCTCGCACGCCGAGAGGATCACGGTCCGCGGCACCCGGGGGATGAGGTCGACGTCGTAGCCGAAGAGCACCCCGTCGGCGAGCTCGAAGCCGGAGAACAGAGGATTGTCGACCGCATGGCGTCCGTGCGCAGCGATGTGGAGCACATCGACGGAAGCGGCCAGTGCCGTGGCGGCGGTCACGGTCGCCTCGGTGCCCTGCAGCAGGCGGGTCGCCCCCCGCGTCGTCCATGAATCCGCCGCGTGCCGGACCTCTTCCGCCGCCCGCGGTACCCGTGGTCCCGCCGCGAAGCCCACGCTCGGGGTGGAGGCGGCGGCCGTCGTGCCGTGAAACCAGCGCGAGACCGAGGTCGCGAGGGTGAACGGCACGCCGTGCATGCCGGGGAGCATGGCCCACGGCACCCCGCCGAGGATTCCGGGAACGGTGACGACCAACCGCTCGGCGCCCGCGGCGGCCCGGCGCATCGGCCCGAGCAACTCGTCGTCCAGGACTGCGAGGCGTGCCGTCAGAGCGCGCGCGGTCACCGGCCCCATCGCGCCGCCCCGCGTGAGCGCGGCCATGTCGAGGTCGGCGCGCAGGCCGTCGAGAGCGGTCCGTACCCGCGACCACGACAGGTCGACGACGGTCGCGCCGTCCGGCCGCACCACCACCCCGTGCAGGCCGGTGCCGGTGTAGACGTAGGCCAGCACCGCCGTATCGGACGGCAGGAGCGCGGAGGTCTCGGCGAGCGTCCGGCGCTCCCTCGTCGCTCCCGAGCCGGTGGCGGACCACTGCCGCTCCCGCACCCGGTCGCGGAGCGCGCGGACGGTGGGGTCGGTCGTCCAGTCCGCCCCCGCGAGGTCGGCGCGCAGCATCCGCAGTTCTGCGAGGTCGGCGGCGAGGGCGTCGTCGTGCGGGGGGCGGACGGGGGCGACCTGTTGGCTGAGGTGCCGGGCGCGCTCGGACCACTCGAAGAGCGTCGCAGGGTCGCGGCGGCGGACGGCGGCGGCGAGCCCGGTGAACACGAGGTCGCTGGCGTGCATGGCGACGGAGGCCTGCAGGTCGAGGGCGCCGAACGACCGCTGCCACGCCGACAGCAGGTCGAGCCCGGCGGCCGCGGCGCGCAGCGCCTCCCCGTCACGGCCGCGTCCGGCGGCGCGGGCCGCGCGGACCTCCTGCGCACGGAGCCGCAGCGGCGTCGGGGCCGAAGCGGGGACGCGGGGAGGCGGCCGGTGCCGTCGCGGCGGGCGCTCAGCCGCAGGGCCGTGGCTTCGGTGCGGAAGCCGCTCCGGTCGAGCTCCTGCGCCACGCGTTCCCACGCGTCCGCATCGAGGGGGCGGTCGGGCCGGATCCGCTGCCGCGCCTCCAGCTCCACCGCGGCGGCTCTGGCCGCCCAGCCGCTGCTGCCGAGGGCGGTGAAGCGTCGGGCGGCGGTGCGGGCGGCGCGCTCGGCCGCTCGAGGGTCGTGCCGGACGAGCGAACGGGCGAGGTGGAATTCGGCCTCACCACGGGCCTGGCGCATCCGCTGCGCACCGAACTGTACGGCCACGCGGCCGAGCAGCGCCTCCGCCTCGGTCGTCAGGCCCGCGTCGCGGAGCACCTCGGCGCGGTCGAGGTCGCTGATGGCGGTGGCCAGGGCGCTGGTGGCCGCGAACGTCGGCCGGGATGCGGCCATCAGGCGCAGCGCCGACACGAGGTCACCGCCGAGCAGCGCGGCATAGCCGAGGTTGTGCGTGGCCTCGGCGAGGGAGTCCCGTTCGTCGTGCGCCTCGTAGATCCCGATCGCGCGCCGGAGGTCGGCCATGCAGGTGTCCAGACGATGGCGCTGCATCCGCACCACCGACCGGTTCATCAGACAGTTCGCGAGGGCCGGCGTCTCGGCACCGGCAGCGGTGAGGGCGTCGATCGCGGCGGTCAGGCTCGCCTCGGCCTCCTCCATCCGTCCGCCGTGCATGAGGAGGGCGCCGAGCTGCCCGCCGAGGAGGGCGACCGTCTCGGCCTGCAGTCCGTCCCTGGCCAGGGCCTCCCGGCACAGCGCCTCCGCCGCCGCGGGCTCACCGGTCTGCGCGAGCACATACGCCGTCGTGCCGTCGATCCGCGCGCGGAGGTCGACGTCGTCCGTGCGGGCGGCGGCTTTCTCCAGCTCCCGCCGGGCGCGGGTGAACTGCCGGGCGTTGGCCGCCTCGACGCCGCGTCGGTGCAGCGCGCTCGCGGACAGGGGCATCCGTCCAGGATGCCGTGCCGGGGTGGTCGTGCGGAAGGGTGAGAGGCGTCAGGACCTCTCGTGCGGCGTCGGCAGCGACGTCAGGACGGCGGCGACGGCCTTCGCGGCGACGGCGGGCTTCACGCCCTGGGCGGGGACGGCGCCGAGCTGGGCGGCGACCCGTCCGGCGATGTACGGAGCCGCGAAGGAGGTGCCGCTCCACACCGCGAAGCCGCCTCGGTAGTCGTCCGGGTCGAGCGTCTCGCGCGGCAGCCCGTCGACGTCTGCGCGGGTCGCGGCCTGCGCGCCGCCGACGAAGGCCGGCGAGGTGCTGACCACCGCGGCGCCCGGGGCGTACACCTGCACCCACGGGCCGACGTTCGAGAACAGGGCCACGGAGTGCGCCGACGGGTTCAGGGCGCCGACGGAGACGTGCGGAGCCCCGTCGTCGGACCGCAGCCCGTTGTCGGCGCCGGGCCACGGCCACAGCGACGCGGGGAAGGAGGGGCGGTCGATCGCGTCGTTGCCGGCCGAGCAGACGACCACGCAGCCGAGTTCCCTGGCCTTCGCGAGCAGCTCGTACAGCGTCGTGCTGAAGAGCCCGTCGGTCGGGGTCTCGTGGTAGTAGCTGAGGGAGAGGTTCAGCACGTCGATCGGGAAGCCCGTCGTCGGATCCTCCCGATGCCGCCGGAGCAGCTCCACGACCTGCGCCACGGTCTCGAGGAGCGTGCTCTCGTCCACCACCCCGAGCGCGCCGGCGACACGGATCGACAGGATGTCGGCGTCCGGAGCGGCCTGACGCACGAGGCCCGCGATGAAGGTGCCGTGCCCGGCCACCGCGTCGATCTCGCCGTCGAGCTGCCCGTAGAGGTCGGGGTAGCGCTCGGGGTCGGCGTCGTCCGTGAAGCCCACGGGGACGCCGTCGAGCTCCACGTGCCGGGTGACGATGTCGGACGGCAGCCAGGCGTGCTCCCCGCACCCGGTGTCGAGGATGGCCACGACCGGCCGTCGTCCGCGCTTCGGAGCGGCGGCGCGGGCCGGGGCGGGACCGAGCCAGGTGACCGGCTGCCGCGCCCCGCGTCCGGGCTCCAGGTAGTCGTCGCTGCCGCCTCCGCCGGGTGCCGCACCGCGGACGGGGTTCGTCCGGGTGAACGGGTTGGTCCGGGTGAACGGGTTCGTCCGGGTGAACGGGTTGAGTCCGACCGGATCGATCGAGAGCACGTGCTCGAGGCTGGTCCGCGGCATCGTCGAGCGCGACAAACGACGCGCGCGTTGCAGCACCCGCCAGGCATCGGGTGCCACGGGGGACTCGCCCCTGGTCGGCTCATCCGGCGTGGTCAAGCGCGCCCGCAGGAACCCCGCGACACCCGGCACGAGCTCGCCGTTCCCGATCTCGCGCTCCGGCGACTCCAACTCCAGCCGCCAGCCGAAGGAGTCGGCGGCATCCCTCAGGGCGCGCAGCTCGCGGTCGTACGCCTCCTGCTCGTCGAGGGCACGCGTGATCAGCAGGCGCTCCGGCAGGTACGCGGTGGGGAACGCTCGGATCCCGTCCACCGGTTCGGTGCTGGGGTCGAGGGCGGTCCCGCGGCGGATCGATCCCTCCGCGCGGTCCTGCCAGGTCCATCCCTGGGGCTGCTCCATCGGTCATCCTCTCCGTGGGCATCGACGGCGACGGCGCCGGCGATGCGGGGTCACAACTCGAACTGCGGGGTCTCCAGGGTGCGGGTCTCGTCGCCGACCGTCGCGGTCAGGCGCACGCGGCTGAGCCCCGACGGCACCTCGTCGAACACGAAACGGCCGGTCTCCGCCGGGGTCGTGCGGCGCTCGCGCTCGCCCTGCAGCAACACGATCTCCGCAGCGGCGGTGTCCACCCAGCCGTCGATCCGCCGTCGCCCGGACGCGGTCGTCGTGACGTGGAGGAGGATGCTCGTGCTGCCGTCGCTGAACTGCAGGGTGAGGGCGTCGGTCTCGCCGCGGACCGTGCCGAGCTGGCCCTCCACGAGAGTGAGCAGCGCGTACTCGCGGTTGAGCCCGTCCGCCGCGACCGCGGCGACCATCCGGTCGATCAGCCCGGCAGGGACCGGATCGACCTCTCCCCAGAGGCTGCGCAGGCGGGCGAAGAGCCGGGCGTCGTCCTCATCGCTCATGATCGTCCCTCCGTCCGACGGGCCGGGGCGTCGAGGAGGTCGCGGAGCTTCGCGAGGCAGCGGCTGCGGGTCGGCCCGATGCTGCCGACCGGCATGGACAGGTCGCGGGCGAGGCGCGCGTAGTCAGGGCGGTCCTCGAAGGCGATCACCCGGAGGAGACGCTGGCAGCGCTCGGCGAGGCGGCGTACCGCGGCCCAGAGCCGTCGGTTCTCGTCGTCCAGCGTGGCGTGCTCCTCGGCGGACGCCTGCTCCGGAAGCAGGGCGTCCAGGTCGTCGGATTCCGCGGTGTCGACGCGACCGTTCGCCTTGCCGACCTTCCAGGCCTCGCGGCGGGCGGTGGTCGTGAGCCACGCGGAGACGGCCCGCGGGTCGGCGATGGCACCGTGGCCGCGCACGAGCTGGAGCCAGGTCGTCTGCACGACGTCTTCCGCGAGGGTGCGTTCGAGGCCGTAGGCGCGCACGACGTGCCACAGCACCGGCGTCATCAGCCGCACCAGGTCGTCCATCGAGCGGCCGTCGCCATCGCGCCACGCATCGAACAGGTCCGCGGCACGTTCCCAGCGTGCGCGCCCGTCGTCGGATGCCGGATCGAAGGCGGCGCCGGGGGCACCGTCGATCATGAAGCCCATTGTGATCACACCTACCAGGAGCACGGCAAGGGCTCGGTGATACATGTCGCGGTCCAAGAATTCCGACGCCCGAATCCGTGGGGCGACGACACCCTCGATACCGTGGAGGGGTGATCGCTCTCGTCGTCGTGCTGTTCCTCAATGCCGGCTTCAACGTGCTCGTCTGGCCGCGGTTCTACAAGCGGGTCGCGAACGATCCGCGCGCCAGGGACGACAACGGCAAGGCCACCCCGTTCCTCCGCGTGCACGTCATCCTCATCGCGATCGCGCTGGTGCTCGCCGTAGCCTCCGCGGCGGCGGGGATCACCGTGCTGGCGGTCGCGCCCTAGCGCACTGTCTCCGCCTCAGTCCGCCTCGTACTGGGCGGCGTGCGCGGCCCACCGAGACTCGACGGGGAGGCTGCGGAGGGCGCGATTCCCGATCGCGAGGGCGGCGGCCAGCACGCACAGGGCTGCGCAGATCAGGATCGTGCCCTGGCGTCCCGCCCACGCGAGGCCGAAGCCGGCGATGAGGGGGGCGAGCGGCATGGCTCCCATCGCAAGCACGCCGATGGCGCTGTTCGCGCGCCCCAGCAGTCGGGAGGGCGTGGCCACCATGAAGTAGCCCATCATCCCCGCGTTCAGGGCGGGGAGGAGGAGCACCGAGGCACCGAGGACGACCGCGACGGCCCACGGCGCGGACACGAACGACAGCACCACGGCGCAGAGGGCGACGACCGTGAGTCCGCCGATCGTCAGCACCCCCGCCGGGATCCGGGGCACGAGGAACGGGGCGACGACCGCGCCGACGAGCATCACGGCGCCGATCGCCGCGCTGACCGTGCCGATGAGCAGTTCGGAGTGCCCCGCCTGCTGCAGGGCGTAGACGACGGTGGTGATCGCGGCGTTGAAGCCGAGGTTGATGATCGTCATGATGAGCATGACGCCGCCGAGGTCGGGGCGGGACAGCAGCCAGCCGAATCCCTCCCGGAACTCCCGCCAGGCGTTCGGGCGGGTGGTGGGCGCGTCGAGGTCCGCGTCCTCCTCGGCACCGGTGTCGGCGATGCCCGCTCGCCTGGTCTGACGGCCGAGCAACCCGGCGGTCAGGGCCGCGACGAGGTGGCAGAGGGTCATGACGGCACCGACGAGCCAGCCGCCCACGCCGAGCAACAGCCCGCCCAGGGGCCCGCCCGCGAGCTGGAGGGCGGCGTCGCGCCCCTGGTTCGCGGCCTGCGCCCGCCCCATCGCGTCGTCCGGGACGATCTCCTTCAATGCGCTCTCGCCGGCGACGTCGAAGAGGCCGCTCCGTGCGGCCAACAGCACGTCGATCACGAGGAGGGTCGCGAAGGTGAGGGAGCCGCTGAGAGCAAGGAGCGTGAAAGCCCCGGCCAGCACGACGCCCAGGAGCGAACCGACGAGCATGAGCACGATGCGCCGGTGCCGGTCAGCGAGGATCCCGCCCACGAGGGTGAGCAGCACCCGCGCGACCATCCCCGCCCCCGCGATGATGCCGGCCTGCGCGGGATCGTTCGTGACGATGAGGGCGAGGAGCGGGACGGCGAAACCGAACAGGGCGGACGCGAGTCCCTTGCTCGTGTCGCTGATGAGCCAGGTGAGGTAACGCGTGTTCCGCGACAGGCGGTGGGGGGTGGGCGTCATCGTCATGGCTCGACGATAGTTGCGCAAGACTAATTGCGCAACTATTCGTGCGGAAATGCGTGACTAGGATCGGGGAATGGCCGACGACGCGGAAACGACCTCCCGGGAGGACGCCGCCTTCATGACGTCGGCCATGCTCAAGGCCTACTCGCACCCGTTGCGCCGGCAGATCCTGCGTCTCATCGCCCGGCGGGGATTCCTGCGCGCGGCGGACATCGCGGGCGAGCTCGATGTGCCCGCCAACAGCGCCAGCTTCCACCTGCGAGTGCTCGCCGAGGCGGGGCTCATCGAGGAGGCGCCGGAGCAGGCCAGAGACCGCCGCGACCGCGTGTGGACGGGCCGCAAAGGGGCCCTCAACGTCGGCGGTCCGGAGAACCCCGTGCCCGACGAGGCGCTCGGCGGGGCCGTCGTGGCGGCGCTCGCCGAAGACCACCAGGACCTCGTGCGGCGGGTGATGGCCTGGACGCCGGAGTACGTTTCCGGCCGCACGGCCGAGGTGCACGCGTCATTCGTGCAGCGCACCATCCGCCTCACGGAGGCCGAGTTCGACGACGTGATGCACAACATCAACGACGTGCTCTCCGCCGCCGACGCCGCGCACGACGACACCGACCCGACCGGCCGTTACTGGCAGATGGACATCGTCGTCGCCGACGACACCATCTGAGTCACTCCTCGTCGTCGTCGGGGCGCTCGCCGCTGAGGATGAGGATGCGGCGGAGGTGCATCGCCGTCAGCACGCCCGGTCCCATCGAGCTGCGGACGTCGAACGTGCGGTCGTCGACGCGCTCCAGCAGGAGCCGGATCGCCCGCGCGGCCTCCCCGCGACGGCGGTGCGCCGCGCTCGAGGCGGGGTCGTCCTCGGCGATGACGTCGGCGACGGCGTGGCAGGCCGCGGACAACGGCTCGGGCAGCGCGGGGTCCAGGGGCATGCCGGCGGGGCGCTCCCAGATCGTGTCGGCCGTGGCGTCGGCGATGTCGCGGATGAGGTGCGCGATCCGGTCCAGGGTGGAGAGCTGCTCGTGGATGTGGGCGGTTCCCGCGTGCCGACGGCGCGCTCGGGGGTTGTAGCGCACGCTCTCGTCGGCTTCGGCCAGGGCCGCACGGAGGTCCGCTGTGGTCTCGGCGAGCGCGGCGGCATCGTCCGCCCACTGCGCGGTCTCCGGCGGCCAGGATTCGGAGACCGCGGAGCCGATGTCGTGCAGGTGTCCCGCGAGCTGTCGGCGGAACTCGTCCACCCGCGCCTCTGCCGACCCGATGAGCGGTGCGGGCGCGAAGAGAAGGTTCACCACCAGGCCGATCACGACTCCGACCCCCATCTGGGCCAGGTAGCCGACGGAGTAGTCGTCCGCGTTCTGACCGCCGATGATGAGCACGAACAGCGCCGCCATCGGGACGTACTCCTTGCCGACGCCGAACCAGCCGGTGCCGGAGACGAGGACGCCGAGGCCGACGACGAGGGGGATCGTCCACCACGTCGGTCCGACGGTGAGCACGATCACCGCAGCCAGACCGATACCGGTGGCCAGGCCGAACAGGGTCTGCAGGCTCGACCGCATGGACCCCATGAGCGTCGGATACATGCTCACGAGCGCGCCGAGGGGTGCGTAGTACGGATACTCGTCGGTGACTCCCGGCATGTGCGGCGCGATGGTCCACGCGAGCCCCACGGCGAGCGCCGTCTTGACGACGAGGAGCAGGCGGGCGGGTCGGACCGCCTCGCGAATGGTGCGGGCGAGGTACGAGCGGCGCTCGCGGACGCGCAGGCGGGAAAGGTCAGGCGTCACGTCATCCTCTCCTCGCGGCGGTCGGGTGGTCCTCTCTGGCGAGGATAGGGCCGAGGGCCGCCTGCGGCCACCGGGTTGCCCCGGCTCGGGCCGCCGGGTAGAGGCGGTAGGACGCGGATGCCGCGACCGCGCGGGGTGCGCAGCCGCGGCATCAGCGGATTCGGATCCTTACGTCAGGGCGTGGCCCGACGGAACGCGAGGAACGAGATGACGCTGAGGACGGCCACGACCACGAGCCCCCAGAGCGCGAGGCCCACGGCGCCGAGGTCGAGGATGCCGAGCCACACGTCGCCCCACAGCTCGAGCCGTGTCACCAGGTACACGACCCCCACGAGGAGGAGCGCCAGGGCGACGCCGACGATGGTGAGGACCATCGGACCCCAGCTCTTGTAGATCGTCGCACCGGTGAACCCGACCACGAAGAAGAACAGGGCGAGCGTGAAGTAGACGACGAAGGCGCCGAGCGGGCCGGCCTCCCACAGCCACGGCAGGTGGAAGACCCAGCCGTTCACGCCGTAGCCGTTGGTGGCGAGCTCGATCGCACCGCCCAGGAGGAACAGCACCCCGAGCAGTGCACTCCCGAGGATCGCGGTCAGCAGCGTCCCGATGAAGAACTCGCGCCGGGTGACGCTCATGGCCTGCGAGAACGGGAAGGTCAGCGTCATGGCCGACAGACCGATCGCGAAGAAGTACCACAGCGGCGCCTGGCCGCCTCCGCCGTATTTGGGGGCATCGCCCGGGATCATCGCGTAGATGAGGACCGAGATCACGACGGCGGAGCCGAGGATGATCAGGGGGACCCAGACGAAGGTCTGCCGGTTGATGAGCTGCAGCCGGATGACGTTGAGTGTGCGTCGCATCAGCGGACTCCTTCCGTGGTGGCATCGGCTCTCGTGGCGCCGCGGCTCTCGGCCTTCTGGGTGAGGCGGACGATGAGCTGCTGCAGCGAGACGGGGGCGAGGTCGAGACCCGCGGCCCGCACATCGGCGCGGTCGTCGGCGGTGAGGGTGCCGAGCACGGTGACCGAGGCGACGCGGCCGAGCTCATCCCGGTGCAGCACCTCGCGGCCGGCGGTCCAGGCGTCGACCTTGGCGGCGTCGCCGACGACGGTCACGGCGCGGTCGCGGACGGCATCGGTGTCCTCGTTCAGGAGGATCTGGCCGTTGTCGATCACGATGACCTTCTCGATGAGGTTCGCGACCTCGTCGATCAGGTGCGAGGAGAGGATGATCGTGCGCGGGTGCTCCGCGTAGTCCTCCACGAGCCGGTCGTAGAAGATCTGTCGGGCGACGGCGTCGAGCCCCAGGTAGGGCTCGTCGAAGAACGTGATCTCGGCGCGCGAAGCCAGGCCGATGATGACGCCGACCGCGGAGAGCTGCCCGCGGGAGAGCTTCTTGATGGTCTGCTTCATCGGCAGCTGGAACTCCGCGATGAGCTCGTCCGCGAGGTCCTGGTCCCAGTGCGGGAAGAACAGGCGCGCGGCGGCGAACGCGTGCCGCGGGGTCGCGTCGTCCGGGTACTTCTGGCTCTCCCGGACGAAGCAGATCCGGCCGAGCACGTGGGCGTTCTCGTACGGGTGCTCGCCGAACACCTTCACAGTGCCGGAGGACTCGAAGTTCTGCGCCGTGAGGATCGACATGAGTGTCGTCTTCCCGGCACCGTTGCGGCCGAGGAGCCCGTAGATCGAGCCTCCCTCGAGCGAGAGCGACACGTTGTCGAGCGCCCTCTTCTCCTTGTAGCGCTTGGTGAGGTTCTGCACCTCGATGACGGCGGTCATGCGGGGTTCTTCCCTTCTGGGGTGGGGGCGGATGCGGTGCGCTGCCGGAGCAGGTCCGCGAGGTCTTCCGCGCCGAGACCCAGCGTGCGGGCCTCCGCGAGGAGCGGGTCGATGTAGCGGTCGGCGAAGGCCGCGCGGCGCTCGCCGAGGAGCAGTTCCCTGGCGCCTTCCGAGACGAACATGCCGATGCCTCGGCGCTTATGGAGCACTCCCTTGTCGGTGAGCATGGCGACTCCCTTCGCAGCGGTGGCGGGGTTGATGCGGTAGAACGCGGCGAGCTCGTTCGTCGAAGGGGCCTGCGCCTCCTCGGCCAGCGAGCCGTCGAGGATGGAGTCCTCGATCTGCTCGGCGATCTGGAGGAAGAGCGGCTTGCCTTCTTCGATCACGAGTCCTCCGTGGTTGCTGGGTTACTTACTTGACTAAGTAACCATGGGACCCGGTTCCGTGTCAACCCTCTCCTTCGCGGGCAGGCACAGCTTCGGAGATCTCGGTCGACACGCCGCCTGACGGGCGGTCCGGGCGGCGTGCCGGCCGTCAGCTCCGAAGCTGTGGACGGGGAGAGGGTGAGGCGGCCGCGTACAGTGGGCTGGTGCCGGAGTTCCCCTACAGTCGTCTGCGTCGCTGGCCCGACGTCGAGGCGGACAACCTCCAGGCCCACGATGCGACCGATCTGCTGCTCGTGGAACGGGCGCTCGCCCTCGACGTGCCAGGGTCCGGGACGGTCGTGATCGGAGACGAGTACGGCGCGATCACGCTCGCTCTCACGGCGGCCGGGCGGCGCGGGATCCGTGTGCACCAGGATCTCGCGACCGGACGCCGCGCGCTCGCCCGCAATGCGGAGGAGCTCGGGATCGGTGGGTTCACCCCGCACGAACTCGACGAGAGCCTGCTCGCCGGTGCGCAACTGGTGCTGCTGCAGCTCCCGAAGGCCCTCGCCGAACTGGAGGAGATCGCGGATGCGGTCGCCCGCTGGGCTGCGCCTGACGCGGTGCTCGTCGCCGGCGGTCGGGTGAAGCACATGACTCTGGCGCAGAACGAGGTACTGGGGCGGAGCTTCGCCCGGGTACAGGCGCAGCGCGCCGAGCGGAAGTCGCGGCTGCTCGTCGCCTCCGAGCCGCTCCCGGTGCCCGAGTCGCCGCCGTTCCCGGTCACCGCGCGGCACGGCGACCTCGTCCTCGTGGCCCACGGCGGCGCCTTCGCCGGGTCCCGCCTCGATATCGGCACCCGGGTCCTGCTCGAGGTGCTCGATCTCGGCGGTTCACAACTCAGGAGAACAGAGGTGACACGCGCCGAGAACGAGCGGAACGGCGGCGAGAGCAGCCGTTCTTCCGGAGTTGTGAACGGCGGACGCCGCGTGCTCGACCTCGGCTGCGGGACCGGAGCGCTCGCCGTGTCCTGGGCGCTCGCCCACCCGCGGGACCGCGTCGTCGCCACAGACCGCTCGGCCGCCGCCGTCGCCTCCGCCCGTGACACCGCGTCGGCGAACGGCGTGGCCGGCCGGGTCGAGGTCACGCACGACGACGCGGGTTCGGCGCTCGCCGCGGGGAGCTTCGACACGGTGCTCTTGAATCCGCCGTTCCACCTCGGCGCCAGCGTGCACACCGGCGCCGCGACCCGCCTGTTCGAGGCCGCCGCGCGTCTGCTCCGACCGGACGGGGAGCTGTTCACGGTGTACAACTCGAGCCTCGGCCACCGGGCCGAGATGAGCCGTCTGGTCGGCCCCACCGACCAGCTCCGGCGCACCCCGAAGTTCACCGTGACGCGCACCGTCCGGCGCCCGTGAGTACGCCGCACCGAGATTGCTAGACGCTCGTACTATCCCCCGGTCAGCGGCGGAAACCCGGGTACGTCCGTGGAGCAGGATTTGCCGCTGACCGGCCATTTCGTTACGTTGGTCTGCGGGCCTGACGGCCCATAGACCAGTCCGCGGTCACGTCCTTCCTTCGATGAGCTGTGCGGCGAAGAGGCGTGGGCGTACGGTCGATCCCCTCTGCGGCGGATCCGAAATCCGCCGCCTGTGCCGCCACAGCGAAGACGTCGAACGGCCTCGTGAGGATCACCCGGGCGTAACCGAAGCAGGCTCAGCCACCCGAAGGCCGAGCCGCAGGGGAAACGTGTCCGAAACAGCACTCGAAGCGCGCCATCTGTACAAGGTGTTCGGGAGGAATCCGAGCGCCGCCGTCCGCCGACTGAAGGCCGGGGAGAGCCGCACGGCGGTCGCCGACGCGGGGACCGCCGCGGTCATCGACGCCAGCTTCACCGTCAACCGCGGTGAGATCTTCGTCATCATGGGCCTGTCCGGATCGGGCAAGTCGACCATCATCCGCATGCTCAACGGCCTGCACGACATCACCGCCGGCACCGTCACCGTGGGCGGCGACCCGATCACGGGGATCCCGGCCGCGCGCCTGCGCGAGATCCGCCGCGACCGCATCTCGATGGTGTTCCAGCACTTCGCGCTGCTGCCGCACCGCACGGTCGCCGCGAACGTCGCCTACCCGCTCGAGCTCAAGGGGGTCGGCAAGGCCGAGCGCCAGGCCAAGGCCGAGGAGATCCTCGCCCTCGTCGGACTCGAGGGCCAGGGAGACAAGCTGCCCTCCGAGCTCTCCGGCGGCATGCAGCAGCGCGTCGGCATCGCCCGCGCCCTCGCCGCCGACAGCGACATCCTGCTCATGGACGAGGCCTTCAGCGCGCTCGACCCGCTGATCCGCCGCGAGATGCAGGAGCAGCTCCTGGAGCTGCAGCAGAAGCTCCAGAAGACCATCGTCTTCATCACGCACGACCTCAACGAGGCCATGTTCCTCGGCGACCGCATCGCCGTCATGCGCGACGGGCGCATCGTGCAGATCGGCACGCCGGAGGACATCCTCATGGACCCGGCGAACGACTACGTCGAGCAGTTCGTGCAGGACGTCGACCGCGCGCGCGTGCTCACCGCCGCGAACGTCATGGAGCGTCCGCGCCCCGTCGTCGCCGAGTCGGCCGGTCCCCGCACCGCGCTCCGCCAGATGCGGGACGCCTACATGTCGGCGACCTACGTGGTCGGCAAGGATCGCCAGCTGGTCGGCGTCGTCACCGACCGCGATGCCGTGAAGCTCGTCCGTCAGGGCGCCACGCGCCTCGACTCGATCATCAAGCCGGTGCTGCAGAGCGTCCGCGAGGACGACGTCCTCATGAACCTGTTCGTCCCCGCCGTCGAGTCGCCGCTGCCCCTCGCGGTGACGGATGCCGACGGCCGCCTCGCGGGCGTGATCCCGCGCGTCACCCTGCTCGCGGCGCTCGGTCCCGGGCCCGGAGCGACCGAGGAGATCCTGCTGCCGATGACCCCCATGCCCCAGGCTGAGATCGACGCCGTGCTCGACGACGGATGGACGGCCGAGCCCGGCCCTTCGACGAGCTCAGGGACCCAGGGTGGGTTCGGCTCAGAGGCCCAGGTCGACACGGAGGAGGTGCGCTGATGGACGGTTTCCGCATTCCTGTGGGCGACTGGGTCGCCGCCGGCGTCGACTGGATCACCGCCAACCTCGACGGTCTGCTCGACGCGGTCTCGTTCGTGGTGAGCTTCCTCGTCGACGGCCTGACCCGCCTGCTCCTCACCCCGCACTTCGCGGTCATCATCGTGATCGCCGCGCTGATCGCCTGGGTCGTGCGGTCGTGGCAGCTCGCGATCGGCACGATCCTGTCGTTCGGGCTCATCGTCGCCATGGACCTCTGGGTCCCGGCGATGCAGACGCTCGCGCTGGTCCTCGTCGCCGCCGTCGTGGCCGTGCTGATCGCGGCGCCACTGGGCATCTGGTCGGCGCGCAATGCGACGGTGCGCGCGACGCTGAAGCCGGTGCTCGACTTCATGCAGACCATGCCGGCCTTCGTGTACCTGATCCCGGCGATCGTGTTCTTCGGCATCGGTGTGGTGCCCGGACTCGTCGCCACCGTGATCTTCGCGCTGCCTCCCGGCGTGCGCCTGACCGAGCTGGGCATCCGCGGTGTCGACGCCGAGACCGTCGAGGCCGGACACGCCTTCGGAGCGACGCCGAGTCAGATCCTCCGCGGGATCCAGCTGCCGCTCGCGATGCCGACCATCATGGCCGGCGTGAACCAGGTCATCATGCTCGCGCTGTCGATGGCGGTCATCGCCGGTATGGCCGGAGCCGACGGGCTCGGGAAGATGGTCGTCGAGGCGATCTCGACGATCAACATCCCCAAGGGTGTCGAGGCGGGACTGGGCGTCGTGCTCATCGCCGTGTTCCTCGACCGGGTGACCGCCGCTCTGGGCGCGCCCGGCGAGAATCGCTCCTCGCTCCTCGGCATGCTGAAGCGTCGCGGTTCGTCCCGGCCTTCCGCCCCCGTGGCGTCGGAGCCCGCTGCCTCCGCGCCCGCCGACTCCGCCCCGACCGAGTCCGAGCTCGCCCGCGCCTGAGCGCCCCGCCCCGCGCCCCCGTCTCCGTCCCCCACCCCCCTTCGTCCGGTGCGGGATGGAAAACGGTCGCGTGGGCGCGGCTCCCGGCACGGTTTCGATCCGGCACAGCTGTCCCGCGGCCTCGTCCGCACCTCCTGAATCACATACGGAACGCAAGAGAGAGAGTCACATGAAGAAGAAGATCCTGACCATCACCGCCCTCGGTGCAGCCACCGCGCTCACCCTCGCCGGATGCAGCGGCGACGGCGCCGGCGGCACGAGCGGCGGCGGCGACGGTGCCGAGGACAAGGGCACCATCACCCTCGGGTTCCTGCCCTCCTGGACCGACGGCCTCAGCACCGCCTACCTCCTGCAGGACCAGCTCGAGAAGATCGGCTACACGGTCGAGATGAAGACGCTCACCGAGGCCGGCCCGCTCTACACCGGACTCGCGCAGGGCGACGTCGACATGTACCCGTCGGCGTGGCCGGAACTCACCCACGCCTCCTACATGGACACCTACGGCGACGACATCGAAGACCTCGGCACGTACTACGAGAACGCCAAGCTGACCCTCGCGGTGCCGGAGTACTCCGAGCTCACCTCGATCGAGGACCTCGCGGGCAAGGGCGCCGACTTCGACGGCAAGATCTACGGCATCGAGCCGGGTGCGGGCCTGACCGCCCAGACCCAGAAGATGATGCCCGAGTACGGCCTCGACGGCGAGTACGAGCTCGTCACCTCGTCGACCGCGGCGATGCTCACCGAGCTGAAGACCGCGACCGACAAGAAGGAGGACATCGTCGTCACGCTGTGGCGTCCGTTCTGGGCGAACGACGCCTTCCCCGTGAAGGACCTCGAGGACCCGAAGGGTGCCATGGGCGAGGCCGAGGGCCTGCACTTCCTGGGCACCACGGGCTTCGCGGACGAGTTCCCCGAGGCGGCCGAGCTGATCAAGAAGATCAAGCTGGACGACGAGCAGTACGGCGCGCTCGAAGACCTCGTGGTCAACGAGTACGGCGAGGGCAAGGAAGCCGACGCGGTCGACGCGTGGCTCGAGGAGTACGGCGACCAGTTCGACTGGACCGTCACCAGCTGACACCCGTCGCACGTCTCGAAGGAGGGTCTCCCGCAGCGGGAGGCCCTCCTTCGTCGTGGGTGAGCCCCCCTTATGCTCATGCCCGGAAGGTGGAAGCATGGCCCGCACTCGCCGACCCGCCCGGGTCGCGGAGGGGGGAAGAGACCGATGTGCACAGGACTGAGCTTCACGACCGCCGACCACTACTTCGGGAGGAACCTCGATCTGGAGTTCTCCTACAACGAGACGGTGACCGTCACGCCGCGGAACTTCCCGTTCCCGTTCCACCGGCTGCCGTCGTTGCCGACGCATCACGCGATCATCGGGATCGCCACGATCGCCGACGGCTACCCGCTCTACTACGACGCCGTCAACGAGAAGGGGCTCGGCATGGCCGGGCTCAACTTCCCGGACAACGCGCACTATCCGGCACCGGGGTCGGGGGACACCGAGGTCACGCCGTTCGAGTTCATCCCCTGGGTTCTCGGACAGTTCGAGACCGTGGCCGAGGTGAAAGAGGCCCTGCGGTCGGTGAGTCTCGTGGACATCAACTTCAGCCCGGAGTTCCCGCTGTCGCCGCTGCACTGGATCATCGCCGACAAGAGCGCGTCGATCACGGTCGAGAGCGTGCGCGGCGGCCTCAAGGTGTATGACAACCCGTGGGGCGTGCTCACGAACAATCCCACGTTCGACATCCAGAGCTTCCGGCTCAACGACTATCAGCACCTCTCGAAGCGGCAGCCGGAGAACACCTTCGCCTCGGACGTCCCGATGGACCTCTACAGCCGGGGCATGGGCGGGATCGGCCTGCCGGGCGACCTGTCGTCGTCGTCGCGGTTCGTGAAGGCGGTGTTCACACGCATGAACTCGGTGTGCGGGACGTCGGAGTCGGAGTCGATCAGCCAGTTCTTCCAGATCCTCGGCTCTGTCGCCCAGCAGCGCGGGTGCGTGCAGGTCGGCGACGAGGACAAGTACGAGATCACCATCTACTCGTCGTGCGCCAACACCGCGACCGGCGTGTACTACTACACGACCTACGAGAACAGCCAGATCACGGGTGTGGACATGCACAAGGAGGATCTCGACGGCTCCGAGCTCGCGGCGTATCCGCTCGTGAAGGGCCAGCAGATCGCGATGCAGAACTGATCTCCGGAACACGCAACCCCCTCATCGGCCGGCGGGTCGCGGCGTAGCCTGTGGCCGTGGACGGGTTCGCGGCGGTCGACTTCGGGTTCGCCCGCGAGGTCCTGCAGCGGGGCATCGCGGCGCTGTACCTCGTCGCGTTCGTCTCGACGCTCAACCAGTTCCGTCCGCTCCTCGGCGAGCACGGGCTCCTGCCCGCGCCCGTGCTGCTCGACTGGGTGACGCAGAAGCGCGAGCGCCGGAAGCTGCTGCACCCCACGCTCTTCACCCGCGTCCGCTACACCGACCGGCGCCTGGTGGCCCTGTCCTGGGCGGGGATCGTCGTCGCCGCGCTGCTCGTCGTCGGGGTTCCCCAGCTCGGACCGCCGTGGGTGCCGATGCTCGCGTTCCTCGCCCTGTGGTTCGGCTACATGTCGGTGGTGAGCGTCGGGCAGACGTTCTACTCGTTCGGGTGGGAGATGCTGCTGCTGGAGGCGGGGTTCCTCGCGGCGTTCCTCGGCTCGAACGACCAGCCGCCGCCGACTGTGGTGATCGTGCTGTTCTGGTGGCTGCTGTTCCGGCTGGAGTTCGGCGCCGGGATGATCAAGATCCGCGGCGGACGCGAGTGGCGCGACCTCACCGCGATGACCTTCCACCACGAGACCCAGCCGATGCCCGGGCCGCTGAGCCGCCAGGCGCATCTGCTGCCGCGGTGGTTCCACAAGCTCGAGGTGGTCGGCAACCACGTCGCGCAGCTCGTCGTGCCGTTCTTCCTCTTCGCGCCGATCCTGTCCCTCTGGCTCCCCGACAGCGCTGGCTGGGTCCCTGAGCCTGTCGAAGGGGCCGCGTGGGTCGGTGCCGTCGCCGGGGGGATCGTGATCGCGACGCAGCTGTGGCTCGTGCTCACCGGGAACTTCGCGTGGCTGAACTGGGCCACGATCGTGCTCGGGTTCTCCGCGATCGGCCTCCCCGGCATCGGGACTCCGGAGCGGACGCCGGAGACCTCGCTGCCGTGGACGGTGTCGGGCATGCCGCTGTGGTGGGTCGTGGCGACCTCGGCGGTCGGTGTGCTCTTCGTCGTGCTGAGCGTGCCCGCGGTGCGCAACCTCTTCGCGCGACGGCAGCTCATGAACGCGAGCTTCAACCGCTGGCAGCTCGCCAACGCCTACGGAGCCTTCGGCACGGTCACGCGGGAGCGGGTCGAGATCGTCGTCGAGGGGTCGGACGACGAGGAGGGCCGGCACTGGCGCGAGTACGAGTTCCGGGGGAAGCCGGGGGACGTGCGGCGGATCCCGCGGCAGTTCGCTCCGTATCATCTGCGGCTGGACTGGCTGATGTGGTTCCTGCCGCTCGGGCACTCGCTGGACGACTGGTTCTCCGTGTTCCTCGTGCGGCTGCTGGAGGCTGATGCCCCGACGCTGCGGATGCTGCGGGTGGACCCCTTCCACGGCGAGCGGCCGCGGTGGGTGCGAGCCGTGTCCTACCGCTACCGCTTCACGACCCGCGCCGAGCACCGTGCCGACGGCGCGATCTGGGTCCGGACGGGTCGCCGTGTGGTGCTCGGTCCGGTCGGGCTTCGCTGAGGTCGCAGATCCGCACGAGGTCGCACGGATTCCGGGCGAAGCTGCGACCTCAGCGAGAATCTGCGACCTGACGCAACCCGACGCGACGGAACGCGGCCGGGAGAACACGCGCCGAGCGCGGCGAAACGCCCCGGCCGGGGAGAGTCCCCGGTCGGAGCGTTCCGTCTCGCTGGACGTCGATCAGCTGACCTTCTTCCGGTAGGAGATGATCGCGAAGACGTAGGCGACCGCGAGGATCCCGACGCACCAGGCGAGCGCGACCCAGATGTCGGACCCGACCGGCTCCCCCGCGAACAACGCCTGGATGGAGTTGACGATCGAGGTCACCGGCTGGTTCTCCGCGAACCACTGCACCGGAGCCGGCATGGTGTCGGTCGGCACGAACGCCGAGCTGATGAACGGGAGGAAGATCAGCGGATACGAGAAGGCGCTGGCCCCGTCGACGGTCTTGGCGTTCAGACCCGCGATGATCGCCAGCCAGGTGAGCGCCAGGGTGAACAGCATCAGGATGCCGATCACTCCGAGCCAGGCCCAGACGCTCGCCCCGGTGCGGAAGCCCATCAGGAACCCGACCCCGAAGATGATCGCGAGGGTGATCGCGTTCGCCGTGAGGGACGTGAGCACGTGGGCCCACAAGACGCTCGACCGGGCGATCGGCATGGAGTGGAACCGCTCGAAGATGCCGCTCTGCATATCGGTGAACAGCCGGAACGCCGTGTATGCGATGCCCGACGCGATCGCGATGAGCAGGATGCCCGGCAGCAGGTAGTTCACGTAGTTCTCGGCGCCGGTGCTCTGCTGGAGCGCGCCGCCGAAGACGTACACGAACAGGAGCATCAGGGCGATCGGGGTGACCGCGGTGGTGATGATCGTGTCGGGGCTGCGGAAGATGTGCCGCATCGAGCGGCCGGTGAGCGTCGCCGTGTCGGCGGCGAAGTGCGTGGTCATGCTGCATCTCCTCTCTGGACTCGGGTCCCTGAGCCCGCCTGGGTCCCTGAGCCCGTCGAAGGGCCGATGAGGGTGAGGAAGATCTCCTCGAGGGTGGGCTGCTTCTCGACGTACTCGACCTTCGCGGGCGGAAGGAGCCGCTTCAGTCCGGCGAGGGTGTCGTTCGCGATGATGCGGCCCTCGTGCAGGATCGCGATGCGGTCGGCGAGCTGCTCCGCCTCATCGAGGTACTGCGTGGTGAGCAGCACGGTCGTGCCGCCGCTCGCGAGTTCCTTCACGACGTCCCACACCTCGATGCGCGACTCGGGGTCGAGGCCCGTGGTCGGCTCGTCGAGGTAGATGACCTCGGGGTCGCCGACCAGGCTCATCGCGATGTCGAGCCGGCGTCGCATCCCGCCGGAGTACGTGCCGACCTTGCGGCCCCCGGCCTCGGTGAGCCGGAAGCGTGCGAGGAGCCGGTCGGCCACCGCACCCGGGTCGGGCAGGTGCCGCAGCTTCGCGACGAGCACGAGGTTCTCGCGTCCGGTGAGGATCTCGTCGACCGCGGCGAACCGCCCGGTGAGGCTGATCCTCTCCCGCACGCCGAGCGGGTCCGCCGCGACGTCGATGCCCTGCACCGACGCGGCGCCGGCATCCGCCTTCAGCAGCGTGGAGAGGATCCGGACCATCGTGGTCTTGCCCGCGCCGTTCGACCCGAGGAGGGCGAAGATCGATCCCCGCTCCGCCTCGAAGTCGACGCCGCGCAGCACGTGCAGGTCCTTGTACGACTTCTCGATGCCGCGGACGGAGATCGCAGGCGTCGTCATGATTCCTCCTCCTTCTTCTTCGCGTCGTCGAACGCCTTGATGAGGCGTGCGCGCTCCTTGTCGATCCACTGGCGACCGCCGTACGCCGCGGCGTAGTTCTCGGCGAACTCGACCGGGTCGTCGCCGACGATCGCGCTGACCGGGGTGCCGTCGATCGCGGCGCGCTCCCACATGTCGGCGATGTCGAGGAACATCTTCACGATGGTGTCGCCGTCGGTGAGGCCCCCGTAGTAGAGGTTGTAGCGCTGCTGGGCCTTCGCCATCTCCCGGTACGGTTCGGGGAGGGCGTTGATGCGGGCCTGCGCCTGCTTGTACTGCTTCTTCTCTTCGAGTGATCCGGTGATCGCTTCGATCCACTTCGCGGCCATGCTCAGTTCTCCTTGTTCTCGGTGTCGCGCTTTTCCAGCTGTTCGATGTGCGTCTTGAGGAAGCTCCAGGTGGTCCAGAACTCCTCGAGCTCCTGTCGGCCCTGGGCGTTCAGGGTGTACACCTTCCGGGGTGGACCCTTCTCGCTCGGCACCTTCTCGACGTCGACGAGGTTCTTCTGCTCGATGCGCACCAGGAGTGCGTAGATCGTGCCCTCGGCGATGTCGGTGAACCCGTGGTCTCGGATTCGTGCCGTGATCTCGTACCCGTAGGCCGGCTGCTCGGCGAGGAGGGCCAGCACGATGCCCTCCAGGGTTCCCTTGAGCATCTCGGTCATCTGCTTGCCCATCGGTACCCTCCTCTCGTTCCTGTGTCTTCTGTTCGGTACTCAGTGTTGCTGGGTACCGGTACAAAGTAACACTGAGTACTGGTACTTAGCAACACCGAATACTAACTTTCTCCTCCCTCTCTTCGCCGAGACCCCGGGTACGCGGCGAGACCCCCGCGTGGCGACGCGAAGACCCCGGGGTCTCGACGACAACCCGGGGTCTCAGCGGGACGGGGGGAGGGACGGGGGGAGGGGGCTAGGGGAAGAGGCGGCGGAGGAGGGGGAGGTCGTCGTCGTGGAGCGCTTGCGAGATCACGGCGGCCGTCTCGGGAGGCATGTCCTTCTCCAGGCGCTGCCACAGCCACCTCGCGGCGCCCAGGTCGGCGGTGGCGACGGCGGTCGAGAACGCCGCCACTCCGTCGTAGTACGCGATCGTGGAGGAGCCGGGCGCGGCGTTGTACGGCCCGTAGATGTCGACGAACGGAAGAGTCGGGTCCGGACGGAGGTAGAGGACGTCGCCCGGCGCGATCGGCTCGAAGCCGCGCACATGGTTGAAGCTGCCGACAGTGACGTAGTCGACGCAGAAGCGCTCGCCGATCGCGATCAGACTGTCTCCGGACTGCACCTCGTACGAGAAGATCCGCCCGTCCGCATCCAGGGTGACGGGTCCGCCCGCGAGCTCCGACGCGCCCATGTCCACGAGCTCGCCGAGGAGCTTCGCGTGCATCGGGGAGCCGTCGTCGCTGCCGATGGTGATGAACGCGTTGGTGGTGCAGTCCCCCGGTCCGCCGGCGGGGACGCTGATGCCGTCACCCAGGTCGACGAGTTCGTCCTCGGCCGTGTCCTCGGCTTTCAGGGCCGCCGGGCTGGGGATCGGTGACGGTTCGACGGCGAAGCGCTCCGATGCCCACGAGGTGACGTCGAACACGGCGGACGCGGCGCTGACCACGACAGGAGCGGCCGCGACGATCAAGCCGGCGACGGCGACGGCGACGACGGCGGCGGTGATCGTGGTGGAGCGCTTCATCCCGGTCAGCATGGCATCGAAGCGCGCCGAGCACCAGGGCGGAAGCGTCAGCCGCGGAGATAGGCGAGGACGGCGAGGACGCGGCGGTGGCCGCTGTCACTGGCGGCGAGCCCGAGCTTGGCGAAGATGTTGCCGATGTGCTTGCTCACCGCGGTCTCCGTCACGAACAGGCGTGCGGCGATGGTGGTGTTGTCCAGGCCCTCGGCCATCAGCCCGAGCACCTCACGCTCCCGCGGAGTGAGGGTCTGCACGGGGTCGTCGGCGCGACGCCGGCTCATGAGCTGCGAGATGACCTCGGGGTCCATCACGGTCCCCCCGGCGGCCACCCGGCGCAGGGCGTCGACGAACGCGGCGACCTTGCCCACGCGCTCCTTCAACAGGTAGCCGAGGCCGTCCGCCCCCGCCGCGAGAAGCTCCCCCGCGTAACGGTCCTCCACGTACGCCGAGAGCACGAGCACCGGGAAGCCCGGGCGGCGGGCTCTCGCCTCGGCCGCGGCCTTGAGCCCCTCGCTGGTGAAGGTCGGCGGCATCCGCACGTCGACCACCGCCGCATCGGCCTCGTCGAGGAGGGCGAGGAAGCCCTCGGCATCCGGCACGGCGCCGATCACGTCGAAGCCCTCACTGCGCAACAGGAGCGCGAGGCCCTCCCGCAGCAGGGTGTCGTCCTCCGCGATCACGATCCGCATGGCAGCTCCGTCCGCAGGATGGTGGGTCCCCCGGCGGGACTCGACAGGTCCATCGTGCCCTCGAACGCCTCCACCCGGCGTCGGATCCCCGCGAGACCCCCGCCCGGACGCTCGACCGCGCCGCCGACCCCGTCGTCCTCCACCGCGATGAGGAGCAGCTCGCCCTCTCGCTCGACCCGCACCGTGGCGCGGGTCGCGGCGCTGTACTTGTTCACGTTGGTCAGCGCCTCCGCGACCACGAAGTACGAGGCCGACTCGACCGCTGCCGGCACCCGACCGACGTCCGCGGCGTCGAGCGTGCACGGGACGACGCTGCGCCCGGCGAGCGAGGCGAGCGCCCCCTCGAGACCCAGTTCGTCGAGGATCGGCGGATAGATGTCGTGCACCGTGCGGCGGAGGCCGGCGAGGGCATCGGTCGCCGCGTCCTGCGCGCGCCGCAACGGCTCGAGCACGTCGCCACCCGTCTCCTGGGCGCGCTCCGCGATCCCCAGCATCATCACGACGTTCACCAGGCGGTTCTGGGCGCCGTCGTGCAGGTCGCGCTCGATGCGACGGAGCTCGGCGGCATGGGCGTCGAGGGCGGCCGCGCGGCTGCGAGTCAGCGCGTCGACGCGGGCGGCGAGGCGCGACTTCTGCGGCGTCGCGAGGAGCTTCGCCGAGACGAACGCCACCAGCCGGGCGACCACCGGCACGAGGAACAGCGCGGCCACCGCATAGGCGAGGGCGACGAGCGGCATGGTCCACGCCAGCTCCCACGACGTGACCGGGTACGGTGAGCCCACCGGGTCGTCGGCCGGGGCGAACTGCCAGTACCAGGTGACGGCGAGGCTGTTGACGGCGGACAGGGGCAGCGCGAGCGTCAGCAGCGACAGCCACATCACCGGAAAGGCGTGCACCGTGACCCACAGCGCGTCTCGGGCGGTGGCGCGAGAGAAGGCGTAGCGGAGCCGTTCGTCGATCGTCGCGCCGCGCGGCAGCGTGCGCGTGAGCGGGGGGAGGTCCTCCCCGCGCCGGCGTCCGATCCGGCGGCGCGCCCGGTCGCTCCAGGCATGCAGCACCTGCACGACCTGCGGGAGCAGCAGCACCCCGCCCGTGATGAGCATGAGCGGCAGCAGCACGAGGATGACGCAGAACAGCGCGAGGGACACGACGGAGGCCCCGAGTTCGACGGCGAGGAACCGCGCATCGGGCAGCCATCCACGCAGCCAGCGGCGCATCCATCCGTCGTTCACCCTGCAAGTCTGCCCGAGCGCCCCGCGGCCCGCGGTAGAGCCAGCTCCACCATCGATGCGGCACCGTGCGGGATGGGAGCCGTCGCGCGGCTTTCCTACCGTCGAAGCATGACCTCCCTCTCCTCTGCGCCGCTCGTCGAAGCGGCCCCCGCCGAGGCCCTGCGCCTCAGCGGCCTCGTCAAGACCTACGGTTCCGGCAGCACCCGGGTGACCGCACTCCGAGGCATCGACCTCGCCATCGCGCGGGGCTCGTTCACCGCGATCATGGGGCCGTCCGGCTCCGGCAAGAGCACACTGCTGCACAGTGCCGCAGGTCTCGACCGCCCGACCAGTGGCACGGTGCACCTGGGCGGCACCGAGATCTCCGCGCTCACGCCCCGGCAGCTCACGGCCTTCCGCCGCGACCACGTGGGCTTCGTCTTCCAGGCCTACAACCTGCTGCCGGCGCTGAGCGTGGAGGACAACATCACCCTCCCGCTGCGCCTCGGCCGCCGCCCCCTCGATCACGGCCGGCTCGAGACGCTGCTCGACGCGGTGGGGCTCACCGACCGTCGCCACCGTCGCCCTGCAGAGCTCTCCGGCGGACAGCAGCAGCGCGTCGCGATCGCCCGAGCCCTCATCACCCGCCCGCACGTCGTGTTCGGCGACGAGCCCACCGGGGCCCTGGACTCCCGCACCGGGAAGCAGGTGCTCGACCTCCTCGCGCACACCGCGAAGGAGCTGCATCAGACCGTGGTCGTCGTCACCCACGATCCCGTGGTGGCGTCCCACGCCGACCGGGTGATCTTCCTCGCCGACGGGGCGTTCGCCGGACATCTCGACGGCGGCACCCCGCAGCAGATCACGGATCGCATGAGCACGCTGGGGGAGTGGTGATGTCGGCCGCGCCGCTCGGGCTCGGACGGATCATCCGCGCCGACCTCCGTCATCATCGGCGCAGTCTCGCCGGGGTCTTCGTCGCCATCTTCGTCGCGAGTGCGCTCGTCACCGGACTCGGCGTGCTCGTCGAGTCCGGCATCCGCGGCGGCCTCGCCCCGCAGCGCTACACGGCGGCCGAGGTGGTCGTCGGGGCGGTGCAGCAGGTCGACGTGCCGGAGGACCTGCCGGTGCCGCTGCGTGAGCGCGCTCCCGTCCCCGCCGACGCCGCGCGCGAGATCGCTGCGCTTCCGGGCGTCGAGGCCGTGGTCGCCGACGTGACCGTGCCTCTGTCGGTGCCCGGCGGGACGGCCCCTGCCGTGGTCGAGGCGCACCCCTGGTCCGCGACGGCACTCACCGGCTTCACGCTCGCGGAGGGGCGGGAGCCCGCCGCCGACGACGAGGTCGTGGTGGTCTCCGGAGCCGGGCACGCCGTGGGCGACTCCCTTGCGCTCGCCCACGGCGGCATCGCGGCGACGTACACGGTCGTCGGTGTGGTCTCGGCGGAGAGCCTGCCGGAGCGCGCGGTGTCGGTGTTCCTGACGGACGAGCGCATCAGCGACCTCGACCCGCACGACGGGGCCCCGCAGGCGCTCGGCGTGTTCGTCGACGGGGACCCCGAGCGCACGGCGGTCGCGATCCGCGAGGCGTTCCCGGATCTGGTCGCCCGGACCGGAGACGCCAGAGGAGACGTGGAGTTCCTCGACTCGGCGGCGGCGCGCACCCTGCTCATCGCTATCGGCAGCGCGTTCGTCGGCACCTGCATCCTCGTCGCCCTCTTCATCGTCGCCGGCACGCTGTCGCTGTCGGTCCAGGCGCGTCGCCGCGAGTATGCCCTGCTCCGCGCGGTGGGGGCGACCCCGTCGCAGGTGCACGCCCTCATCGCGCGGGAGACGCTCGCGGTCGCCGTCGTCGCCGCGCTGCTCGGGATCGCCCCGGGGTACCTGCTGTCCTCCGCACTGCAGTCGGCGTTCGTGGCCGGAGGAGTCATCCCCGGCGACTTCGCCCTCGCGCTGAGCCCGTTCCCGGCGTTGAGCGCACTGGTGCTGGTGCTCGGAGCGGCCTGGGGAGCGGCGCGCATCGCGGCCCGGCGCCCCGCCCGCCTCGATCCGATCGAGGCGCTGCGCGAGTCCTCGACGGGCCAGGGCCCGATCGGCCTGCCCCGCATCATCACCGGCATCGTGTTCGCCGCCGCCGGCGTCTCGGTCTCGACCGTCCCGCTGATGCTCCGCGGCGACGCAGCGGTGGGCGCCTCCGCCGGGGCCGCGATCATGCTCATCGTGGCGCTCGCGCTCCTGGGACCGTGGCTCGTCGCCCTGTGCGTGCGCCTCGTCGGGCCGGTGCTGCGTCGTTCGTCGGCCGCGGGCTTCCTCGCCGCCGCCCACACCACCGCGGGCAGTCGGCGGATGGCGGCCGCGATCCTCCCGATCGCCCTCGGCATCGGGTTGGGTCTCGTGCAGATCGGCGGGCCGGCGATCGTTGCGGACGAGGCCGCGACCCAGGCCCGGGCCGGGGTCACCGCCGACCTGCGTGTGGCCGCCCCGGCCGGGCTCTCCCCCGACGCCGTCGGCGCGCTGCGCGACGAGCCGGGGGTGACGGCAGCGACCGGCGTGGTCGCCAGCACCGCGGTGCTCGACTCGCTCGACATCGAAGGTCAGATCGAGCGCACGGAGTACGTGCTCCAGGGCGTGGACCCGACGACCGCGGACGGCCTGCTCGACCTGCGGGTGCAGGAGGGGTCCCTCACCGCCCTCGACGGCGGTGCGACCGTCGCGGTCAGCGCCGATGCGGCGCACACGCTCGGCCTCGACGTCGGCGACCCGGTGACGGGCGTCCTCGGCGACGGGGCGCCGCTGGAGGCGACCGTGGTCGGCATCTACGAGCGCGGTCTCGGGTTCGGCGATCTCACCATGGCGGTCGACCACGTCCGCGCGCACACCTCCGCAGCGCTCGACTCGTTCGCCCTCGTGTCGGTGGACGGTGACGCGCCGGCCGACGCCTTCGCCGCCGACGGTCTGCAGGTGGCCCCCGGCTCGGGTCAGAAGCCCAGCATGACCGAGGCCGTGTCGCAGCAGGGATGGGTGAGCCTCATCGGTCTGCTGGTCATCCTCGGGTACATCGCGATCGCCGTCGTGAACACGCTCGTCATGGCGACGGGGGAGCGGTCCCGGGAGTTCGCCCTGCTGCAGCTCATCGGCGCCTCCCGGGGACAGGTGCGCGCCACGATGCGCACCGAGGCGATCCTGATCGCCGCCCTCGCGATGGTCTTCGGTGTGCTGGTGGCGATCCCGCCGCTGATGGGGATGAGCTACGGCATCTCCGGGCAGCCGCTCCCGGCGATGCCCGTGCTCGGCTCCCTCGCGATCGTCGGCGGCATGGGCGCACTCGCCCTCGTCGCGCTGCGGGTCGCGACAGGGGCCGCGCTGCGCCGCCGCCCGATCGAGGAGATCGGCTCTCGCGAGTAGGCCCGCGACCACCGGAGGGCGCATCGGGACCCCGGTGCGCCCTCCGGCGTGCGCCCGGGGTGAAAAGGAGGGGTGAATTCCCCCGGTTCGGACGGGGGCCTCCGCGGCAGCCGGGCAGGCTGGCGGAGGCCCGGACCGAGTCCACCCTGCCCGAAAGGGTGCTCGGCGGTCGCCTGAGGGGGCGGGGGCTTCCGTGTGCGCGGACGCGTGCCGGAACGCGATGAATGGGGAGAGCAGTCATGGGATTCCGTGTTGCCCGCAAGGACCGCACGTCCGATGGCCTTCCGCCGGAGCGGCGCAGCCGCTGGCGGGGCCGGACGAAGAGGCTGATCGGCGGTGCCGTGAGCACGGCGCTCGTCGCGTCGTCGATGATCGTCGTCGGCGGGACGCTGACCGCCGCGCCTGCCGCCGCGGCAGAGCCGTTCCTCTGCACGCCGGGAGCGGTGTACGTGCAGAGCGCCACCGAGGTGCGCGAGTTCGCCGTGAACGAGCAGGGCGGCACCCTCGGCGCCACGAGCATCGGCCTCGGCCACTCCGACAACGGGCTCGGCCTGTCGGCGGACGGAACGTACGCGTACACGGTGACCAACGTCGGCACGGACAAGGTGCTGGCCAAGCACGACCGTCGGGGCGAGGGAACGACGACCCGAACGCCGTTCACGCTGGGAACCAGCCGCACAGACTCCTCTGTCCTCCGAGGGGCCGTGCATCCCGTCACGGGCGTGTACTACTTCGCCAGCGGCACGCTCGATGGCGCCATCAACCTTTATGCGTGGAACGAGAGCGTCACGCCGCAGACCTACGTGCAGGTAGGCAAGCTGCGCCCGACTACCGGCAGCAGCGCCTTCGGGGCCAACGGCGACATGGCCTTCAGTGCCTCCGGTCAGCTCGTGCTGGTCGCCGACCGATACATCTACTCCGCCGACCTGCCCGCAACGCTCCAGCCCAGCACGGCCACGATCGATGCCAAGCAGGTGCACGACATGGGCGCGGGCGTGCAGGGCAACGGCATCGCGTTCGGGAACCTCGGCCACATCTTCGTCTCGGTTGGGGGGACCAACCCGTACATCGTCGAGGTCGATCTGCCCCGCGGACAGACCGTCAACACCACCTCGCTCGGCACCTTCTCGCCCACCGACATGGCGAGCTGCACGTTCCCGAACACGCTGACGCTGAAGAAGGATCTCCCCGAAGGCCGTCACGCCGGGACCGACCAGTTCGGGCTCCGCGTGCAGTCGCCGGTCGGCTACCAGGTCGCGCAGACCGACGCCGTCACCCGTGGCGACCGCTCCGGTCTGCAGCCGGACTACGTCGGCCCCGTGTTCACCAACCAGGGAGACACCTTCCGGCTGTCCGAGTCGGCGGCGGGCTCGACCGACCTCACGAAGTACGACGCCTCCCTCGTCTGCCTGCAGGTGAACGCCGACGGCTCGACCACCCCGGTGGCCGTCACCGCCGACGGACAGGTCACCCAGCCGTCCGGCCCGCTCGGCACCGACGTCACGTGCACCTACACGAACGTCCGCCTCGCGCCGGACCTCGCTCTCCGCAAGACCTCCGACCCCGCCGACGGCACCGCCGTGCAGCCCGGCCAGCGACTGACCTACACGGTGCAGGCCGAGAACACCGGCAACACCCGCCTCGACCCGGTCACCGTGACCGACGACCTGTCGGGTGTGCTCGCCAACGCCGAGTACCAGGGCGACGTGGCCACGGCGATCGACGGCGACCCGGTGTCGTCCGGCGCCGCCACCGTCACGGGCGACGACCTCGCCTGGACCGGTGCCCTCGAGCCCGGGCAGGTACTCACGATCACGTACTCCGTCGTCGTCGACGAGGGCGTGGAGGGCGAGCGCATCGCCAACCGCGTCACCGCATCCGGCACCCCGCCCGGGGGGCTGCCTCCGATCACCCCTCCAGCCGTCACCACCGAGCACCCCGTCGCCGGCTTCGAGGTCGCGAAGACCTCCGATCCCGCCGCGGGCACCGTGGTGGAGCCGGGCCAGACCATCGAGTACACCGTCACGGGCACGAACACCGGGGCGACCGTCCTGAACCCGGCGACCGTCACCGACGATCTCTCCGGCGTGCTCGCGAGCGCCGCCTTCAACGACGACATCACGACCACGGTCGGCGGCACCACCGTCACCACGGGCGGCGCGACCCTGACCGGGAACGCCCTCGCCTGGACCGGAACGCTTCAGCCCGGACAGACCGTGACGATCACGTACTCGGTGACCGTGGGCGACGACACCTCCGGCGAGATCCTGCGCAACAGCGTGACCGGATCGGGCACTCCCACCACCCCGAACCCGGGCAACCCGACCGGGCCGCAGGTTCCGGGTGACCCCATCGTCCCGCCGACGGTCACCACCGAGCACCCCGTGATCGGCTCCGGCTTCACGATCTCGAAGTCGGCCGACCCCGCCTCCGGCACGGCCGTGTCCGCCGGTGACACGATCACCTACACGATCACCGGCACCAATACGGGCGACACCGACCTCGATCCCGCGGAGATCGTCGACGACCTGTCGGGCGTGCTCGGCTCCGCCGGCTACAACGACGACGTCACGGCCGACCGCGGCTCCGTGCGGGTCGCCGACGCCACCCTCACCTGGACCGGCGCTATCCCGCGCGGGGAATCGGTCACGATCCGCTACACCGTGACGGTGGACGCGGGTGTCGAGAAGGCCCTGCTGCACAACGTCGTCACCGGATCGGCCACGCCGCAGATCCCGATCGACCCCGCCGACCCCTCCGGGGCGAAGACGCCGGGGACCCCGATCGTCCCGCCGGCGGCGGAGACGGAGCACCCCGTCGTCGACACGGGCTTCGAGGTCACGAAGTCGGCCGACCCGGCCTCCGGCACCGCCGTCCGCGCGGGTGACACGATCACCTACACGGTCTCGGGCGTCAACACCGGCAACACGGTCCTCGACCCCGCGACGATCGTCGACGACCTCTCGGCCGTCCTCGCGAACGCGGAGTACGGCGGCGACGCGAAGGCCTCGTCCGGATCCGTCACGCTCTCCGGCACCACCCTCACCTGGACCGGGACGCTCGCTCCCGGCGACCGCGTCGACATCACCTACACGGTGACGGTGGACGAGGAGGCGACGGGCGTGCTGCTCCGCAACACGGTGTCCGGTGAGGGCACCCCGCTGATCCCGACCGACCCGACCGACCCGGAGAGTCCGACGACGCCGGGCACCCCGGTCGAGACCCCGCCGGCGACGACGGAGCACCCCGTCGCGACCCCCGGGTTCACCGTCACCAAGACGGCCGACCCGGCGACGGGCACGCGCGTCGACCCCGGCACCGTGATCACCTACACCGTGACCGGCCGCAACACGGGCGACACCGTCCTCGACCCCGTCGAGATCGGCGACGACCTGCGCGCGGCGCTGGCCCACGCGGCGTACAACGACGACGTGTCCGCGACCCGCGGCGATGTCCGCGTGGCCGACGGCGCCCTGTCGTGGAACGGCGTGCTGCGCCCCGGCCAGGACGTCGTGATCACCTACTCGGTGACCGTCGACGCCACCGCCGGCGGCGAGACCATCGCGAACACGGCGACGGGAGAGGCGACCCCGCTCATCCCCGCCGACCCGAGCGACCCCGAGAGCCCCACGACTCCCGGCACGCCGATCACGCCGCCGCCGTCAAGCACGGAGCACCCCGTGAACGAGCCCGGCTTCGCGTTCGCCAAGACCGTCGACCCCGCCGCCGGTACCGCTGTCGACCCCGGTGACGTGCTCACCTACACGCTGACCGCGGTCAACACGGGCCAGACGGCGCTCGACCCGGTGACGATCACCGACGACCTGTCCGGCGTGCTGCCGTACGCGACGTTCAACGCGGACGCCGTGGCGAGCATCGCGGGTGCCGCTGCGGCTCCCGCGACCCTGGACGGCACCGAGCTGTCGTGGACGGGGGCGCTCGCGGTCGGCCAGACCGTGACCGTCACCTACTCCGTGACCGTGAGCGCCGACGGCGTCGGCACCGTGATCGAGAACGCGGCGTCCGCGACGGCGACCCCGCCCGGAGGATCCACGATCACGCCGCCGCCCGGTGTCACGACCAACCCGGTCAACGAGCCCGGATTCTCGGTCTCGAAGAGCGTCGACCCGGCTGCGGGCACGGCGGTCGACCCGGGCAGTGTCCTCACCTACACGGTGACCGGCGTGAACACGGGGGAGACGGCTCTCGACCCTGTCACCATCACCGATGACCTCTCCGGTGTCCTGGCGCACGCCGAGTACAACGACGATGCGACCGCGACGATCGGCGGCACGGTGACCACCGCGCCGACGGTGGCCGAGGAGGGGCTGTCGTGGACGGGTGCGCTGCAGGTCGGCGAGACCGTCACGATCACCTACTCGGTGACCGTGCGGGCGGATGCCGGCGGGTCCGTGATCGAGAACTCGGCCTCCGGCTCGGCGACCCCGCCCGGTGGCGTGCCGCCCATCGAGACGCCGCCGGCGACGACCGAGAACCCCGTGAACGAGCCGGGCTTCGAGCTGCACAAGTTCGCCGACCCCGCCTCCGGCACGCGTGTCGACCCGGGCAGCGTCGTCACCTACACGGTGACCGGCGTGAACACGGGGGAGACGGCGCTGGCTCCGGTCCGCATCGTCGACGACCTCTCGGGTGTGCTCGCCCACGCCGCCTACAACGGCGACGCGACGGCGACCCTGAGCGACGGCACCGCCGCGACACCCGTCGTCGCGGGAGATGAGCTCACCTGGACCGGTGACCTCGCGGTCGGCGAGCGCGTCACGATCACCTACTCGGTGACCGTGCACGGCGACGCCGGCGGCGTGATCATCGCGAACACCGTCGAGGGCACGGCGACGCCTCCGGGTGGCGCCGAGCTGACCCCGCCGCCGGTGACGACGGAGAACCCCGTCGGCACCCCGGGCTTCGCGTTCGTCAAGACGTCCGACCCCGCATCCGGCTCCGCCGTCGCGACGGGCAGCGTCGTGACCTACACCCTCACCGGCACCAACACCGGCGAGACGGGTCTGGACGAGGTCGTCGTCACGGACGACCTGGCCGGAGTGCTGCGGCACGCCGACCTCCGCGGCTCGGCGACCGCCACGGTGGGTGACCGTGCGGTGGCCGCGCCGACGATCGACGGCACGACGCTGCGCTGGACCGGCAGCCTCGCGGAAGGGGAGCGCGTCGTGATCACCTATGCGGTGACCGTGCACGCCGACGCGGCGGGAGCGACGCTGCGGAACGCGGCCACGGCGTCGGCCACGCCTCCCGGCGGGGAGACGATCACGCCCCCGACGAGCACGACCGAGAACCCGGTGCTGACGCCGCTCGCCCTCACGGGTGGACAGCTGGCGCCGTGGGTCCTCGGGCTCGCGATCGCCCTCCTGATCGGCGGTGCCGTGCTGCTGCTGGTGCGCCGACGCCGCCTGCAGAGCTAGCGGTTCCGCCGGAGAGCCCCGCCCGTCGTCTGCGACGGGCGGGGCTCTCGTCATCCGCGGAGGAGGCCGTGCCGGGCGGCCTGTTCGAGCGCCTCCGTACGGTTGGCCGCGTCGAGCTTGCGGTAGATGCTGCGGAGCTGCGTCTTCAGGGTGTTCGGCGAGACCTGGAGCTCCGCGGCGATCTCGGGCAGCGGCGCCCCGGTGGTGAGCGCGTGCAGCACCACCTGCTCCCGCGAGGACAGCCTCGGGCGGGCGGCGAACGACGGCAACGCGGATCGGTCGGGCAGCGGCGCGCCGCCGATCGGAGCGAGGTCGGCGCGGACGGCGGCGAAATCCTCGGCGCTGAGCAGCGCCAGCGGGGTGCGCAGTCCGCGGTCGGCGAGCTGGGCGTTCAGCGCCTCGGTCACGGCCTGCGCGGCGGCGGGACTGACCCGGTGGAGGGCGGCACTCTGCACCGCCGCGGCCTCCGCGCGCTCGCGTGAGGTCGTCGGCTCGAGGCGCGTGTGAGAGAGGAGCCGCGCCGCCTCGGGCGCGCGACCGTCGATCAGGGCGACCCTGGCCCGTTCCAGAAGGGTGCCGAAGCGGTCCGCCCCGGCGTCGCGCTGCTTGATGCCGCGCGCGGCGCGGATGTCGCCGAGGGCGAGGTGGAGCAGGATCCGCGGGCGGCTCAGCGCCTGGCGGGCCGGCGGAGAGCCGGCCTCGCGTCCGCGCAGTCGGGCGAACGACTCCAGTCGCTCCAGTCCGCCCGCGGCATCGCCCTCATGCAGCGCGATCCAGGCTTCGACCGTCGCCATCGTCGTCCAGTGCTCGCTCGTCGCCCGGTGCGGGAGGAAGGCGCGCGCGTGGTGCTTGGCTGCGGCGAGGTCGCCGTCCTCGACCGCCAGCATCGCCTCGGCGACGCGGTAGAACGTGCCGCGGTAGCCGTCCAGCTGCGCGGGATCCCACGAGCCGTCGCGGATGATCTCGACATAGTGCCGGGCCTCCGGCAGATCGCCGTTGAGGGCGTGGATCCCGCCGAGGAGGCTGACGGCGTGGAACGCCTTCCCGCTGCCCTGCGACGCCGCGAGGGCGGCGGCCTCGTCGAACAGGCGCACGGCCTGTTCCCGACGGCCGCCGTAGTAGAGCGAGATGCCGAGGTGCGTGCAGAGCAGCGGCATCTCCATCGCGTACTGCTCCCACTGGGACTCGGGTGTCTCGGTGAACAGAGCCAGCGCGCGGGCGGCCACCTGCCCCGCCCTGTCGGGCATCCCGATCACGCGCAGCGCCGCACTCTCGGCAGTCCAGATGAACAGGCGCTCCGTCGGAGAGAGCGTGTTCCGACGGGCGTTCGCGGCGGAGATCGCCATCCGCAGCAGCTGCAGTCCGCGCACCCGCCGGAGCCGGTTGGCATTGAGGCAGATGCCCAGGAGCATGGCCACCAGCGGCTCCTGCTTCAGCCGGGCGAGAGGCAGGTCGCCCAGCAGCGCCACGACCCGGCGACCGTCGTGGTCCAGGAGGTGGCTCCACCCGGACATGATGACGTGGGCCGCGAGGTGGAGGTCGTCCTCCTCCATCGCGAGGCGCAGTCCTTCGAAGGGGGCGCCTCGGCGCAGGGCGCCCTCGATCGCGAGGCGTCGGAGCACGCGGATCTCGGCGGGGAACCGCCGCAGGAGGTCGTGACGCAGCAGGGTGCGGGCCGGCGCGGCGATCGTGAAGGTCCGGCGCCCGGAGTCCGTCGACCATCGGCCGAAGCCAAACGCCTCGGCCTCGTCGAGGGCCGTGCCGATGTCCGGATCGCTGCTGAGGGCCTGCGCCAACGGCAGGTCGACCGTGTCCGTGATGCTGATCCGGATAAGACCCTCCAGGACGCCGGCGCCGAACCTGCCCTCCTCCATGCGGCTGCGGAGGTAGTCGTCGACCGCCGCCGTCGCGACCTCCACGATCGTCGTGCCGTCGGGGGCACGGCCGCGGAGAGCGACGGCACGCACGACCGCCGCGAATCCCTCGGTGGCCGCCCGCACGGCGACGGCGGTGTCCTCGTCCACGTCGAGAGCGCGGCGGATCTCGTCGGTGTCGAACGCGAGGTCTTCCGGAGAGATCAGCGCGGTGTCGATCACGAGGCCGACGCCGTCGCTGTCGAAGGGACTGGGGCGATTCGTGGCGACGATCAGGCGGACGTGCGACGGGACGGCGACCGTGCGGCAGAGGTCGAAGACCGCATCCCGGTCGAGCGCGGCGGCGTCGTCCAGGACGATGACGACAGGCTCCTCGTGATCGCACAGGTAGTGCCCGACGGCGGGCCAGCCGTCCCCGGTGGCCGGATCGGTGCTGCCTGCGCCCGTGTCCGTGTCCGTGCCGCGCAGCACCCGCAGCAGCGCAGATGCCAGTGCCGGGCTCGTCGCCAGGGCCGGTGTGACCGTGAGCCACACGACCCGGGCGGAGCAGGTGAAAGCCCAGCCGACCAGGGCGGTGGTCTTCCCGGAGCCCGCGGCGCCGCGCAGCAGCGTGAGCGGAGCCCCGGCATCCAGCACCGCGTTCAGCCGCGGACGCCCGATCACGTGCGCGGAAACCCGCGGAAACCTCGTGTCCCCTTGCGCGCCGAAAGTCGGCATCGTCCCTCCCCAGGTACGCATCCCCACCCCTACGATATCCAAACCCGCACGGTACAGGACGCTGCGGAGCGAGGGGCGCCGGGAGTTCTAGGCTCGGAGGAGTGAGTGGTCCGTTATCGCCCGTGTCCCGCCGTGTGCCGACCAGCGCCCTGCTCGTGAGCGCAGCCCTCGGCGCGGTTCAGGCCCTCGTCTTCCTGGCTGTCGTCCCGGTCACGAGCGTGCTGGCCGCCGCCTCCCCTCCCGCGTATGCCCTGGTCGCGGCCGTGCACACCGCACTGCCCTTCCTCGCCCGCGTCGTCACCCGGGTCCCTGGCATGGCGACGCTGGCCGCCTTCGTGACCGGGGTGCTGACGCTCGCGGTGTCCCCCATCGGGCTGCTCGGGGTGGTGCCGCTCGTCATCGGCGGCGCGGTCCTCGACCTCGCGCTGCCGTTCCGGCGCGACGCCGCGGTCCGCCCGGGTCGTGTCCTGCTCGCCGGCGCCGTGACCGGGGTGGTGCTCTTCCTCGTGGCCCTCCCGGTGTTCTCCCCGGAGCACCTCGTCCCGCCGGTGCTCATCGCCACGCTGCTCGGCCGGGTGCTCGGGGAGCTCGCGGTGGCGGGAGTCGTCCTCGCCGTCCGCCGGCTGCTGCGTCGCGCCGGCGTCGCCCGCTGACTGCGGTCCACTATACCCCCACCGGGTATAGTGGACCCATGGCCGGTCGTCGCGTGCTCCAGAGGGCGCTGCTCGTCGTCCTCCTCGTGGGCGGCATCGTGCTCGGGCTCCTCGGCATGCACGCGCTCGACACGCACGGCACCCCCGGAGCGCACGCGATGGCGGGCCACGCGGCACCGGTGCCCGCGCACCCCTCGGCGTCGGCGGCGCATGCGGTGTCCGTCGCCGAGGCGGCCGTCGCCCCCGACGACTCCGCGGGGGATGGCGGCGCGGCCTGCGTCCTCGCGCTCCTCGGCGGACTGCTCCTGGTGCTGCGCCCCATTCGCGCGGCCGTGATCGCTCCCCTGCTGCGCGCCCTCCGCGTGCGCGCGGGAACCGCCGCCGCCCCTCTCCGTCCCCCCTCACTCCACGTCCTCTGCATCAGTCGGACCTGATCGGCGCTGGTGAGCGCCCGGGCTCCGCGACCGCGGACGCCCTTCCGACAGACAGAGATGAGAGAGAAATGAAGAATCGAACCGCTGCCGCCGCCGCCCTCGTGCTGGTCGGAACCCTCGCCCTCGCGGGATGCGCCTCGGCCGCACCTGCGGGACCGGCTGACCACTCCGGTATGGATCACTCCACCTCGGACGCCCCGCTGGCCGGAGCGAACGAGGCCGATGCGATGTTCGCGTCCATGATGATCGTCCATCACGAGCAGGCCGTCGAGATGTCGGACATCGTGCTCGCGAAGGATGACGTCGACCCACGGGTGACCGACCTCGCCGAACGCATCAAGGCCGCTCAGGGCCCGGAGATCGAGCAGCTGCAGGGGTGGCTCGACGACTGGGGTGCCGAGGCGGGTGACCCCGCGGAAATGGACCACGGTGACGGCATGATGAGCGACGACGACCTCGCCGCGCTCGAAGCCGCCGCGGGCCCGGAGGCGTCCCGGCTGTTCCTGGAGCAGATGATCGCCCACCATGAGGGCGCGGTCGAGATGGCCGAGACGGAGGTCGCGGACGGCGAGAACGCCGACGGGGTCGCCCTCGCGCAGGACATCGTCGACGCGCAGACCGCGGAGATCGCGGAGATGAAGGAGATCCTCGCCACGCTCTGATCGGCACCGGGTCCCGACGTATCCAGGCCGTCATCGAGCTCCTCTCCGAAGACCCACGGCCCCCCGCGGCACGCAAGCTCACCGGCCGACCGGAGTGGCGGGTGCGGACGGGGGACTACGGGGTGCTCTACCGGATCGAGGACGGGATCCTGACGGTCGTCGTCGTGCACGCCGGCCACCGTCGCGAGGTGTACCGCTAGCGATCGCGGCGGCGCAGGCGGCGCAGCGGGGCAGACAGGCGGTGCCAGAGCGTCGGCGCGGGCTCTTCGTCCTCCGCGGGCGGCGGGGCGACGGCGAACTGGACGAACTCCTCCGCGCCGTGGTGCACGACGCGGTAGAGCGCCGTGCCGATGAGCACACCCAAGGCGATCGACATGACGGAGACGAGGGCGGCGGTGAAGTCGGCGAGACCGTTGTCGGTCGCCACCGCCTCGGTGAGTCCCACCAGCCCCGCCGCTCCCGGCACCAGCAGCCAGAACGCGGGGAGGAACGTGAGCTGCGACGGGGCCCCGTGGCGCAGCCCGGCGATCCAGAACACGACCGGCGTGACGGCGACCGCGCCGACGAAGCCGCCGACCGCCGGGTCGATGAACTCCGTTCCCGCCCATTGGCCGAGGTAGGCGACGACCAGGGCGAGCAGCACCCACCCGAATGTGGACGGCGGGGAGGAGAAGTGCAGGTAGTTGCCGAGTGCGAACACGAGGATGCCCAGCAGCGGCACCCACCAGGGCAGGTAGGACGAGGAGGCGTCGAGCGCCTCGTACGAGTCGCTCGAGACGCCCACCACCGCGCCCGCGGCGAGGATGCCGAAGGCGAGGAGGGCGAGCTGCACGAACCCGTAGATGAGGCGGGACGCACCGGAGATCATCTGTCCGGCTGCGAGCTCGACCGTCGCCGTGGTGAGCACGCCGCCGGGGAGGAAGGTCACCAGCGGCGCGATCAGCAGCCGGATCGGGTCGCCGATCTCGATCACCTCCGCGAGCAGGAACACCGCGGCGGCGCACACGAAGGCCGCGGCGATGGGCATGACCAGCTGCAGTGTGGGGGAGCGCACGAGCTTGAGCAGGCCGATCCCGAACCCGAGCACGAAGGCGACGAGCGCGCCCTGCCAGGTCGGCGCGAGCAGGAGCGCGAGGCCGGTCGTGAGGATGGCATGCCCGAGCGTACGGGTGAACCAGCCGAGCCGCGGGCGCATCGCGCCGATCTCGTTGAGCCGCCGGATGCCGTCCAGCGGGTCCACGGCGCCGGTCTTCGCCTGCGCGATGAGGTCGTACAGCGCGGCGATCTGGTCGAAGCGGAACGAGGCGTTCGTGGCCGACCGGAACGCGACCCGCTGCTCCTCCGCGTCCCCCGTCTCCACGATGATGATCGTCGGCAGGACGACGAAGTCGGCGCCGTCTCCCCCCGATGCCGTGGCCACCTCGGCGATCGTGTCCCGGATGCGGTCGACGGACTCCGCCGATGCATTCATGCCCTGAGCCAGTCCCAGGAGGAACTGCCGCAGCGCCGACCGGTCGACGACGTCGGTCATGTCACGTGAACAGGAACGACAGCGCCACCCCGACGACGATCGCCGTGCCGACGTAGACGAGGTTCGGCAGCTGGAACGAGTGGTCGATGACGAACTTGCCCATCTTCGTCGTCCCGGTCTGGTCGAACGCGACCGTCGCCACCTGGCTGCCGTTGGCGGGCAGCGTGTAGATGCCCATCGCCGCCGGCCACAGCCCCACCAGCAGGGAGGCGGGCAGACCGATCGTGATGCCGATCGGGACGATCGCGTTCGTGGCGCTCGACTGGCTGGTCGTGAGCATGGCGACCGCGAAGAGCGCCAGCGCGAACAGCAGAGCGCCGAGGAAGGCGGACGATCCGGAGACGACCGAGCCCAGCCCGTCGACGATGAGGGTCTGGTTCGCGGCGACGAACGTGTTGGCGAGCCAGGCGATGCCGAACAGGGCGATGGCCCCGACGATGCCCGCGGGGAACGTGGACTGCTTCGGCACGTCGGCGGCCTTGACCTTGCAGAACACGAAGATCAGCGCGGCGATGATGCCCATGACGACCTCGATGATCACCGTGACGCTCAGGCGGAGCGGGTCGCCGTCGTCATCGGTGCCGATGACCGGACGGAGGTTCTCGAACAGGCCGAAGAAGACGATCACCGCGACGCCGGCGAGGAACAGCGAGGCCGAGAGCACGGCGGTCGGCGGGAGCTTGTTCTCGTGCGCGTCGACGGTGGGCGGCTTGATCTGCCCCTCCGCCAGGCGCTTCTGGTACTCCGGGTCGTCCTCGAGGTCCTTGCCGTGACGCATCATGACCAGGGCGGCGACGAGCAGGCCCGCGATCGAGGCCGGCCACATGATGAGGAGCAGGCCGCCGAGGTCGACGCCCTGCGGCGCGAGCAGCACGACCATCGATGCGGTGGCCGCGGAGACCGGCGAGCACAGGATGCCGACCTGCGAGGCGACGGCCGAGACCGACAGCGCCCGCTCCGGCCGGATCTTCTGCTGGTAGGAGACGTCGTAGATCACGGGCAGCAGCGGGTAGAAGATGTTGCCGGTCCCCGCGCCGACCGTGAAGAGGAACGACATCGCCGGCGCGAGGAAGACGACGGACTTCGGGCGTTTGCGGATGACCTTCGCGGCCACCGACACCATCCAGTCGATGCCACCGGCGGCCTGCATGGTCGAGGCCGCGGTGATGACCGTGATGACGATGAACACCGCGTCGACG
This sequence comes from Microbacterium sp. Nx66, assembly GCF_904066215.1. NCBI lineage: Bacteria > Bacillati > Actinomycetota > Actinomycetes > Micrococcales > Microbacteriaceae > Microbacterium > Microbacterium sp. Nx66. The sequence goes on from NZ_LR880474.1 coordinate 164,716, forward strand.
GGGGCGTTGCCGGGGGCCTCCCCGAACACGAACACGAGCACCGCGACGCCGACGAGGCCCCACACGCCCAGGCCGATCCCGCTCGTGCGGGTGCCCATGAAGATCGCCAGGACGACGACGATGAGCTCGGCGACGAGGATCCAGACGCTGTCGTTCACGACGACGGCCCCTTCACGATCGGCGCCGCCCCGGTGAGGACCTGCACCGGCAGCTCGGTCTCGACGATATTCCCGTCGGCCGCCTCGACCTTCAGCGCCAACGCGTTCTCGACCGGGCTGACCGCCGTGACGAACTCGCTGTTCTCGAAGTGCAACGACTGCAGGTTGCCCACCGCATACCCGGTGGAGAGCTCGCCGCTGAGCAGGGAGGCGTGGAAGAGCGGCCGTCGCTGGTCCTCGGCGTCGTAGTGCGGACAGAAGCTGCCGTGCAGGAACCCGAGACCCTCGGGGAGCACCTGCAGCGTGGGCCCGTAGCTGTCGGTCGTGCCGCCCTCGAACCAGCAGATGCCGCCCGCGCTGCCTCCCGTGAACACGACGTTCGACGAGGGGTCCTCCCACATCTCGCGCATGATCTCGTCGAGGCCCTGACGCTTCCAGACGTCGAGCATGTTGGCGGTGTTCCCGCCGCCGACGTGGATGACGTCGAAGCCCTTCACGAACCCGGCCAGGTCGTCGACGGCGCGATGGAACAGCGGCAGGTGGTGCGGCGCGCATCTGTCGGAGTCGTACGTGGAGTAGAAGCTCACGATGTAGGCGGTGTCATCGCCGGTCGCGGTGCCGACGAAGAGGACCCGAGGCCGCTCCTTGCCGGTGAGCTTCAGGATGTACTCGTGCGTCGGATCGTTCCGACGTTCCATCATGGCCTTGCCGGCCCCGGTTGCGACGACGTGCGACATGCCCCCACCTCACTGTCGAGTGTGAATGCGCTCAACCTAGCGTCGCGCCGTCACCGCCGTCCAGAGCGGTCACCCTGGCCGGGTGAATCCGCGCCTCTCAGCCGAAGACGCGAGCCGTGCCGACCATGCCTTCCAGGAGGGCGGCTGTGCGGGCGCGCGGTCCCTCCGGCGCGATGCCGAGGACGCGGGCGAGCTCCAGGGCGAGAGCGGCGTGTCCGGCGGCGCTGGGGTGGAAGGGGTCGTTCATGAGGCCCCACGGCATCCCGCCACCGCCCAGCTCTGCGAAGTGCGCGTACTGGTCGACGAGGATCACGTCCTCCGCGGACGCGACCCGACGGACGGCCTCGGCGAAGTCGGCGATCCGCGCCCGCTCCGGCGCGTTGCGGACGTCGATGGCGGGCGGCGTCTGGAGCACCGGGATGGCGCCGATTTCGCGCACCCGGCTCACGAAGTCATGCAGGGAGGCGGCGTAGTCGTCCGGCGAGATCACCGGTCGGGGCCCGCCGTCCGAGGCGTCGTTGGTGCCGACCATGAGGGTGACGACATCCGGCTGCCAGCCCGCGACCCGACGCTCCCAGTCGTCGAGGATGTCGACGATCCGGTTGCCGCTGATCGCGGTGTTGAGCACGATGTCGCGGACGCGCTCGAGCTCGCCCCTGATCAGCTCGTGGAGGTGCTCCTGGTAGCTGCGCCCGCCCTGGGTGTGCACCAGGCCGTGGGTGATCGAGTCGCCGGTGATGACCCAGTTCAGCGGTGCCGGGTCGCGGAGCGCGTCGGCGAGGCGGCGGAGGTCGTCGTCGGCGGTGGCAGGGGAGGCGGAGGGGGCGATCGGCACGTTTCCGAGCTTATCCGGCGTAATGCTCAGGGGCCGTTCCCGTCCTGTTTGCCGAGGGGCGAGGCTGGGCATGTGAGCGCGGACGGGATCCGTGGCCCAGGACGTCGTCGAATCCCCAACCCGACGACGTGGAGAAATCGAGTCCCTCGTGCGGCGGGCTGCTCCCCCGGCCCGCCGCACAGCCCCGGTCTCGGGGCGTTCCGTCGGCCCATTCCGGAACGCCGATATACGCGCGGCTGCGAACACCTGCGATGCGCCGCATGAGGGGTACCGTCGTTGGCGGCCTGTGCGAGGGAGGGGAACCTTGCGGGCCGGGGGAGAGCTCCGCGGCATCGCCGCGGGCGGAGAGAGTGCGACGCCGCGCGGCGTGGAGACACGTGCGGCGTGCATCGTCGCGTTCCGCAATCCTGCGGAACGCGCGTAGTACGTCGGGCCCCGCCGTGTCTCATCTTCGACCGTGCCCACGTCGCGTGTGCGCGGCTGTCACCGGAGGAACACATGCTGACCCATTCGCCACCCGTCCGACCCCGCTCGGGACGGAGCCGCATCGCCCGCCGCGTCGCCGCCGTCGCCATGATCGTCGGCGGATTCGTCGGAGCCCTGCTCGTCCCCGTCGCGGCGACCGCGGCCCCGCCGTACACGACCGGCGCGACGGTCGAGTCCCTGGCCTTCACGGAGACGGCCGTCGCCAGCGGCACGAAGGCCGAGCTGACCGGCACCTGGTCCCTGCCGGACAACCCGGTCGCACCTGCCGGCTTCGTCGTCGAGCTCCCCGAGGGCCTCCGTGGGCTGCCGGACACCTTCCCGTTGCTCGACGCGGCGGGAGCTGAGGCGGGACGCTGCGTGACGACCGCCGCGCAGCTCGTCTGCGACATCGACAGCGCTTACCTCGAGGAGCACCCCGTCGGTCTCTCCGGAGGCTTCTCCTTCTGGGCGACGGTGACCACCGAGGTGAGCGAGACCACCACGGTCACCTACGACTTCGGTGACGTCACCGCTTCCGTCGATGTGAAGCCGGACCCCTTCATCTGCACGACCGACTGTGACTTCCGAGGCCGCGCGGACTTCAAGAGCGGGGAGTACCAGAACACCTCGGACACCATCGCGTGGGACGTCGCCGTCGGGGCGGGAGCGAAGGGCATGGCCGCGGGTCAGGAAGTCGTCGTCACCGACGTCATCGGCTCCGACCAGGAGCTCCTGCGCGAATCCGCCGCCGGGGAACGCTACCCGTCGCTGTGGGTCGCCACCGGTCTGCAGACCCTCCCCAGCGGTCTCGTCGTCCCGGGGCCGGTCACCGAGGTCGCTGCCGCCGACTACACCGTCTCCGCCGACGGGACCACCGTCACCTTCACCGCCGTCGAGGGCGGCTTCTACAACGTGCACTACCTCTCGCGGGTGACCGACGACGGTGCGGCCGACACCTACCGCAACGCCGCCGAGATCCGGGTCGGCACCGAGACATCGTCGACGGTCACGTCGGAGGTCACCCGCCACGGCGGCTCGGGGACGGGGAACGGTACGCGCGTCGGGCGCTTCACGGCGCTGAAGACCCTCAGCGGTCCGGCGGCCGCGACCGAGCGGATCCCCGCCGGGACCCGGTACGTGCTGGAGTACACGTACCCGGCGGGGCCGGGCTTCCCGGCGGGCTCGGGGGTGCTCGATCTCGAAGCCGGATCGCCGGTGACGAGCCCGGCGCTGCCTGCCGGCGCGGAGGTCACGGTCCGCGAGCGGGCGCCGGAGCCCGTGGCCGGCACCGCCTGGGGCACGCCGGTGATCAGCCCGGAGCGGTTCACGGTGGGGGACCAGACCGTCACCGTGGGCGTGCAGAACCCGGTGGCCGTCGTGCCCCCGCCGCCCGTTCCGGCCACGCCGAGCACGCCGGCCACCCCGGCCACGCCGAGCACGCCGGCGACGCCGAGCACGCCGGCGACGCCGGCGGGCACTCCCGGGGGCTCGCTGGCCACGACCGGCGGGGAGATCGCGACAGCGGGTCTGCTCGCCGGGGTGCTGCTTCTGGGGATAGGAGGTGCGCTGGCGGCCGCGCGACGCGCACGCCGCGGGAACCGCTGATCGCACGCGCCGGGCGGGGTGCGGCCGACATCCGTCGGACCGCACCCCGCGTCGGCGCGAGAACGCACGGGTGAGGTTTGTCACCTCACCGACACAGGCCCTCGGGGGAAGGGAACACTATGAGCGACGAACGCAGAGACGAGGAGAGGGAACGCGACGCGGACCTGCTGGACCGGGTCCGCGGGGGTGACGAGCAGGCCTATGCGGAGCTGTGGGAGCGCTACGCACCCGCGGCGGCGGCCGTGGCCCGCAGCTACTGGTGGTCAGCCGATGCCGACGACCTCGTCGCAGAGTCCTTCACCCGCATCTATCAGGCGATCCAGGCCGGGAAGGGGCCGACGGCCGCGTTCAAGCCGTACCTGTTCGCCACGATGCGCAACCTCGCCATCAGCTGGGGCCGCGCCCGTCGCGAGGTGCCCATCGAGTACATCGAGGCGGTGGAGGACCCGAACAGCACGGATGCCGCGGCCGACGCCGATTTCGACGCCTCGCTCGTCTCGCAGGCCATCCTGGCCCTGCCGGAGCGCTGGCAGGACGTGCTGTGGTTCGGCGAGGTCGAGCACCTCTCCATGCACGAGATCGGCAAGCGCCTCGACATCAGCGAGCGCGCGGCCGCGGTCCTCGCCTTCCGTGCCAGGGAGGGGCTCCGGCAGGCCTGGATCACCGCGCACGTCGCGGCCCGCCCGCCGGCCTCCCGGGAGTGTCAGTGGACGATGGGGAAGCTGGGCGCGCACGCCCGCCAGCGCCTCACGCCCCGGGACACGGCCCGTGTGCACGCCCACCTCGACGAGTGCGCCGACTGCCGCGCCAAGGCCGAGGAGGCGCGTCACGCCAGCTCGCGCATGCTGTCCGTCCTCTTCCCCGCCGGCATCACGGTGGGGGCCGGTGCGCAGATCTGGCAGTCGCTGACATCTGCCGGACTGTCCGCCAGCGCCGCCCCGCTGCCGCCCGCGATCGCCGCTCCGGTCGCAGGTATCGCTGCGGCGAAGGCCACCATCGGTATCGTGGCCGCGGTCACCGCGACGACGCTCGCGGCGACCGTCGCCGCCACGGTGGTCGGGGGCACCGCCGTGGTCGCGGCGCCCGCCGCCACGGAGGTCGTGACGTGGAGCGTACCCACCCCGGTCCCATCCCCGGAGGCGACATCCGCCCCGGCGGCGACGCCGGTCGCGAGCCCTCCGCCGTCGGCCGCGCCGGAGCCCTCCGCTCCTGCAGCGCCGCCGCCGGAGCCGGAGCCGGAACCCGCCCCCGAGGCGAGCGTGCCGAGCGCTCCTGTCCTCATCGACGTGCCAGGACAGGTCTCACGCACCGAGCTGCTGTCCGTGACCGTGGCGTGCGAGGTCGGTGCCGACCTCACGGTGTCCGCCTACGGCGCCACCCTGGCGGCGGGGACGTGCGCGGCGAACGAGCGATGGCAGGCGAGCTTCCGCGTCGACGCCTATCCGGTGCCCGCCGGGACCGCGGTGACCCTGAGTTTCGCGCAGTCCAACATCGCCGGGATCTCCGGCGCGGCGAGCGCGGAGGTGGTCATCGTGGATTGATTTCGGAACCGCGCGTAATCACCCCCGCGGATCGCTGTCCTGTAGGAGTCCGCCATCTCCGGATACCAGCGGATGAAGAGATCGAGATTGGAACCACATCGCCATGAGGAAACGATCGGGCGCCTTCGTGCTCGGATTGCTGCTCGCCCTGGGTACCGTCGCTGCCGCGGCACCCGCTGACGCCGCGACGGGAGCCGCGACCATCGTCGACGCGAACACCGGCCGGTTCACGCTGCCGGACGGCACGATCGCCACCGCCACACTCGCCGGCGGCTCCCGCATCTTCGGCGGCGAGGGTAAGACGCTGAGCTCCTGGAGCGGCACGGACGCCATGTACGCGGCCGGTGTCTCGGCGAAGGACCTCGCGACGCTCGACGTCCACTCGAACGCGAACTGCGGGACGTCGTCGCGCTGCGGCGAGGGACAGCTCACGATCACGTTCGATCGCCCGGTCGACGATCCCGCGATCCACATCGCCGAGTTCGGCGCCGGGACCGGCGGTACCGGACTCGGCGGGATCTCGGTCGCGGACGGCATCCGCTTCGCCTCCTCCGACGGCGGCGCCACCCGTGCGGTCGTCTCCGACGGCGCCACTTTCGTGGACGGAGGCGACGGCTACTCCCGCGGCGACATGAGGATCTCCTGCACCGCGGCCTCGCGCCCCGGGGGCTGCGGAAGCTTCACCGTCCCGGGCACCAAGATCACCCGGATCGTCTTCGATGTCGCCCGCTCCGCCCTCGGCGGCACGCAGACCGCAGCGCTGGACGGCTACGCCCTCGGGGTGACCGCCACCGCCACGCCGGACCCGAAGGTCGCCGGACTCTCGATCGCCAAGGTCGTCGACAAGGCCGCGGCCGCACCGGGCGACGTCCTCGACTACACCATCACCGTCCGGAACACCGGCGAGGCGGAGGCCCGTCAGGTGCCCGTGACCGACACGCTTCCCGCCGGGCTGCGCGATGCGACGGCCGATCAAGGCGGCGTGGTCGCCGACGGCGCGGTCGCCTGGACGATCGACGCCCTTCCCGCCGGCGGCACGAGCACCCTGCACGTCTCCGGGACCGTCGACCGCGCAGGCGCGGGCGCCACCCTCGTCAACCGCGCCGTGGTGGAGAACCCCGCCGGTGTCCCGGCCGAGACGCCGGCGCCCACGTCCTCCACGCCGTGTGCGGACGACGCGAGTGTCGCCTGCGCCTCCACGGTCGTCGCCGCCCTGCCGGCGTTGTCCCTCGCGAAGACCGTCGACAAGCAGGTCGCCGGCCATGACGAAGCGCTGTCGTACACCCTGGTCGTCGGCAACGCCGGGACGGCCCCGGCGACCGATGTCCCCGTGACCGATGTCCTTCCGCCCGCCTTGACCGCGGTCGCGGCCGATCAGGGCGGCGTGGTCGCCGACGGCGCCGTCCACTGGACGCTCCCCGAGGTCCCGGCCGGCGGCGAGGTCGTGCTGCACGTGACCGGCACGACGCCGGGAGGTCTCGACGAGGCCCAGCTCGTGAACCGCGCCACCGTGCAGAACTCCGCCGCTGCGCCGAACGGGACGCCCGCGCCGACGGTGACCACCCCGTGTCCTGACGACCCCCAGCAGGCATGCGCCCTGACCGCGGTGGCCCCGCTCGCCTCGTTGGAGATCGACAAGACCGTGGCGCAGTCCGCCGCGCCGGCGGGGTCCATCCTCGACTACACGATCACCGTGTCGAACGTCGGCCCCGGTGCTGCGACGCAGATCCCCGTCGTCGACGACCTGCCCGACGGTGCGCGGTTCATCGCCGCCTCGACCGGGGGCGTCGCCGTGCAGGACAGGGTGGGCTGGGTTGTGCCGGAGCTCGGCCCCGGGGAGTCGGCCACGATGACCCTCCGCGCGCAGCTGCCGCGGGACGCCGAGGGCACCGTCGTCAACCGCGCCACCGTCGCCTATGACGAGTCGATGATCGCCGGCCTGCGGGCAGCGGCTGTCCAGGCCGGGATCGTCGTTCCGGACGACCTGTCCGGCCTCCCCGCGCCGCCGCCGCTGTCGGCGACGCACGCCTGCGCGGACGACGCGCAGTGGTCGTGCGCGGCGACCGTCGTCCGTGCCCCTGCCGCTGCAGGGCTCGCGCAGACGGGCGGCACGCCGCTCTCCGTCCTCCCCGCGATCGCGCTGCTGGCGGGTGGAGCTCTGCTCCTCATCGTCTCCGCGCGTCGCGCGACCCACCGATAACCACTGATCGCGTCAGCCACGGGGGACCTCCCTCCGGGGGCTGATCGAGGTACCCAGAAATGCACTTCTCACAGTCCACTTCGTCCGTTCCGCTGCCGAAAGGCTCCGTCATGATCGTCTTCGGGACCCGTCCCGAGATCATCAAGCTCGCCCCGCTCGTCCGCGAACTGGGAGATGCCGCCTTCGTCGTCCATACCGGGCAGCACTACGACCCGGGGATGTCCCGGGTGTTCCTCCGGTCCTGCGGGATCGAGCGCGTCGATCTCCAGCTGCATGTCGGCGGTCTCCCGCGCGCGGCGCAGATCGGGCGCGCCGCCGAGCAGATCGCCGAGGCCATCACCCGCTTCGAGCCGCGGTACGTCGTGGTCCAGGGCGACACGAACGCGACGTTCGCCGCCGCTCTCGCCGCGAATGCCGCAGGGGTGCGCCTCGGGCACGTCGAGGCGGGACTGCGGGCGCACGATCGCCGGATGCCCGAGGAGCACAACCGGGTGATGGTCGACCACATCGCTGACGACCTGTTCGCGGCGACGGCGGCGAACCGTGCCAACCTCCTCGCCGAGGGCATCGACGAGGAGCGCATCCTCGTCACCGGCAATCCGGTGGTGGAGGCGGTGCGCGCCCAGCGCGCGGGCGCGGCCGGCGATGCGGACGAGCTCGCGCGGCTCGGATTGACGCCTGCCGGCTTCGTCCTCGCCACCCTGCACCGTCAGGAGAACGTGGACACTCCGGAGAACCTCCTGGCCACCCTCCGCGCGTTCAACGCGATCGCGGCGTCGGGGTGGCCCGTCGTGTTCCCCGTGCACCCACGCACCAGGGCGATGCTCACCTCGCTGGACGCCACGCACCTCCTGGACGCACTGATCGCCGAGGAGCCGCTCCCCTACGAGCGGTTCCTGGCGCTCGCCGCCCACGCCGCTCTGCTGGTCTCCGACTCCGGCGGCATCCAGGAGGAGGCGACGGTGATCGGCCGCCCCGTCCTCGTCGTGCGGGACTCGACCGAGCGCCCCGAGGCGCTGGGCGCCTTCACCCGGCTCGTCACCCCGCAGGAGCTCGCTCCGGCCGCCTCCGCCCTGCTCGGCGCGGTGGAGCCGACCCTCGCCCGACTCGCCACCCTGCCGTCCCCCTTCGGCGACGGGCAGGCCACCGCGCGCATCGCGGCGCACATCCGCAGCACCGTCGCCTCGACCCGCACTGAGGAGTCCTGATGTACAGCAACGCCCTGACCACCCCGCTCGCCACGGTCGGCGCCCTCGCCGTCACAGGTCCGGAATCGATGACCACCTGGGTCATGGCGGCGGGGATCGCGGTGACCGTGGGGGCGGGGCTGCTCCTGCGCACCCGCCTGCTGCGGCGGTCGGCGCCGGCTCCCCGCCCGATCCGTCGGTCCGTCGCGCCGGAAGAGGACCCGGCGCCGGGGAGGACACCCTGATGTTCCCGGTGCTCAACGCGTTCACGGTCCTGCTCGGCGTCGCGTTCGTCACGTACGTCCTGTTCATCCTCATCCCCTATCTCCGTTATCCGAAGACCACCCCGGGCGATCCGGCGAGCTTCGAATGGCACTTCTTCATCCCGTGCCGGGACGAGGAGGCGGTGATCGATACGACCGTGTCGCGGGCGCGGCGGGACTTCCCCGGCGCCCACGTCTGGGTGATCGACGACGACAGCGAGGACGCCACGGCGTCGATCGTCACCCGATGGGCCGAGGCCGACGAGCACGTGCATCTCGTTCAGCGCCGTCGCCCCGAGGCGCGGACTGGCAAGGGCGACGCACTCAACGCCGCCTATCATCAGCTCCTGGCCTGGCTCCCCGCAGACGCCGACCACGATCGGATCGTCGTCGTCGTCATCGACGCGGACGGCGAGATGGAGCCCAACGCCCTCGAGATCTGCGCCGCCGACGACATCTTCGGCGACGAGAGCGTGGGGGCGGCGCAGATCGCGGTCTGGATGAAGAACCGCGACGACCCGAAGCCCTACCCGCACGGCGGGCGGTTCGCCAACACGTTCGCGCGGTTCCTGCTGCGGATGCAGGATCTCGAGTTCCGCACCACCATCGCCGCGATGCAGTCGCTCCGGGCGAAGACCGGGACCGTGGGGCTGGGCGGCAACGGCCAGTTCACCCGGCTCTCCGTGCTCGATGCGATCGGCGACACCTTCGGCGAACCGTGGCACGGCGCCCTGCTCGAGGACTACGAGCTGGGCGTCCATGTCGTGCTGGCGGGCTACCAGGTCCGCCACGTCTACGACACGCACGTGAACCAGGAGGCGCTGCCCTCGATCCGCCGTCTGCTCACGCAGCGCACCCGGTGGGCGCAGGGGAACATCCAGTGCGTCAAGTACATCCGCGAAGTGCTGAAGTCGCCGTACGTCGACAACGCCGGGGTCATCGAGACCGTGTACTACCTCGTGCTGCCCTTCCTCCAGATGCTCGGAGGGCTCTCGTTCCTCATCCTGTTCGGCGCCCAGGTCGGGTACTGGGTGCAGCAGCCGGAGCTCTTCCAGGTCGCGCTCGGCGACACCCTCGGCGTCCTCGGGCTGCTGTTCGCCTTCTCCGTCGCCCCGTTCGCCGTCTGGGGGTTCGTCTACAAGATCCGCTGCGAACCCCAGGCGAGCTGGCTGACGGCGCTGGGGTGGGGGCTCGGGGTGTGGCTCTACGTCTATTACATGTACATCTGCATCGCGCGGGCGTTCCTGCGCATCGTCCGGGGCAAGAACGGATGGGCCAAGACACGCCGCAATGCGGAGGCCCACGTCGTCGTCAACGGATCCGTCGCCGTGGAGGCCTGATGACCACCGTCACCGAAACCCTGCCCGCCCTCCGCGCCCGTCGACTGGATCGGGTGTCGCCGCCGAACCGTGCCGCGCGGGTGGTCGTGGCCCTGCTGATGCTCGCCGCGGGCGGAGCGCTCCTGGCGGTCAACACCTCCTTCCGCGCCGTCGAGGCGGTCGTCGCGACGTGGCTGCTCTCGCCGTTCGTCGAGGGCCAGCGCGCGGCGATCGGCGAGCACTATCTCGTCTGGACCCCGACCGGAGACCTGATCGCTCTGCAGATCACGGTCGAGTGCACAGCACTCCTGATCGGGCTCCCGCTCACCGTGGTCGCCGCGGTGATCCTCGCCTTCACCCGCGTGCGGTGGAGCCGGCTGTTCGGCGGGCTCGCAGCCATGTGGGGCATCGTCTTCGCGGTCAACATGCTGCGGCTCGTCCTGATCGGCTGGGCCACCCAGACCTGGGGTCTCGATCCGGGCTACAAGGTGAGCCACGTGTTCGTGGGTTCCCTCGTCGGCGTCCTGGGGTACGTCGTCGGACTCGTCGTCATGCTCCTGATCATCGGCGTCCGTGCCCCGCAGCGCCGGAATACTCGCCGTCCGCGGGCGTAATCGACCCCCGTCCCCACCGTCTCATTCGCGGCGAAGCACTCTGCTCGTCGTGTCCACATCAAGAAAGAGGCTCATCATGAAGAGCATCCTCAAGACCGCGTGCAGCGCCGGTGTCGGCCTGCTGATCGTCGGGGGCTCGCTCCTCGGCGCGCAGGGGGCCATGGCCGCCGACCAGCCCGACTCCACCGACGGCGCATCGAGCGGCGGCATCTCCTCGGTCCGCAGCACGGAAGACGTCGACGGTCAGGCCTCGACCCGCGGCTACCTGGGTCGAGCCACCCAGACGGCCGCGACGGGCGTGACGCCGGGGTCGGAGATCAAGGAGGGCGCGATCGTGCAGCTCGTCAACGACGAGCAGATCGACGGCGTCTACAAGGTGATCCTGCCCGTGCCGGCGCACACGACCTTCGCGTCGGCGACCAGCGGCGGTCAGCTCGTCGGTGGGAACGTCGTCTGGACGTTCAACGTCACGCACGACGGCGGCACCAGCATCGTCACCCCGATGGCGACGTTCACCGTCGACGCCGACTACTGGGGTCCGCAGATCACCAACAGCGCCAAGGTGCTCTACACCGGTGGCGTCTTCACCGACGACCACCGCTTCACCTACAACTACAGCCACACCTTCGCCGAGCGTCCGCCGGTGCCGGTGGCCGATCCTGCCGTCGGACTCGCGGGTGCCGGTGTGATCGCCGTCGGAGCTGCCGGCGCGTTCGCGCTGCGTCGTCGTCCCTCGGCGACCCGGTGACGGGCGCCGGACAGACACGGAGGAACAGAGACCTGTGAAGAAGACATCCTTTCTTCGGGGTGCGCTGACCGTGGGGGTGCTCACCGCTCTGGCGGCGGGCGCCCTCGCGGGTGCCCCCGCCGCCTCGGCGGCCGACGTCAACGGCTGGAGCGGATCGGGAGACACCCGCACCGCGTCGGCCGCCGGAGCGACGGCCCGCATCACCACCACCGACAAGGTGCAGATCAAGAGCTCCGGTGACGTCGTCAATCTCGCCACCGTGCGCGACGGCGGGGAGCTCGGGCTCAACGTGATCGGCCTCAACGAGGGCTACCCCTGCAAGAACGGCATCGAGTGCGTCCGCGGGAACGTCGTGGTCGACTTCGGCCAGCAGGTGACGAACCCGAAGATCACCCTCGCCAACCTCGGCGGTGACGTGTACTCCATCGGCGGCGTCGTGCAGTCCTCGGCGAAGTACACGCTGAAGCCCTCCGGGGTGAGCCTCAGCGCCGTGAGCGGCAACCTGGACGTGACGTCGAACACGATCACCTCGACCTCCTTCGCCGCCAAGACCGGCACGGTGCAGGTCAACGGCACGGTCTCGAAGGTGGAGTTCCAGCTCAGCATGCGCTCGAAGGGCGCGTTCCTCGGGCTCGTGCCGACCTGGACGAAGGTGCCGAGCGACCTGCACAGCATCGACATCGACGTGGACAAGCCGACGGCGCCCGCGCTGACGGTGGACAAGAACGATCACCGCGACAGCGCCGTGATCGGCGACCAGCTCTCGTACGACATCGTGGTGCGCAACACCGGCACCGCTGCGGCGAGCGACGTCGTCGTCAGCGACGACCTGCCGGCCGGGCTCACCGGTATCACCGCCTCGTACACCGCTGGCACGACCGGTCAGGTGTCGATCACCGGGCAGCGCGTCCAGGGCACGATCCCATCGCTCGCTCCTGGCGCGTCCTCGACGATCACCGTGAAGGCGACCGTCGGGGCATCCACGCCGATCGGGAACCTGCGCAACAACGCCTGCGCCGTGGGAACCGCCACGAACCAGGCCTGTGACTGGGACGACACCACCATCACCAAGAAGACCACGCCCGTGCTGACGATCAGCAAGGACGACGGTCAGGGTGATGTGAAGCTCGGACAGGACCTGACGTACGACATCGTCGTGCGGAACACCGGCGACGGTGCGGCCACGAACGTCGTGGTCAGCGACCCGCTCCCGGCCGGTCTCGACTTCGTCTCGGGCAACGGCCCGTCGGGTGTGACGGTGAGCGCCTCCGGGCGCACCGTGACCGCCAACCTCGGCACGCTCGAGGCAGGGCAGTCGGTGACGCTGAAGGTGAACGCCAAGGTCAACCAGTCGGCTCCTCCCGGGGCGCTGACCAACCAGGCCTGCGCGGTCGCCGGTAACGCGGCGAACGTCTGCGCGACCGACACCGACACCGTCAAGCGCGAGTTCTTCCAGTACACGTTCAACTCGAACCCGACCGACCCGACGCCGGGCCAGGCCGTGACGTACCGGATGGAGTTCGGCAACAACGGCAACGTCGACTCGGCGAACGCGGAGATCGCATACACGCTGGCGGGCATCCTCGACGATTCCAGCTGGAACCCGTCGAGCGTGACGGCCAATCGCGGCACCGTCACCGTGAGCGGCGACAGCATCGACTGGAAGGGACCCCTCGCCTCGGGCGAGACGGTCGTGATCACCTTCACCGGTGTCTGGAACGGGAACGGCGACGGTTTCGCCTTCCCCAACGTCACCTACTACGGCAGCGCGCGCTAGCCGGAACTCAGGCGAACGCGCGGGTGCAGGCCCATTCCTCTGGGGTGGCCTGTGCTCGCGCGTTCGCCTGTTTCCGCGCGTCCGCGGAGTCAGTCGCGGTCGGCGCGGCTGATGAGGTCCATCAGCTCGTCGAGCGTGTCGACGTCGATGACCTCGGTGCCGTCGGGCTCGCGCACCTCGATGCCGTCGACCTCCAGCTCCTCATCGAGCTGCACGAGGATGCGCGACTCCGGGAACTGCCGGGGGGCGACGAACGCGAGCAGCACGGCGTCCGCGAACACCACGACCGACGTGGCCTCGAGGTCGTCCCGCAGGTCGACCTGCTCGACCACCGGCTCCTCGTCCACCGCATCCTCGATGTCGAGCGCGACCTCCTCGACGATCGCCCGCCACCGCTTCTCGCTCATCGAGAGCACGCGCGCGATGGCCGCCACGAGCTCGTCCGGATCCATGTCCTCCGCGCTCTCGTCGCCGTCGAGCTCGGGGTCCACGTTCACGTTCACGACGGTGCCGGCGGCGTCCAGGCTCGCCCGTCCGTAGACGAGACCGTTCTCGGAGACGGGGTCTTCGAGCAGACCGCTCTCGACGATGCGGGACAGGAGGAGTTCGAGCGCCATGCTTCCAGTCTCGCGCATCCTGCCTTCCGCGGCCCCTGGTTCTTCCGCGACCTCGGCCCAGGGTCGCGCGTAATCGAACACCCCTTCGCGCCTCTTGTTCACTGGACCATCCCGACTCGACGGCCCAGGGCCGCGTTCGAAAGACAGGCTGCTGTGATCCGTCCCCTCTCCCGTTGCATCGGCGTGGCGCTCGCCGTCGGTGCCGCTCTCGCCCTCGCGATCCCGTCATCCCCGCTCCCGGCGGCTGCGGAGGTCGCCCCCGACACCCCCGCCCTGAACTGGGTCCTGAACACCGCCCCCGGCGGTCCGAGCGAGGAGACGCTGCGTGCGGCCATCGCCGACGCGGGAGGGACGTTCCTGATCTCGTACCCGGAGATCGGGGTCACCGTCGTCCGGGCGCCCGAGGGCGGGTTCGCCGCGCAGCTCCGCGACCTCCCGTGGGTGCAGTCCGTCGGTCCCACCCGCACGTCGACCACGCCCGACCGCCTCCCCGACCCCGCCGAGTCCGCGGCAGGCGTCACGGAGGAACCCGAGGCGATGCCTGCCGAGGGCACCGCGTGGGACACGGTCGCCGTCGGCGCGACGACCCCGGGCGGCGCAGGTGTGGTCGTCGGGGTCGCGGACAACGGCATCGATGCGGGGCACCCCGACCTCGCCGACCGCATCGACCCCGCTCTCTCGGTCGGCTGCGGCATCAACGGCGTCCCGGACACCCGACCGGCGGCGTGGGCTCCGGAAGCGGGACTCTCCGGGGCCCACGGGACGCATGTGGCCGGCAGTATCGCGGGTGCTACCGACGGCGCCGGCATCCGGGGGATCGCCCCGGACGCGCGGGTCGCCGCCATCAAGGTCGACAACCAGACCGGGCACATCTACCCGGAGGCCAGCATCTGCGCCACGATGTGGGCGGTCCGGCACGACATCCCGGTCGTGAACCACAGCTATTACGTCGACCCCTGGTACGTCTGGTGCGCCGGCGACGAGACGCAGTCCGCCGCGCTCGAGGCCCTCCGCCGCACATACGCGTACGCGCATGAGCAGGGCGTCGTCACCGTCGCCGCCGTGGGCAACGAGGCGCAGGACCTCGCCACCATGACCACCGATGTCGTCAGCCCCAACGACGGTGCACCCGAGCCGCGCCCCGTGGACGCCTCCTGCCTGAAGGCCCCGGCCGGGCTGCCCGACGTGATCTCGGTCGCCGCCGCCGACCAGGACGAGACCAGCGGCGCCGTCGTCATGGCCCGATT
Organism: Microbacterium sp. Nx66; assembly: GCF_904066215.1. NCBI lineage: Bacteria > Bacillati > Actinomycetota > Actinomycetes > Micrococcales > Microbacteriaceae > Microbacterium > Microbacterium sp. Nx66. Next base: position 180,029 of record NZ_LR880474.1, read on the forward strand.
CTCCAACTACGGAGCGGGCACGGTCACCGTCACCGCACCCGGCGTCGTCTGGTCTGCGGTGACCCGTCAGGACGACGGCTCGATCTACGCGCTGTTCCCCGGCACCTCCATGGCCTCCCCGCACGTCGCGGGGCTCGCCGCGCGGCTGCTCGCGGCCGACCCGACGCTCACCCCGGACGAGGTCACGCGCCGTATCACGGCAACGGCCGACGGGGTCGCGGACGAAGGGCCGGACCGGATGGGCGCAGGCCTCATGGACGCCGACATCGGCGCCTCCGTCCCCGCCGTCGGCGTCTACTCCCGTGTCGCCCTCACCGGTCAGCCGTTCCGGGTGACGGGCAGCGGGTATCCGCCGCGGAGCCGTGTGGAGCTTCGCGTGGGCACGGCCACCATGCCGGTGCAGACCGACGGGCAGGGACGGTTCGCGACCGTGTTCCCCATCCCGGCGGATGCCCCTGCGGGCGTGAGCACTCTGACCGCCGGCGCGGCCCGTGCGCCCATAGTCATCCGCACTTCTCCGGCTGCGCCGACCATCCTCACCCCGAAGGCCGGAACCACGGTCGCGGCGACCACCACGACGATCTCGGGTACCGGCGTCCCGGGCTCGCGCGTCCGCGTGCACGTGCGCGACGGGGAGCTCACGCCGTTCCTGCGGTTCGTGACCGTGCGCGACGACGGCACCTGGACGGTGGACGCGCCGCTGACGCAGGGGACCTACGAGGTCGTGGCCCGGACGGTCATGGGCACCGACACCTCGGCCACCACCGCGCCGATCCGGTTCTCGGTGCACACGAAGTCGGCGATCGGCTACTCGGTCGAGCTGTCCCCGCAGCCGGGAGCCGCGCAGGACACGCTGATCGTCCTGGACCTCGCCAACGCCGGGGCAGTGGGAGGACGGGCTGTCGTGGACATCGATCTGACGGCGTTCGCGGATGTCGAGGTCCCCGTGCCGCCGGTGGGCGAGGTCGAGCGGACGGCTCGGGGGCTGCGGTGGACCCTCACGCTGGACTCGGCGCAGAAGGCCCAGCTGCAGATCCCCGCGACCTCCGGCGACGACCCGGCGTTCCCCGTGATCGCTGTTCGATGAGACAGGCGGTCACGCCGGTTCAGGCGCTTTCCGGAAGCGATGGCCTGAATCGGCGTGACAGCCTGCGCGTCACAACCACTTCTTGTACTTGAACACCCCGAACAGGCCGACGGCGAAGGCAAGCATCGCCCCGATCGCCATCGGATAGCCGAACGCCCAGTGCAGCTCGGGCATCACGTCGAAGTTCATGCCGTAGACGGTGCCGACGAGGGTGGGCGCGAAGATGATGGCCGCCCACGAGGAGATCTTCTTGATCTCGTCGTTCTGGGCCAAGCCCGCCTCCGAATGCCGCCGGGCGACGAGGGCCGACTGCACCGTGAGGGCGTTCTCCAGGATCGCCCGGAACGAGTCCACGCGCTCGTTGACGCGGATCGTGTGGTCGAGCACGTCGCGGAGCGAGCGCTGCAGCTCCTCGTCGATCCGGTACTTCTCCGACCCGCGGCGCAGCCACTCCAGCATGCCGCTCAGGGGGTGCACGGCGCGCTGGAAGTTGATGACCTCGCGGGAGAGCTCGTAGATGCGGCGGGAGAGGGCGTCGTCGTCGCTGTCGCCGAAGAGCTGGTCCTCGATCTCGTCGATGTCGTTCTCCAGGCCGGCGACGACGGGCTCGTACTCGTCCACGACCTCGTCGAGGATCGCGTAGAACACCGCCTCCGGTCCCATCGCGAGCAGCTCCGGGTTCGCCTCCATCCGGCGGCGGACCGCGGCGAGGTTCGGCGACTCGGCGTGGCGGATCGTCACCACGAAGTCGGGGCCGATGAACAGGTGCAGCTCCCCGAACTCGATCGACTCCTCCTTGTCGCGGTACCGGGCGGGGCGCAGCACGGCGAAGAGGGTGTCGCCGTAGCGCTCCACCTTGGAGCGCTGATGCCCCGAGAGCGCGTCCTCGACGGCGAGCGGATGCAGATCGAACTCCCTGGCGACCGAGGCGACCTCCTCGGGACTCGGTCGATACAGACCGATCCACGCGATCCCGCCGGCGGCATCCAGCATCCGGTAGGTCTCGTCCAGGTTCTTCGGGGTCTCCACGCGACGTCCGTGGACGTACACGCCGTTGTCGATGAGCGCCATGATGCGGCTCCGTTCTCGCGGGTGCACGCAGACCAGGGTCTGCGTGCGGATTCGTCAGGGGGCGGGAGACGCCGCCGATGACTGCGAGGCGAGAGGCACGGACGCGGAGCGGGAGCTCAACGCGCAGATGCAGGGAAGCGCGACGCAGCGAGGGCGGCGTCGTTACTATCGTCGGACATCGCCATCACCGCCTCTCCGTGCTTCTCCGGGGGCCAGCTTACCCCTCCGTTTCGAATCGCCCGAATGGCCCCATTCCGACCGGAGATGCCGCCACGTGCGCGATTCGAAGGATCAGGGGATGATGGCGTCGATGTAACCGCCGTCGACGCGGACCGCGGCGCCCGTCGTCGCCGAGGCGAGCGGGGACGCGAGGTACGCGACCATGTTCGCGATCTCCTCCGGCTCGATGAGCCGCTGCAGCAGGGACTGGGGGCGGTGCACGCGCATGAACTCACGCTGCGCCTCCTCCCACGGCAGCTGCGGATCCACGAGCGAGTACACGAAGTCCTCCACGCCGCCGGTGTGGGTCGGGCCCGCGAGCACCGAGTTCACCGTCACGCCCGTGCCGGCCGCCTCCTTCGCGAAACCCCGGGACACCGCGAGCAGCGCGGTCTTCGACATGCCGTAGTGGATCATCTCGGCGGGGATCACGACCGCGGAGTCGCTGGCGATGTCGAGCACCCGACCCCAGCCGCGCTCGCTCATGCCGGGCAGGGTCGCGCGGATGAGCCGGACGGCGGCGAGCACGTTCACCTCGAAATACCGCCGCCACTCGTCGTCGGAGATGTCGAGCGCGGGGGTCGCTCCGAAGATGCCGAGGTTGTTGACGAGGATGTCCACGTCTCCGGTGGCGGCGAGGACCGCAGCGGCCCCGTCCTCCGTGGTGACGTCGCCCGGGGCCGGGACGAGGTTCCGGTCCGGATCCTCCTCCTGCAGCGTGGCGATGACCGACGACACGGTCTCGGGGTTCCGGCCGTTGACCGCGACCCGCGCTCCCGCGTCGGCGAGGGTCGTGGCGATGGCGAGTCCGATGCCCTGAGTGGAACCCGTGACGAGGGCGGTTCTCCCGGCGAGGTCGATGCGCATGATGTCTCCTCCGTGTCGCTGCGGCCCCGGGTACAACGCCCGTCGCGCCGGTTTCATGCCCCTCCGCCGGCACCCCAGTCCGGGAGAGGCGGTACTCGACCATGCGCGCACCGTCTCCGTGCGGGACGAGAAGCGCACCCGCGGGACCCGAGTCAGGTGCGGGACGGGAAACGGGCCGGGGACGAGAGCGGAAGGCGCGGGTTTGATCTCGCACGGGGGACGCCGAGGGTGCGGGATGGGAAACGTGCCGGGGGCGCGTGCGGGAGGGGCGTTTTCGATCCCGCACGTGCGCACGCCCCGGGGGCTAGAGGGGGATGGGGGTGCCGGCGCGGGACGCGGACTCCTGGGCGGCCTTCACGATCTCGACGGTGCGGATGCCGACACCGGCGTCGGGCTGGGGCTGACGGCCCGCGCGGACGGCCTGCACGAACTCCTCGAGCAGCAGGGCGTCGAGGTCGGCCCCGACCGGGGTCCAGGTCTCTCCGTGGGCATCGTGCCCGGCCACGCCCTTCGCGAAGGGGCTCACGGTCACGGTCCCGCGCTCTGCCACGACCTCGAGGGTGAGGCCGCCCCAGGTCGCCGAGCTCATCGGCCAGCTCCACGAGCAGTCGATCGTGGCGACCACGCCGCTCGGATACTGGATCGTCACGAGGCCCCCCGTCTCGACCGCGAGGTCGCGCTCCCCGTGCAGGATGCTGTTCGACACCGCGCGGACGGTCTGCGCGCGCTCTCCCAGGAGCTCGTCGAGGAGATCGGCGCAGTGCACGACGTGGTCGACCAGGGCACCGCCGCCGGCGAGCTCGGGGTCGGTGAACCAGGCCCGGTCCTGCGGCAGCTTGCCGTTGTTGATGCCGGTGACGCCGAGGATCGCCCCGAGGCGTCCGCTGCGCAGCTCGGCGACCGCATCACGCACCGCGGGGGAGAAGCGCACCGGGTACGCCACCATGAGCAGCACGCCCGCCCGGTCGCAGGCGTCGCGCATCGCGATCGCGTCCTCGACGGTCGTCGCGAGCGGCTTCTCGCACAGCACGTGCACGCCGGCCGCGGCGGCCTGCTCGACGAGGGCGCGGTGACGGGAGTTCTCGGCGGCCACCACGACCGCGTCGGGGCCCCACGCGAAGGCGTCCTCGTAGGTCTCGACGTAGGCGACCCCGAGCTCCGCGGCCAGAGCGGCGCCGCGCGGAGCGTCGTCCGGGGCGGAGGCGCCGTCGGGGTCGGCGGCGATCAGCTCGACGTCGGGCATCTGCTGCAGCGCGTGCACGTAGCTGAGGGCGTGCGTGTGCGCGAAGGACAGCACGGCGATCCGCAGCGGGCGGGGAGCGGTCATCGGGCGGCCTCCTCGGCGACGGCGACGGCGGGGGACGAAGCGGGGAGGGCGACCGGGGCTCCGGAGGCGATCGAGGCGTAGGCGGCCTCGGCGACCGCGACCGCCCGGATCCCGTCCTCCGGGGTGACGGCGGCGTCGCGTCCCTCCGCGATGGCGGCCACGAAGTCGGCGATCTCCGCGTAGTACGGGCTCTCCTCCGGTGACATCGGCGGCAGGTAGTCGGTCGCACCCTCGACGAGCACGGCGTCGGTGCGCAGCGTGTGGTCCTCGGCGCTGTCGTAGCGCAGGCGCCCCTCGGATCCGGCGACCTCGACGCTCGTGCGGAAGGGCATGCCGGGCTGCACCCAGCTCGCGTGCACGTGGCTGATGACCCCGTTGCGATGGGTCAGCACGACGTGCGCCGTGACCGGGGCCGGAACGCGGTCGTCGACCGTCGGCGGGTTCTGCACGGCGTAGACGCTGTCGACCGGGCCGGCGAACCACAGCGCCTGATCGATGTCGTGGATCATGAGGTCGCGGATGACGCCGCCCCCGGCGCGCTCCGAGAAGAACCACGGGGCCTGGGGCGCGGCGCCGAGGCGACGGAAGCGCTGCACGGCGGGGATGCCGATCTGCCCGGCGTCGATGCCGGCCTTGATGCGGGCGTACTCCCCCATGTACCGGACGACGTGCGCGGGGAACAGCCGCACTCCCGCGGCGGCTGCGGCGACGGTCACCTCGGCGGCGGCCTCCGCGGTCGCGGCGAGCGGCTTCTCGCAGATCACGTCGAGCCCGCGGGCGATGGCGCGCAGGGCGAAGTCGGCGTGGGTGCTGCTGGGGGTGACGATGTCGACGACATCGACCTTCTCGAGGAGCGCGTCGACGTCGCCCACGACCTCGAACCCGTACTCGCCGGCGATCTCCTCGGCGCCCTCCTTCGAGGTGACGAAGCCCTGCACGCCGAGCGCCCGCCAGGCGTCGGCGTGCACGCGGGAGATCCCGCCCGCACCGATGAGTCCGACCTTCAACGTGCTCACTGCTTCTCCTCGGGGTCGTCGCCGGCCGCGGGGTCGTGCGGCAGGGGGGTGATCGGTGGGGCGGGCATGTCCTCGATGCCGTAGATGTCGCCCGGATGCCGCTGGAACGCGTGCACGACGGCGCCGTGGGCGGCGGCTTCCGCTCCCAGCCGTGCCTCGGCGACGGGCACCTGGAACGGCAGTCCGAGGTGGCCGGGCAGGGCGGCGCGCAGGGGGTCGAGCAGCTGTTCGTGCGCGGCCGAGAGTCCGCCGCCGATCACGACCATGGCGGGGTCGACCGTCATGATCAGGGTCGCGATCCCGTGGGCGAGTTCATCGATGAAGCCGTCGAGCTCCTCCTGGGCGGCCTGCTCTCCGGTGCGCGCCAGGGCGAACACCTCGGCGGCCGTCGGGGCGGTCCGCCACGAGATCTGCCCGGTCTCGGTGTTCAGGCCACGGAACGCCAGGCGGCCGATGTCTCCCGCCGCGTTGTGGATGCCGCGTCGGGGACGGCCCCCGAGGATGAGGCCCATGGCGATGCGGTTGCCGACGGACAGGTAGATGACGTCGTCGACGAGCTGCGCGACGCCGAGGTGGTGCTCCGCGACGGCCGCGAGTCGCACGCCGTTGTCGACGGCCACGGGGCAGCCGAACGCCTGACGCAGCTGCGAGCCGATGTCGATGCCGGACCACTCCGGGATGACGACCGAGGTGGTGACCCGTCCGTCGTCGTCGACGATGCCGGGCAGGGAGACGCCGATCGCCCGCAGACCGGTCCGCGGCAGCGAGAGCGGGGCGAGAGTGCCGCGGACGTCGTCGATCACCGCGGCGAGCTTGGCCGGGCCGTCCGGCTGCTCCGCGACGCCGGGGAACGCCCGCTGGGCGATGACCACGCCCGCGAGATCCGCGACGACGACCCGCACGCTCGCGACCCCGATGTCCACGCCCACCACCACACCGGCCGCGGCGTGGAAGGAGTAGCGGCGGGCCGGGCGCCCCGCGCCCCCGGCGTTCTGCGTGGGAGCGTCGACGAGGAGTCCGGAGTCGGAGAGCACCGCCACGGCGTTCTCCACGGAGGTGCGAGAGACCTCGAGCGAGCGGGAGAGGTCGCTGACGGTCGCCGGCCCGGCGTCCCGCAGCCGGAGTGCGGACCGCGCCACGATCGAGAGCGGACTGGTCGCGCCCATCGGGTCCCTCCTTCGTCTCCGCCGTTGGTGCGATCAAATTAGCACACCCGATTCTCAGATCGGGGATTGTTGTTCACGGCCGAGAAACACGGCCGAAACAAGGCTCTGAGAACTTGTGCTTGACGAATTATCCAAAGCCAATGTCATAATGAACCGTACTCAGCACGGTTTACGCAAAGGAGCACCATGCGCGTCAGCAAGATCACCGGCGTCGTCGCGGGAGTCGCGGCCGCCACCCTGTTGGCCGGATGTTCGGCCGGCGGAGGCAACACCGCAGAGGGCGAGCAGGACATCACGGTCTGGCTCTACCCCGTCATCGCCGACGAGGCGATGCACAAGGACTTCTGGGACTCGACCATCGAGGCGTTCGAGAAGGAGAACGAGAACGTCAACGTGAAGTACGAGATCTTCCCGTGGGCGAACCGCGACGAGGCCCTGCAGACGGCGATCGCCGCCGGCAAGGGACCGGACGTCGTCTACCTCATCCCCGACCAGCTCGCGGCGTACCAGAAGTCGATCGCGCCGCTGAACGACCTGCTCAGCGAGGAGCGCCAGGGCGACCTGCTCCCCAACGTCAAGGAGTCGGTCACGCTCGGCGGCGACATCCTCGGTGCCCCGATCCTCACCAGCGCGCAGCCCCTCATCTGCAACGCGGCCGCGTTCGAGGCCGCCGGCGTGACCGAGTACCCGGAGACCTGGGACGACATCGCCGAGATGGCCCCGGCCTTCGTCGACAAGGGCATGTACGCCCTCAACTACCCGGCGTCGGCCGAGAACACCCTCAACCTCACCTACTACCCGCTGCTCTGGCAGGCCGGCGGGGAGGTCTACACCGAGGACGGCGAGGTCGGCTTCGACAGCAAGGCCGGCGAAGAGGCGCTCACCTTCCTGACCGACCTGGCCGAGGAGGGCGCTCTCGACCCGGAGGCCCTCACCACCAACGTCCCGCTGGAGCAGACCGCCATCGCCCAGGGCAAGGTCGCCTGCACCTGGAACAACGCCGTGACCGAGGTCGCGCCGTTCTGGGGCGAGGAGAACGTCAAGGTCCTCGCGCCGCTGACCGATGAGGAGTCCGTCGCCTACGGCACCGTCGGCTCGCTGTCCGTGCTCAAGGGCTCGAAGGCCCCCGAGGCCGCAGCCGCGTTCGCCGAGTTCGCGACCGGCGCCGACGTCGTCGAGCCGTACCTCAAGGCCGCCGGGTTCTTCTCGGCCCTCAGCACCACCGAGCCGCTGTACGCCGACGACCCGCTCCTCGGCGAGGTCGAGAAGTACGTCCCCGACACCACGGTGGGCGAGCTCGACGCCAGCTCCCGTGCGCTCATGGGCGTGCTCTCGCCGGAGATCCAGGCCGCCCTGCTCGGCCAGAAGTCCCCGGCCGACGCCCTGAAGGACGCCGCGGCCGCCGCAGCCCCGCTGCTGCAGAAGTGACACCCCGGGGGCGTGCGGGTACCCGCCGCACGCCCCCTCTCTCCGCCCCCCACGTGAGGAATCGACAATGACGACGGCCACCACGGCGCCGAAGCCCGCAGGACGGGTCGCCCGGGTGCTCGCCCGACGGGAAGCGCGCGTCGCATTCCTGTTCGTGCTCCCCGCCTTCCTGCTGTTCATCGCCTTCCGCTTCGGCCCGAGCATCGCGGGTGTGGCGCTGAGCTTCTTCGACTACGACATCTCCGGCGAGATCGCCTGGCGCGGCCTCGACCACTTCCAGCGCCTCGTCGCCGACCCGCTGTTCTGGCGGGCGCTGGGGACCACCCTCGTCTACACGGTCTTCGCCGTGCCGATCGCGCTCGTGCTGTCGACGATCATGGCCCTCGGCGTGCGCCGCGCCTTCCGCGGCGCCCGGTTCTTCCGCTCGATCTTCTTCCTCCCCGTCATCACCTCGCTCGTGCTGGCCGGCTCGATCTTCGTCTGGATCTTCTCCGCCAACGGTCCGTGGTCCGCCCTGATGACCCCGCTCGGCCTCGGCGGCTCCTGGCTCGGCAGCACGGTGCTCGTGATCCCCGCGATCGTCGTCGTCGGCGTCTGGTCCCGGTTCGGCTACGGGATGATGATCCTCATCGCCGCCCTGCAGGACGTGCCGCGCGAGCTGGAGGAGGCGGCGCTGGTCGACGGCGCGAACGCCTGGCAGCGCTTCCGGTGGATCATCCTCCCGCACCTGCGCCCGACGTTCTTCTTCCTCGCGGTGATCGAGACGACCGCCGCCTTCCAGGTCTTCGACGTCATCTACGTGATGACCCAGGGCGGCCCGGCGAACGCCAGCTACTCGCTCGTCTACATGCTCTACGACCAGGGCTTCCGCTACTTCGACTACGGCTACGCGGCCGCGGTGGGCGTGGCCCTGTTCATCATGACCCTCGTGGTCGCCCTCATCCAGCGCCTCGTGATCGGAAAGCAGAAATGACCGCCCTCCTGCAGCCGCCGACGCAGACGACGCCACCCGCGACGCGTCCCGCCGCGCGCAAGCGCCGCTCGTTCCGCGCGCTCGAGCCGACCGGCTGGGGCATCGCCGTCCGCTGGATCTGGCTGAGTCTCGCCGGCATCCTCAGCTTCTTCCCCTTCTATGCGATGGTCGTGCTGAGCCTGAAGCCGGGCATGGTCGTCGAGCTGCCCGGCTCGCTGATCCCCTGGAACGACATCTCCTTCGAGGCGTACGAGCAGGTGCTCGGCGGACAGAACATCCTCGTCTGGCTCTTCAACACGCTCGTCTACTCGCTCGTGTCGGTCGTGGCGGTGCTGTTCCTCTCCGCGCTCGCCGGATACGCCTTCGCCAAGAAGCGCTTCCGTGGCAAGGAGGTCATGTTCTGGTCGTTCCTGGCGATGGTCATGGTGCCGTTCCACGTGACGCTGATCCCGACGTTCATCCTCATGGCGAACCTGGGCGGCATCGACACGTACTGGGGCCTCATCCTGCCGACGCTCGCGAACGCGCAGGCCGTCTTCCTCATGCGCCAGTTCATCCAGGGCCTTCCCGACGAGCTGTTCGAGGCCGCCCGCATCGACGGCGCCGGCGAGTTCCGCATCTTCCTGCGGATCGTGCTGCCGCTGTGCAAGCCGATCCTCGCGACGCTCGGGATCTTCGTCTTCCTCTGGCACTGGAACGACTTCCTCTGGCCGCTCATCATCGCCAAGTCCAACTCGATGTTCACGCTCACCGTGGGCATCTCGTCGCTGCAGCAGCAGGATGTGCCGCTCAGCACCATGCTCGCCGGCTCCGTCGTGGCGCTGCTGCCGATCTTCCTCGCGTACCTCATCGCTCAGCGGTACGTGCAGGAGGGCGTCACCGGCACCGGGATCAAGGGCTGAGAAGAAGGGAACCGCACCACCATGACGCAGTACGCATTCGCCTCCGAGGCCGAGCTCGAGGAGGCGCTCGCCACCCCGAGCGAGGGGCTCGTGGCCGACCTCGCTCAGGGCTCCGGAGACCTCGTGATCCTCGGCGCCGGCGGCAAGATGGGCCCGACCCTGGCGATGCTCGCCCGGCGCGGCCTGGACGCCGCCGGCCGCACCGACGACGCGGTGTACGCGGTCTCCCGCTTCGGCGACGCCGCCATCCGCGAGCGCCTGGAGGCCGCGGGGGTGCGCGTCGTGCCGTTCGACCTCATCGAGAACGACGACCTCTCCGGTCTCCCCGATGCCCCGAACGTGGTGTTCATGGTGGGCGCGAAGTTCGGCGCCGCGACCAACGCCTCCTGGGCCTGGGAGGTCAACGCGGCTCTGCCCGACCGCATCGCCCGCCGCTACCGCGACAGCGCGATCTCGGTGCTCTCCACCGGGAACGTGTACCCGTTCGTCCCCGCCTCCTCCGGCGGCGCCGACGAGGAGACCACGCCCGCGCCGATCGGCGAGTACGCGCAGTCCTGCCTCGGACGGGAGCGCGTGTTCGAGTTCGGGGCGCAGGAGCGCGGCACCAAGGTCGCGATCATCCGCCTGAACTACGCCGTCGACCTCCGCTACGGGGTGCTCGCCGACATCGGCAGCGCCGTGCACGCGGGGGAGCCGGTCTCGGTCGCCACCGCCAACGTCAACGTGATCTGGCAGGGCTACGCGAACGAGGTCGTGCTGCGGAGCCTCGTGCACGCCTCCACCGGCCCCTTCGTGATCAACCTCACGGGACCGGAGCTGCTCAGCGTCTCCTCGATCGCCCACCGTTTCGGCGCCCTGTTCGAGCGGGAGGTCGAGATCGTGGACGAGCCGATGCCGACCGCGCTGCTCAGCGACGCCCGGCGCTGCATGGCCCTGTTCGGCTACCCGTCCGTCTCCGCCGAGGAGCTCATCCGCATGCAGGCCGGCTGGATCCGCGACGGACTGCCGATGATCGCCAAGCCCACCAAGTGGGCCGTGCGGGACGGGAAGTTCTGATGACCGACGCCGCTGCGCACACGGCGACCGTGCCGTCGCTGCGCCCTGAGGCCGCTGCGACCCTGGCCCGCGGCGCCGTGATCCCGGCCCATCCGCTCGCCCTCACCGCCGAGCGCACGCTCGACGAGCGGCGGCAGCGGGCGCTGTCCCGCTACTACCTCGACGCCGGGGCCGGCGGCCTCGCCGTCGGCGTGCACACGACGCAGTTCGAGATCCGCGACCCGGAGCACGCGCTCTTCGAGCCGGTGCTCGCACTGGCCGCGGAGGAGATGGACGCCCGCGGCGACGCGACCCTCGTGCGCATCGCCGGAGTGGCGGGCGACACCGCGCAGGCGGTCGCCGAGGCGGAGCTCGCCCGCTCCCTCGGCTACGACGCCGTGCTGGTGAGTCCCCGCGTCGCGGGTGCGGACGAGCGTGCCCTGCTCGACCGCGCCCGCGCCGTCGGCGAGGTGCTGCCGCTGGTCGGCTTCTATCTGCAGACCGCGATCGGCGGGCCCGTGCTCGACCGCGAGTTCTGGCGGGAGTTCGCCGCGATCCCGTCCGTCGTCGCCGTGAAGGCGGCGCCCTTCGACCGTTATCGCACGCTGGAGCTCGTGCGCGGCGTGGCCGCCTCGGGGCGCGCCGACGAGATCGCGCTGTACACCGGCAACGACGACGCGATCGTCGCCGACCTGCTCTCCGAGTTCCATGTCGACTCCCCGTCCGGGCGGCGCACCCTCCGGTTCGTCGGCGGGTTGCTGGGCCAGTGGGCCGTCGGCACGCATGCGGCCGTCGCGCTGCTGGAGCGTGTGCACCGAGCCCTCGCGGGAGACGCGGAGGCCTACCGGGAGGTGGGACGCCGTGCCTCGGACATGGTGGACGTGAATCAGGCCGTTTTCGATCCGGGCAACGACTTCCACGGGGTCATCGCCGGGGTGCACGAGATGCTCCGCCAGCAGGGCCTCCTCGAGGGCATCTGGTGCCTCGACCCGGCCGAGGGCCTCTCCCCGGGGCAGGCGGAGGAGATCGCTCGCGTCCGGCAGGCGTACCCGGAGCTCAACGACGACGCGTTCATCGCCGAGAACCTCGAGGCCTGGCTGCGATGACCGCGGGGACGGGCGCACCGACCGTGGTCGCGGTCGTCTCGGCCGAGCTGTTCGCGGAGTTCTTCTCGATGGACGACGCGGCGCGTCTGGAGGACGTCGCGGCGCGGCTCGGCGGGACGTTCGTGCGGGTGGACCGCCTCGCGGAGGCAGTGCTCGACGAGGCGCGCGTCGTGGTGACGAGCTGGGGCGTGGGTCCTTTCGACGACACCGTGCTCGCCACCCTCCCGAAGCTCGAGCTCATCGCGCACACCGGCGCCACGATCAAGCCCTTCGCCACCGACGCGCTGTTCGACCGTGGCGTGCGGGTGACGCAGGCCGGGGCGGGGATGGCCCGGTCGGTGGCGGAGGTGTCGCTGACGTTCACGCTCGCCCTGCTGCACCGGGTGCCGGAGATGCACGACGCCCTGCGCGTCGGCGACGGCTGGTGGGACGCGGACGCCGTCGGGGTGCAGCACGAGATCCTCGGGGCGCCCATCGCGGTCATCGGCGCCTCCCGGACCGGGCGGGCGTACCTCGAGCTGATCCGGGCGCTCAGCGCGCAGCCGCTGCTCGTCGACCCCACGCTCGACGCGGCCGAGGCGTCGTCCCTCGGGGCGGAGCTCGTGGCGCTCGACGACGCGCTCCGCCGCGCGCAGATCGTCGCCGTGCACGCCCCGACGCTGCCGGAGACGCACCACCTGATCGGTGCGCGCGAACTCGCCCTGATGCCGGATGGCGCGGGCCTGGTGAACACGGCGCGTTCCTGGCTGGTCGACGAGGCCGCCCTGCTCGCCGAACTCCAGCGCGGTCGGTTGAGCGCCGCGGTCGACGTGTTCGACGAGGAGCCGTTGCCCGTGGAGAGTCCCTTCCGCTCGGCCCCGCGGGTGCTGCTCACCCCGCACCGCGCGGCCGGGACCAGGGAGGGGCGGCTGCGGCAGGGGCGGATCGTGGCGGACGAGCTCGACGCCTTCGCCGCGGGGCAGCCCCTCGGACACGCCGTCCACCGCGACCAGCTCTCCTCGATGGCATGAGCGCCGTGCTCGTGCGGTCGGCGCGCGCGGAGGATCAGTCCGCCCTCGCTGCACTGTGGGCGGCCGCCTTCACGCCGCCCCTCGCGCCGGACCAGTGGCTGGTGGACGACGAGCGGCTGGATCACACGATCGTCGCCGCCGACGACGATGGCGTGTGCGGGTCGATCTACGGGTTGCCGAAGCGCCTGCGGGAGTCGGACGGCGGCGTGGCGCAGGTGCACGCGATCGGCAGCGTCGCGGTCGCCGAGCGGGCTCGCGGTCGGGGACTGGCCCGCCGGCTCGTGTCGGCCACCCTGGACGCGGCCGGTGACGCCGACTGGGCTCTGCTGTTCACCGGAACCCCCGAGGTGTACCGGTCGAGCGGCTTCACGACCTTCTCGATGCCCCGCACGATGGCCGGGCCGTGGGCGGCGTCGACGACGGCCGTGGAGCCCGCCTCGGTCGTGCGCGAGTCCGTGGGACTCGGCGTCCTCGGCCCGCTCCGCGAGGTCTACGAGCGTTCCCGCACCGCTGCGGTCGTGCTCGCTCCGGTGCGCAGCGACCGCGACTGGACGATGGCGGAGGTGCGGCTACGGGGCGCGACGCTGTACCGGCTCGCCGAGGCGGAGACGACCGTCGGCTACGCGGTGGCGGAGGTGCGCGACGGCGTCGGGCTGCTGCACGAGAGCGCGACCGATCCCACCGTGGCCGATCCTGCCGCGGTGCGTCGCACCCTGCTGGACGCCGTGGCCGCGGACTGGGCCGCGGCGGGCGTCCGCACCTGCGAGCTGGCCGCTCCCGCGCTCGCCGCGGAGGAACGCGCCGTCCGCGCGTTCGCTCCGGCGGCCGTGCGGCAGGACGACCGCACCGGGATGATCCGGCCGCTGCGCCGCGAGGCCCGGGTGGACGGCATCCGCCACTTCACGGCGGGCGACTACTTCTGAGCATCCGCTCGGAGAGCGCTGGGGATCGGGGACTGATCGGTGACCGCGATCCGGCCGAGGGCCGGACGCCTGACCGCGGCGAGGACGCCGCAAGGAGGATGAGCATGACCCAGCTGGACACCACCACGGAGACCGCGGCGATGCGCAGTCGACGGATGCTGCTCGCCGGTTTCGGCGCCGCCGCCCTGGGCGGGGTCGCCGCGATCGGCGCTCCCGCCGCCGCTCAGGCCGCGGGACCCGTCGTGCCGCAGGAGTCGTCGGGCTCGAAGAACGTCGCCCACGGAGGCCTCGCCACCGCTCTCGCGACGCGCAAGGCCAAGGACGGCGACCTCGTGCGCACGAGCGGCTACGCGACCCCTGGCGACGGCGGCGACGGGCTCTACCGCTTCGTGAAGAAGGACGCCCCCGCGACCAACGGCGGCACAGTGCTCGCGGGTCCCAAGGGCGGCGCCTGGGTGCTCGTGCACGACGGCACGGTCGACTTCCGGAAGTTCGGCATCATGGACGCCTCCGCGCCCGCCGACGACGCGCTCGACGCGATGGTGGGTGACGCCCGCGTGCGGCGCGTGGAGGCGCACACCGACCTCAACTTCGTCCGCCGCCATAAGTTCTCCCGGTCGAACATCGCCTTCGACTTCGGGAATCACCTGATGACGACCGAGGGCATCGAGAACGCCGGGAAGGACGACCCCTTCGCGGCCGTCATGTTCTTCCGCGGCGAGGTGACCGACGCGGTGCAGGAGGCGAAGCTCGGGGAGGACGTGCCCGACCTCGCCGACATCTTCCCCGTCGCCGACTCCTCGTTCTTCGCGGTCGGGGAGTGGTACGCCGCCGAGGTCAACGCGCTGTCGGGTCGCTGGGAGCGCGAGCTGCAGCGGCTGGTGCAGGTGACCCAGATCGTCGACGGTCGGCACATCCGCGTGAACTACAAGAACGGCTGGCCGCTCGGCAAGGACCGCACGATGACCTGGCGGCACGTGAAGCCGGTGCAGGACGTGACGGTGTCGAACCTGAAGTTCCTCGGCAAGGGGACGGACGAGTACACGGGGTCGCACCCGCTGGCCTTCGAGTACGCGGTGCGCTGCGACGTGGACCACATCGACGGCACGGCGACCTTCTGGCCGCTGATCCAGCGCCGGTGGAACACCTACTTCACCACGGAGAGCTGCACGCTGAAGAACCCGACCTCCGTCACGTGGGGTGGAGCCGGCTACCTGACGCAGCAGATCTACTGCCTGTACGGGTACGTCGCCAACTGCCACACCGCCAACGCCCGGCACCTCAACGACTTCACCGCGAGCGCCTACTGCCTCGTGGAGAACTGCCACGGCGACGGCGACGACCAGGGCCCCTTCGTCACGCACGGCCAGTACGAGCACGACCTCACCTACACGGGCAACTCCGGACTCATGACGTTCGCGAACTCCGGCGCCGCGTGGGGTTCGGCCGCGAAGCGCATCACCGTCCGCAAGCACGTGTGCTCGTGGTTCGTCGCGCGCGTGCGCATCACCGACCTGACGCTGGAGGACGTGCAGGTGATCGGCAAGCCATCGCTCTCAGGTTCCGGGATGCTGTGGATCAACGCGGACGGCGCGCAGCTGCGGGGCTGCACCGCGTCGGACACACTCGTCATCACCCAGGCCTCCGACAACTCCGCACGGCCGACCGTGATCGCCGACTCGCACTTCACGTTCGTCGCTCCCGGCGAGCTCACCAATGCGACGGTGAAGACGCCCGTGACCTTCGTCGACACGGTGCTCGACCGGGTGGGCGGCATGAAGATCAATGGGCCGGGGGCGGTCACCTTCCGCGGCTCGACCCTCACCGCGGCGGACGATGCCGCGCCCATCGCCTCGGCGACGGCGAAGCTGCGCGTCGAAGGCTCCACGCTCCGGAACGCCCGCATCGCGGCGGCATCGAAGGACCGTCAGGTCGTCGAGATCGCGGGTTCCGAGGTCTCGGCGAAGGGTGGGACGACGGTGTCGCGGTCGGGCGCGGGCGAACTTCATCTGACGCTCTCCGACAGCACCTTCCGCGCGGAGGGGGCGACCACGCACGTCGCCGTGACGAGCGGCGCGACCCACTACCGCGCGGTCGGCAACCGGTTCGAGGGCGGCGCCCTGGAGCTCCGCGACGACGCGTTCGGGGCCGGCTCGACGCTGCTGCACACCGGCAACGTGGAGGCCGGCGTCACCCGCACGGCGTTCCCCGGCGAGGGCGACCGCGTCGTCGACACCGCCAACCTCGTCGTCGGCTGACCCGCCGGGCACGACTTCGGAGCTGCGGCGCGACCCGCCGCCTCCCCGGCCCCGCCTACGGCGTGTCGCCGGGGGTCTCCGAAGTCGTGCCCGGGCGGCGCAGCGGTGGGGCTGCTTGTCGCCGGTGTGCTCACCACGGGTGCCACGGTGGCGGCAGCAGGCGGACCGGCGCCCCAGTCGGTCCAGGCCGTCTGGAAGCCGATTCCGGCCGATGGCTCCGGGGGCAACCAGTCGGGTTGCGTCCTGCTGTCCGGATGCTTCGGCGGATGAGGGCCGCGATGAAGGGCCTGTTGGTCACGGTCGTTCTCGCGACGGGGTGGTGGTCGCGGCAAGTGCGGCGCCGGCGCCCACGGTCGTCCAGGCCGACTGGAAGCGCACCATCATGGCAGGGTGAGTTGATCCCCCGGGCATAACTCCGGAGATGCGGCGCGATCCGCCGCCGCCTCGGCCCCGCCTACGGCGTGTCGCCGGGGTTCTCCGGAGTTGTGCCCGGGCGGCGCCGGGGGCTGTCCGGGTTCAGCGGGACTGACCTCCTCAGGCCTCGGACACACCCACGAGCTCGGCGCTGCGCCGCCAGAGGGCCTCGGCGAGAGCGGGATCGTTCACCTGCGGGTTCACGCGGGTGCTGAGGACGCGCTCGTCGTAGTAGCCGCCGGAGATCCAGGTCTCGCCTGGCGTGCCCTCCAGGAACCAGCGCAGCGTCGCGCCACCGCGGTCGCTGCCGATGAGGACGAGGCGGCGCAGCGGGGTGCGGTAGACGAGGCGCATGATGCTCGACGACTCGGCGGCGAAGTTCGTCGCCACGGTGCCGGGGTGGAAGGCCACGGCGCTGAGCCCCTGCGCATGGAACTTCTCGTGCAGGCTCTTCGCCATCAGGACGTTGGCGAGCTTGGCGTCGCCGTAGGCCTTGTTCGGGGAGTATCGGCGGGTGTTGTCGAGATCGTCGACGTCGAGATGCCCGAAGAGGCGGTGGGCGACACTGGAGGTGTTCACGACCGCGCCGCGCGCGGCGAGGAGTTGCGGGAGCAGGAGGTTCGTCAGCAGGAACGGGGCGAGGTGGTTCACCTGCATGGTCTTCTCGTGCCCGTCGACGGTGGGGGTGCGGTCGCCGAAGATGCCGCCGGCGTTGTTGGCCAGCACGTCGATGCCCGCCGCGCCCACGGCGTCCGCGAGCTGCGCGGCGAGGGTGCGCACGTCGTCGAGGCGCGCGAAGTCGGCAGTGAACCACTCCGCGCCGGCCTCCTCCGCCACGGCCCGCATCTTGTCGGGTGAACGGCCCACGAGGAGCAGGCGGTGCGGGGATCCGGCGAGCTGGCGGGCGGTGGCGGCGCCGATCCCGTCCGAGGCTCCGGTGAGGACGATGGTGCGCGCGGCCACGGCGGCGCTCACTCGGCCGACGGCGTGATGCGACGGACGGCCCTGGTCACGTGCTCGGCGATCACGGCGCGCGCCTGCTCCGGATCGCCGGTCGCGATGGCGTCGACGATCTGCTGGTGACTGCGCACGTGCTCCTCCTGCTCGGCGGGGTCGAGCGCGGAGTTGGCCGCCTGGATGAACCCGGCGATCCGGCCGCGGAGCTGGGCGCTGAGCTCGTCGAGGAACCGGTGCTCGGCGAGGTCGGCGAGGGTCTCGTGGAAGAGGCGGTCCTGGCGCAGGACCTCGGCGACGTCGCCCGGCGCCGCAGCCGCCATCGCCTGGATGATGGCCTCCAGCCGGGCCGCCGACTCGTCGTTCCAGCGTTCCTGCACCCGGATCGCCATGAACTGCTCCAGCACGATGCGCAGGCTCGAGATCTCCTCCAGGTCCTGCGCGCTGAGCTGGGCGACGCGGGCGCCGCGGCGGGGCTCGCGGGTGATGAGGCGCTCCTCGGCGAGCCGGGTCAGGGCCTCGCGCACGGGGATGTGGCTGACACCGAGACGGTCGGCGAGCTTGCGCTCCACGAGGCGCTCGCCGGGGGCGAGTTCTCCGGAGTGGATCGCCGCCCGGAGCTCGTCCGTGACCTGCTCGGCGATGTTCTGATCCGACACGCTGCGCATCCGGGGCCCTTCTCGATCTCGCGCGGCCCGGTGCTCGTCGAGCGGGGGCTCCTTCGCTCGGTCGATGCTATGGCATGAGGCCGGGACTGGACAGGATCCGCGCAGTGCTAGATGCTATAGCAAAACCCGAAACCGATGACGAAGGAGTTGTCATGTCCGGCAGAGAGACGCTCGCGCAGGCGCGCGCCGCGGAGGACGCGGTGGGAGCCGCCGCCATGAAGAAGGCGATCTGGAGGCTGGGTCCGTTCCTCGGACTGCTCTACCTCGTCGCCTACATCGACCGGAACAACGCGGGCTTCGCGAAGCTGGAGATGACCGCCGCCCTCCAGATCACCGAGGCTGCCTTCGGGTTCGCGGCGGGCATCTTCTTCATCGGCTACCTGCTGTTCGAGGTGCCGAGCAACCTGCTGCTGGAGAAGTTCGGCGCCCGCAAGTGGATCGCGCGCATCATGATCTCGTGGGGCATCGTCGCCGCGCTGACCGCCTTCGTGCAGGACGCGACGCAGTTCGCGATCGCGCGCTTCATCCTCGGGATCGCGGAGGCCGGATTCTTCCCCGGCGTGCTGCTCTACCTCACGCTGTGGTTCCCGCGGCAGTACCGCACGCAGGTGCTCGCCGTCTTCGTGCTCTCGAACCCGATCGCCAACGCGGTCGCCGCGCCGCTGTCCGGCTGGATGCTGGAGCTGCACGGGCTGTGGGGGCTCGAGGGCTGGCAGCTCGTCTTCCTACTGCAGGGCGTCCCGGCCGTGCTCCTCGCGTTCGTCGTGTTCTTCTGGCTCCCCGACCGCCCCCAGGACGCGCGCTGGCTGAACCCCGCCGAGCAGCGCTGGATCACCGACACGCTCGCCGCCGAGACCCAGGCGACCGAGCAGCGGCACGGACGTCTTCGTCTCGGCGAGGTCTTCCGCAACGGGCGCCTCTGGACGCTCATCGTGCTCTTCTTCGGTGTCGTGTTCGGTGCGTACGGGCTGGGGATGTGGCTGCCGACCATCGTGAAGAGCATGGGCGACTTCTCGAACTCCACCACCGGGTGGCTCGTGGCGCTGCCGAACCTGTGCGCCGCCCTCGTGATGCTGCCGTGGGAGCGCGCCGCCCGGAAGCAGGGCAACATCCCGCTGCAGATCGGCATCACGCTCAGCATCACCGCCCTGTCGCTCATCGCGGCGGTCGCGGCGCAGGGCACACCGGTGCTCGCGCTCGCGGCGCTGTGCGTCGGGATGTCGGCGCTCTTCTCGACCACCCCGCTGTTCTGGAGCCTGCCGCCGATGGTGCTCACCGGCACGGCGGCCGCGGCCGGCCTCGCCTTCATCAACTCGGTCGGCAACCTCGCCGGCTTCGCGGGACCCTACGCGATCGGCTGGATCAGCGAGACCACGGGGTCGGCGGTGTGGGGCCTGCTCCTCATCTCGGGGCTCACGCTGCTCGGGGCGACGATCGCCTTCGTGCTCAGCCGCCGCACGGACTTCACGACGGCGCCCGACCTCGGCGTCGAGGCGTCCACCGCCCGGCGATGACCGGGCCGGGTCGGCGGTCGTGACGAGAACGTGACCCCGCCGGCCCGGTTCGCTCTAGACGCCTCTCCGCTTTTGCTACATGCTATAGCGCAACACCCTTACCCGAAGCACCACCCGACCTTGGAGGCACCCATGTCGCGTCGTCGTGTTCGGCTCGGCGGAGCAGCAGTGCTGCTGACCGCCGCGCTCATCACCGCTGGTTGCAGCACCTCATCCACCCCCGACGGCCAGGCGCAGGAGGGCGGCACGCTCACCGTCGCCGCCGCGCAGGGCATCCCGCAGCTCAATCCCGCCATCCGTACGTTCGCGTGGGAGGAGGTGCTGTTCCCGCTGCTGTGGAACGGCCTCACCACGACCGACGAGTCCGGCGAGGTCGTCGGCGATCTCGCCGAGAGCTGGGAGGCCTCCGATGACCAGAAGACCTGGACGTTCACCCTCCGCGACGGGGTGACGTTCTCGAACGGTGAGGACTTCACCGCCGACGACGCCGTGGCCGCCTTCGACTACTACCTCGACCCGGAGACGGCGACGCAGGAGAAGAACAAGATCTCGATGGTCACCGACGTCGCCGCGCCGGACGAGAAGACCGTCGTGGTGACGCTGTCCGAGCCCATCGCGACCTTCCCCGCGGGCATCGTCTGGGTGAAGATGATCGACGTCGACGCGCTCGACACGATCGACAAGGAGCCCATCGGCACCGGGCCGTACGTCGTGGACGCCTTCACGCCCGACGACAGCCTCACCCTCGTCCCCAACCCGGAGTACTTCGGCGAGGCGCCGGCGCTCGACGAGATCACGATCGTGAAGGCCGCCGAGTCCACCGCCGCCGTCACCGGCCTCCGCTCCGGCGACATCGACGTGCTGTGGTCGGTGCCGCAGGGGGATGTGGCGGGTCTGGAGGGCGGCGACATCGCCCTGGTGAAGCCCGAGAACCCGAGCCAGTGGCCCTCGTGGGAGATCGACACGACCTCGCCGCCCTTCGACGACGTGCGCGCCCGGCAGGCCCTGGCCTACGCGATCGACCGCGAGGCCATCCTCGACGCCGCCTACTACGGCCAGGGCACGGTCTCGCCGACGAACAACGCGCTCGGCGAGGTGAACCCGTGGTTCGGGGGCGAGCTGACCGACTACTCCTACGACCTGGACAAGGCGAAGGAGCTGTTCGCCGAGGCCGGGGTGACCGAGGGCAGCACGCTCACCTGGTGGGGCGTGGCCGGACAGTACCCGGAGTGGAACACGAGCGGCGAGATCCTGCAGGCGAGCCTGAAGGAGATCGGCATCACGCTGAAGATCGACAACAACGACATCGGCACCTGGGTCGACGCGTTCTACCCCGCGGGCAAGAGCTACCCCGGGTACATCGTGCCGAACTTCCAGTCCACCCCGCCCGAGCCGGCCTACTCGCTGAACTTCTACCTGGAGGGGCGGTGCGAGTGCAACTGGGTCGACCCCGACTTCCAGACGGCGTTCGCCGACGCCGTCGCCGAGCCGGACGAGACCGCGCGGGCCGAGAAGTGGGGCACGGTGCAGACCATCATCAACGAGCAGGTGCCGCTCATCGTGCCGCTGCAGTCGACGGTCGTCACCGCCACCAGCACGGCGGTCGACGGTGTGTGGGTCGAGGGCGGCGGACAGCTGCACCTCGAGGGCGCGCAGCTGAAGGGCTGACGTGGTCCTCTCCGTCCTCCGGCGGGTGGCGATCAGCATCGCGATGCTGATCGCCACCTCGCTCCTCGTCTTCGTCGTGCTCCGGCTGCTGCCGGGCGACCCCGTCATCACCCGCCTCGGCTCGACGCCGGGCGTGGATGCCGAGACCATCGCCCGGCTCCGGGAGGAGGCCGGCCTCGACGCCCCCGTCATCGAGCAGTACCTGCGGTGGATCGGCGGCGTCTTCACGGGCGACTTCGGCCAGTCCTACTTCAACCAGTACTCGGTGACGGAGCTCATCGCGCAGCGCCTGCCCGCGACGCTGGAGCTCACGCTCATCGGGGTGCTGCTGGCCGTGCTCATCGCCACCCCGGCTGCCGTGTTCGCCTCACTGCGTCCGCTCGGCGTGGTCGACAGGGTGCTCACCGCGATCTCGACCGCGGGCATGGCCCTTCCGCAGTTCCTCATCGGCATCGTGCTCATCGTCGTGTTCGCCGTGCAGCTCAAGGTGCTGCCGGCCCGCGGCTACACGCCGTTCGCGGAGGACCCAGCCGAGAACCTCGTGCGCATGATCCTCCCCGGCCTCACCCTCGCCTTCGCGGCGGCGCCGCTGCTCATGCGCTTCCTCCGGGCCTCGATGGTCGAGGTGCTGGACGCCCCCTACATCCGCACCGCGAAGGGCAAGGGACAGTCGGCGAGTGGCGTCGTGCTCGGCCACGCGCTCCGCAACGCCCTGATCCCCGGACTCACCATGCTCGGCCTGATCGTCGGCTACACCCTGGGCGGCGTGGTGATCGTGGAGTACGTGTTCGGCGTCCCCGGACTCGGCTCGCTCGCGATCGACGCGGTCTTCAAGCGGGACTACGCGGTGCTGCAGTCGGTCGTGCTGCTGATCTCCGCGATGTTCATCCTCACCACGCTCATCGTCGACCTCCTCTACGGGGTGCTCGATCCGCGTCTTCGTGCAAGGAGCAGCCGTGGCTGACACCCTCACCCTCGCGCTGCGCTCCGCGCGCCCCCGTCGGCGGTTCGCCGTCGCCTCCTGGATCCCGCTGGGGCTGCTGGCGATCATCGTCCTCGCCTGCGTGCTCGCCCCGCTCCTGGCCCCGTACGACCCCGCGGCCCAGTCGTCCGACCGGTTCGCCGGTCCCTCGGCCGCGCACCTCTTCGGGACCGACGAGCTGGGCCGCGACCTCTTCAGCCGCGTGCTCTACGGCGGCCAGCTCACCGTGTTCATCGCCGGGGGCGCGACGCTCGTGGCCATGGTCCTCGGGATCGCCTGGGGTATGGCGGCGGCGTTCGGACGCGGCTGGGTCGATGAGATCCTCATGCGTCTCGCCGACACGGTCATGGCGATCCCGCAGATCCTGTTCGCGCTCGTCTTCATCTCCGCGTTCGGCGCCGACCCCGTCAAGCTCGCCGTCATCATCGGGGTGCTCCTCACGCCGACCACCGCGCGGCTCGTGCGGTCGTCGGTGCTCAGCGAACTGCAGGAGGACTACTTCACGGCCGCTGTGGCGTTCGGCTCGACCCGGCGCCGTCTGCTCTTCGCCGAGGTGCTGCCGAACGCCAAGGGGCCGATCGTCGTGCAGGCGGCCATCAACGCCGCCAACGCGATCCTCCTGGAGGCGTCGATGAGCTTCGTCGGGCTCGGCATCGCGCCGCCCGAGGCCACCTGGGGCACGCTCGTGCAGCAGGGCTACCAGAAGATGTACCAGTCCATCGGGTACGTGCTGTTCCCCGCCCTGTTCATCTTCGTCACCATCTGGCTGCTCAACGTGCTCGCCGACCAGTTCGGCGGCGATCGGAAGGGGAGGGGCCGATGACCGACCTCACGCCCGTCCTGCAGGTGCAGGATCTCACCGTCTCCTACGGCGACGTCATGCCCGTCCAGGGCATCACGTTCGCGGTGCGGCCCGGTGAGCGCATCGGCCTCGTCGGCGAATCCGGCTCCGGCAAGTCGCTCACGGCGCTGTCGATCATGCGGCTGAACGACGGGGCGACCCTGGGCGGCAGCATCCGGCTGCGCGACCGCGAACTGCTCACGCTGAGCCCGCGGGAGATGACCCGCGTGCGCGGAGGCGAGATCGCGATGGTCTATCAGGACCCGATGTCGTCGCTGAACCCGGTCCGCACGATCGGGCACCAGCTCGTGGAGGCGATCCGGCTGCACGACCGGGTCTCGGCGGCGGCCGCCCGCGCGCGGGCCGTCGAGCTGCTGACCGAGGTCGGGGTGCCGCTGCCCGAGGAGCGTCTGGGCCAGTACCCGCACGAGTTCTCCGGCGGGATGCGGCAGCGCGTCATGATCGCGATGGCCATGTCCTCCCGGCCCGCCGTGCTCATCGCGGACGAGCCGACCACGGCCCTCGACGTGACGACGCAGTCCCGGATCATCGACCTCCTCGATCGGCTCGCGGAGGACCACGGGACCGCGGTCGTGCTCATCACGCACGACCTCGGCGTCGCCGCCGGGTTCTGCGAGCGCATCCACGTGATGCGGCACGGGCGCGTGGTCGAGGAGGGGCCGGTCGACCGCATCTACACGGCCCCGGAGCATCCGTACACGCAGGCGCTGCTCGGCGCGGTCGTCGACCTCACGGTGGACGTGCAGCAGCCCATCCGCACCGCCGCGGAGGTGCTCGAACGCGGGACGGAGCCGCTCGCCGAGGCCGGGTCGATCAGCGCGGTGGATCGGGCGCGGGAGTCCGGCGACGTGCTGGTGGACGTGCAGGGCGTCTCGAAGGTGTTCACGCTCGGCTCCGGGCGCCGGGTGACCGCGGTCGACGACGTGTCGTTCCAGATCCGGCGCGGCGAGACGGTCGGGCTCGTCGGCGAGTCGGGCTCCGGCAAGTCGACCGTGTCGAAGGCCGTGCTCGCGCTCGGCGGCATCGACGGAGGCACGGTCGTCTTCGACGGGCAGCGCCCGCACGACCTCCGCGGCGAGGAGCTGCGGCGGCTGCGCAAGCGCATGCAGATGGTGTTCCAGGACCCGTTCTCGGCCCTGAACCGGCGGCAGACCGTCGCGCAGATCATCGAGGCGCCGCTGCGCGCCCACGGCATCGGCACCCGGGCCTCCCGCGCCGAGAAGGTGCGCGAGACCATGCACCGCGTGCGTCTGGACGAGGAGTTCGCGCACCGGCTGCCGCGCTCGATGTCCGGCGGGCAGTGCCAGCGCGTGTCCATCGCCCGGTCGCTCGTGCTCGAGCCGGAGTTCCTCGTGCTCGACGAATCGGTGTCGGCGCTCGACGTGTCGATCCAGGCGCAGGTTCTCAATCTGCTGCGGGAGCTGCAGGCGGAGCTCGGCCTCACCTACCTCTTCATCAGCCACGACCTGGCGGTGATCCGGTACATGTCCTCGACGGTCGCCGTGATGCAGCAGGGCCGCATCGTCGAGATCGGGGCGCGCGACGCGCTCTTCGCGAACCCGCAGCACGAGTACACGCGCGGGCTCATGGCGGCGATCCCCATCGCCGACCCGGTCCTCGAGCGCCGACGGCGCGCGGAGGCCGCGGCGCTCTGGCAGGCCCAGGGCGGGCAGACGGGCGCGGTCCCTGCCGCGCTCGCAGGACGAGGAGGACGACGATGACCACCATGGATCAGGAGACGGGGCCCTCGACGGACGCCGCGGGCGCCGGCGCGGCGGTGCGGTCGACCGGCCGCCGCGCGCTCATGGCCGGGCTCGGCGCGGTCGCGCTCGGCACGGCGGGCGTTCTCGCGAGCACCGCACCGGCGCAGGCCGCGCCGGTCGCCGCCGGCGCCAAGGACGTCACGCGAGCGGAGTCCGTCGCCGACCTGGCCCGTCTCCGCGCCCGCAACGGCGAGGTGGCGGTCGTCGCCGGGTACCGGAAGCCCGGCGACGCCGGACTGCTCGTGTACGTGGGCAGCGAGAACGCGAAGACCAAGGTCAACGGCGGCACCGTGATCGCGGGGAAGCACGACACCCGGTGGGTGCTGCAGCACGACGGCACCGTCGACTTCCGGGTCTTCGGTATCACAGGACCGGAGAAGCCGGCCGACGATGCGCTCGCGGCGATGGTGAACGATCCCCGCATCCGCCGCATCGAGGCGAGCACCGACCTCCTGTTCCGGCGTCGGCATCGCTTCACCCGGTCGTACGTCGAGATCGACTTCGGCGGACACGTCATCACGACGGACGGCATCGAGAAGAACACCCACGACAACCCGTTCGGTGCCGTGATGTTCTTCACCGGAGTGCCGAAGGACGTCACGGTCGAGCACGCGCTGGCCGAGGCCTGGCCGGAGTTGACCGACGCGGTCGCCGTGCCGGACGCGTCCCGGTTCCCCGTGGACTCGTGGTGGGCGGTGCAGTGCGACCCCGTCGCCGGAGGAGGGGCTGATGAGCGCGAGCTGCAGCGGTTCGTGCAGGTGACGCAGCAGATCGACGGCACCCACATCCGCATCGATTACCTCAACGGCTGGCCGCTCGACACGGGGCGGAAGCTCATCTGGCGGCAGATGGCACCGGTCGCGGGCGTGCGGATCGCGAACATGCGGTTCCTCGGTGCCGGTCCCTTCGACGGTCCCACCGACGGCTCCTTCCCCGACTCTCGCGAGCTCACCGGCTCCCACCCGATCGCCTTCGAGTACGCGATCCACTGCGACGTCGCCGACGTGCACGCGAGCCGCACCTGGTGGCCCGTGATCATGCGGCGGTGGAACACGCACTTCACGACGGAGCGCTGCTCGGTCGAGAACCCGCCGACGGTGTTCTACGGCGGTGCGGGGTACCTGACGCAGCAGATCTACAGCCTCTACGGCCGGGTGAGCGACTGCACGTCGTCGAACGCCCGGCACCTGAACGACCTCACCGCCAGCGCCTACTGCCTCGTCGAGAACTGTCATGGCGACGGCGACGACCAGGGCGGCAATCCCTTCACCACGCACGGCCAGTACGAGCACGACCTCACCTTCATCGGCAACTCGGGGCTGATGGACATCGCCAACTCCGGCGCGCAGTGGGGCACGGCCGCCAAGCGCATCACGGTGCGCGATCACGTCTGCTCCTGGTTCGTCGCCGGGACGAAGATCAGCGATCTGACGCTGGAGAACGTACGCGTGATCGGCCGCTCGACCTTCGACCCGCAGGCGACCATGACCATCAACGCCGACGGTGCGCAGGTGCGAGGGTGCACCGCGGGACTGTTGGCGATCGGCCAGCGGTCGCAGCGCTCGTCGCGGCCGACCGTCATCCAGGACTCCACCTTTGCGCTGCCCAAGGATCAGGTGCTCGTGCAGACCCCGGTCACGGCTCCCGTCCGCTTCGTGGACTGCACGATCACCGGGATCGACGGGGTCAAGGCGCGCGGGTCTGGGCCGGTCGAGTTCGTGGACTGTCGTCTCAGCGGCCCGGCGGCCGGCGCCCCGTTCGAGGTCGGCGCATCGAAGGTGACGATCCGCGGCGGATCCGTGCGCGACGTGCGCCTGACCGCGACAGCGGTGCGGGATCAGCTCATCGCTCTGGACGGGGTCGAGCTGTCCACGGAGCGCGCGGACGGGGCTCTGCTCAGCAGGGCCGCAGGCGCCGGCATCGTCACCTGGCGGGTGAGCGGGGTGACCTCGACAATGCCGAAGGGCGCTGCCCACCTCGACATCGGCGCGGGCGTCAATCACGCCCGCGTCACCGGCAGCCAGTTCGTCGGCGGACGACTGCGGCTGGCGAACGGTTTCGCCGAGCCGTCGACGCTGCTCTACAGCGACACCGTCGAACGCGGCGTCGAGACCGCACTGCCGGAAGCCGGACCGCGCGTCGTCATCGCGGACGTGCTGGCGAGCGCGTGACGGACGGCATCATGGACATCAGGGAGGACCACGCGTGAACGACACCGCAGCGGCGACGCACCTCGGAGACCGCATCCGCATCCCCCGCACACGGGCGCGCATCGGCGTCGCCCGGCGCGACATCACCCCGCCCGTCGGCATCCGCGCCAAGAACTGGGGACCGGCCGACTGGGAGCGCTCCGAGGGGGCGCACCGGCCGTTCGAGCTGACCGCGCTCACGGTAGTGGCCGCGGACGAGCGGCCGCGGGTGCTGCTCGCGGTGGACGGCACGTGGTGGCGTCGAGTGGCCGACGAGCAGGGCGTGCGCGGGGCGATCCTCGACGGTCTGGGCCTCGAGCCCGATCAGCTCATGCTCTCCCTCTCGCACACCCACGCGGGGGCCGTGCTGTGCGCCGCGGACGCGCATCTGCCGGGCGGCGAGCTCATCCCCGGGTACCTGGAGGCTCTCGCTGCCGCGGGTGTCGCGGCCGGGCGCGAGGCGCTGGAGACCGCGCGACCGGGACTGATCGAGTGGACCACGGGCACCTGCACCCTCGCGGCGGAGCGGGAGCTCGACCTCGACGGCCGCGCGCTCGTCGGCTACAACCCGCAGGGCACCGCCGACGACACGGTGACGATCGGCCGGATCAGCATCGACGGAGAGGTGCGGGCGACGCTGGTGAACTACGCCTGTCATCCGACGACCCTGGCCTGGCAGAACCGGGAGGTGTCGCCGGACTACGTCGGCGCGATGCGCGAGATCGTGGAGGCCGCCACCGATGCACCGTGCCTGTTCGTGCAGGGGGCCTCGGGCGAGCTGGCCCCGCGGGAGCAGTACACCGGCGACGTCGCGGTGGCCGACCGGCACGGACGTTCACTCGGGCACGCGGTGCTCGCGGCGCTGGACGGGCTTCCGGTGCCGGGCGAGGAGCTGACGCTGGACGGGGTCGTGGAGTCGGGTGCTCCGCTCGCGATCTGGACCGGGACTCCGGCGGACGGCGGCGAGGAGGCGGCGGGAGTCGTCTCGTCGGTCGAGCTGCCGCTGCGCGACCTGCCCACCCTGGACGAGCTCGCCGAGGAGTGGAAGGACATCGACCCCCGGTCGCGGGAGGAGCGTCTCGGACGGGCCCGGAACCTCCGCGACGGCTACATCGAGGGGCCGACCGTGTCGCATCCGGTGTGGGCCTGGCGGCTCGGTGACGCCGTGATCCTGGGGCATCCGGGCGAGGCGTATTCCCGGCTGCAGACGACACTGCGGGAGCGGTTCCCGGAGACGCCGATCGTGGTCATGAACCTCACGAACGGTCCGGGCTTCGTGTACCTCCCGACCCGCGAGGCCTACGACCGCGGTGCCTATCAGTCCTGGCAGACGCCCCTGGCCCCCGGTGCCCTGGAGCTCCTGGAGGCCCATGCCGTGTCGTTGGTGGCCGGACTGCGGGGGTAGCCCCTTTCGAATCGCCCACTTTGCTCCATATCCGGCCGAAATCGAACCAGTTGCGCGATTCGAACCGGATAGAGTTGCTATAGCAAATCCCCGAGGTAGAGGAGAGACATGACCGCGCGCCCCGTCGCCATCGTCACCGGAGGCTCGGCCGGCATCGGCTGGGAGATCGGACAGCGACTCTCCGCGGACGGCTACCTCGTCGTCGCGACCGACCGAGTCCCCGGGCTCACCGCGGGTGAGAACCCCGCCGAGATCCTGTGGCGGGAGCTCGACGTCACCGACCACGCCGCCGTCGACCGGGTCTTCGGCGAGATCGAGGCGGAGCTCGGGCCCATCGAGGTGCTCGTGAACAACGCCGGGATCCAGCGGCACCGCGGGATCGAAGACCTCACGTGGGATGAGTGGTCCACGGTCGTCGACGTGAACCTGCACGGGGTGTTCTCCGCGCTCCAAGCTGCAGGGAAGCGGATGCTCGACCGGGGCGAGGGCCGCATCGTCAACATCTCGTCCATCTCCTCGCGAGGCTCCGCGGGGCGGGCGCCGTATGCCACGACCAAGGCCGCCGTCATCGGCCTCACCTCCACGGCCGGAGCGGAGTGGGCGTCGCGGGGCGTGCGCGTCAACGCCGTGGCGCCCGGCTACGTCGACACCGGGGTGTTCCGGCAGGGCGTCGAGCAGGGGACGCTGAGTCTCGACACGATCCTGTCCCGCATCCCCGCGAAGCGCCTGGCCGACGCGAGTGAGATCGCCGCGGCCGTGAGCTTCCTCGTGTCGGACCAGTCGCGCTACATGAACGGTCAGACGCTGTACGTCGACGGCGGCTTCATGGTGGACTACGGCGTGCCCCTCGCGAAGAAGCCCGAATGACCACCGTCGCCCGGATCGACACGGCCACGGCGGTCCTCCCCCTTCCGGCACCGCTGCAGCTCGGTGCGATGACGGTCACGCGACGGGAGTATTCCGCGGTGCAGGTGACGGCGGACGACGGCACCACCGGGGTCTCCTACTGCCTATCGCGCGAGGCCCCGATGGCGGAGATCCTCGAGCGCCTGGTGGCTCCGCACGCAGTGGGGCTCGACGCCGACGACCCGGCGGCCGCGTGGGACCGGATGCTCCGCGGCAGTGCGATCGTCGGACGGGTGGGGCTCGTGCGGCGGGCGATCGGTCTCGTCGACATCGCCCTGTGGGACATCGCGGCCCGTCGTGCCGGCGTGCCGCTGTGGACCCTGCTCGGCACCGGTGACGCCCCGCGGGAGGGGATGCTCGTCGCCGCGTATCCCTCTCCGCAGCGGACGCCGCGGGAGGTCGCCGATGAGGTGCTCGCGCAGGCGGACGGCTGGGCGCAGGTGAAGATCTCCCGCATTCCCGATCCGGCATACATGCGCGAACTGCTCGCGATCCTCGGCGCCGAGCTGCCGTCCGCGACCGGTCTCGTCGTGGACGTGGGCTTCGGCTGGCCCGATGCGGAGGCTGCAGTGGCGGAGGTCGCGCAGTGGGGCGACCCGCGCCTGGCCTGGCTGGAGGACCCGCTGCTCCCCGAGGACGCGGCCGGCGTGGCCCGGATCCGCCGGGAGACCGGATTGCCGGTGGCGGTGGGCGACGAGGTGACGGACCCCGCCGTGCTCCGGGCTCTCGTGGAGGTCGGCGAGGTCGATGCCCTCCGCCTCGACGTCGTCGCGATCGGCGGCATCACGCCCGCCAGGGAACTCATCTCCTGGGCGGCAGAGCGCGGCGTCCCGGTGTCCGGACACGTGTACCCCGAGGTCACGGCGCACCTCGGCATCCAGGTGGAGACCTTCGCCCGCGGGGTGAATCCCTACGACCCCGCGCCCTCGTTCGTGACGGGCGGTCCGGAGTTCGCCGGGACCGTGACGCCGCCTGCAGCTCCGGGGCTCGGCTTCGGCCTCGATCCCGCCGTCTTCCGATTCGAGAGGGACTGACATGACAGACTCCCCGCGTAGCGTGGTGGTGACCGGCAGCGGCAAGGGCATCGGGCGCGCGGTCGCCGAGCGGCTCACCGCCGACGGCTGGATCGTGGTCGGGCTCGAACGCTCGCCCGGCTCCGGGACCGTCGAGGACGGCATCGTCGCCGAGGTGGTGCTCGGCGACGCCTCCGACCGCACCGCCCATCAGCGCGCGGCCACCGCGGCACGCGCCAGGGCACCGCTGGCCGGCTGGGTGAACAACGCCGGCATCACGAAGCGCACGCCGCTGCACGAGCTCGACGAGACGGTCGTGCGCGAGATCGTCGACATCAACGGCTTCGGCTACCTCTGGGGCTGCTCGACGGCCGTGTCCGCGTTCCTCGATCAGGGCGAGGCGGGCGCGATCGTGAACATCGGGTCGATCCACGGTCGATCGAGCTTCGTGGACCACGCCGCCTACGAGTTCACGAAGGGCGGCATCGACGCCCTGAGCCGCAGCGTCGCGGTGACATATGGCGGATTGGGCATACGGGCGAACACCGTCGCGCCGGGCGGCGTGCGCACTCCGCATCTGGAGGCACAGATCGCCAGGGCCGCCGACCCCGAGGCGGAGGAGCGGCTGCTCGCGGAGGGCCCGCCGATGGGACGCATCGCCCGCGCGGAGGAGGTCGCCGCGGTGACGGCGTTCCTGCTCTCCGACGAGGCCCCCTACCTCTCCGGCCAGTCCATCGCGGTCGACGGAGCCTGGACCGCGTCGTTCGGGGACATCGCGCTCGATCCCGCGCTGCGGGAGCGGTTCGACGCGCCGCCCGCTCCCTGAGCCCCACCACGCCGGTGTCCCTGGTCCGTGCGACGATCCGCTCGTCGACGGGAGAACGGGATGCGCGGGGAAGCGACGGTTCTGCACGCCGACCTCGATGCGTTCTACGCCTCGGTCGAGCAGCGTGATGCGCCGGAGCTCCGCGGGCGCCCGGTGATCGTCGGCGGCGGGGTCGTGCTGGCCGCGAGCTATGAGGCGAAGGCACGGGGCGTCCGCACGGCGATGGGCGGCCGGCAGGCACGAGAGCTGTGCCCGGACGCCGTCGTCGTGCCGCCGCGGATGGAGGCCTACTCCGCGGCCAGCAAGGACGTCTTCCGCATCTTCCGTGACACCACTCCGCTCGTGGAGGGTCTCTCGATCGACGAGGCGTTCCTCGAGGTCGGCGGTCTGCGTCGCATCGCCGGAACTCCCGAGGCCATCGCCGTGCGGCTGCGGGAGCGGGTGCGCGCCGAGGCGGGCCTGGCCATCTCGGTCGGCGTCGCCCGCACGAAGTTCCTCGCCAAGGTCGCGAGTGCGGTCAGCAAGCCCGACGGACTCCTCATCGTCGAGCCCGACCGGGAGGAGGAGTTCCTGCTGCCGCTTCCCGTCGAGCGGCTGTGGGGCGTCGGCGCCGTGACGGCGGAGAAGCTGCACCGGTACGGCATCCGCACGGTCGGCGAGCTCGCGGAGCTCGAGGCCGCGACGGCGGAGCGGATGCTCGGGAAGGCGACCGGAGCGCACGTCCTTGCTCTCGCCCGCCTGCGGGATCCGCGCCCCGTGGACACGACGCGGCGCCGCGGGTCGATCGGGTCGCAGCGGGCGCTCGGGACCCGTCCCCGGTCGACCGACGAGCTCGACGTCATCCTCACCCAGATCGTCGACCGGCTCGCGCGGCGTCTCCGCGACGGCGGCCGCGTGTGCCGGACGGTCGTGCTGCGGCTGCGCTTCGGCGACTTCACGAAGGCCACCCGCTCGCGGTCGCTGCGAGCGCCGACCGACCGCACCGCCCTGCTGCTCGCCGTCGCCCGCACGCTCCTCGCCGCGGCGCAGCCCGAGATCAGCGGTCGCGGGCTCACTCTGCTCGGCCTCTCGTTCACCCAGCTCGATGCCGCGGACAGCGTCCCGCCCGAGCTGCCGATCGACTGGGGCGACGAGTCCCGCCTCGATACCGTGCTCGACACGCTCCGTGACCGCTACGGCTCCGCCTCGGTCTCCCGCGCCGCCCACCTCGGCCGCGACCCCGGTTGGTCGTCCCCGGTGCTTCCGGAGCACCACTGACCCCTTTCGAATCGCCTGACTGGTGCCATTTCGGCCGGAAATACAGCCGATCGGGCGATTCGAAGCGGGTCAGGCCTTGAGCATCGACGCCCGGGAGATCACGCCGTCGACCACGTCGAAGGTCGCGATGGTCTCCGTGGCGACGCCGGCGTTGATGACCTGCTCCTGCGCGACGACCCAGCGGGAGCCGAACAGGACGCTCGTGTCGATCACGCAGGAGAGCTCCGGGTTCTGCAGCCGCGGCTCGTAGAAGGCACGGATCGCGGCCGAGCCGACGAGGGGTTCCGGCGCGACCCCGGTGACCACGGCATCGTCGGCATATGTCGCGACGAAGGCGTCGAGGTCGTGCGCGTTGAAGGCGTCCAGCTGCGCCTGCACGGTGTCGAGAGCGGAACGGTCGAGGGTGGTGCGGTCAGTCAATGCGAACTCCTCCGTTGACGTCGTAGGTGGCTCCGGTGATGAAGCGGGCCCGCTCCGAGGCGAGCGACGCGATGATCCAGGCGACGTCCTCCGGCTGACCGAAGGCGCCGAGGGGGATGCCCGACTCGAGCTTCGCGCGGCCTTCACCCTGGAGCTGATCGGTGATCGCGCTGGCGACCGGTCCGGGGGTGACGGCGTTGACGCGGATGCCCTCGGCGGCGAGGTGCCGGGCGAAGCTGCGGGTGATCGCGAGGATCGCCCCCTTGCTGGCCGCGTAGTGGATGCCCGTCTGCAATGCGCCGACCTGCCCGGCGATCGAGGCGATGTTGATGACCGAGCGGTCGCCGTCGGCAGCCCGGAGCAGGGGGAGCGCCGCGCGGGTGAGCAGGAAGGTCCCGCGGGCGTTCGTCTCCAGGACGAAGTCCCACTCCTCGATGTCGATCTCGGGATACGGGGTGTACGGGCACACGCCGCCGTTGTTGACGAGGACGTGCAGGTCGCCCCAGGCGGCCGTGACCTCGGCGATGAGGGCGGCGATGGAGTCCGGTTCGCGGAGGTCGAGGCGCGACACGTGCACGTCCGGGGAACCGGCGGCACGGCACTCCTCCGCCACGCGGACGGCTTCGGCCTCGCGTCCGGCGTAGGTGATCCAGAGGGCGACGCCCTCGCGGGCGAGTTCGAGGGCGGCGGCGGTTCCGATGCCGGAACTGGCGCCCGTGACGAGTGCGCGGCGAACAGTCATGCCTAAACGCTATAGCAAGAAGCGGTCTCGCGACAGCGGCTGTACGCGAGCTTGCTAGATGCTATAGCATCGCATCCATGACCGCGCCGCTCATCCTCGTCACCGACTGCGACCTCCCGGGAATCGTCATCGAAGACACCCTCCGGGCCGCCGGCCTCCGTGCCGAACGGGCCGCCTCCGGGAGTCCGGACGACATCGCCGCCGCCGGAGCCGACGCCGAGGCGCTGGTCGTGCAGTGGGCGCGCATCGACGGCCCCCTCATGGACCGCCTGCCGAACCTCCGTTTCATCAGCCGGGTCGGCATCGGCTACGACATGATCGACGTCGAGGCCGCCACGGCCCGCGGCATCGCCGTCGCGAACACGCCGAGCTACTGCATCGAAGAGGTCGCCGCGCACACCGTCGCGATGATCATGACCCAGGCCCGCGGCCTCTCCGCCTACGACCGGGCCGTGCGCGACGGCGTCTGGAAGGCCGTCGACGCCCGGCCGCTCGCCGTGCGGCCGTCCTCCACCACCGTGTCGGTGCTCGGGTTCGGGCGCATCGGGTCGATCGTCGCCCGCGGGTGCCGGGCGCTCGGCTTCCGCGTGCTCGTCGCCGACCCCTACGCTTCCGACGACGCCGTGCGCGACGCGGGCTGCGAGCCCGTCGACATCCCCTCGGCGATCGCCCGCGCCGACATCCTCACGCTGCACGTGCCGCTGACGGACGAGACCCGCCACCTGATCGACGCCGCGGCCCTGGCGACGATGAAGCGCGACGCCGTGATCGTGAACACCTGCCGCGGCCCGCTCATCGACGAGGACGCCCTGGCCGCGGCGCTCCGCGACGGGCGGCTCGCCGGTGCCGCCCTCGACGTCTTCGCGGAGGAGCCCCTCCCCGCGACCTCCCCGCTGCGCTCGCTCGACACCGTGCTCCTCACGCCGCACGCCGCCTGGTACTCCCCGGAGGCCCTGGCGGATCTTCCCGTGCACGCCGCCGAGAACGTGATCCGCTCGCTCGCCGGCGAGGCCGTACCCATCGTCAACCCGAGCTTCGCCGCCGCGCGCTGAGAGGAC
Source organism: Microbacterium sp. Nx66 (assembly GCF_904066215.1). Lineage (NCBI taxonomy): Bacteria > Bacillati > Actinomycetota > Actinomycetes > Micrococcales > Microbacteriaceae > Microbacterium > Microbacterium sp. Nx66. The sequence goes on from NZ_LR880474.1 coordinate 215,058, forward strand.
CCTCATGGAACTGCTGCGACTCGGCGAGATCGGCCACGAGCGCCCCTACGTCCGCGATGACGAGGGCGTGGTGCGTGATCTCGGATCCCTGACCCGCGACATCGACGGCGCCTTCCTCGCCGCGGACGGCATCGCCCGCGTGCGGGCGGCGCTCGCGGATGGCTCGCTGCCGCAAGCGGAGACGACGGGACTGCGCGTCGGCGCCCCTGTGGCGCGGCCGACCGCCGTGATCTGCATCGGACAGAACTACGCGGCGCACGCGGCGGAGTCCGGCGCCGAGCCGCCCGCGCGCCCCGTGGTGTTCTTCAAGCACCCGAACACGGTCGTGGGCCCGGACGACGTCGTGCTCCTGCCGCCGGGCGCCGAGAAGGTCGACTGGGAGGTCGAGCTCGCGGTCGTCATCGGCCGCACGGCGCGGTATCTGCCCTCCGTCGAGGCCGCGCGCGACGTGATCGCCGGCTACACCATCTCGAACGACGTGTCCGAGCGGGCGTATCAGCTCGAGGTCTCCGGCGGACAGTGGTCGAAGGGGAAGTGCTCCGAGACGTTCAACCCCCTCGGCCCCGCGCTGGTGCCCGCCGACGAGGTCGACCCCCAGGTGCTGCGCCTGCGGTCCTTCGTGAACGGCGAGCCGCGGCAGGACTCCTCCACCGCCGACATGATCTTCCCCGTGCTGCAGCTGGTGCACGAGCTCAGCCACTACCTCGTGCTCGAACCAGGAGACGTCATCAACACCGGCACCCCGCAGGGCGTCGCGCTGTCCGGGCGCTTCCCCTATCTGCAGGACGGCGACGAGATGACCATCGAGATCGAGCGGCTCGGCCGTCAGCACCAGCGCACGGAGCGGGTCCGGCTCGGGTGAGGCCTGTGCCCGGGGCACGGTTCCTTTCGCTGAGTGCAACCGTGTCCCGGGTAGAGGCCTCTCCCGGGCACCCCGCGGCCACAGGCATCCGCGCCGGCTCAGGCGGGTGGAGGGGAAAGGCGCCTGATCTCGCGCGAGCGCCTGAACCCGCGCGAGGGTCAGCCGGCGAAGGGGAGGACCGGGAGGCCGTGCACCCCGGGACGCACCGCGAAGACCGACCCCGCGGCAGTGCCGTGATCGGGCGGCAGGCCCTGCGCGGAGGTCGTGATGAAGAGCGTGCCGAGGTCGTCGCCGCCGAACGTGCAGGCACTGACCTGGGGCACCGGCAGCACGATGTCCTCGCGCACGGCCCCGGACGGCTCGAACCCGCGCACACGGCTCCCGCCCCACAGCGCGACCCAGACGCTGCCGTCCGCGGCGACCGTGAGGCCGTCGGGCACGCCGTCGTCTTCGGGGATGTGCGCGAACACCCGGCGTCCGCGGAGGTCGCCCTCGGCCACGTCGAACACGTCGATCCGGCCGGTGTCGGTGTCCACGTAGTAGACGCGGCGGCCGTCGGGGGAGTAGCTGACCCCGTTGGACGAGGTCACGCGGGGGAGCACCGTGGTCACGTCGAGCGCGGCGTCGATGCGCAGCACGGTCCCTGCACCCTCGGTGGAGTCCGTGGACATCGATCCGGCCAGGAGTCGCCCTCGCGGGTCGCAGCAGCCGTCGTTCATGCGCACCGCGCCGTCGTCGAGCAGGGTCGCGACGGGACGGGCCTCCGCGTCGGGGCCGTCGGCGAGGTACAGGGTACGCGCGCCCACCGCCACGAAGCCCCCGGACGTCCGCGGACGGAAGAACGCGAGGTACTCGTCGTCGACGTGCTGGCGGACGATATCGTCGCCGCGGAGGGTGAGCAGGTCGCCCGCGTCTCCGTCGACCCAGCGCAGCCCGCCCCACCCGGGCCACCAGACCGGGGCTTCGGCGTGGACGGCGACCGGGCCGGTCACGTTCTCGGGAGTCATGCGCCCTCCGCCGTCCGCCGCGGGTCGGTCACGGGCAGCGGCTCCGGAACGGGGCCGTCATGATCCGCCGCTGCGGCACGGGCGGACGGAAGCTCCTTCGCCACCTGCTTCTCGAGCACGGTCACGGCCTCGTCGGAGAGCAGGATGAGGCCGTCGAGCTCCTCGCGCACCCGCTTGTACGCGATGTTCCGCTCGGACTGCGTCGCCGACTCGTCCACGGCGACCTTGAGGAGCTGCTGCGCACGGTCGAGGCGCTTGCGCTCGGCCTCGGTGAACGTCGAGTCGCGCAGCCGACGGGCGTCCTTCTCCGCGATCTCGAACGCGACGGCGTAGTCGCCGACGGCCTGCAGGTACTCCGCGATCTGCTGCTCCGAGAGCGTCGCGTCGGCGGAGGCCGGACGCAGCGCGTCCGCGGTCTTCTTCGCGCGGAGGAAGGCGGCCGTCAGCGGCTGGCGGCCGTCGCTCATCGCGGGGAAGGCGATCAGCTTGGCGACGTCGAGCTCGTAGTCGAGCCAGCGCGCGGTGATCTCGTCGTGCTCGGCGAAGAGGCGGGCGAGCAGGTCGTCGGGCGCCACCGACGCGGTCGTGTCGACCACGGTCGGACCCTGGCGCTTCGCCTGCCGTCCGGCCGCGCGCGCCTCGATCTCGGCCGTCTTCAGCTGCGCCTTCATACGCAGCGTCTCCAGCCGGCGCTCGTGCCGACGCTTGGAGCTGCGCTCCCAGGCCTTGGCGGCGCCGCCGGCCATGCCCATGATCGGGAAGATGAGCCACCAGTAGTCACCCGCGAAGTTCCAGAAGCCCCGGATGAACTCGTCCATGATGGGTTCAGCCTACTGCGCGACGGCGGGTCGCCGGGGGCCGGCACGAGAGGGAGGGCGGCCGCATGAAGAGCGTCGGCATCGTCGGGATCGAGAACAGCCACGCCACGGAGATCGTCCGCTTCCTCAACGTCGAGGCCCCGGACGTGCCCGTGCGGATCACGGCCCTCGTGGCAGGGGAGCCGGAACGCACGCGGGAACTGGCCGCGCTCGGGGGCATCGAACGCGTCGTCGACGACGCGGGCGCGCTCCTCGGCACGGTGGATGCGCTCATCGTGACCGCCCGCGACGGTGCCGATCATCGCGCCATCGCCGTCCCCTTCCTGGAAGCCGGGGTGCCGGTCTGGGTCGACAAGCCCCTCGCAGCAGCGGTCGCCGATGCCGACGCGATCCTCGCCGCCGCGCAGCGTGGGCGGGCGCTCGTCACCTCATCGTCCACGCTCCGCTGGCTCGCCGACACCGCGGAGCTCACGGCGGAGGCGGGTCGCATCGGGGAGGTCCAGGCGGTCACCGTCACGGGGCCTGCCGATCCGGACAGCCCGTACAGCGGCATCTTCTTCTACGGCATCCACATCGCCGATCTCGCCCAGGTTCTGCGGCCCGGCATCGCGGAGGACGTCGAGGTGCAGTGCCTGCCGGCGGGTGTCGTCGCCCGCTACCGGGTCGGCGGGGTGCCCGTCACGCTGGAGTTCGTGCGGCCGGACGGCGACCGTCAGGTGCCGTTCCGGGCGACCGTCGTCGGCCGACGGGGCATCGCCAGCCGGGAGATCCCGATCGGCCCCGGGTACGTGCAGCCCGGCGTCCGTGCCTTCGCCCGGATGCTCGAGACCGGTGAGCCCCCGGTTCCCGCGTCCGAGATGCGCGCTCCGATCGCCGTGCTCGACCAGATCGCCGAGGTCCTCGTCTCCCGCTGACCCGGGCGGCGACACCATCCGTTCACCAAGGGTTCGGATACGGGTACGGCGGTCTCGTAATTCCCCGTCACCTTCGGGAGTTGGAATACCGATGGTCTCGGAATCCCGGGGCCTCACCTCCCGAAAGGTCATCATGCGCCGCTTCACCCTGCCCGCCGTCGGCCTCCTGGGCGTGGCCGCCCTCGCCCTCACCGGATGCCAGACCCCCACCGCCGATGCGGCCCCCGCCGACCCGGACGCCCCGATCACGATCGCGACCATCCCCGTCGGCGACGACCCTACGGCCGAGAACCCCATCGAGGTGTTCGGCGCGCTGCTGGAGGAGGCCACGGGCCGCGAGGTCGAGATCACCGACGTGCCCGACTACCTCAGCGTGGTGGAGGCCATCCGCGCCGACCACGTCGACATCGGGATCATGAGTGGATTCCCGTCCGCGCTCGCCGTGAACACCGGCGAGGTCGATGCCCTCGTCGCGTTCGAGGGCGACGGCAAGCCCGTATCCACCTGCGTCGTGCTCGCGGACTCGCCCGTGCAGACGCTCGAGGACCTCGCGGGGAAGACCGTCGCGTTCGCGGATCAGGCCTCCAGCTCCGGATACTTCATGCCGGTCTACATGCTGCACGAGGCCGGGTTGGAGCAGGGCGACGACTACGAGGCCATCTTCGCGGGCGGCCATGAGGGCAGCTTCGCGGCCCTGGAGCAGGGGCAGGTGGATGCCGCGTGCACCGCCGTCATGCTCACCGAGCTCGGCGCGCCGATGTTCCCCTTCGCGGACGGCGAGTGGCGCGCGGTCGGCGAGAGCCCGGCCATGGACGTCGCCGGCGCCGTCCTCGGCCGTCCCTCGCTCGACGCCGCGACACGCAAGGCCATCCAGGACGGTATCGCCGCCGTGTTCACCCCCGAGAACGCTGAGAAGCTGGGCGCCTTCGGGTCGTTCGCAGCCGCCCCGCAGACGGTCGACCCGGACGACAGCGCGTTCGAGTCCTTCGCCGAGATCGCGGCCGTCGCGGGCGTCGAGCTGAAGGACCTCCAGTGACGGGCATGAGCGCCGCCGTGGCTGCCCGGCACCAGGACGACGGGCGCACGCCGACGGCCGAGGTGCGCCAGGCGCTGCCGCTCGTCAGCGTCCGCGGTCTGCGCGTCGCCTACGACACCACGACGGTGCTCGACCGCGTCGATCTCGACCTCTTCCCCGGCGAGATGGTCGCGCTGCTGGGAGCGTCGGGCTCAGGGAAGTCGACGCTGATGAGGAGCCTCACCGGATTCGCGCCCATCGCCGCCGGATCCGCGCGGGTCGCCGGACACGACGTCACGAATCTGGCGCGCGGCGAGCTGCGCACGCTGCGGTCCGAGGTGGGGCAGGTCTTCCAGCAGTTCAACCTCATCCCGCGCCTCAGCGTCCTCACCAACGTGCTGACCGGGGCGCTGCACACCGCGGGACCCCTCAATCTCGTCGGCGGCTTCACGAGCGCGGATCGCCGCCGGGCCCTCGACCTGCTCGACCGTGTCGGGATCGCGCACAAGGCGGCGGCGCCGGCGCGGTCGCTGTCCGGCGGCCAGCAGCAGCGCGTGGCGATCGCCCGCGCGCTCATGCAGCGCCCGAAGCTGATCCTCGCCGACGAGCCGGTGGCCTCGCTCGACCCGAAGCTCGCCGACTCCGTGCTCGGACTGCTCCGCGAGATCGCGGTGCAGGACGGGATCCCGGTGCTCGTGAGCCTGCACGTGCTGCCGCTCGCCCTCGCGCACAGCGACCGCATCGTCGGTCTGCGGCACGGGGAGATGCTCGTCTCCGGCGTCACGTCGCAGCTGGACGTGGCCGCACTGGAGGCCCTGTACGACGACGAGGAGCACGCCGATGACCACGACCGTTGAGCGCCAGGACCGGACCGTACGCCCCCAGCTCGAACCGGCGGAGCGCGCCCGGCTCGAGAGCGCCTTCCGCGTCCCCCGCGCCCGCTTCCTTCTCGGCATCCCGGTCGCGGCCCTTCTGCTGATCTGGTCCTTCGCCGGGGCGGGTTTCGACTTCGTGAAGCTCGGCGACGGGGCCGTCAACATGGGGGAGTTCCTGTCCCGGCTGTTCCCGCCAGACTTCTCGAAGATCGGCACCATCCTCGCGTTGCTGCTGGAGACGTTCCAGATGGCCGTCGTCGGCACGGTCCTCGGTGCGGTGCTGTCCCTGATCGTCGCGTTCGGGGCGACGTCCACCCTCGCGCCACGGTGGCTGTACTACCCGACGCGCTGGATCATGAACATCATCCGCTCCGTGCCCGACCTCGTCTTCGCCCTGATGTTCGTCTCGGCGGTCGGACTGGGGCCCTTCGCCGGCATCCTCGCCATGACGCTCGGCTCCATCGGGTCGATCGGCAAGATCTTCGCGGAGGCCATGGAACAGGTCGACCGCGGTCCCGTCGTCGCGATGGAGGCGGTCGGCGCCTCCAAGCGTCAGGTCATCCAGTACGCGGTGCTCCCCCAGGCCGCACCCCTGCTCACCTCGTACACGCTGCTGTTGTTCGAGGGGAACGTCCGCGGCGCGACGATCCTCGGTCTCGTCGGCGCCGGCGGCATCGGCCTGGAGCTGACGACCGCCATGCGCATGTACGACTACGGCCACCTCAGCGCCATCATCCTCTGCATCATCGTGCTCGTCACGCTGATCGACCAGGGCAGTGCCCTCATCCGAAGGAGAATCACATGACCACGATCGACACCGGTCTCATCCTCAGCGCGCCGGTCAACCTGCGCGACCTCGGCGGCATCGCCATCGACGGCGGGGTGCTCCGTCCGGGTCTGGCCATCCGTACCGACGACCTCGCCTATGTGACCGCGGAGGTCGCGGACGAGCTCCTCGCAGGCGGGCTGACGGCCATCATCGACCTGCGCTCGCCGCTCGAGGTCGCGGTCACCGGCCGCGGTCCCCTCGGCGAGCACCCGGTCGCGTACCACCACCTCCCCCTGATCGCCGATGTCGGCGCATCGATGGATCGGGAGCACCCGGCGCTGACGCACGAGGCCATGGGGCTGATGTACCTGCGCATGGTGGAGGGCGCCGCGCCGCAGCTCGTGACCGCGCTCAACGTCATCGCGCACACCCCGGGAGCGACGGCGTTCCACTGTGCGGCGGGGCGCGACCGCACGGGAGTCCTCGCCGCGATGCTGCTGCTCGCCCTCGGGGCTGGGGACGACGACATCGTGGCCGACTACGCGCGCACCGGCGACAACATGGTCGCGATCATGGCCCGCACCGCTCCGGTCATGGGGGCGATGTGGAAAGCGCTCGGCTTCGACCTCGACGCGCGGGACGCGTCGTCGGCGCTGCTGGAGGGGTCGATGGACGTGTCCATGCGCAGCCTCCTCGACACGCTCCGGGCTCAGCACGGCGACCCGCTGGCTCCGCTCCGCGCGGCCGGGCTGTCTGACGCGACCATCGTCCGGTTGCGCGAGCGGGCGCTCGGGGCATGACCGTCGTGACGCCTTCGGGCGTGGGGCGCCGCCGCCCCGGACGTCCGCGCGACGAGGACATCGATGCACAGATCGTCGCTGCCACGCTGGACATCATCGATGCGGGCGAGGATGTGACGGTCGCGCGGGTCGTCGCCCGGAGCGGCGTGAGCCGGGCGGCGCTGTACCGGCGCTGGCCGTCACTCACGACGCTGATCGCTGCGGCGCTCGACGTGGGCCGGGAGGTTCCGCCGGAGTACCCGATCGATGCCGACCTGCGCGAGATCCTCCTCACCGGCCTCGGGCTCGGCGCGGAGGGCGTGGCCCCGTCCGCGCCCGGCTATTCCGAGGAGCGGTTCCGTCAGCGCATCCGTCTCGTCATGTCCGATCGGGGTCTGCAGAAGGCCTACTGGGAGTCGCACGTCTCCCGCCGTCGGGTTCCGCTGCAGAACGCGCTGCGCGCCGGTGTTGTGCGCGGCGAGCTCCGGGCGGATCTCGACGTCGAGGCCTGCTTCGACGCGGTGGCCGGTGTCGCGTACTACCAGCTGGTCGTCCGCGGCGACCGCATCAGCGACCCGGCCGTCGTGGCTCGCCTGCGCGCCGCCATCGAGGTGATCTGGCGCGGCATGGTGGTCTGACGGCGACCCACGCGCGGTCCCGAGAGGCACAGCTTCGGAGATCCGGGCCGACACGCCGTCGACAGGTTCCGTTCGACGGCGTGTCGCCTGCGGTCTCCGAAGCTGTGCCCGGCCGACGCGGGTTCAGGCCTGCGTGAGGTCCTGCGCGAGCATGAGGATGATGCCGCTGGGGCCGCGGAGGTAGGTCAGTCGGTAGATGTCCCGGTAGTTCGCGACGCCGCGCAGGGGATGGAACCCGTGCCGCGCGGCGATGGCGAGGGAGGCGTCGATGTCGTCGACGGAGAAGGCGATCCGGTGCATGCCGATCTCGTTCGGCCTCGTCGGCTCCGTCTCGATCGCGTCCGGATGGATGTACTCGAAGAGCTCGATCTGCCCGCGCCCGTCCGGGGTCTGCAGCACGGCGATCCGCGCGTGGTTCCCGTCGAGTCCGACCGCGGTGGACGCCCACTCGCCGCTGACCTCGTCCCGTCCGACCACGGACAGCCCCAGGTCGGTGAAGAAGGCGATGGTGGCGTCGAGGTCGCGCACGGCGATCCCGATGTTCTCGAGGGCGATGGCCATGCCCGCGATGCTACTCCGGCGTCAGCGACCGAGCTTCTCGGCGCAGGCCACGCAGTATTCCGCGAACGGCCGTACCTCCAGGCGCTCCGGCGGGATAGGCCTGCCGCAGTGCGCGCAGATGCCGTAGGTCCCGGCGTCCATCCGCATCAGCGCCTCGTCCACCTGGCGGAGCTCCGCCTGCGCCGCCTCGGCGAGCCCCGACAGTCGCGACCACTCCGACGAGAGCGTCACCCCCTCCGGGTCGTGCTCGTCGTCGTCGTTCGAGCCCTCGCGATCGTGCATGAGCTCCGCGAGGGTGGCCGCCGTCGCCGTGACGCGAGCCGCGGCCTCGGCGCGACGCTCTTCCAACAGCGCTCGCAGATCCATCCGCCCACTCTAGGCCCGGCGACACTCACGTCGTCGCGGGTCCAGGCGTCCGCGCCGATTCAGGCGACACAGGCAGCAAGTGCCTGAACTCCCGCGCCTGCCTGTCCTCTCCTGAACGCCTGCGCCCGCGACGGCGCGCGCAGGGTCAGGCATCCGCGCGGCATCAGGCGACACCAGCAGCAGGTGCCTGAACCCGCGCGAACGCCTGAACCCGCGCGTGACCGCGATTCAGCCGCGGGTGCGCGGAGCCTCTACGGTGGGCACGGAGTCGGTGTGCACGCTGGGGTGGTCCCGCTCCAGCGCCGCGCCCTCCATGTCGACGTTCGGGATGATGCGGTCGAGCCACTTCGGCAGCCACCAGGCCGAGCGTCCGAGCAGGTGCATGAGCGCGGGCATCAGCAGCATCCGCACGACAAACGCGTCGAGCAGCACGCCGAACGCGAGGCCGAACCCGATGGACCGGATGATGGTCGACTCCGAGAACACGAACCCGCCGAACACCGACACCATGATGAGCGCGGCCGCGATGACCACCGAGCGCCCGGCTCGGAAGCCCTGGGCCACGGCATCGCGCGCGGAGGCGCCGTGCACATAGGCCTCCCGCATCCCCGAGGCGAGGAAGAGCTGGTAGTCCATGGCCAGTCCGAACAGGATGCCGACGAGGATCACCGGCAGGAAGCTCAGGATCGGACCGGTGCTGTGCAACCCGATGAGGTCGGCGCCCCACCCCCACTGGAACACCGCGACGATGAGCCCGTACGTCGCGAACAGCGACAGCACGAACCCTCCCGTGGCGATGAGCGGCACGAGCAGTGAGCGGAACACGACGATCATGATGAGCAGCGACAGTCCCACGACGACCACGAGGTACAGCGGCAGCACGCTCGCCAGGGCCTCGGAGATGTCGATGTTCGTGGCAGCCTGCCCGGCGACGCCGAGGGTGATGCCGCCGTCGATCTCGGGGAGACCTCGCAGATCCTGCACCAGTTTCTCGGTGGAGGCGCTGTTCGGGCCCTCGGCAGGAAGCACCTGGAAGGCGAGGAGCGTGTTGTCGTCCGACGTCGCGATGGGAGCGACCGCGACCACGTCGTCCTGCTCCGCGATCTTCTCGGCCACGGTCACCTGGGTGGCCAGCAGGTCGTCGTCGCTCACGGCGTCGTCGAGGGTCGCGGTCACCAGGAGCGGCCCGTTCGCACCCTCGCCGAACTGCTCGTCGACGGTCTGGAACGCGCGGTAGCTGGTGGAGTCGGCGGGTTCGCTCGACCCGTCCGGGAGGCCGAGGCGCATCGACATCGCGGGGATCGCGATCACGAGCAGCGCGATGACGCTGACGAGGGCGGTGACGACCGCGCGCAGCGTCGACATCCGGCGCACGGGCTTTCCGGCCGCGTGCTCCTGGCCGATGGTCGCCCGCGCCTTGCGGCCGAGCAGGCGGGTGCCGACGAGGCCGAGGATCGCCGGGGCGAGGGTCACGGCCACGAGCACGGCGACCGCGACGCAGACCGCGCCCACCGTGCCCATGAGGCCGAGGAACGGCACGCCCGTCACGTTGAGCGCGAGGAGCGCGACGATGACCGTGGTCCCCGCGAACACCACCGCGGTCCCGGAGGTGCCGGTGGCCAGACCGATGGACTCGCGCACGGGCGACCCGGCCAGCAGCTGCTTGCGGTGCCGGTTCACGATGAAGAGGGAGTAGTCGATGCCGACCGCCAGCCCCAGCATCACGCCGAGGACGGGAGTGACCGAGGCCATGTCGACGACGCCGGAGAACGCGAGCGACGCCGTGACGCCCACGCCGACGCCGACCACGGCCGTGACGATCGGAAGGGCCGCACCGATCAGCGAGCCGAGCATGACGATGAGCACGACCGCGGCGAACGCGAGACCGATGGCTTCGCCGACGCCGAAGATCTCCGGCACACCCTGGGCGATGTCGGTGCCGAAGTCGACCGTGACGCCGTCGATCTCCTCGTCCTGGAAGTGGGCGATGGTGCTCTGCTTGGTCTCTTCGGCGAGTTCCAGGCGCGGGTCGACGAAGGAGACGTTGACGATCGCCGTGGAGCCGTCCTCCGAGACGACGCCGATGCCCTCCGAGAGGTTGAGAAGGGTCGTTCCGAGCTCCAGCTGCTCCGCACTGTCGGCGAGCTCGTCGCGGTTCGCGTCGATGGTGGCCTGCTGGGCCTCGAGCTGCGCGAGCCGGGCGTTCAGCTCCGCGAGCTGCGCGTCGAGCGCGGCAGTCTGCTCGGGCGGTGCACCGGCGGCGTTGGCCTGAGCCCGCGCTCCTTCGAGCTGGGTGATCCCGGTCTCGAGCTGGGCGCGGCCGTCGTCGAGCTGGGCCTGGCCGGCGTCGAGCTGCGCGCGGCCGTCGTCGAGCTGGGCCTGTCCGTCTGTCAACTCCTTCGCCTGCTCGTCCTGCTGCCGCTGGGCGTCGAACGGGTCGACGACGGAGGCGACGCCGTCGAGGTCCTCCGCGCTCGCGGCGAGGTCGGAGATCGCCTGCTTCTGCTCGTCGGTGAACGGCTCGCCGTCGTCCGTCCGGTAGACGACCGTCCCGGTGCCGCCGGCGGTGTCCGGCAACTTGTCGGCGAGCTGATCGGTGACCTCGCCGGACGCGGTGCCCGGGATGTCGAAGCTGTTGCTCAGCGTGCCGCCGAACGTGAGGAAGGCGCCGACGCCGAGCCCGAGGATGAGCACCCAGGAGACGATCACCGTCCATGCTTTGCGCGCAGCGAAAGAACCCAGACGGAACAGCAGTGAAGCCACGTGATCTCCTTCAGACGAAAAGAGCATACGGCACGTCTCGTCTAGGGATCTGTGGCTATCCTGAACGCATGGTGAACGAGCATCGCAGCGGCCCCGTGCGCAGCACCGCGGCCCGCGAGGCGATCCTCGACGCGACGGCCCGGCTCTTCCACAATCAGGGGTACGACCGGCTCACGATCGAGGGCATCGCCAAGGAGGCCAAGGTCGGCAAGCAGACCATCTACCGCTGGTGGCCGTCGCGGGGTGCGCTCATCGGGGAGTGCCTGGCCGAGGGGCGACTCATCCCCGTGGACTTCGTCGTTCCCGACACCGGAGACCTCTCCGCCGACGTGGAGACCTGGCTGCGGAGCGTGCTCTCCATCCTCGAGAAACCCCAGGGCGGTGTGCTGCTGCGGTCGCTCGTGGCTGCGGCGACCGAGGACGCCTCGGTCGGCGCGCACCTCGGGGAGAGCCTCGGGGTGGAGAAGTACCTGTCGGAGCGCCTCCGCGGGGGCATCCGGGACGGTCAGCTGCCGGAGGACGCCCCGGTCGAGCAGCTCGGCCGCGCGATCCTCGGGGCCATCATCGTGGAGTCCCTCGGCCGCGAGGCCCACGATCCGGGTTCCGTCGTCGCCCTGACCCGCTACCTCTTCGCCCGCTGAGGTCGCGGATCCGCACGAGGTCGCATGGGTTCCTGGAATCCCTGCGGCCCGGGTGCGAATCTGCGACGTAACGCCAGGTCAGCCGAGGAGGATGGTGAGCACGGTCGCGCCGCCGCCACCGAGGATCAGTGCCACGATGACGGTCCACGCGATGATGCGGATGCGCCGGTTGCGCTTCTCGCCGAGGTCGCCGTAGTCCTCGCTGAGGCCGTCGCCGCTCATCAGGCCACCGGCTCCGTGACGGTCGGACCGAAGTACGACGGCAGCGTGGCCTGCGAGCGCTCGCGGAGCTCGGCGGCCGAGACGGTGAAGACGTCCTGCACCTCGAGCTGTGGCTCGCTGTCCGTGACGCCGATGCGGGCGACCGGGTAGCCGCGGCCCTCGCAGAGACCTCGGAACTTCACGTCGTCCTCGCGGGGGACGGTCACGAGCACGCGGCCGGTCGACTCGGAGAACAGGGCGGTCGCGGCGTCCACGCCATCGCGTTCGATGATTTCGTTCAGCCAGACGCGGGCACCGACGCCGAAGCGCATGACACCCTCGGCCAGGGCCTGGGCGAGACCACCCTCCGAGAGGTCGTGCGCCGAGGAGATGAGCCACTCGTCACGGGCCGCGGCGAGTAGTCCGGCCAGGCGCTTCTCGCCCGCGAGGTCGACCTTCGGCGGGCGGCCGCCGAGGTGCTGGTGCACGACGTCGGCCCACGCGGAGCCGGACAGCTCGGTCGAAGTCGTGCCGAGCAGGTAGATGTTCTGCCCCTCGTCCTGCCAGCCGGACGGGATGCGGCGGGAGACGTCGTCGATGATGCCCAGCACGCCGACGAGCGGCGTCGGGTGGATCGGCACGTCGCCGGTCTGGTTGTAGAACGAGACGTTACCGCCCGTGACCGGGGTGCCCAGCTCGTAGCAGCCGTCCGCGAGGCCGTCGACGGTCTGCCCGAACTGCCACATGACCTCGGGGTTCTCGGGGGAGCCGAAGTTCAGGCAGTCGGTGATGGCCGTCGGCACGGCGCCGGTGACGGCGACGTTCCGGTAGGCCTCGGCCAGCGCGAGCTGCGCGCCCGCATAGGGGTCGAGCTGGCAGTAGCGGCCATTGGCGTCCGTCGAGACCGCGAAGCCCAGGCCGGATTCCTCGTCCACGCGGATCATGCCGGCGTCGTCGGGGAAGCTCAGGGCCGTGTTGCCGAGCACGTAGTAGTCGTACTGGTTCGTGATCCAGCTCGTGTCCGCGAGGTTCGGGGAGGCGACGAGGGCGAGGAACTGTTCGCGGAGCGTCTCCGGGTCGTTTGCCCGCGGCAGGTTCTCGGCGGCGTCCGCCTGCAGGGCGTCGATCCACGTCGGGTAGGCGACGGGACGGTCGTAGACGGGGCCGTCGACCGCGACGGTCGAGGGGTCGACGTCGACGATGCGCTCGCCCTGCCAGTCGATGATGAGGCGTCCGTCGCCGGTGACCTCGCCGAGCACGGAGGTCTCGACCTCCCACTTGTTCACGACGGCCAGGAAGGCGTCGAGCTTCTCGGGGGCGACGATCGCCATCATGCGCTCCTGCGACTCCGACATGAGGATCTCCTCGGCCGTGAGCGTGGGGTCGCGCAGCAGCACGTTGTCGAGGGAGACCTTCATGCCGCTGTTGCCGTTGGCAGCGAGCTCGCTCGTCGCGCACGAGATGCCGGCGGCGCCGAGGTCCTGGATCGCCTCGACGAGCTCGCCGCGGTACAGCTCCAGGCAGCACTCGATGAGCACCTTCTCGGCGAACGGGTCTCCCACCTGCACCGCGGGGCGCTTCGTGGGGCCGCCGTCGGCGAACGTGTCGGAGGCCAGGATGCTCGCGCCGCCGATGCCGTCGCCGCCGGTGCGGGCACCGAACAGGACGACCTTGTTGCCGACGCCGGTGGCGTTCGCGAGCTTGAGGTCTTCGTGGCGCAGCACGCCCACCGCGAGCGCGTTCACGAGCGGGTTGGCCTGGTAGACGCTGTCGAAGACGGTCTCGCCGCCGATGTTCGGAAGGCCCAGGCAGTTGCCGTAGAAGCTGATGCCGCTGGTCACGCCGTGCACGACGCGGGCGGTGTCCGGGTGGTCGATCGCGCCGAAGCGCAGGGCGTCCATGACCGCGACGGGGCGGGCGCCCATCGAGATGATGTCGCGGACGATGCCGCCGACACCGGTCGCCGCGCCCTGGAAGGGCTCGATGAACGACGGGTGGTTGTGCGACTCGGCCTTGAAGGTGACGGCCCAGCCCTCGCCGACGTCGACGACGCCCGCGTTCTGGCCCATGCCGACCATCAGGCGTTCCTTCATCTCGTCGGAGACCTTCTGGCCGAAGCGGCGCAGGTAGTTCTTGCTCGACTTGTAGGAGCAGTGCTCCGACCACATCACCGAGTACATCGCCAGCTCGCCCGAGGTGGGGCGGCGGCCGAGGATCTCCTTGATGCGCGCGTACTCGTCGTCCTTGAGCCCGAGGGCGCCGTACGGCTGCTCCTTCTCGGGCGTCGCGATCGCGTTCTCGACGGAGTCGGGGACGTGCTGGGGGGAAGGTGCAGGGGCGGTGGTCACGCGCACTCCAAAGGAAGGGGCCGGCGGGGCGTGTTCAGTCTACCGGCGCGGTCGGGGCCGTTCTCTCGTGCGCGCAGTCGCACGGCGTCGGGGTGGGAAGGCGGCGGCGTCATGGCAGCTCGGCGAGGCTCAGGCCCTGTGCGCGTGCGGCGGCCGCCAGCTCACGGTCGAAGGTGAGGAGCGCAGTGACCACGTCGCCGAGTTCGAGCGCGGCGGCGAGGTGGAGAGCATCCAGAGTGCGGAGCCCTGAGCCTGCCTGGATGGCCGCGGTCAGCGTTTCGTCGTCGACGGAGACGAGCGCGACGCGGTCGAGGAGATCGACGACGGCTGCGCGGTCGAGGGAACGGCGGTCTGCGATCGCGTGCAGTTCCACGGCGAGGAGGCGCGAAGAGACGAACTCGCTGCCGTTCGCGAAGGCGCGGACGACCGCTTCCGACCCCTCTTCCTCGATGAGTGCCTTCGCGGCCGCTGAGGTGTCGAGGTAGATCACGACCGGTCGGCCCGAAGTTCGCCGAGGATCTCCGTCACGGACAGCGAGTCCGGCACGGGGGCGTGGCGGAGCGGACCGCTCGCGCGGGGCAGCGTCACCCGCCCGTTGGCGATCATGCGAGTCCAGGCCGTCTCGGCGGGCGGCGACAACTCGGCGATCGGGCGCCCGCGGTCTGTCACCGTCAGGTGCTCGCCGGCGGTGACGCGCGCCAGCACCCGCGCGGTCTGCTGATTCAGTTCGGTCTTCGACACGGTGCCCATCTCCTCAGGGTAGATCCAAAGTAGTAGAACTACTAGTTCTTGGATTCGTGGGTCCAGTGAACCATCGCTCGGCGACATTGCGAGGCCGGGCGGACGGAGCTCCCCGAACGTTCTGGATAACTCCCCTACAGGGCAGCGTCAGGAGGAGGAGTGCGCTGCCGCGAACCGCTGCGCCAGCATCCCCGCCGCCTCGCGCAGCGCCTCGGGCCCGACCACCGTGAACGGTGCGTCGAACCGGGCCACCGCGGCGAGCACACCCGTCCACGACCAGGAGCCGACCGTAAGGCGGCACGAGCCGTCCGACAGGGGCACCACCTCGCCGTCGCCGACCCACGGCATCACCTCCCGCGCGGGCAGGTCGAGGTCCACCTCGCCCGTGCACGGCCAGCGGTCCTCGGTCGTCGAGCCCTTGGCGCGCGCGGCGAGGAGTGTCTGCGCGTTCGCGGCGGGGAGAGGCCGCGGCGTGAAGGAGGGCCCGGTCGGCGTGCGGGGCCGCAGTCGATCGAGGCGGTACGTGCGCCAGTCGGCCGCGTCGAGGTCCCAGGCCAGCAGGTACCAGCGGCCTTCCCGCGCCACGACGGCATGGGGCTCCGTGCGCCGGGGCGGGCGGTCCCGTGCGGAGCCGTAGTCGAATCGGAGCACCTGTCGGTCGCGCACGGCCGCGCTCGCCGCCTCCAGCACGGCCGGGTCCACGCGGACCTCGGCGGGCGCTCCGGTGAAGCGGATGCCGTCGATCCGGTGGCGCAGGCGTGAGGGCATCACCTGGCGGACGGTCGCGAGAGCCCGCTGTGCGGCCTCGGTGACCTCGACCCCGGTCGCGCTCGCACTCTGCAGGGCCACGGCGATCGCCACCGCCTGCTCGTCGTCGAACAGGAGCGGCGGCATATCCGACCCCGCTTCGAGACGATAGCCGCCGTACGGGCCCTTGCTGGATCCGATGCGGTAGCCGAGCGCGCGCAGTCGATCGACGTCGCGGCGCACCGTCCTGGCTGTGACGCCGAGACGGTCGGCGAGTTCCCCGCCCGGCCAGTCCCGTGTCGCCTGCAGCAGGGACAGCAATGCGAGCATGCGCGAGGAGCCTCCGGTCATGGCTCCATTCTGTGTGGGGAAGCGGACAGGAACAGACCTCTACTGCTGTGAGGGTGGGGTCACACGGCCCGATCGGCGGGCCGGGACACGGAGGACACCATGACTCTCACGACCACCACCCACCTCAACTTCCGCGGCACGGCTCGGGAGGCGCTCGACTTCTACGGGTCGGTCTTCGGCGGCGAGGTCACCGCGGCGACCTACGGGCAGTTCGGGATGCCGGAGCGGGTTCCCGGGTTCGACAAGGTCGTGTTCGGGCAGCTCGACGGACCCGTGCGGCTGATGGCGTACGACATCCCGGGTGCGGACGACACCGCTGCGCCCTCGGGAGCCACCCGCCGCGAGAACGGGATGACGATCACCGACCGCTCCTTCTTCCAGTCGCTGCGGGCGGATTCCCTCGCGGAGCTTCAGCCCGTGTGGGATGCCCTCGCCGACGGCGCGACGGTGGTCGAGCCCCTCGCCGCTTCCGCGTGGTCGGCCGGCTTCGGCATGCTCACGGACCGCTTCGGCGTGACCTGGGTCCTCGACGTCGCCTGATCGCCGTCGGACACTCGACCCGGCCCTGTGCGGTCGTCCCGGCCCTCTGCGGTCGTCCGCAGGGGGCCGGGATGCACAGAACGGGGTGGCTCGACGAGCGGCGTGCCTCCTGTGCCCGAACCGGTCCTTTGCGGTCGACCCGGCCCCTTGCGACCGTCCGCAGGGGGCCGGGATGCGCGTAAGGGGGTGGGTCGGCGCCTGCGGGCGACACGACATGTCAAGGGCCTCTTCGCTGTCGGTCGCCTCACGTAGAAAGGAGGAGACGAAAGGCAGGGCATGGCCGCAGGAGACATCGAGACGTTCTCGCGCAACGGCATCTGGTTCAACCGGATCCAGGGCGAGTCGCACACGCTGGGCAGCAGCTTCGAGTCGATGGAGGAGGCGGTGAAGGTCGGCCGCGGGGCGGCGACCGCGCGCCAGGTGCAGCACTTCGTCCGCACGGAGGAGGGGCCGTCGGAGGACGTGGCCCCGAACGAAGCGCACCCGCGCGACCTCATGTGGTGAGGCGCGGATGATCCTGCAGGCCTGTGTGAACGGTGCCAGAGACGTCGCGGAGCACCCATGGCTGAGCGCCGACGAGACGGTGGTCGCTCAAGACGCCGCGGCGGCCGTCGATGCCGGGGCTGCGGAGATCCACGTGCACCCGAAGGATGCCGCCGGCCGCGACTCCCTCGCGCCCGAGGATGTGCAGCGGTGGCTCGGGGCCGTCCGCGCCGCGGCGCCGGGAGTGCCCGTGGGCGTGACGACCGGGGTCTGGGCGGAGCCCGACGTGTCACGCAGGCTCGAGGCCATCGAAGGCTGGACGGAGCTCCCCGACTATGCCTCCGTGAACTGGCACGAAGACGGGGCCGACGAAGTGGCCGTGGCGCTGGGTCGACGGGGCATCGGCGTGGAGGCGGGTATCTGGGACGCGGCGGGACTCGAGGCGTGGCGGGTCTCCCCGGTCCGCGGCGACTGCCTGCGCGTGCTCGTGGAGCTTCCGGCGGAGGCGGCCGACGTCGTCCGTTCGCACGCTGAAGGTCTGATCGCGCACGTGGCTCGCGAGGAGCCCGACCTGCCGATCCTGCTGCACGGGGAGGAGCTGTCGACCTGGCCCGCCCTCGACCTGGCCGCGGAGTTCGGCCTCGACACGCGGATCGGCCTGGAGGACACACTCCTCCTCCCGGACGGCTCCGAGGCTCCGAGCAATGCCGCCCTCGTCCGCGCCGCCCGCGCCCGCCTCCCGCGCCCCTAGCCACGCCGCGTCCCTCCTTTCGCGTGAGAGTGCAGGAACGTCCCTTCGGCCACCGGATTCGGGGCGTTCTTGCACTTCTGACCGCAACGAGGTGGCGATCCTCTGCTACCTACCGTCGCTGGAGCACGACCGCCCCTACGCTGGAGCGATGTTCGCCGGTACCTCCGTCCTCTTCCTCCTCGTCTACCTGGTCGTCCCGCTTCTCGCGCTGCTGCTCCTGTGGCTGATCATCTACTCGGCGGTCCGGGCGGCGCTGACTGCGCATCGCCGCGCGCTTGCCGCCGAGCGCACCACCGCGCCGGATACTCTCTGACCCTTCGCCTCCAGCGATCTCGACGGCCTCATGCGTCGTCGCTGAAGTCCCGGTGCAGGCGCAGAACCGTTCCTCCCGTCGCCGGCTCGGGCACGTTTCTGCCCTTCTCTGCACCGGTTCCCGTCCGGGACCCCGGTGCGAGCGCAGAAAAATCCCTGATCCTGATCTCGCCTCGACCGGAACGGTTTCGCACTCCCCACCGGGTGCATCCCATTCAGTGCCGACACGGGATCAGAAACGGCCCCAACGCCGCCCGCCCCGGAGCGTCTTCGCACTCTGCACCCGCGGGAGACCGCACGAACGGGCCGCACGAACACCCCGGACTCACGCGGTGCTCCACCCACGCCAGTCGGGACGGTCCACGATGCAGAAGCGGTTCCCCTCGGGGTCTTCCATGATGATGTAGTCCGCGTCGTCGGGGCGGCCGTCCCAGTGCACCTCCCGCGCTCCGAGTCCGGCGAGGCGCTCCACCTCCGCGGACTGATCCTCCGCATAGATGTCGAGGTGGATGCGTGGCGGAAGCACACGCTCCGAGTGGTGTGCGTCGAGGGCGATGCAGGGTGCGTCGGCGTCGCGGGGTCTGAGCACGACCCAGTCGTCCTCCGCGGGGTCCCGTTCGACGTAGTCGAGGGCGGCCTTCCAGAACGCGGTCTGGGCCGGGAGGTCGTCCACGCGGATCACGATCGACACGATCTTCAACATGCGGCGAGGGTACGGCGAGGGAAGGCGTCCGCGGAGGGGCTTGCGCCGCCGCGTGCGATCAGCTTTCGGAACGGCCGAAGTCGCTCGTGAGCCACTCCTCGACCGATGCGAACGGGAACTCCCGGGGCGCGAACACCCCCGGCAGTGCCCGCACCTCCCGCATCCGGTCGAGCCGGAACAGCCGCCAGTCGTCGCGGTCGATGTCGAAGCCGACCACATACCACCGCCCTCCGCGGAAGATATGGCGATGCGGCGCGATCACCCGCTCTGAAGCGCGATCGTGCTGGTCGGTATAGGTGAAAGCGACCCGAGCACCCTGAGCGACCGCGTCCGCGAGCGTCCCGACCGCAGCCCACTCCGCGGGCGCCGGCTCGGCCCGCAGGATCTGCGTGGACAGCGCCGTCGCCGCGGCCCGTCGCCGGAGGCCAGGCGGGAGGACCTGTTCGATCTTCCCGCGGGCGACGGCGGCGGCCGGGTCCTCCGGGCTCCACGCTTCGAGGACGAGCAACCCGGTGATGATCGTGGTGACGTCGTCGGCGTCCAGGAGCAACGGCGGAATGCGCGTCCCCGGTCGCAGGCGGTAGGCCGCGCCGGGACCGGGGCGGGAGAGCACGTCGTAGCCGAGGTCGCGCAGGCGCTGCGCATCACGGCGGACCGTCCGCGGGCTCACCGCGAGGCGGGCGGCGAGGTCGGGCACGCTCCACTCGCCGCCGGTCTGCAGGAGGGACAGCAGATGGAGGGTGCGGTGCGAGGGGGCGTCCACGGCTCCATCATCGCGCGAGATGCGGCCGGAATCAGGCCGTATCCGTCCGTAGCGTGGAGCGACACCGACCGAGAGGACCCTCATGCGCATCGCTGTCACCACCCCGAACGGCCACGTCGGGCACCACCTCACCCGGATGCTGATCCGCGCCGGTGTCCGTCCCCTACTGCTCACCAGGGACCCCGATCGCATCGCCGCCGACCTGCGCCCGTACGTCGACATCGCGCAGGCCGACTCGCAGGATCCCGAGGCGATCGTCGCCGCGACACGAGACGTCGATGCCCTGTACTGGGTGGATCCGTCGGCGTTCTCCGACGACCCGCTCGCCGACTACGCGCGTGCGACCGAGGCCCTGGTGCAGGCCGTCCGGGCGAACGGCGTCCGGCGGGTGGTGTTCCAGAGCAGCGTCGGGGCGGAGAAGCGGCACGGCGTCGGCGAGATCGACGGCCTGGCCGGCACGGAGGTCGCGCTCGACGCCCTCGACATCGACGTGACGCATCTGCGCTGCGGCTACTTCTTCACCAACCTGCTGCTCGACGTCGAGTCACTGCGGGCAGGGACGCTCGCCACCGTGCTGCCGCTGGACTTACGGATGCCGTGGGTGGCGCCGCGCGACATCGCGGAGGTCGCCGCCCTCACGCTGCTGAACGGGGAGTGGAGGGGGCGGCGGGTGCAGGCCGTGCATGGACCCGCGGACCTGAGCTGGGCTGAGGTCGCCGCGATCCTGACGCGCGAGCTCGGGCGAGAGGTGACCGTGCAGCGCATCGACGACGAGGAGATGCGCCAGGGGCTCCGCGCCGCCGGGATGCCGGAGGCGATGGCCGTGGCCGTGCTCGGGATGTCGACCGGGCTCCGCGACGGCTTCGTGGCGGAGCAGCCGCGGTCCGTCCTCTCGACGACGCCGACGACCCTTCAAGCGTGGGTGCGCGAGGAGCTCGTCGGAGTGGTGTGACCGGCGTCCTGCCGGAACCGGTCCCGTCCGGTATGGTGCGGCCGTGGAGACCACATCCGAGGTGACGCCCGAGACCGATGACGACGCGCGGTCGGGGACCGCGCCCGAGACCGATGAGGTCGACCTCGCGGAGCGGCGACGGCTGGCCGTGAACAGCTTCGGATGGATCGCCGCGTGGGGTGTGTCGGTCGTGGCCCTGATCGTCGGCATCAGTCTCACGGGAGTCGGGACGGTCGAGCACATCGTCGAGTACGACGACAGCTATGACGTCTTCACGCGAGAGGTCTGGCCCGCGGGTCTCGTGCTCCTCGGCGTGGGCGCGCTCGGCATCATCGCCACCGCCCTCGCCACCACGGTCCTCACGCAGAGGCGCTGACCCCGGACGGAGAACGCCCCCGCCGTTCGGGTCGGCGGGGGCGTCGGTTCCATGGAGTCGCGTTACTGCACGGACCAGCCTCCGTCGGAGGCGAGGATGGCGCCGTTGATGTTCACGGCGTCATCCGAGAGCAGGAAGGTGATCGACGCGGCCAGGTGCTCGGCGGTCGCGACGGTCGGGATGGCCTGCTGGAACGGGGCGAGGCGGCCGGAGCCGTACTCGGACATGTTCGGGGGCATCGGGATGCCGGTGGCGACGCCGCCAGGGGCGACGGAGTTCACGCGGATACCCTTCGGCCCGTACATGAAAGCGGCGGACTTGGTGACCCCGATGATGCCGTGCTTGCTGGCCGTGTAGGCGTTGCCCGAGGCGTTGCCGCGCAGACCCGCCTCGCTCGACACGTTGAGGATCGCGCCGCGACCGGCCTTCTCCATGACGGGGATGACCGCGCGCATGAGCTTGAACGGCGCGGTGAGGTTGATCGCGATGACGCGGTCCCACACGGCATCCGGGGTCTCGCCCGCAGGGGAGAAGTCGTCGTTGATACCGGCGACGTTCGCGAGCCCGTCGATGCGGTCGCCCGCGGCGGCGAGCACGGCGTCGATCGCGTCCTGCTTCGTGAGGTCGCCCGCGACCGTGACGATGTCGGCATCCGGGAGCTCGGCCTTGAGGGCGTCGAGCTTCTCGGCCGCGATGTCGCTGGCGATCACGCGTCCGCCTTCGCGGGCGATGCGCGAGGCGGTGGCCTTGCCGATGCCGGAGGCGGCACCCGTGACGATGACGGTCTTGCCGGCGAAGCGGCCCGCCGTGACCTTCTCGGTCCAGCCCTCGGCGGCGTCCTCCTCGGGGATCTCGCCGTTGTTCGCGGCGCGCACGAGGTCGTCGACGACCGACTGCGGGAGCTGGCCCTGGCTCATGGCGACGAGCTGCTGCAGGGGGAGTCCGAGCACGGGGGTCAGGAGCTGGGGGTCGGCGCCCGTCTGCTCGAACAGGCCCCGGATGAGCGGGCCGCCGGTGGGGTCGTTCATCCAGTCGCCGATGGTGGAGTGTGCGGTGAGGGCCATGCTCTTTCTCCTTGCTCGGGTTTCGCAACGGTGCGTCTACTTATGTTCCAGTGTACGCCTCTGTACGCTCGAAAGGTGCCCCGTCCTCGCAGTGAAAAGGCCCGCCAGTCCGTGCTGGAGGCGATGCGTCGCGCGCTCGCCGCAGACGGGTACGAGGCCGTGACGATCGAGGGTCTTGCGGCTGAGGCGGAGGTGTCGAAGCAGACGATCTACCGGTGGTGGCCGTCGAAGGCCGCGATCCTCGGGGAAGCGCTGCTCGAAGGCGCGGTCCCTGGTGCGGATGTCGTCGTGCCGATGACGGACGACCTCGGCGCGGACCTGCGCGCGTGGTTCACGGCGGTGTCCGCGGGACTGGCCCGACCCGAGGGTGTGTCGCTCGCGCGGGCCCTCATCGAGGTGACGGCGGCTGATCCGGAGCTGGGGCTGGTGTTGAACGGGCGGCTGGCGGCGCCGATCCGGGAGTGGGTCGCGGAGCGGGTGTCACGCGGACGCACGGACGGAGACGTACGGGCGGACGTGGATGCCGCCGCGGTCGCCGACGAGTTCATCGCGATCGCCTCGTACTCCGCCCTGATCGGGCAGCCGTTGAGCGCGGAGCGGGTGGAGGAGACGGTGGTGCGCTTGCTGCAGGGGATCGCGGCGGGCTGAGTCTCTCGCTGGATTGCTGTGCGGCGCGACGGTCGTGGTTCTCCATGCTGCACTCGTCGGATACCCCGAGTCGAGAATATCGCTTGTGACCTCATATGTATGGTTTCATGTGTCGCATGACACAGCGAACGCGATCCCGCGGCATCGTGTCGGGGCCGGCGGGCGTGTGGTGGCCGTGGGTGAGGAACTGCTAGAGGTGGACATCATGCTTTTTGTCGCGGTGGGCGTGGCTCTTCTCCTCTGGGGGGCGTTGGTGGGGCGGGTCGGCAGGAAGCTCGGCACTCTTCTCGCCATCGTTCCCGTTCTGGTGTGGTTCGGGGTCCTTGCGTGGTTCGGCTCGTCGGGCAACCTCGACAGCCCGGCCGGAGATGCGCTACCGGTGTACCTCGTGATCGGGCTCCTTGCCTTTACGATCGGCGTCAACCTCACCGATCGCTCCGTGTCCGGTAGCGGGGCCGAGTGAGCAGAGCTGTAGACCCTTGGTCACTCTTTTCGGAGGAGGATGCTTCCGAAGCCGCGGAGCATGAGGCATGCGCCGAGCAGGCCGGTCAGAGCAGCAGGTGCGACGTTCCCAGTCGTGTGCTCCGCGTCTGAGATGTAGCCGTCAGCAATCGCCATGACGATGGCGAGGATGATGACGCCGGCACCGACGAATCCCATGCTGACCATTGCTCGTCTCGTTTGTTGCTTCACAATCGCTCCTACGGGTTGCATCCTGCGGCCAAGACGTCGCTGTAACTTGCGTCAGGCCGCCACGCGTCGAGGTTCCATGGCGCCTTGAACGAGGCGATGTCGGCGTGGCACCGAAGCTGGCTATAGAACTCGTTGCCCTCGTACGAGGGAGGGGCGCAGGTCACGTCGACGCCGAGGCGATGTCGTCCGCGTGCTGGGAGTAAGACCGTCGCTCGCGTTCCGTCGGAGCGGCACGCGCGGCAGCGCGAAACGCGGAGCTCGCTTCTTCGACGCGCTTGAGGCGCTGCAGGAGATCTCCCCGAACCGCTGAGTAGAGGTGGTGTCCTCCCAGCGAGCTTTCGAGCGCCTCCGTCAGTGCGAGGGCTTCGGCCGGTCGTCCCGCGTTCGCGACGGCGACCGCACGGTTCAGGCGGACGAACGGCGACGCATCCACCTGTTCCAGCACCCCGTAGATGTCGGCGATGCGGGCGTGGTCGATCTCGGTCCCCGGGGCGGGGCGGACGTATTCGGCCGCGACGGTGGCGCGGATGAGGTGTCGTCCGCCGTGGATGCCCGCCCGTGCCGCCTCCTCTACGGCGTTGTCGAGAAGCCGTAGCCCTTCGTCGATCTCGGAGACATCCCACAGTTCGCGATCCTGTTCATCGAACGGCACGGACAGGCCGTCGGGCGTCGTGCGTGCCGCGCGGCGGGAGTGCTGAAGGAGCAGGAGGGCGAGAAGGCCCGTGAACTCGAGTCGAGCCGGGGAGTCCGCGGGGAGCAGCTGCCGGCACAGCCGAGCAAGTCGAATGGCCTCGGCGCCGGGGTCGGGCTGGAGCGTCGGATCGGAGTAGCCGATGGTGAACAGGGCGGACAGGACCTCGCAGACGCTGGCACTTCGACTGTCGAGCTGCGCGGCATCCGGAACGCGGTACGGGATGTTCGCGTGCGCGATCTTGGCCCGCGCCCGCACGAGTCTCTTCTCCATCGTCGCGGGTGCGACCGCGAAGATCCCGGCGAGCTGTTCGATCGACACGTTCAGGACAGTGCGGAGTGTCAGCGCCGCGCGGGCTTCCAAGGTCAACGCGGGGTGGCAGGCGGTGAAGATCAGCTTCAGCCGCTCGTCCCCGTGCGGGAACGCGTCGTCGTGGTCGTCGGCTTCTCGGGTGTTGTCGACGCCATCGTGCGGCTCGTGCTCCAGCCGGGTCACCGCCCGGCGCTCGGCGTCCGCGTGCCGGACGAGGTCGATTGCGCGGCGGCGCGCGACGGTCGTGACCCAGGCGGCGGGGTTCGCCGGAACCCCGTCGCCTGGCCACCGCTCGACCGCTCGCGTGAGAGCGTCCTGAACGGCGTCTTCCGCGAGGGTCCAGTCGTGGACTGTGCCGATCACACTCGCGACCACGCGGCCGTACTCGATCGATGCCACGTGCCGAACGGCGGCCATGGCATCCGGAAGCGTGCCCGGCGGCCCTTCCGGCATGGTCACATCGTCACCCGAGCGGCCACACGGGCCGCACCTCCACCAGGCCGAACCGGGCCATCGGGTGTGCGGCGGCGATCTCGATCGCGGCGTCGAGGTCGTCGGCGTCGATCACGTCGAACCCGGCGATCCATTCGCGGCTCTCGGTGAACGGTCCGTCGGCCACGATCCGCTCGCCGGCTCGGACGCGCACGGTCGTGGCGTCTTCGACGGGCCGCAGACGGTCGCCCAAGACGTAGGAGCCGCTGTCCTGCAGCGACGCCACCCACTCTCCGGCGTTGTCCTCGGCCTCGACGTAGGGCTCAGCGGTCGGGTCGGTGCAGATGAAAAGTACGTAGCGCATGTGTTCTCCTCAAGGTCTTTCTACATCTACTTACCCAGACGACGGACGACCACCAGCGCACAGGACACAGAACCGGGAAAAGGATCGCGTCGAAACACTGAACGCGAACGGGCGGGCCTCAGAAGTCGCCTTCGGCCACCTGGAAGCAGACCAGTCTCGACGATGTTGTCGGCGCGCTGGTCGCCGGTGGCGCGTGGAGTTGAATGGATGAGGGCCGGCGCCACCTCCGCGACGGCAGCCCGGCTGGGATCACGACATGGGTCCGGGCGGCGAGGAATGCCGGCTCGCGTTGCGATATCGCCTCATCATCGCGAAGTGCCACACGGCGGCGCCCGTCGCCGCAGTCGCTTCGAGCGCCGGAGCGAGCTGCGGCACAGAGTCCGCGCCTGCGAGCACCGCGACGAACCAGCCCCATACGCACAGGGTCGCGACGAGATGGCGGCGGGGGTGCGTGATCGTTGCGAACCACGTCGAATGCTCGACGACGAGCGGCTGCTCCGATCGCACGTCACGCACCATCGGGATTCCGGCCATTCGTCGCCCTTCGAGTTAGCCAACGCCTCATCATGTGCAGGTACCACGCGGCACCGATCAGCGCGGTGATCACGAACAACCATGGTCCTGTAGGGGGGGTAGAGCACTGAGAGCACCGTGGCTGCTGCGATCAGCAGGCCCATCGCGATTGTCAGCGCCCGTTCGCGCCCGCGCTCTGTGATCACTCCCCACCAGGTTCGCGGCACATCCCTCATCTGCAGGGACCTCCACGGTACGTGTCGACCCACCACACCAAGCCCGGAACCACATACGGCTGGGTGGCAGTGACCTGGATAGTGTCTGGGGCTGTGCTTTTGGCCGACGAACATCGTGGCTCCCTTCTCGTGTAGCTCGGTGCGAGCGAAAGACGTATGCGTCAACGTCGCGAGATGCGTTGCAGGTCCGCATCGGTGACATCCTGAAAGCCGATCGACACGGGCGCAAGGCGAGTGGTGCGTGCCTTGCCGCTGTCGTCCGTGTAGTCGATGGACGGGCTCATGACGCGGAAGTCGAAGTCTCCGTCGCACGCGAGTTCCGCTGTGACGCTGTGCGACCGGGAGTCCAGCGCGACCTCGTCTGCGTGGACGTCTGGTGAGCCCGTGTCGAAGCGCTGAACCGACGCCACAGCATCAGGAACGGGGAAGTCGGCCGTCGTGCACCTCGACATCCCGACTACGTCCGCACCGGCGTCTTCCGAGGCGAAGTCGTCGGCCGGCGCGCCCCTCAGCGACCAGCTGCCAACGGGAACCTGAGTGATCGTCGACGAGCCTGCGAAGACGAGGCCGACCGTGCGGAACGACAGCCCGGCGGCGGCAACGTCGACAGTGAAGGTGACGTTCCCGAGTATGACCCCGTTGGCGCCGTCTCCACGCATGACGGTGAAGTCGCCCGGCGGAATCGACAACTCGTCCGAAAGCACGATGCCGGTGAGGTCGGTCCAGATCGCGTCGTCGGGCTCGGCCACGAAGATCAGGTTGATCGGATAGGCCGCGTTGGTCGGCTGGACGATCATCGCGGATGTCCGTGCGAACGAGGCGGTCGAATGTGGCGTTTCCCCCGGAGAGCAGGATGCCAGGGTCGCGAGGACGCTGAGGCAGAGCACCCCGACACTCCATCGCAGAAGGAGCGTCACGTCAGCGGTAGTACACGACGAGGAACTGATCCTTGGTGGGGGAGTAAAGATCGCCGTAGGTCCAGGTCGACCCAGGGACGACCTTGCCGTTCTGGAACCAGGTGGACTTGACCGCGTACCGATTGAAGTTGGATGCGAGCCCGAGCTTGGAGTACTTGCTGCTGTTGGCGCTGATGTTGACCGTGACACCGTAGGTCTTCGTGACGCTCGAGGAGACCCCGAGGTTGCTGGACGCCACGCCGGCGCTGACGCCCAATCCGGACGATATCGACGATGTGACGGTGGTGTCCTCCCGCCACGAGTATCCGGTCGAACGCGCCCATGCGCCCGTGAGGTACTCGACGAACTTCTTCTGGACCAGCACGGGGCCGCTGACCTTCACGGCCTTCTTGACGGGAGCCCCACAGACGACGCAGCGGGGAGTGACGACGTTCGTGTGCCCGGATCCTTTCGTGTCGTCGGGTGGGATCGGTGAGGTCCCGGGAGTGCTGCTCAATGTTGATGAGCTGTCGCCCTCCGCCGACTGTGCAGCCGAAGTGGCGGCAACGGCGGCTCCCGGCGATGCGACGAGCAGCGAAATCCCCGCGGCCAGCGCGAGTGCCGTCAGTGACACGCGCCTTCCGATAACGTGCATGTTGTCCCCCTCAAGGTCGTAGCGATCTGAAAACAGATAACTCTCGTATGAGGACTATTGCAATATATTCGAGGACCCCGCCGAGAAGCGGGCGGAGCGCTAGGATCCAGGCATGGATGCGTCGTTCTTCAGCTGGACCGGGTTCGCCATCACCGCAGCGGTCGCGGTCGTGATCCTCGTGCTCGCGTTCGTGCTCGTGCGCGGGGCGGCGCGAATGATCGCGCGTCGCCGGAGCCGTGGCCGGGGGCGCATGCCATCCGCACCTCGCCGTCCGTCCGGACGTTGAGCGCGACCTGCCTCACGCCGTTGGCTTGTGCGCGGGCGCTGCCGCGGGGGCCCCTGTCTTTCCGTCCGTGAATCGCGCCTGCGCACGGTCGTGGCGTCGCGGTACGGGCACGTGTTCCGTCGCGGCCGCGAGGCCCATGCGCTTCGTCGAGACGTACACGCTCTCGGCGGTGTCGACGAGGAAGGTCTCGTGCCAGACGCCGACCGCTCCCGGAGCCTTGCGGGCTGCGCGGTTGAAGGCGGACCACGCCGGACGATGCTGCTGGTCCGGGTTCGAGGCGTAGGCGTAGAGCTTGTCGACGGACGACCAGAACTGCACGACGTAGGGGCCGCCCGATCCGAGAAGGAGCTGGTAGCCGAGCAGTCCGGAGTCTGTCTCGGTACTGAGCTCGCGGAGCATGCGTGGCATGGCGACGAACGCCGGCAGCCACAGGTCGGGGCGCCACCGCCGGTTGATCTGCATCCCGATGTGGAACACGACGAGCTCGCCCTCGTGGCGGTGGGTCATGCGGCCCGTGATGACTTTCGACATGGCGACTCCTCGTATGGATAGTGGTGCTATCCATAATGGATAGCGCTACTATCGAAGTCAAGAGGTGGCCATGAGAATTTCTGAACTGTCAGCACAGACCGGCGTGACCGTGCCGACGATCAAGTACTACCTGCGCGAGGGGCTGCTGCCCGAGGGGGAGCGCACCTCCGCGACGCAGGCCCTGTACGGCGAGAAGCACGTCGAGCGGCTGCGCGTGATCCGGGCGCTGCTCGATGCGGGCGTGAGCATCGCTGAGACGCGACGGGTGGTCGCGGCGCTGGATGATCCGCCCGCGAACCCGCACGAGTTGCTGGGGACCGCGCATGCCGCGATCACCCCGCCGGTGGATGAGTCTTTGGACCTCGCTGGCGCCGAGGCGCTCGCCGCGCAGCTCGGGTGGAAGCCGGGGATGTGTGACCCCGCGGTGCTGCATGCGGTCTCGCGAGCGTTGCAGGGGCTGGAGCGCGTCGGGTTCACGGTGCCGGAGGCGGTGATGGCGGAGTACCTCGCGAGTGCGCGGCGGATCGCGGATGCGGAGATCGCGGGGGTGCCGGGTGAGTCTGCGGAAGCCGCGGTGCGGTACGTGGTGCTGGGGTCGGTGTTGGTGGAGCCGTTGCTGTTGGCGTTGCGGCGGGTGGCGCAGCAGGTGAGCTCGGGCGAGCGGTTTGGAGTGAAGTTCGACGAGTCCTCGACTAACCACTTGGCTTCAGTCTGATGGTGGTGTCTGCATCGAGCAGTGTCTGCAGTTGCTTGCGCGTCAGCCGATAGGCTGCGGACCTATGACTGCTTCCGAGGCGTGTAGCGGTCCGAAGGATCGAACGTCAACACGAGCGTTACGGATGTGCTGGAAGTCGGCCCACTGCGTTAACCGGTTCGCCCTCGAGAACCTCTGGCTCGTGACATGCCCGACGGAACCGAGCACGACCCCAGCGCCGCTAGGCTTGACCGCACCCGGACCCGGCCGATGGTTCTGGATCATCCGCATCGAGTGACTCGATAAGCGTTCAGCCAGGGAGTGCAGAAGTGCCGTTTCCGATCTTGGTTGTACCCGTCGCGATAGCCGTTGTCGCCGTCAGCGGGGCCCTCATCACCGCGATACCGAAGATCTGGAAGATCCTCGACAAGCGCACGGTGGCGATTCTCGGCGCGCCGCAGACCGGCAAGACCGCCCTCATCAGGCTTCTCCGCGACTTCGGCGCTCCCGATGGAGCATTGCCGCACGCCGTGCCCGGCGGCGAGCGTGGTCGTTTTCCGCTCGAGATCAAAGGCAGGACGGTCGACTTCGCGGTCCCGCGAGACCTGCCCGGCAGCGATGGTCTCAATGTCGCCGGATGGAAGGACGCATTCGCGGACGCCGATCACGTCTGGTACCTCTTCCGAGCAGACCTCATCGCGAGCGGTGATCCTGAGGCGACGCAGATGATGAAGACCCACCTTGCACTGTTCAGCAGATGGCTCGGCGGGATGTCCGGCGACGCGCCGAAGATCCTGCTCGTCGGTACTTGGGCGGACGCGCATCCGGATCACGCTCGTCATCCCGCACGGGTCGCCCGAGAAGTGGAAGCCGCCGATGTCGTCAAGCTCGGGTCCGTCAAACTCGGTGGCGTTGCGGTCGTCGTCGGGAGCCTGGCCACGTCCAGAGACGCCGATAGGCTGCTCAAGGGGATCAAGAACCGTCTGCAGTAGTCGGCCCGCCCCGAACACAGAGGAGTGTGCCCGCGTGAAGGACATCGAGAACGGTAGATCTCCTCGATCGGTTCTGGTCGCCGAAGACGGTCTGTACTTGGACATCGCGGGAGACCCAGGCTCCGTGGCCCTGCTCGACGATCTCGATGCGATGGTCGTCCCGTATTCGGTGATGGCCGCGAGCAACGCGGCGCAGGTCAACGCTGTTCAGGAGATGCTCAGAGCCGTCGGCCAGCTCATTCCGGGAGCGCTGCTGATCAAGAACCCGTATGAGACCGACGTCTTCGAGTTCTCTGAGCATGCGCTCGAGTCGTTCGCCAGCGCGAAGTATCATCACCTCGCGAACGTCGCGAAACTTCTCGGTGCGAAAGAGGTGCAGTTCGAGGACGCGAAGATCGAGCGTCAGACCGCGGGGATCAGCGGTGGGATCAAGATGGTCATTCCCGGGTTCGGGGGCGGCGACACGGATGTCTCGAGAGAGGTGGCGCGCAAGCTCGATGATCGCCTGGAGGGTCGCTTGACCTTCGGCGGCAGCGAGCCGGATTCGGATGCTGCACTGGAATTCCTGCGCCTCCACAATCTGACGAACGATCAGCAATTGAGATCCCTCGTCGAGATGCGAACCGGCGCCAACCCGATTCAGGGATACAGGATGACGCTCAGTGGAACACGGGAGTCCGACGCCAACCTTCGGACTGCTCTGTCGATCGCCGAATCTGTGTCGGGCAAGAAGGGCGTCAGTATCGGAGCCGCGTTCACGCGTGAGGTCAAGTCGATCCGCAGCATCGAGATCACCACGAGCATCAAGTTCTGACCGCGCGCGTCAGCCACCGAGCAACAACGCGCTCGGTGCTCCCTTCCAGGTAACCACCAGCTCATCGCGGGCACGGCTCGCCGCGACGTACAGCAGCGAGCGGAAGCGCTTGTCGAGATCGGACTTCTCCTCGTCCGGCACACCCTTGTACGCGATCGTCGGCGGGAACGCGCCGTCCGAAACGTCGAACAACACCACGCGTGAGAACTCCATGCCCTTCGCATTGTGCATCGTCATGGCGACGGGTTGTCCGCCTGGGATGCGAGGCGAGTTCAGCAGTGCCACCGGTACGTCACGTTGCCCGAGCCCCTGCTGCACCTTCTTCGACGAGGCGTTCGAGACTGACAGGATGGCGATGGTCTCCGGCTTCACGCCTTCGGCGATCCATCGCTTCAGGTCATCCGCGATCGCGTCGAATTGCGCGGAATCCGACTTCGACGGACGGGCGACCGGCTTGGGTCCGCTCCGTGACGAGCGATAGCCCGCGGTCGTCACGTCTTCTGCTTCGGCATCGGAGTACCCCACGCCGGACAGGA
The DNA here is from genome assembly GCF_904066215.1 of Microbacterium sp. Nx66. NCBI lineage: Bacteria > Bacillati > Actinomycetota > Actinomycetes > Micrococcales > Microbacteriaceae > Microbacterium > Microbacterium sp. Nx66. The sequence continues at coordinate 246,691 of NZ_LR880474.1, forward strand.
TCTCCATCGCGTATCTCAGGTTCTCGAGAGTCGTGCGGTAGTTGAGCGTGAGGCGACGCGATCTGCCCTGCACGGCGATGCCGTAGTGTTTCAACACCGTCGGCTGCCCGTAGATCCGCTGATGCGTGTCGTCGGCGATGAAGAGGTCGTCAGGGCCCTCGGCCACGAGAGCACGCAGCAACTGCCACTTCGACGGAACGAGGTCCTGGGCTTCATCGATCAACACGTGATCAGCGAGAGGCTGCCCGTTCGACCGCAGCCATTCTGCCGAGACCGCAGCCACCTCGGCGAACGAGAGTGCTCCGGCGATCCGGTGGTTCTTGCGTGCCTGCTCGATGACTGCCCAGACGGCGGCACGTCGACCACGGTCGAGCGCGACGCCGCGTCCCGGCCGTCGCACCAGCAGGTAGTCGTCGAGCTGGTGGATGCTGTGCGGCAGGACGACCTGCGTGTACTCACCCTCGAGGAAGGCTTCGGACCGCAGCGCGATCGGCAACTCACTGCCGGCCTCATGGATCGCCGACTTCCAGTCGATCTCCGCGGCGCTCGCCATACTGTCACGGGAAGACCCGATGACGGCGAGTGCCGCCTCGCCGAAGGCCGTGCCGCCGGCGATTGCGCGCACATCGGAAGCGATCTGGTCGACTCCACGGACAAGGATGCCCGGCTCTCCGAGTTTGGCCGCGAACGGCAGATCAGGATCGAGTCGTTCCAGGTCGCGGCGCAGGTTCTCGGCCAGCGCTCGCGTGAACGTCGTCAGCACGATCCGTGCGTGGGGATCCTTCCGCGCCAGGTGCCGAGTGCGGTGCAACAGCACCACGGTCTTGCCGGTGCCCGCGCCTCCGGTGAGCCGGAACGATCCGTTGCGCGGACGCTCGGCGTACTCCCGCTGTTCCGGGTGCAGGAACACGCGCCATGCGCCGAAGTCGCCGCCCTCGATGACGCGCCGCAGCTCTTCCGTGTCGTCGATGAAGGTGAACTGCATCTGGGCGGCGGGATGCCGCAGTGCTTCGACGAGCTTCGTGTCGTCGTCCGCACCCGGGTCGATGACGACGGGTTGGTCGAGCTTCAGCTCCTCCTTGATGAGGTGCAATGCGGTTCCGGCGCCCATCGCGACGAGGACGTCGGCCTGCCAGGCGGTGTCCAGGTCGGACGCGAAGTCAAGCAGGGCGTCGTCGTCCGTGATTCGGAACGCCGCCTGCGCCGTCTCCTCGTCGAAACCGAACTCCTCTGTCAGGTCCGTGACGAAGAACCCGAGATCGGCGAGAAGCGCTGTGGCTTGAGCGGGGGCCTCCTCGCCGGTGGGAACGGCCGCTGCGGGAACCTCCGTCTCAGTCTCGTCGGCGGCGTCGAGTTCCTGCCGTAGGACGGCCAGACCGTTGACGGGGTTCATGCTCAGCGTCGTCGTCCGTGCGCGCTTGATGGCCTCGTCGTGATGCCACGTTCCGGCGTACACATAGACGGGCTCGTCGCCCGCGGGCTCCAGCTTGAAGAGCACCGCTCGCCAGTGGATGTCCACCCGACCCGTGCGCGCTCGCGCATCGCGCGGCTTCTGCATCGGCTCGATGTGGAGCCCCGGAACGGTGTCGTCGTCGCTGAGTTTGCCGAGGAAGGTGTAGATCTTGGCCTTCACGGCCTGATCATGCTTCGGGTCCTTCGCGGCCCCCCAGACGATCGTGGGCATGTCAGTTCCTTCCTGCAGTGGCGAGAGCGCTCAGGACCGCATCCGCCTCGGGCTCCACCGTTGTCCATCCGAGTGAGGCGAGTGTCTTTCGATCGTCATCGTTCAGACCCCAGGCGGTCGCGACGCGCTCATCCTCCCAGACGAAAGAGAACGGGATGCCGTCGCCCAGCTCGAGTCCCATCCTCGGAATCGGGATGCCGGGGGCGGCGGCGAGTTCGGCGATCAGCGCCTTCTCGGACGAGGTCGCACCCTCGGCGAGGGTCTTCCACTCGATGCTGACGTCCGTGAGCGTGAGGTCGACGCGCCCGAGCGGGCTGTTCGCGACTGTGTCGGTTGCCGCATCAGCGACCTGCGAAAGCGCAAGAATCTCAACACCGCTGAGGTCTTGTCGCCAACCGATCACGTTCGACAGATGCAACCAGAGCCGCCATGCGTCCGCGAATCCTTCGGCGCCGACAGCGGCGTCGCGGTCGTCGATGATCAGGGCGAACTCCGATACGCCCCGGTCGCCCACTCGAGTCGCATAGACGAGAGCACCGCGATCCACGACCCATCTCATCGCGTCGTCGGAAGGCGAATCGGCTGTCCCGCGCAAGGTCGCGGCTGCGGCTTCCACGGGCGTGACGCCGGGTGCCACTGTGCCGGCGCTCCTCGTCATCATGGGGAGAGCGCGAGCGATCTTGTCGCGCCGCTTCGCCTCACCTGCAGGGTCTTGCATCCACTCCATGAGCGTCGTCAACGGATCGGCGTGGAGTCGGTCGAGCTGCCCCAGAGGCAGTTGGTACATCGGTGCGACCTGCTCGGCGAAACCGGGATCGATCCAGTCGCGGGGGAGTGCGTCATCATCCTGCAGATCGGCCCATGTCACGGCGAGCACCCGGTGTCCGCCGTTGCGGGCGAGGGTGCGCTTCTCGGCATCTTCGGCGAGCTTGTTGTGCAGGATGCTGGCGTGGAATGCCTTCCCGTCGGTGTAGATCGCGATCGGCTCGGCTCCGCCTCCGTGCTGCTCCAGGACGAAGTCGGGCTTCGTGAACCCGAGCGACACCTGCGGACTCAGCTTCCAGATGCGCGAGTCGCCCGGGAAGCTGATCTGGACCTTATTGCCCCAGTCGCCGGGCTTCTCCTTGACGGTTCCGCCGAGCTTCTTAGCTCGTTCGATGAAGCGCTTGCGGAACAACTGTTCGATCACAGGTTCATCGAGCACGACTCCCGGGTCCTGTTCGACCGGCACGAAGGAGTGGGGTTCACCGTCGTCTCCCACGCGCAGCAGCTTCGCGAGCGCCTGCTCGGCGCTTGCCCGCGAGACGATGCTGGTGTTCCCGCCCGCATACGGTAACAGGCATCGGTGGCAGGCGGCGCGCTGCTCGCCGCGGCACTCGCAGTCGCGGACGATCCCCCATGCAGTCGACAGCAGCTCGAACATGCGGTCAGGATCGGCGAGTTCGGCGAGATAGCCGGTGCCTCCCGGCACCGCGTCGTGCACGAGCAGGGATTCCGCGGTGGTGTCGTCGCCGACGGGCTCGACCGTCGAGATGACGCGAAGGTGATCGGGGTCGCCGCCCATCATCTCGCGCAGACCGCGCATCAGCGCGGCCGCCAGGCTCGGCACGGCGAGCGAGTCGCCGAGCGTGATCCCGATCGGGAGTCGCAGGAACGTGCCCTGCGTGACGAGTGTGCGGCTCAGCGCGAGAGGAATGGTGTGCTCCCGGGTCTCCCGCCGGCGTGCGCACCAAGAACGGTGATCGCTCGGGCGGTTGCCGCCCGACTGCGAGTCCTGCTTGCCGCACGTGTCACACACACGGAACAGCGGAGCGTAATGCTCCCGTCCGGCGATGATCCGTGCCTCGCCGCCAGCGCTCTGACGTCCGAGGTTGAGCCACCGGATCGTCAGGTCGCGAGCATAGGTGACACCGAAATGCGTCTCGTCGTCGAACCAACGCCTGGCCACGCCCGCCGGGTCGAGATCTGCGGCGACCTGGACGGTGAATCGCGTTCGTCGACGCTCGTCGCTGCGGTCGTTGATCGATGCCTCGTCGCGGCGCGCGATGGCCGACACCGTGTCGAGTTCGACCACCCGGAGTCGCTGGGCGACGTCGTTCAGCCCCTTCGCGCCGCACCGCGGACAGGTGTTCACGGCGTCGCCCGTCGCGAGGTTGCGACCGTGGCCGCATCGCGAGCAGAACGTCCATTCCTGAACGGCCTCGCCACCGGGGCCGAGGTCGACGGCGTCGATCTCGATCTCCAGGCCCTGGGCGTAGAAGAAGGCGCCCGGTGCGAGCTCCTGGATCGCGACCGAGGCTCCGCGCCGGTAGCTCACCGGATCCTCCTGCCAGCTCCCGGTCTCCGGGTCGACCCACGAGATGGCCGCGTCGAGCGTCACGGAATCGTCGAGCAGGGTGTAGTTCGGCAGCAGTCCGAAGCGCTCGAGCGAGGCGACCCAGTGGTCGCTGTGCAGCTCGCTGAGCTGACGGCCCAGCATGCGGTGGGTGATCTGCGCGGTGCGCAGCGCCTCGTCGGCGTCCGGCTCGAGACCCAGTTCCGCGGCTGCCTCCAGATCAGGGATCGCGTCGGCGATCTCCTTGCGACGGAAGGCCAGGGCTTCGATCTGCTTGTTCCAGCGCTGCACGGCATCGCGCACCGTGTCGGCAAGCGGCGAGGTGCCGTCATCGCCGACGGGCGTGGCGAACGCACGGAGCCGGTCTGCCGTCGTCGGTTCGATCCCGGGCAGGGCCGCGAGGAACTTCTCGACGTACTGCTCGTGATGGCCGTCCGCGTCGGCGATCAGATCACCGAGAAGTGTGCCCCGCTCGCTGGACGCCAACACGTCGTGCGTGTCGGACTGCGTCAGCAACCCGGCGCCGGTGCGTCGGTCGAGCAGCGATGCGATGTACTGGCGCTGCACGATCTCCTGAGCATCGAGATAGGTGGCCGGCGGACGGACTGCACCGTTGATGACCGACAGCGGGTCGCCCATGCGGGGCAGCTGATCGCCCCGACCGGTGACGGTGGCGATCGACAGAGCGTTGCCTGTGAGGCGTCCGGCGCGGCCGACGCGCTGCAGGTACGAGGCCACGGTTCGTGGCAGGCCCGCGAGCATCACGGTCGACAGGTCGCCGATGTCGATGCCCATCTCGAGCGTCGGGGTGGCCACCAGCACGTTCGGTGCGGACGGGTCTTCGTCCGAGGACTTGAATGCGTTCTCGTACGACAATCTCAGATCGTCGTCGAGGAGGCCGGTGTGCTCGCGGGCGACGACGCGCCGCATCTGCCCCTCGCCGTACAGGCCGCGGTAATAGTTCTGACCGGTCTGCGCCGTGCGCAGACTGCCGGGGCATCGTGCCGACATGCACGGCCCGTCGCGCAGAGCCGCCACTGCGAGGGGGAGCCCCGTGATCGGGTTCTGGCAGACGTCGCAGACGAGACGGGTGCGGCCATCGGCGAGCTCGGTGTCGGTCACCGGCGCGACGATCACGGATGCCGGCGGGATGGCGTAGACGGTCGCTGAGCCGGTCGCGATGCTCATCGCGTGCAGCAACCCGTCCTGTGCCAACGAGGCCAGGAGGGCTGCGGTGAGAGTCGATCCTTCGGCCGCCGTGACCGAGAGCGTCTTGCGTGCCCACGCTGCGAACCAGCTCTGCGACGACGACACGACGTCGAGGTGTGTACGGTGACCGTCCGTCCCGGCTGGCGCATTGGGGCCTACGCGCGGGAAGGCCGGCGCTTCGCGTCCGGGTGGAAACGCAGGCATCCCGGGCCCGCGAGGCCGTCCACCCCAGACGTTCCATCGCCGACCGTCTTCTGCGATGTACTTTGAGAACCACTCGTGTTCGACAGCACCGCGCTCGCGCATGCGTTCCAGCACACCGCGCACCCAGCGCAGCACGATCGCCGGCTCTGCGTCAGCCGCCGACAGTCCGTCGAGGGTCTCGGAGCCTCCATCGACCAGCACTTTGCCGCCGAGCGCTTCGAGCTTCGCGTCGGACGCATCGACGCCGGCCGCGAGGCTGCCGGTGAGTTCGAGCGTACGTCCGACGCGGGAGTGCAGGCCGAACTCCATCGCCACGTCGAACAGCAGACGTCGGTTGATGCGGGTGCGCACCTGGGTCGGCACCTGGCGCAGGGTGTCGCTCGACCAGAACGGCGCGAAGTCCTCGCGCTCCACGAGCTCTGGGGCCACGAGGCGATACCGGGCGTCGCGGTCGTCGCCTGCCTGCTGCACCATGCGGATGACGATCTCGTCGAGCGGAGCGGGCTGATCACCGACTGCCTGCCGGATGGCGTTGCGCAGCGCGAACACGTGTGCGCGGCTCTGCACGAATCCGGCCCGGTGCGCGGCGTCCTGCACGCTATCGGTGAAGATCAGCGCCTTCTTCTCCGCACGGTCGAGCTGGGCATCGCCGAAGAGCGTGGTCACGATCACGCTGAGCATCGTCGCCATGGCCGACCCGAGGAAGCGGATGCCGTCGCGGCGCTGACACGCCGGGCACACGTCGTCGCGAGAGTCGTCGCTCGCGTCGTCGCCGGTCAGAGTCAGGACGGGCAGGTGGACAGCCGTGCCGTCCTCGTCTTCGGGGATCGTCGCTGACACCCGACGCAGTTCGGGATCGAACCAGGCCAGGCCCGCGACCGGGGTACCGGCCTCGAGGAACTCGGCTTCGCCCGGAGCATGAAGCAGCGCCCTGAAGCGACTGCGCGTCTCGCGGGAGGCGTGGTTGCGACGGATGCTCTCGTCATCGGCCGACAGGTCGTTGCCGGTCGGTGCGAGCTCTACGCCCCAGCCGCTGCGTCCGCAGTGTCGGCAGTAGATCGCAGGAAACACGGCGAACTCGCCTTCGTCGAGCAGGGCATCGCTCGGTCCGTCATCCGACCAGGAGAAACGCACGATGGGGGAGGCTGCCCGATCGATGCGAGTCAGTTCACGAACCCACAGGTTGATATCGATCGACAGTGCTGCGCGACCGACTCGTGCGCGCACATGGCTGAGCATCGCGAACACACGGGTAAGGAAGGTGCGTCGCAGATCGCGCCGCGACTCGAACGTCTCGTCGGTACCGAGACCGCGCGGCAGCAGCTGCTCAGCGAGATCGTCGATCGAGATGGCCTTATCCGCGATCCGCGCGATGGAGTGGATCAGAGGGTGGGCAGCGACACTCGCCAGGAGATCCTCGCTCGACAGTTTCCCCCATTCGACGGACTCAGACGGCGCGTCGGGATCGGTCGATGCCGGGTACAGGTGATCGAGCACGATCGCGGCGACCTCTGCCGAGGATGCGTCCTCGGCGATCTCGGCCTCAGCGATGGCGGTGGCCATGGCGTTGTTGATACCTGCCGCCGCGGTCGTCGGAACCCGGCCGGCGGCGCGGGCGTTCTGGATCCACTGGCGTGCCGACTGGCGGGTCTCGGTGACGACGCTCTCTGGGGCGAACGGTCGGCCGAACACGGTCTCGGCGAACGCGACCATGCCCGACGGATCGCCGTCGTCGCCCAGAGTCGCGCTGGTCGCGATCGGTGTCACGTCGCCCAGGGCATATGCCTCGAACGAGGGATCGAGCGGGCGCGCACCGCCGCGAGAGCGGCGCAGTGCGAGCCCGAGTCGTCGCAGCAACATCGCGACGTCGGTGCCCTGCGCGCCGTCGTAGGTGTGAAACTCGTCGAGAACCAGGTGCTGCAGGCCCTGCGCCATCGCCTCGACGAGCGGCCGGTCGGCCGGACGCAGCAGCACCTGGTCGAGCATCTTGTAGTTGGTGAGCAGGATGTCGGGCGGATCGTCGCGGATCGTCTCGCGGTGGTTGATGAGACCGTCGTCGGTGACGCGAGTGCGCTTCGCTCCCGCCTGCTCGCCGGTGTACAGCGCCGCGCGCACGCCCTTGAGGGCATCGTGTTCGCGGATCATCTCGGCGATACGTCGCGCCTGGTCGTTCGCCAAGGCGTTCATCGGATAGAGGATCAGGGCCTTCACGCCGTCGGCACCCGCGGCCTTCGCCCGCAGCACATGGTCGAGGATCGGATACAGGAACGCCTCGGTCTTCCCCGAGCCGGTACCGGTGACGACGAGCGTCGGAAGGGGGTGTGCCTTGACCGATCCGTCGGGCTGATCGCCGAGGTTCGAGCTGCTGAGACGACGAAATGCGTCGGCCTGGTGACCGTAGGGCGTGTGCCCCTCGTACCAGTCGAGTGTCTCGCGCCATCCGTCGTCCGCCGTGCGGAACGGGATGCGTGCACGGACGAACGGCCCGCGGAAGATGCCTGCTTCGGGGTCGGTGAGGAACTCGGTGAGTGACCGCTGTGCGTCGACGTCCGACAGCGCGAAGGTGGTCGTGAGGTAGTCGGTCAGAGCCTCGCGGATCTGCACCGCCTCACGCGAGGGAAGCAGTTCACTCACGACCGCTCCTGCAGGATCTTCTCGAAGTGCGCGTACGCCTGACGCATGTCGGCCTCACGGTCGAGCGTGACGAACGGCAACTCGTACTCATAGGTGTTACCCGACGCATTCGTCGCGGTGCGCTCCTCCTGTGAGATCGTCTCGCCCTTCTGTCGCCAGACCTTAAGCACCTCGTTCGGGACGAGTCGTCCGTTGGCGTCGTAGAAGTAGACGTTGCGGTCGTAGCCGAAGAGCACCGCGAACTGGGTGCGATAGATCGTGCAGAGTTCGTCGACCGTGATGCCGAGCGAGAGAGCGACGATGGCATCGATCTCGACCTGCGCTTGGCGGCGGTCTGACGCTCTGCGGAGGGGAATGTCAGGGGTCCAGGTCGTCGAGTGAACTGCCAGGGGAGGTCGGCCGTGGTAACTGAGTCCTCCGGCCCACGAGTCTTTAGTCCATGTTTCATCAAACGAATGCCGCCAGAGAGCGTTGAAAGTGCTGGTGGACGCGTTGAGCCGAGCGGAGCGCAAGGCTAACTCCGAGTCGAGAGCCCCCGAGGACCAAGGAAGGCGTCGCACTGCGGGTTCTCGAATATCCCCCTTCGGCGTCGTGCGAATAGTCACATCAACGATTAGTGAAGCGATACTTCCCGCGGCGACGAGAAGATTGCGCGGCGTATCCGATGGAATTGCGATTGACGAGACTCCATCGACGTGCGTTGTACCTGGGGGGATGATCGCCGGGATCAAAGTTCGTTCGCCAGTGTTGGCTGCCATGCGTCGCCACGCGATGCGGTAGTGGTCGCGGGCAGGAACACGGTCGGGGCCCCAATGCGTGTAGGCGGCGTCGTACTCGGCGCGCGGTTTGGCCGGCTTGTAGGAGGTGACGGGCATCGCGTTCGGCGCGAGCGTCTCCAGGTCGATCGGCGACCAGTCCAGGTTGTGGAGCATCGTCGAATTCGGGGACTTGTAGAACGGGTTGCTGACGAAGAGGTGCGGACCCTGCAGGATCGCCTGATCCCAGGATTCCACCTCGCCCCATTCCACGTCGAAGTATCCCTTCGTGCGGTCGTTCTTCTCGTGCCAGCCGGCGGAGAACTCGAGCCCCAGCGAGCCGAGTCGGGGAGCGTCGGCGAGCTTTGCCAACACAGCCGCAGTTGCTCGGTTGACCGCGTAGACCATCCGCGTTCTCCGGATCGGCGTGGATTCGTCTTCCAGAAGTCCATGCCATGACCGCAGAACGTCGTCATCGACGATCGTGATGCGGCCGCTGTGGGCACTGAGATCCCACTTGCCGTCGACGTTCTTGATCCCTGGTTCCGGCCCATCGCCATTGTGTCGAAGGGATCCGACTACCGTCTCCGGGTGGTACAGGTTCGTCGCCATGCTGAACTGCGGTTTCTGTGCAGCGCCGTACACATGCACGCCGTACGAGACATGGTGATCAATCTCGAACAGCACCAGCTCGTTCATGAATTGCCAATGACGCCGCAAATGCTCATACGTCGCTTGGCGTAGGTAGCCCGCCTTCTCGTCCGTGAAGTGGCTCTCCGGGTGGATCAGAGCTACAGCCCCCGTGGGACTGAGATGAGACCAGGTCAGCTCCATGAAGCATCGGTAGAGATCCGGCTGCAGACCGGCCAGGTGCGGATAGAGGATCGGAGAACCGACGAACGCGGCAGTGCACGCGACATCGGCGGTGCCGTCGACAACAAGGTCGCGGATTCCTTCGATGGCGAGCGTCTGCGCGCGTTTGGCCTTGACCTCTGCCTGGGTCGGCTTGACTGCCAACTGCCACCACGGGTCTCCTTCCGCCATCAGGGCATCTACGTCAGACCGAGGCCGAACCCATGGCGGATTCCCTACCTGCAGATCGAAGCCGCCCTGTGCGAAGACTCCCGCGAAGTCGAGCTCCCAGTGAAAGAAGCCGTTCGCTTCGGCGATGCGCTCGGTGACCCGAAGCCATGGATGACTTATCAGAGCGTCCTCGACATCGAGTGCGCTCGACCAGTCGAGGTCGTCCTTCTCGGCTTCGGCGAGGTCATCCCACCCTGTCGGCAGGCCGAACTGCTGGGCTCCCTCACCCGCCTTCCGTGCAGTTGCGCGCGAGTGGCCGCCGATGAGTGCGGTGACCCCGTCAAGCCACTCGTCGAGGTTCGGAGGTGGGGTCCCCTGCGTGAGGTCGTCGGTGAGCGGCCAGAACCACAGGGCGCACCACGCGTCCATCACTCTTCTCAGACGCCGGTACGCCCCGCTGTCGTCATTCAGGAACGCCTCGACCTCGGCGCGGCCGACGACTGCTTCGTCACCCTCGCGTGGCGGTCGAGGATCGTTCCAGAGAGTCAGCTCGCGAGAGACCTGTCGCTCGGCGATCTCGAGGCGGCGCAGCGTGAATTGCCACAGCGCCTCGACCCGATGCCCGAGGCCGACCAGTCGCTCGAGCTGCCTCTTCGACGGCTTCGCGCGGGTCGCCTTGCGCCACTCGCGAAGTGTGGAGTGTGCCTCGGGTGCGAGGTCCCTGGTTTCCTTCGCGTCGACTGCGGAACCCCAGCCCTCGGCGGGCAGGAGGAAGTGATGGATCTTGCCTGAAGTCGCGCTCCCGATCCGACCGTCGCGCATGTCGTCGACGAGAGTCGAGACGGGTACGTCGGTCGGGGTGTCCTTCAACCACGCCTTGTCGATGACCTGCTTCTGCGAGTACACCGCTCGCCGGGCACCGATGAGCGAGTTGCCCCGCCGCAGCCGGAGGCCGAACCACGGCGCTTGAAGCCCGTCGACCATAGTGTCGAGCCAGAGGGATATCTCGGCGAGCTCGACGGCGGTCGCGTTCAAGTCGACCCCGTACACCTGGTGCAGAGCGATCGCGGCCTTGACCTTCTGCAGCTCACGCGGACGCTCGTCGGGGTCAATGCGTTCACCGACTTCCTGCTCGCGACGGCTGAGGTACTCGTCGGCGAGTTGGCGCACCGCCTCGATGGCGAACGCGCCCGAGCCGAGCGCGGGCTCGCACACAGTCAGGCTCAGGATCTCTTCGGCCGACGTGGTGTGACCGTCCTGATCGAGCAGCTCTTCGAGCGCCTGACCGACCACGAACTTCGTCAGGACTTCGGGGGAGTAATACGAGGCCGACGTCTGGCGTTCACGGCCCGACAGGCGGAAGACGAACTCGCCGCCTCGATATCGTCGCTGTACCCGCTCGTGAGTGATCGGGTCCTCGGTCATCACGAAGTGCTGCTTGGCGATGTCGTGCGCGCGTTCGACGGGCACGACCCACGAGCCCTTCGACGAGTCGCCGTCCTTCGCCACCTCGAACAGGTCGGTCTCAGCGAAGAAGCCGCTGTACGACATCAGGCCCTCATACACGGCGCCGAGCTGGTTGATTCCGAGGTCGGCGTACGAGATGAAACCCCGGTCCCCACCGTTCTTCGTCCGCTCCTCGCGCGTGAGCAACAGCAGTGAGAGCACGCGCTGCAGTGCCCCGTCGCCGAGTTTCACCGCATCGATCAGGGCGACCGACTCGCGTCGGAACAGATCTGCACTCAGCGGGTGGAACTCGAGCCCCTCGGGGAGCTCAGCCCCATCGGCAGGGGCAGCCTTCCCATGGCCGACGTCGACCAGGCGGAACAGGGTGTCGAGCGATTCGTGCAGATGAGTGCGGTGTCGGGATTCCTCGCCGAGCTCGACGAGAACGAGTTCGCGGAGCCGGTCGAGGCCGTACCCCAGGGCGTACTCGGGTGCACCGACGGGAAGCACGCGCAGTTCGGGCGACGCCTCGGCGAACAGCAGGAACAGCACGCGGTAGAGATATCTCAGCGACTGTCGGGCAAGCGTGTTCGCCTCGCTCGCGGGCAACGGGTCGAGTCCCTGAGCTGCGCGGCGGCGCACGACCTCGTTGGCGACGATCTCGATCGATTCCCGCACACCGTCGCGGAGGTCCTTGGAGACGCCGACGGTGTGCTTGACCGAGTCTTCGAGCGTCTCGGCCCACCACGTGGTGCCGTCGACATCGGGTGAGACGGATTCGGCGGCGAGTACGGCGACGGCGCGATCGAACTCGCCACCTCGCTTCTTCACCTCGTTGCGGTCGAGCACGAGCTGAAGATCTACGGCGAGGTAGCGCCCCTCGGCCCAGCGCTCGCGCTCGACGACGAGCGCCTTCGCGCCGCTGAGCACAACAGCGAACGCGGGAGCGTCATCACTGGTGAACAACCACGAGAGAGCTCGCGCCGCCGACAGGACCTCGCCGGTCTCATCGTCCGGCAGGAACGGCTCGAGCAGGGTCGGCCGGTTCTTCGACAGCAGGTCGACCACGTCGGCGACGGGGCGAGCGAAGACAAGCGCGGCCGACACCTCGGTGGCGTCCTTCGGCGCGAGCAGGGTGACCGGCCCGTTCGTCTCGCGGCGCCAACGAGCGTCCTCGTAGCCGAGGGCAGCGGCGAGGGGTGCCAGTACCTCGCTGCGATGGCGGTCGGCATCGACCTCGATCGCCGCATCGTCGTCGGCATCCGTGTCGACCGCGGAGAGCAGCGCCGTGAGTGCGCCTCCGGCCGCCGCGATGCGTGATCGCGGCGTCTTCTCTCCTGCGCTCTCGCGCTCGTCCCAATCCTTGCGGCGCGCGATGACACGGCCCTGGAAAGACTGCTTCGCAGACTCGGTGTTGAAGTAGTGCTCGCTGATCCAGTCCTCGCCGACGATGAACGCATCCGATGCCATCTCAGGCCTCCTCAGGAACGACGACGAGCAGGGGTCGGGCGAGATGCCGCGACGGGAGCATCGAACGCGCTGTGAGTTCCTCGTCCTTCACCGCGGAGCGCCGACCCTTGAGGTCCGCTCGCTGGACGAGGTCACCCGACGTCTCGATCCACGACTCCACGCGCTGGGACCATTCGTCGACCCGCCGGCGTGCGTCTGCCGCCGCGGCCTCGGTGGTCACCTCGAGATGCGCCACAGCTCGGTCCACCGCCCGCGGGATGAGATCCTGCAGCGCCTCGACGTCGTCGATCGCGCCCGGATTGGTCTGGGCCGAAGTGATGCCGAGGTCTGCGAGGGCCTCTCCGGCACTCGCGTAGGGGTGGATCATGCCGCCCGCGACGGTCACGAAGCTGGTCGCGATCACCTGACCTCGGGCGTTGCTGAGAGTGCCGAGCAGCAGCACGGTCGGCATCGGTACGTCACCGCGCACGACGTAGACCTCGTTCCTACCGAGCTTCGCGAGCACGCGATCACCCGCCCAGTCGAGCACGGGATGCAACGGCCCGAGGTAATGCGTGTCCGGCCACAGGCTCTGGCGCTCCGCGGTGTCGTCACGCGCGTCCTTCAGCGAGGCCTTGGCCCGGGTCTCCGTGGTCGCGAGCTTCATGTCGCCGAGCACCTTGCGCTCCTGCAGGTAGCTCTGCGGCAGGACAGTCAGTCGTTGCTTGAGGTCGTCGGTCGGGCTCAGTTCGACCATGCCGTACCCGGAGTGGACCTTCCAGTCCACGCCGCCCGCGCCGAGGTTCTCCGCGGGTGTCTCGAACACCTCGTGCAGGGCGGACTGCAGGTAGTCGGCATCCGATTCGAAGAGCCCGGTGGTGCCGCCGTCGTCGACGGTGGCGGACACCACGGCAGGGATCGACTCGGTGTATCCCTGCAGGAATGCCCGCCACGGGTCGTCGGACTCGACCGAGACATCAGCGATCCCCGGAACGACGTCATCGAGCGAGTTGCCCTTCATCAGCGCCTGCTCGATCGCCTTCTCTTCGGCGGCGACACTGTACGCCCCCATGAGGACGGCTGCATCACCGAGCGCGCCGTGGGCCTCGTTCTCGCGCTCGACGAGGCGCTGCAGCACCCGCATATCGCCGGAGAAACGCTGATTCGACGGGCTCAGCAGCAGGGTGGTGATCTGCGGTGGGTGCTGCTGACCGTACCGGTCGATGCGGCCGTTGCGCTGTTCGATGCGGATGAGGCTCCAGGGGATGTCGAAGTGGACCAGTTCATGGCACTGCGAGTGCAGGTTCACACCCTCCGACGCGATGTCGCCGGTGATCAGCACACGGATCGGTGACGACGACTGCTTGAACGACTCGACCACGGCCTGCTGTTCGACATCGGACAGGCCACCGTGCAGGATCTCGACCTGCTCCTCCTTGAGCTTGAGCTCGTCGCGGAGGCGGTGTTGCAACCAGTGGAGGGTCGCGACTCGCTCCGAGAAGATGACCACTCGTTCGGCCGAACTACGCGCGATGCCGATCTGCTTGAGGTACGCGACGAGTCTCATCAGCTTCGCCGACTCGCCCTCGGTGCTGTCCTTCGCCAGAGTTTCCAGTCGCCTGAGCGCCTCGATCTCTCGATCTTGCTCGAGAGTGCGCGAGTCGCCGAGGGTGCGGATGCGGTTGCGCACGGACTCGAGCAGAGCCGGTGGGCTCGACAGGTACGCCTTCGCCAGCGTCCAGGGGAAGAGTCCCTTGTTGTCCCCTGAGTATGGGCTACTCACCTGCGGATAGAGCCAGACCTCGGCGAGCTCGTCGGCGACGGCGTCCTCCGCAGGCGACGCGGCGACGACCAGATGCTGCAGCTCCTTGCGCTCCGCCCACTGGTCACCGACCTCACGTTTGACCTCGTCGGAATAGCGGTGCCGGCGGATCACGAGGCGATCGAGTGCCCGAGGATCCACATCACCGTCCGGCGAGACGGCGGTCGGCTCGAGAAGGCGGATGAGCTCGGCGAACGATTCCTTACGGCCGTTGTGCGGCGTCGCCGATGCGAGGATCAGGGCTTCGGTGTTCGGGGCGAGCACGCGGGCGAGGGCATTGTTCTTGGTGGCGCCGGTGAGGTTGTGCGACTCGTCGATGACGACGGCATCCCACTGTTGTCGGCGCAGATGATTGAGGTAGCGCTCCTGCTTGAGGGTGTCGACCGAGATGATCACGCGCTTGTAGAGGCTGAACGGGTTGCGGGTGGCCGGCAGCTTCTGGCGCACCCGCTGGATGCCGACGGAGTCGAGGCGGACGAACGGCAGTGCGAAACGGGTCCACATCTCGAACTGCATCTGCTCGAGCACGTGCTTCGGGGTGACGATGAGGATGCGCTCTCCGCGTCCGCGACGCACGAGCTCGGAGAGGATCATTCCGATCTCGATCGTCTTGCCGAGGCCCACCGTGTCGGCGAGGAGGACGCGAGGGCGAAGCTGTTCCGAACTCAGAGCCTTGCGCACGGCACTGCGCTGATAGCCGAGGGTGTCGGTGAGCATCCGCGTCGACACCGAGAGGCTCCCGTCGCCGAGCGGCAGCGGAGCGCGACGCAGCGTGGATTCGAGCCAGAGGCGGGTGCTTCGATGCCCGGGAGACGAGTCGGACCGCAGCCGTGCCGCTCGCGGATCGAGCGGCACGATGTCGTCGAGGCCCTCGTAGAACGCGGCGCGAGTGTCACGTACGAGCTCGGAGATGCCGGTCACCTCGACCAGCAGGCCGTCCTGCGTCGGATCGACCTTGGTCACGAGCCAGTCCGCGTCGCGGACGGTGACGATCGAGCCGGAGGCCACGTTGAGAGCGCTCTGAGCGGCATCCGACTGCGATGTCTGCACGACTTCGTCCCTCCCCTGACCGGCCGGCGGTCGATCCGCTCTCCGCCATCGTAGCGATCCGAGGTCGCTCGAGGAGTTTGTCGATTCGTCGGATGTTCGACTGCTCGACTTCATGCGAACGGATGAAACCTCCTCCATAATGATCGCCAGGGGGTGGCGTTCGAAGCGGAATGTCTGAGGTCCTCCGTAACGTCACTCGGCTGAGCACTCGCCTCGGCGCGGAATTGATCCGCTGACAGGAGGAGAGGTTCGACATGAGCTGGCCGGAGCTGATGGATCCCGCGTTGCAGGATCACATCTCGGAGAGACAGTCCAGGGCGCTGCGCGTCTACGAGGAAGACCACGATCTGCTGGTCGAGCATGTCCGACAGGAGGACAGCTTCAAGTCCGGCGGATACGGCACGAGACAGATACCCGAGCTGTTGCAGAACGCGGTGGACGCGCTCGCCGCAGGCGGATCGCCGGGGATGGTGGAGTTCCGCCTCGCCGACGGAGCGCTGTACTGCGCCAACGAGGGCGCGGGGTTCGACGCCGACGGATTGACTGCCGTGACCTACGCGTTCCTGAGCTCCAAGCGTGGGGACGAGATCGGACGGTTCGGGCTCGGATTCAAGTCCGTGCTCGGTGTGAGTGATCACCCGCAGATCTACAGCCGATCGGTGAGTTTCGCCTTCAATGCCCCCGAGACGTCTGAGCTTTTCGCGGGAATCCCATCTGACGGCGGTCGCTACCCACTTCTGCGCGTGCCGAGTGTGGTCGACGTAGATGAAGCGAGGCGTGAGGATCAGAACCTCGCGGAGATGATGGGCTGGGCGACCACCATCGTCAAACTGCCGCTCACGCGCGAGGGCGATCGGCTCCGGAAGGAGCTCAAGGCGTTCTCGCCCGAGTCCCTGCTCTTCTTCAAGGCCCTCGACCGTCTGCGCATCACGATGCAGGACCGCCCGGGTACCGCCGCTGTCTCGCGGGACTTCCGCCGCGAGGGCGATCAGAACGACGGACAGGTCGTCATCGTCGATCCCGAGGGCGTGCGCAGCCGCTGGCTCTACGCCGAGCGCGAGTACACGCCGACGATCGACGTCGCCTCGACGCTGTCGGCCACGGCCCTGCGCCAGTCGATGACCATCTCCTACGCCGTCAGGCCCGAGGGACGTGCGAGCCCCGGGCAGCTCTGGGCGTGGTTTCCGTTGCGCGACCAGACCACCGCGAGCGGCATCTTCAACGCTCCTTGGCAGGTGAATGACGACCGCACGTCGTTGATCGTCGCATCGAAGCTGAACGCCGCCATGCTCGAGGTCGGCGCCGAGCTGTTCCTCGACGTCGTGTCGCGCGCCTCGACGGCGGATGATCCGGGAGCGCATCTCGATCTGTTCCCCGCTCGCGGCCGGGAGAGCCGGAGCCCGGCGGACAGCTTCCTGTCGGCCGAGATCCCGAGACGCGCGAGAAGTCGCGCGTTGATCCCCGACGTGACGGGCGCGCTCAAGGTGCCGCCATACTTCACCGGTGTACCTGACATCGTCAGGAGTCCCCTGACGGTGACCGCAGCCGAGATCTGGCAGGAGCGTGCTCCCCGCGAGACCATGCCGCACGCGCGGTGCTTCTCGACGTCTGCCCGCCGCAATCGCCTTCGGTCACTGCTCGGCGGAGACGAAGAAGAGCGCAGCCCGCAGGAGTCGGGCGTCGCGGCGTGGCTGACCGAACTCGTCGGCGACCAGAGCGCTGAAGGAGTCGATGGCGCTCTTCGGATCCTCGTGGAGCTCGCGGCGAACGCCCGCCCCACTCATGACCAGGCGCTCTCAGCCCGCGTCATCCCCGTAGAGAGCGGTGGATGGGTACGAGCCGATCAGTCCGACACAGTTCTGCTCCCAGTCCCGGGCGCCGTCGTACCCGACGGCGTGGAACTCGTCCGGTCGGACGTCGCGGACGCTTCTCACGATCTGCTCCGGCAGCTCCGGTTCCGCGGGGTCACGGTCGACGAGGCTGCTTCAGCCCTGGCTGCTTCAGCGACAGATCGATGGAGCGAAGCCGAATGGGCGCACCTCTGGGCGACCTTGAACACCGCCACGCCACAGGTCGCCGCCCGTGCCGTGGAGGGGATACGTGAGCGAGGGGTGCGCGTCCTCATTCGCACGGAGGCCGGCACCTGGCGTGCTGCGTCGGATCTCGTCGCCGACGGGTCGATCGCACGGGACATCGCGATGCGTCAGATCGACGCATCGATCGTCCCCAACATCGCGCTTCGAACAGCGGCGGGAGCATTCACCGCCCCGGAGCGCGATCGCGAGCTCGAGAGGGACCGCCTGCGCGGCGACTACGTCGCGACGATCGAAGACGTCGTCCGCCGCTACCTCGCGGCGAATGGCCTGTCGGCCCCTACCATCACCGTCCCCGACATGCGCGGCGTCGGACCTTTGGATCTGCTGGTGGATGACCTCTCGGAGCAGGACCGTGTGGCGTGGACTCACGCGATCCTCGCGCGGATGGGCAACACCCAGTTCGTGCTGGACGTGCCGCTCCGTGGCCGCAGGGCCGAGATCATGGTCTCCACGATGGAATGGTGGGCCGTGCGCAGTCGCGGACTCATCCAGACCTCTTTGGGTGCACGGCGACCGGACGCCGCGGTATCGGGGTCGCTGCGTAGATTCTCGGCCTTCCTTCCGGTGGCCTCCCATGACGCGGTCGCCGGGTTGCCGCTGCCCAAGGACCTCGCGTCGGTGCCGGTGAGCATGCTTGAGGACTTCCTCGCGCGCGGCGATTACACGCTCCACCATGCTGCGGAGTTCGCTGAGCTGATCCAGGAATGTGCGCGCCGATCCGAGGTCGCGGTTCCCGAGCACGTGCCGGCGGTGATCAACGGCTCGGTCGTTCTCACCCCGCGCAGCGAGGTGGCCATCGTCGTTGACGGTGTCGGAGTCGCTGACCTCGAGGAGGCCGGAGTCGCGTACGTCCCGACCGCCTCGGGCGATCCGCGTCTCGCCGAGCGGTGGGGCCTGATCTCCGCTGAGGACGCGCTGCACCAGTCGGTCGAGATCGTGGGCGCGACCGAGGCCATCCCGCTCCTCGACATCCATCCGAGCCTTCAGAGCCACGTGCTCGTGCCCCTCGGGCGGGCGACGGTCGCGCGCGCCGCATCTATCCATCGCGTGCTCCAGAGTGCACGGGGGACCAGGAAGAAAAGGCTCAAGGCGACGCATCAGGACCGTGCCGTGACGGTCGATGCCTCGCTCGAGATCGATGATGCGCTCGCCGTCCTGTCCGCCGAACTCGAGCTCGGTCTCACCGCGGATGACGTGCGGACGGTGCTGCGGCACGACGAGAGCCTTCGTCAGAGCGAATTGATCGCGTCGGCGCGCGCGGCACGCAACGACGAGAAGCGTCTTCTGCTTCTCGCGGGTGCGGATGCGTTGCGGGCCAATCTGCCCGACGGTCTTCTCGCCGCGGTCGAGTCAAACACCGGGACGCTCGATGACCGAGGGATCGCCGAGCTGTTCGTGCGCGTGCACGGGTACGACTCCGTCCGAGAACTGCGTGATGTCCTCCGTCAGCGCGGCGTTCCCGTCCCCGAGAAGTGGGACGGCTCCGCGCAAGCGCTGGCCGCCGTGAAGAATCTCGGGTTCGACACCTCCTATGCCGGCAGCCGGGAAAAGAAGCCGTCTGCCGTCAGCCACATCCAGGGCAAGCTCACATTGAATCCGCTGCATGACTACCAACGCGAGGTGGCGGACAAGATCGGAGCACTGGTCGCAGCCGAGGACCCGGCCGGTCGACGCGGTCTCCTCTACCTGCCCACCGGTGCAGGCAAGACTCGCGTGACAGTGGAGGCGCTCGTCAAGCTGATGAAGGCCGGCGAGATCGAGTCGCCCGTGCTGTGGATCGCTCAGAGCGAGGAGCTCTGCGAGCAGGCGATCCACTCGTTCTCGGAGGTCTGGCGGGCCTTCGGTGACGAACGGGCGCTCGACGTGAGCCGGTTCTGGAGCGGTTACGAACTGGATGAATCCGATGAGGAGCTCCATGTGGTCGTCGCGATCGACGCGACTCTCGGCCGCCGCCTGGGAGAACCGCAGTACGAGTGGCTCACGACGCCGGGGATCGTGGTGATCGACGAGGCTCACACGGCGTTGTCGAAGACCTACACCGACATCCTGCGGCATCTCGGACTGACCGCACACAGGACCGACCGCCCTCTGCTCGGCCTCACCGCGACTCCCTTCCGCGGGCGCAACGATGAGATCAACCGCCTTTTCGCCCAGCGTTTCGGTGAGAACCGGCTGGAGTCACTCGACCCCGAAGACCCGATCGCGCAACTCCGGTCATGGAACGTCCTCTCCCAGGTGGACTATCACGTGCTGGACGGTGTCGACGTCGGGGTCGGCCAGCAGGACGCCGAGTTCCGGAAGATGAAAGAGGTCACGCCCGGCATGCTCGCCGCGATCGGTCAGGACATGCAGCGCACGCTCACGGTCGTCCGGCACATCAAGGAGCAGGATCCGACGTGGCCGATCCTCGTGTTCGCCGCATCCGTCGCGTCGGCGCACACGATCGCGGCTTTGCTTCGGCTGGAGAAGGTGAACGCGGACTCCGTCGACGGGAGCATGCGCCGGCAGCACCGTCGTCGCGTGGTGGAGCAGTTCAAGTCGGGTGAGACGCAGGTGCTGGTCAACTGCGATCTGCTCACCCAGGGTTTCGACGCCCCGATGGTGCGAGCCCTCTACATCGCGCGCCCGACGTTCAGCCCGAACCGGTACCTGCAGATGGTCGGCCGCGGTCTCCGTGGACCGGCCAACGGCGGTACCGAGCGGTGCCTGATCGTCAATGTCGAGGACACTTTCGAGCAGTTCGGTGAGGACCTCGCATACAACGAGTTCGACTATCTCTGGAGCAAAGCATGACCGACATCGAGACCACCGAGGTCACGGCGCAACCGACGCCGATCACGGACGCGCGCGAGGGGAGGAACGCCGTCGTCGCCGAGGTCCGCCGGCGCTGGCTCGGTCCGCACGGCGGTGCGACCGAGGTGCTGCATCGCAGCCCGGTGTACGCCTATCTGGTCGGCACGCTCTACCCGGTCGAGCAGGGGGCGGCCGCTGCCGTGGAGCTCGAGGATGTCGAAGACACGGTCGGTCCCGTCTCGGACGATGAAGGGCTCGAATGGGAGACCGAGCTGGCGGCGGGCGAGACGGAAGACGCGGAGGCCGAGGACCTCGGCGTCAACCTCACCGGCGCGTTCGGCTGGGCTCCGGCATCTATGGGCGTCTCTTTCCTGCACGCGGGATCCGCGCTGCGTGTCGATCTCGCCGCGGGGGTGTACGAGAAGAACGATGACGACGACTGGGTGAGGCGCCCGCTGACGGGACCGGAGTTCATCGAGGTCGGCGCGAGTTCGAGCACCCCCGTCTTCGAGGGCCGCGCCACGCTGTCGTGGAGGTCGCGCCGATTCGACGGACGGTGGTTGACGACAGTCGCGCTCTCGAACTCCGCCGAGGTCGGCGCGGGCGAGGCTAAGCGGGATGCCGAACTCTGCCTGTTCCAGGTCGAATTGGCCTGCACGGATGAGACGGGTCTCCTGCCCTATCCGCAGACAGGCGTGCTGGTGTCCGACGACGACAAGGAACTCGCATTCCGTTATCGGGACAAGCCGTCCTTCGCCATCGGACACGGCGTCGCCGTGGAATGGTCACCGGAGACGGCACCCGTGACCGTGCGCACGACCACGATCCCCGAGACCGAAGTCAGCGCGATCCGGGCGAAGCGCGGCTCAGGTGATGCCGTGCGCATGCGGTGGTTGGCCGATGAGTCGGTGTCGGCTGCCGACCTCGTCGACGGTCTCTCCTCCGTTGCGCGCGACTATGCGGCGTGGATCGAGGGACAGGCTGCCGATGCCTCCGCGGTCGCGTCGGAGGACAGAAAGATCGCCGATGACATCGTCGAACGGCAGAAGCGCGCGCTCGCTCGGATGGAAGAGGGCCTCAGGCTGCTTAGCGACGACGCGCAGGTGCTGCAGGCGTTCCGGATGGCGAACACGGCCATGCGGTGGCAGATGCTGCGTCAGCGCAAGGTCGTGGACAAGGAGACGAGATACGGCCGCCGGCTCTTCGAGGATAAGGGGGCGGATGAGCCGACCTGGCGCCCGTTCCAGATCGGGTTCATCCTCAGTTCACTCGCTTCCACCGTCCACGATTCCCATGACGATCGGGAACTGGTCGATCTCATCTGGTTCCCGACGGGCGGGGGAAAGACCGAAGCCTACCTCGGCCTCGCCGCGATCGAGATGATCAGACGTCGGTTGGCGCGCGGAGTCAAGGGCGGAGGCATGGCCGTGCTCACGCGCTACACGATGCGTCTTCTCACCGCGCAGCAATTCCAGCGAGCAGCCACGCTGATCTGCGCGCTCGAACTGATGCGTCTCGACGATGAGCGGCTCGACGGTATGCCCGACTTCTCGATCGGCCTCTGGCTCGGTAATACGACGACCCCGGGCACGTTCAAGCAGGCCGAGAAGCAGCTGCGGGAAGTGCGCCAGCAGAGCAAGCCGGACAACCCGTTTCAGTTGCTGCAGTGTCCCTGGTGCGCGACGCCGATCATGCCCAAGCACAAGAGTGGGAAGGATCGCGCCTACGGGGTCAAGGCGGACGCATACGGGTTCGAGTTCTTCTGCCCCGCCGATGACTGTCCTTTCTCTTCCACGCTTCCGGTGCAGGTGGTCGACGAGGGCATCTACGCGAATCCTCCCACCATGCTCGTCGCGACCGTCGACAAGCTCGCGCGCCTCGCGTGGATCTCGGACGGCGCTCGTATGTTCGGCATCGACACGGTCTGTGATCCGCCGTCACTCGTGATCCAGGATGAGCTGCACCTCCTCTCCGGGCCTCTCGGGACGATCGTGGGCGTTTACGAAGCAGCGATCGGAGCGCTTCTGCAGTGGAACGGCACAGCCCCGAAGGTTGTGGCGTCGACCGCGACGACGCGCGCGTCGAGAGAGCAGGTCAGGGGTCTGATGGCGAAGAGGGTCGAGGCGTTCCCGCCCGCAGGTCTTCGTGCGGAGGACAACCACTTCTCCGAGCCTGATCCCGAGGCGGCCGGTCGCCTGTACCTCGGAATAATGCCGCAGGCGCACACGCCGTCGTGGGCCATCGGTCAGATCGCGACGGAGCTGCTCGACGCGCCGGTGTCGACCGGCCTAGAGGGCATGGCGAAGGATCGCTACTGGACCCTCGCGGTGTATCACAACAGCCTGCGAGAGCTCGGCAGGACCGTGACCATCCTTCGCGACGACGTGCAGAGCAACCTGTTCCGTCGCTCGGGCGGCGACCGTCCGACCCGCGTGATCGGACCGGACGGTGTCGAGGAATTGAACGGCAATGTGCCTTCCGCGGAACTCGTGCGCCTTCTGGAGCGGCTCGAGCGTGGTCCCGAGGATCCCGAAGTGATCGACGCCCTCGCGACGACCAACATCATGTCGGTCGGCATCGATGTGCAGCGCCTGGGCGTCATGCTCGTCAACGGTCACACGAAGACCACCGCCGAATACATCCAGGCGACCTCGCGCGTCGGGCGAGGATCGACACCGGGGCTCGTCGTGACGATGTTCAGAGCCGGGAAACCGCGTGATCGTTCGGTGTTCGAATCATTCCAGGCCTACCACAATTCCTACTATCGGTTCGTGGAGCCCTCGAGCGTCACACCCTGGTCGCTTCAGGCTCGACGTCGTGCACTGCATGCCGCGCTGGTGATACTCGTGAGGCACGGAGTCGGACGCAACGGCAACGCGGATGCCGCCCACTTCGACCCGGACTCGGCCGGCGTCAAGAAGGCGGTCTCCCTGCTGAAGCAACATGTCCTGTGCGCGGATCCACGCGAAGCCGTGGAGGTCGGCAAGGAGATCGATGACGCGGTGCTCCAATGGGTCGAGGCCAGGGAGCGAACTGAATCGGCCGGCAAGTCCCTCGTCTATCAGTCCAAGAACCAGGACGAGCGCTTGCTTCGGCAGTTCACGGAGCCCGGCGTCGGTTGGCCGGTGATGAACTCGATGAGGAACGTGGACAGAGTCGTGAAGGTGCGGGCGAAGGGAGAGCGGAATGGCTGAGTCGACGGTGAAGACGATCCGAGCATCGGAGACTGTCGCCCCCTACGGGCCGGGAGCGATCGTCGACATCCTCGGTCAGTCCTTCATGGTGCCGACGGGTGATCGTTGGCCCTCGCCGAAGGTGCGCGAGCGCGTGGAGTCCGACCGTCTGGCCGATGCGCTGCACGTGCAGGAGCTGTGGGCGGCTCCTACGACGCACGAGCCGGAGAAGGGCTCCGTGCCAGGTCTGGAACTGGTCAGGTTCCCCGGCTGGTTGTTCTGTCAGGTCTGTCGACGACTGATCAAGTGGAGCGCGAGTCTCGAGACGGGCGGAGTGCCGCACTGCACTCAGGTGTCCTGCGACGGACGTCTGGTGCCGATGCGATTCGTCCTCGTGTGCACGGAGAACAGTCACCTGAGCGACGTCCCGTGGGCCGACTGGGTGCACCGCGGATCCGAAGGAGAATGCAAGTCGGCGGAGAAGCTGCGGTTCAAGACGCTCGAGGGCGCGGGTGACGGTCTCAGCAGCCTGCAGGTGTCGTGCGACGCATGCGGATCACGCCGCTCACTCGGAGAGCTGCGCCGCGATGCTCTGGCCAAGGACGGATTCAAGTGCACCGGCACGCAGCCGTGGGAGTACGAGTGGACCGGTTGTGGGAAGCCGCTCGACGCCCAGCAACGTGGGGCCACGAGCCTGCATTTCAGTGAGACCGTCAGCGCCATCGACATCCCACCGGTGCCGAGTCGGGCGTCGGAGAACGAGGACGCCATCCGCGGGCACGCGATGTTCGAAGGGCTTCGGGGAGCTCCGTCACCGGTACGCGACGTCATGATCACGCAGATGGTCGCAGACCTCGGCGTGCCGGCCGCTGAGATCGAGGCGCTGCTGGAGGTCGATGACTCGCCCGGCGAGCGCCGGGAGATCATGAGCACGCTCCAGGCTGACGAGTTCGAGGCATTCGTGGGCGCTGTGACGGGGAAGACTCCGACCGAGGACTTCGTCACGCGTGCGATCAAGTTGCACCCGAAGGGCATCGATGCGGTCGACGGCGTCGTCGCGCGAGTGAAGGACGTGGTGCTGATCGACCGCCTCCGCGACGTGCGCGCCGTGCGTGGCTTCCGCCGCTACTCGCCGGACGCTACGGCGGTCGCGGCGGTGCCCACGCAGTCCTTCGAGAAGACGTGGTTGCCGGCCGCCGAGGGATACGGCGAGGGCATCTTCATCCGATTCGATCCCCCGGCCGTCAAGAGATGGGCGGATCAGCCGGCAGTGCAGCAGTTGGCGGCCACGCTTCTCGATCATCAGAACCACTCTGTGCTGGGTCGGCGGCTTCATCTGGCTTCCGCCGAGTACGTGCTGCTCCACTCCTTCGCGCATCTGCTGATGCGCGAACTCGCGTTCACCAGCGGGTACACAGCCGCCTCGCTCAAGGAGCGCATCTACTGCGAGTCGGAGGGTGACTACGGCATCTTCATCTACACGACCACGTCGGACGTCGAGGGCACTCTTGGGGGACTTGTGAGGCAGGGTGAACCGGACCTCCTCGTCGAGGGCATCGTGGCGGCGCTCCAGCAGGCCGCGTGGTGCCCGAACGATCCGGTGTGCTCCGAATCCGAACCGCAGAGCATCGACGGCCTCAACCTGGCTGCATGCCACGCGTGCAGTCTTGCCCCCGAAACGTCGTGCGAGTCGTCGAACCTCCTACTCGACAGGACTTTCGTCGTCGGGGGCGGAAACGTGACCGGGTTCTTCGGTCCCGTTCTCGACACCCTTCTCGGGCAACGGGTCGGGTGACCTCCGTCGCACTTCCCTGACGATCCGGGCGGCCACGTCATGTGCGTCCGTCCGGATCTCATGCTCCCAGATGCGCACGACCGACCAACCTCGTTCGCTGAGGACACGGGTGGTGTCGGCATCGCGAGCTCGATTCGCCGTGACCTTGTCAGACCAGAACGTCGCGTTCGATTTCGGAGACTGATGGTGATCAGGACACCCGTGCCAGAAGCAGCCGTCAAGGAACACAGCGACCCGAGCCCGTCGGAACAGAAGGTCGGCGGTGCGGCGCAGGTCTCGCTCAGGACGAGCGCTGACGCGATATCGGAGACCGGACCGATGGACGAGGCGTCGTACGAGCATCTCCGGTCCCGTATCGCGTCCACGGTTAGCGCGCATGCTCGCTCTCGCTCCCGGACTGCTCGCCCACGAATCGGATCCCGCGGATGCCGGCGACGTCTCCATCCGTCAATACTGCAACGTCGTAGGATCAGATCGACCCGTTCTGCACTGCGGGTCTCGAACGCCCGGGAGGCACCGTTGGGGAACGCCATCACCGTCCTCGACCTATTCGCCGGCGCAGGTGGCCTCACGCAGGGGATGCACGAGGCATCGTCGAGATTCGATGTCGTGCGTGCTGTCGAGAAGGACCGAGACGCGGCCGCGACCTTCGCGCTCAACCATGGGGAGGGCATCACCTTCCAGGGGGGGATCGAGGATTGGCTGCAGGATGAAGTGGTGCCGTCGGTCGACATCGTCGTCGGCGGGCCGCCGTGTCAGGGCTTCTCGACGCTGGGGAAGCAGAACGTCGAAGACGAGCGGAACACTCTCTGGAGGGAGTACGCAGAGACGATCATCCGCGCGCAGCCGAAGTACTTCGTGCTCGAGAACGTCGCGGTGTTCGCCAAGTCCCCGCAGTTCCGAGCACTCACGGAATCAACGGAGAGCAACGGCATCCTTCGTGACTACTCGTTCGAATGGGATGTGTTGAATGCAGCGGACTTCGGCACGCCTCAGGCGCGCAGGCGCGCGATCCTGATCGGGCGCCATCGTGACATGCCGGAGACCGGACTGCCGAAGCCCAGCCATCATCGTGACGAGCACATCAGCGTGGGCGAGGCCTTTTCGGGCATCTCGCACGGGGTTGGCCTCCATCTCGATGATCGTCGCGTCAAGATCGACGGCCGTGATCACCGCGGTTGGTGGTCATCGCGAGAGCTCCACGTCGGGCGTGACTACGCCGACATCTCACTTCGACGATTCGCGGAGATCCCACCGGGCGGCAATCGCTTCGACCTCCCGGATGAGCTTCTCGCCCCGTGCTGGCGGAAGCATAAGTCCGGCTCCGGCGACGTGATGGGTCGGCTTCATCTCGACAAGCCGTCGGTGACGATCAGGACCGAGTTCTTCAAACCGGAGAAGGGTCGTTATCTGCATCCCTTCGCCGACCGTGCCATCACGCACTATGAAGCAGCAGTGCTGCAAGGGTTCCCTGTCGACTACCGGTTCGCGGGTTCTCGTACCGCCATCGCCCGACAGATCGGCAACGCCGTGCCGATTCCGTTGGGCAGGGCGATCGGCAATCTGCTCGCTGATGCGCTGATCTGAGGACGGCGCAAGCCATCCGCGAGTCGCCGCACGCATCAAGTTGACCCAGCATCAACGGAACTAGATGGATGTCCGGCCGTGCTCACCACTCATCAACGATGTGCGTGTCCGATTGCTCAGGACCTGCTCGCTGCATCGCGAGCGCGGTGCCTTTGGAGGTGAGGAACATGCCGTCCTCCCGCGCCCACCGCGTACACGTCTCGGCCCACTGAGCCGACGACCTGCCGCCGACGGCCGTGACAGTCCTGGCGATCGAGTCATCCTGTCGGCGCAGGTGGGCGTAAAGCGGTCGGATGGAGGGAATGGCGTCAGCAGACTCGTGACTGCACGCGCTCGCGAAGCTGAGCCGTAGACCGCGATCGTGAGGTCGCGGCAAGTCGCCCGTTGTAGCGCGGCGTCGGCTACGTTGCGTTCCTCGGCGGCCTGCCGGTGCCCTGCGGGTCCACTTCCAAGGCTCGTCTTTCTAGATGTCGTCGAACAACACGGGGATCCCGAGCCGCATCGCGTCCCACTTAGCAGCGTTGCGCCTCGTAGGGCGAACGTGCGGCAGATCTCATTGCCACGAGGAGCCGGTGAAGTGGCGAGGAGCATCGGCTTCGCTGCCATGGTTCGACTACATCGACCTGGTTCGCGCGGCAGGTTTGCGCGACGGTCCCGATGTCGAGTCAGCGCACCGGCGTCGAACAGGACTACTCGAGTCCGCCGGTCAACCGCCCGTGCATCGTCCCGCTCGAGTCATTCATCCCGACGATCTCCACCGTCTTCCCCAACGCCTGATACTTCGTCTCGATCGCATCCAACGCCGCAACGGTCGACGCATCCCACACATGCGACCCGGACAGATCAACCACAACTCGCTCAGGATCCGACGTATATGAGAACAACGTCGTCAGATCATTGCTCGACGCGAAGAACAACTCCCCCTCGACGACGTACGTCACCACACCGCCAGCCGGCCCCAGAACCCGACGAACCGAAACGAAGTGCGCCACCCGCCGCACGAACAGCACCGACGCGACCAGCACCCCGCCGACAACCCCGACAGCCAGGTTGTGCGTCACCAGGACCAACGAAACGGTCGCCACCATCACGAACGTCTCACTCTTCGGCATCCGCTTCAGCGTCGACGGCCGCACGCTGTGCCAGTCGAACGCCCCGATCGCGACCATGATCATCACGGCCACGAGCGCCGCCATCGGGATCGTCCCGACGAAGTCGCCGAACACGACCACCAGCAGGAACAGGAAGATCCCGGCGCAGAACGTCGAGATGCGGGTCCGCGCGCCTGACGCCTTCACGTTGATCATCGTCTGACCGATCACCGCGCATCCGCCCATGCCGCCGAACATCCCGGACAGCACGTTCGCGACGCCCTGCCCCCACGACTCGCGCGTCTTGTTCGAGTGGGTGTCGGTGATCTCGTCGACGAGCTTCGCGGTGAGCAGCGACTCCATCAGCCCGACGAGCGCGACCCCGAGCGCGAACGGCGCGATGATCGTGAACGTCTCCCACGTCAGCGGGACGTTCGGGATGAACAGCGACGGCAGACTCCGCGGCAGCTCACCCTGATCGCCGACGGTCGGCACCGTGATCCCGAAGGCGAGCACCACGCCCGTCACGATGATCACCGACACGAGCGGCGCCGGCACGATCTTGGTGAGCTTCGGCATCGCCAGCATCACGACGATCCCGAGCGCCACCAGCGGATACACCAGCCACGGCACGTCGATGAGCTGCGGGAACTGCGAGCTGAACACGAAGATCGCCAGTGCGTTCACGAACCCGACCATGACGCTGCGTGGGATGAAGCGCATCAACTTCGCCACGCCGAGCACCCCGAGGCTCACCTGGAAGATCCCGGCGAGAATGACCGTCGCGATGAAGTAGTCGAGCCCGTACGTCGGCGCGACGGGAGCGATCACGAGCGCCACGGCCCCGGTCGCCGCGGTCACCATCGCCGGCCGCCCGCCGAGGAACGCGATCGACACCGCCATGATGAACGACGAGAATAGTCCGACCTTCGGGTCCACCCCCGCGATCACCGAGAACGCGATCGCTTCCGGGATCAGCGCGAGTCCGACGACGAGCCCGGCCAGCACCTCCCGCGTCAGCAGTCGCGGGTTCTTCAGCGCATCGAGCACCGAGGGGTGGGCGCGATAACGGGCGCGGTCGTCGACCGTCGTTGCAGACATGGAGCTCCAGGGGAAGGCGCCTCAGAGAGGAGGCAGACGTTCCAGCCTACGCGCACGGTTCAGCCTCTCCTCCGGTGCGGGCTTGGCGCCTCGGACGCTGTCGCCTGGGCAGTCACTCTCAGAGGAAGGGCGTGAACTCCGCCGTCACATCCCGCCCCAGAGTCTGCGCAGCACGGAGAGACAGAAGATGGCCATTCACATGGGCTGACCAGCGTGAAGCATTGCGGACCTCGTTTGGTCCGATCTCCCTCGCCCACTGAAGCGCATACATGCGCGAATCCAGCACCAAGAGCGTGGCGACGTCGAAGTCGAAGGATCGAAAGACGGAGAAGGCCGCATTCGCACTCGTGGATGCGCTCCTCGTTCGGGCCTTCACCTGAATGCGACGGTCACCCGCGAGCACGTCGTACGACTTGGCGGAGTTCGGCTCGAGAACGCCACCGTAGGCCTGAGCGGCGATGTACTCGGCGTAGTCGCCGAGGGGCGCGTTTCCGGTCCGGACGACTCCGCGCATGCGCAGCTCTGCGAGAATCTGCGCGTACTGCGTCAGCAGCGCGGACGTCGGCTCCGACTCGAGAGGCCGAGCTACTTCCCTAGCGAAGACCTCATCGAAGAGATCAAGAACTTCCTCGGCGGTCAGGTCCCACGCCTTCCCGCCCTTCGGAAGAGCACCGTGACGGGACCGGAGAGCGGTGCGCGCCTCTGCTATCGGCACGTCGAACCGGGCCGCGAATGCGTGGGCGGTGATCTTCACTCCTTCACGCTACCGACGACCGAGGAGAAACCAGGAAGGCTTCCAACCGCCCCGCACATCCGCCAGGATGAACGCGACCGCCCCCGAA
This sequence comes from Microbacterium sp. Nx66, assembly GCF_904066215.1. Classification (NCBI taxonomy): domain Bacteria; kingdom Bacillati; phylum Actinomycetota; class Actinomycetes; order Micrococcales; family Microbacteriaceae; genus Microbacterium; species Microbacterium sp. Nx66. Next base: position 276,780 of record NZ_LR880474.1, read on the forward strand.
GGAGCCCCGCATGTCGCTCGCCCCCTCCGCCTCCCCGGACACGGCATCCGCCGCGCTCCCCGGGGCCGTGGTCATCGCCGCGATCCGCCGCGTCCTCCTCTGGTCGCTGATCACCGCGTTCCTCTACCCGGCGCTCATGACCGCGAGCAAGGGCATCTGCCCCGGCGGCGTCGACGCGAACGGCGGGTTCATCGACTCCGCGGGCCAGCCGGTGGACGAGGCTCCCCAGTGCATCCAGCTGACGCTCGCGCCGAGCCCCCTCGTCTACCTCGGCATCGCCGTCATCGTGCTGCTCGCGCTGGGTCGCGTGATGAAGGCGGCCGATGAGCGCGCGGCGCTGCGGATGCTGGAGTGGACCCTGCGCGGAGTCGGACTGTTCGTGGTGGTCGCGATCGTCGTCTCGCACGTGTGGTTCGCGCTGATCCCGATCGAGCAGTTCACCGGCGACTCCTGGACCGTGTTCAGCCCGTTCCCGTTCGGTTCGATCGATGTCGAGGTGACGCCGATGACCACCTCGTGACGGCTTAGTCCCGCCAGTCGATCCCGACGCCGGCGATCCGTCGCCCGGCCTCGTCGGCGGCGACCGGCTCTCCGACGTCCGCGCCGCGTTCGAGCGAGACGGCGGAGTGCACGATGGTGTCGGCGTAGACGTGCACGAGGTTGTAGCCCTGCGCGGCGTCCTGGCCGCGCGTGGCGCCGACGGGCTGCGCGAGGTCCTGCCCGTACGCGCTCGACGAGGCGACGGCGACAGGGATCCCGGCGAAGGTGCCGAACGACGGGTGGTGCACGTGTCCCGACAGGATGCCCCGCACGTCCGACCCCCGCAGCACCGCGGCCAGCGCGTCCTGATCCCGCAGCTCGACCGTCACGGCGAGGTCGAGCACCGTCGGCAGGGGCGGATGGTGGATGAGCAGCAGCGTGCCCTGCGGTGCCGCCGTCGACAGCTCTCCCTCCAGCCGAACCAGCTGCGACGACGGCACCTCCCCCCAATGCGCGCCGGGCACCGTCGAATCGACGACGATGACGCGCATCCCCCCGAACCACCGCACCTCGACGATCGGCTCGTCACCCGCCCCCGCGAGTCCGAGCTCCGATCGCATGGCACGGCGGTCGTCATGGTTGCCGGCCGCCCACACGACCTCGCACCCGAGCGCCGCGGCAGCGGGCGCCACGAGCTCGCGCAGGCGCCGGTAGGCGGCGGCATCGCCCCGGTCCGTCAGGTCTCCGGTGAACAGCAGCGCGTCGGGACGGAGCCCCGAGGCCACGAGCCGGTCGAGCATCTCCGCCAGGTTCGCGTCGGCGTCGGCCCCGCTGCCGTACAGCGGCGACCGTTCACCCGGCAGGTGCGTGTCGGAGATGTGCACGAAGGTGTGCGACGGGCGGGGGTGTTCGGTGAGGATCATGTCTCTTCCTGGTCGGCGGACGGAGGCAGGTCGGGGCAGATGTCAGACGGCGGCGGCCGTGGATCCGGGGACGAGCGTTCCCGTGAACGAGCGGCGCACGAGCGTCTCCGGCTCGTCCGCGGTGAGCAGCTGCTGCATGGTCTCGACGGATGCCGCGGCCACCGCCTCCACGGGGATCCGCAGCGTCGTGAGCCCGAGCAGGTCGGCGCCGGGCAGGATGCCGTCGCACCCGGTCACGCTCACGTCCTCCGGCACGCGGAGGGCTGCCGCGCGGGCGCCGCGCATGACGGCGAGCTGCCGGTAGTCCGAGGCGCACATGACGGCGGTCGCCCCGGCGCGCACGGCGGCGAGAGCTTCATCGACGCCGTCGTCGGGACGCGCGCCGGCGGAGATCATCGTCACGGCGACGCCCGCCGTGGTCAGGACCTCCTGCATCGCGAGCGCGCGCAGGTGCTCGGGGTACGACGCGTCGGGGCTTCCGGCGAGCACGACGACGCTCCGATGCCCGAGCGCGACGATGTGCTCCGCGAGCAGACGTCCGTGGCCCTCGTCGTCGTAGTGGGCGGTGTGGATGCGGCCCGCTGACTCCACGCGCCCGGCACGGAGGATCGGCACCTGGTCGGCGAACGGCTCGAGCTGCGCTGCGGAGATGCCGCCGGTGGCGACGATGAGTCCCGCGACCCGCATGCCGAGCAGCCGGTGCAGCGCATTCACCTGCTTGGCGCCCTGCTCGTCGGCGCCGATCGTGACGGTCACGAGGTCGAGGCCGCGCTGATGCGCCTCCTCCTGCAACCGGGAGAAGAGGAGGCCGTACGCGGGGTTGCTCGCGTCGCGCAGCATGAGGCCGACGGTGCCGGTGCGTCCGGCGGCGAGCTCAGCGGCCATCGTGTTGCGCACGTATCCGAGCCGCTCGGCGGCTTCCAGGATGCGCTCCTGCGTCTCCGGCGCGAACCGGCCCTCGCCCTTCAAGGCTCTGGTCGCCGTGGCTCGCGACACCCCGGCCGCCGCGGCGACGTCGCTGATCGTGACCCGCAGGGCGGGCGTCCCGGCATCCGCCCCGCTCATGCGCGCCGCTTCCGTCGGCGGGGCGCTCCGGCGCGTGAACCTCGTCCATACACGAGATACATGGTGACACCCATGATGATCATGAGCAGCACGGTGTAGACGAACGTGATGGGCATCGCGTCGAGGTTGTTCTCCCCGCGCGTGCTCTCCTGGATCGCGACGCCGAGCGGCTTGTACAGCGGGTGGTAGAGGAAGATCGCGGCGTCGTAGTCGTCGAGCAGGCTGTTGAAGTTCAGCGCCGTGATCGCGGCCGCGGTCGGCAGCACGAGCGGGATGAGCACGCGCCGGAACGTGGTCAGCGAGCGCGCTCCGAGGATGCGCGAGGCGTCTTCCAGGGAGTCCGGCACGGACGCGAAGCCCGCCTTGAGCAGCCGCAACGTGAACGGGATCTTCACGCAGATGTACGCGACGAGCAGCAGCACCGGCGTCCCCGTGAGCACGATGTTGCCGACGAGCGGCTGCGGGGCGTCGAACGCCATCACGAAGGCCAGTGCGATCAGCACGATCGGCAGGATCCACGGGATGTGCAGCACGTACTCGATGGCCGTGGTCAGCAGGTTGCGGTGCTTCTGCATCATCCGCGCCACGAAGAGCAGGCCGCCCACGACGATGACCGCGGCGAGGGCGCTGTAGACGACGCTCACGATGAACGGCCGGAGGGCCGCCGCGCTGGAGAACACGGTGATGTAGTTGTCGAGCGTGAAGCTGTCGAGCGTGATGGATCCGGCGAGGATGCTCCGCGCGTCCACGAACGAGAAGATCACGATGAGCACGACCGGGATGAGGTAGATCACCCAGAGCAGGTAGGCGACCACGTGCACGACGGCATTCGCGAACGGGTTGCGGATCCGCTGCTTCTGGATCGGCGTCGCCACCTTCGCCACCGAGAAGTACACCCCCGACTTCTCGGCGCGGTTCATGATCGCGAGCAGGATGATCGTCGCGACACCGAGCACGATCGCCAGCAGCGCCGCGATGTCACGGGTGATCGGACTCCGCGACAGGTCGATGATGAGGGGTGCGACGGTCTGGAAGTCCGGACCGCCGAGCACGAGCGGCGCGGTCAGGGCCCCGAGGCCGATGAGGAACGTCAGCACCGTGACGGCGAAGAGCATCGGCTTCATGACCGGCAGCACGATGCGCCGCAGGATCGTCCATGTCGAGGCACCCATGAGCTTCGCGGCCTCGATCGACGCATAGTCCACCTTGCCGAGCGACGAGGACAGGAACAGCATGTGGTTCGTCGTCGTCGCGAACGTCATCACGAACACGACCGCGAAGTAGCCGGAGAACCAGTCCCGGTTCATGTCCGGCCAGATGTTCACCATCAGATTCGTGATGAAGCCGAACTTGCCGTAGATGAAGTTGTAGCCGGCCGCGAGCACGATGCCGCCGTAGATCAGGGTGGTGGCGTAGCCGAGCCAGAGGAGTTTCGCGCCGCGCACCTGGAAGTACTGCGTCACCAGCACGATGAACACCCCGACGACGTTCACCGTGACCGACAGCGTGATCGCGAGGAGGAAGCTGTTGCCGAGCGTCTTCAGCGCGCGCTCGCTGCCGAGCAGCTTCTCGACGGCGCGGATGCTGAACTGCCCGTCCGGGAAGAAGGTCGCGGCGAGCAGCTCGGCGTTCGGCAGCACGAGGAAGGCGGCGGCGAACCAGATCACGACGATGCCGGTCACCCAGGCGAGCGGCGAGCGGAGCATCGCGCGCACGCTGCCCGGCCGTCCGCGGCGGAGGCGGGGCTTCGTCGCGGTGCCCGCCTCGGCCGCCTCGGTCGTCAGCGCGCCGGGGGTGTCGGTCATCGCCGCGGACGGCGGCGGCACCGGACGGGAGTCGTTCTGCGGAGCGCTCATGTCACGCCGCCGGGTACTGCAGGATCCACCGCGGGTCGACGTCGATGCGCACGGCGTCGCCGACGTCCCAGCGGTGCGCGCTCGCCGCGGCCGGCACGCTCACCCGGAGCGTCGCGTCGGCAGCGGAGACCGTGTAGACGCTGTGGCTGCCGTGGTACGTGCGCTCGGTGACGGTGCCGTCGAGCGACGCCGTGCCACCGGCGGTGGCCGAGGACGGCGATGCCAGGTGCAGCTTCTCCGGGCGCACGTAGCTCTCGGCCGTGGCATCGAGGCCCGCGCCGATCGCGACGAGCTGCGCGGGGGAGAGGCGGTTGTTCTCGCCGATGAACCGGCAGACGAACGGCGTCGCGCTGCGGTCGTAGATCTCCTCGGGGGTGCCCACCTGCTGCAGCGTCCCGGCGTCGAGCACCGCGATCCGGTCGCTGAGGGTGAGCGCCTCCTCCTGGTCGTGGGTGACGTACACGGTGGTCACGCCCACCTCGTGCTGCAGCTCCTTGAGCTGTTCGCGCAGCTGCACGCGGAGCTTGGCGTCGAGGTTCGACAGCGGCTCGTCGAGCAGCAGGATACTGGGGGTGAGCGCGAGCGCCCGGGCGATGGCGACGCGCTGCTGCTGGCCGCCGGACAGTTCTGCCACGTTCTTCTCGAGCTGCGACGCGGCGAGCCCGGTGCGGTCGGCGACCTCGTCCACGCGCCGCCGCTGCTCGGCCTTCGACACCTTCTGCACCGAGAGGCCGAACGCGATGTTCTCCCGCACGTTCATGCTCGGGAACAGGGCGTAGTTCTGGAACACCATGCCCACGCCGCGCTTCTCGCTCGGCACCCGGGTCACGTCGCGACCGGCGATGTGGATGCGGCCGCCGGTGGGCTCGATGAACCCCGCGAGCGTGCGCAGGGCGGTGGTCTTGCCGCATCCGGACGGACCCAGGAGGGTGAAGAACTCACCCTCCTGGATCTCCAGATCGAGGTGCGAGACCGCACGGTGGTCGCCGAACACGACCTCGACGTCGTCGAAACGGATCATCGTCTTCTCTCTCTGCCGGAGCGGCGGGACGGCTCGGCTCAGCCGATGTACTCGAGCGTGACCTTCTCGACCCAGGCGCCGAGGTTCTCGCTCACGAAGCCGAAGTCGATGTCCTGACGGTCGAGCGTGCCCATGAGCTCGACGACCTCGGGGTTGGCCTTCTCGACCGCGCCCTCGTTCACCGGCATGGCGTTGAACTCCGCGGCGAACTCGCCCTGGACCTCGGCGCTGCCGAACCAGTCGATGAACTCCTGCGCCTTCTCCTCGTTGTCCGTGCCGTTGATCTGCGCGATCTGCTCGGTCACGTAGGGGACGCCGTACGCGGGAACGATCATGCCCGTGCTGGTGCCGTACTCCTCGTCGCGGGCGGAGATGCCGCTCGACGGCAGCACGCCGTAGTCCACCTCGTCGCGGGTGATGCGGGCGTAGAGGTCGGTGCCCTCCACAGCGGGGGAGCCGTTGGCGTAGTACGACTTCACCAGGTCCCAGCCCTCGTCGCTCACGCCGAGGTCGCCGTCCTCGTCGAGGTGACGGGTGAGCATGCTGGCGAGCACGAGCTGCGGGGTGGCCTGGCCGAGCGCGGGGTTGACCTCGTAGCGGCCGGCGTACTCCTCATCGGTGTACAGGTCGTCCGGGTCCGCCGGAGCGTCGCTGATGCGGTTCTCGTCGTAGACCGTGACGATCGCCTGCTCCACGAGCGGCCAGAACGCGCCGTCCTTCGGGTCGCCGGCGTCCGCGGGGACCTCGCCGCTCCAGCTCGGTTCGTAGGCCGTGATGGCCTCTTCCGTCTTGAGCTGCTCGAAGAACATGTTGTTCAGGCCGAAGACCACGTCGCCGACCGGGTTGTTCTTCTCCGCGATGATGCGGTTCGTCAGGTCGGCGCCGCCGAGGCCCACGATCTCGATGTCGATGCCCGCGTCCGCCGCCTTCTCGGTGATCCACTCACCGCGGCCGTCGCTGTTCGAGTTCGTGTAGACGATGAGGGTGTCGCCGGAGCCGCCGTCGCTGCCGTCGCCGTCGCCCACGTCTCCGTCGCCGCCCGCCGTGCATCCGGTGAGCGCGATCGCCGCCGCGGCCGTCAATCCGATGAGCGCCCAGCGCCTCTGCTGCCTGTCGGCCATGTTCGTCCCTTTCTCGCCTTCGAGGTGTGTCGATGCGACACTACCGGTTCTTGTGGTGAAGGCACAAAGATTGTCTGGTTTCGTGAGCGCGGTCGCGCGTCCGCACTCAAGATAGGCGCGCGGCGTGAACGCGAGGATGCGACGAGGTGAACGAGTGGGACTCGTGAATGTCATCCTTTAGTTGACGCTCGCCAGTCAGGTCCATAGGCTCGCTTCATGGACGGATCATCGACCAGCGGCTTGTCGCTTGCCGACCTCGCCTCCCTCGTCGACGCTGGCGGAGGAGAAGCGCCGTCTCGCTCGGGCGATGAGGTCCTGATGATCCGTCAGGCCGACGAGTTGGTCCGGCGTTCGCGTGAGCGATTGCAGGAGTCGGTCTCCACCGCGCGCTCGCATGGCGTCTCGTGGCAAGAGATCGGCGCCACGCTCGGCGTGAGCCGACAAGCAGCGTTCAAGCGATTCGGCACCAAGGGTGAGGCAGGGATGATGGCAGCGCCGGTGACAGACCTCTCGGATCGCACGAGCGCGGTATTCGCACACCTGGATGCCGGCGACTACGAGGCGGTGCGAGCACACATGACGTACGCCTGCGGCCGCGCGCTGACCAAGCGCAAACTGATGAGCGTGTGGGACCAGATCCGCAGTGACACCGGCCGCCTCGAAGCCTGCGTCGATTCGACGGTACAGACGGCGGACGGCAGCACGCCGCTGAGCACGCTCGCCAACCGGCACCTGAGTAACGGAGCGATCGTGCAGGTGACCCTGCACCACGAGGCCGGAGAGTGGATCGGCCGCGTTGCCTACAACGGCTTCGGCAAGATCACGGGCATCCTCATCGCCCCACCGGGGTCTCGCGACCTGCCGTTCTAGACTCGTTCCACCCGGGCGTCTCACCCTCCAGGCAGGGTAGGTTCTCGTGGTGCGACCCCACCCCCTCTGTCCTGCTCGGGATGCGTGGTGTTCGTCGCGTGCTGATGCGCAGGCGCGATCGTCGCACCGATTGACACGGCCCGTGATCTTTCCCGCCGCGTCTGCATCGGCGAGGATGCGCCCCGTCGACCTCGCCGAATCAGCGTCCGTTCGCCTCGCGATCCATAGGGGAGACGCCCGAGAGGAGCCGTCGCCTGTGCGCGGGGCGCGGAGGCGCCGTCGCGACTGCCGCCCTGACTCGTTTTCGGGAGCGTAGGGGCGGGCGGGAACAGCTGCAGAATGCCGGCATGCAATCGAACATAACTTCGAAAGTCGAGGCATGCCGAGATAGAATGAAGCATGTCGAAAACGTCCGGACTGCGCGAGGCGATGGATCGCCTCGACGAGGCGTGGGGCGCCGCGGGCGATGTCGCCGAGCTCTCCCGCGTGCAGCTCGTCGAGGTGGCCGACGCGATCGGACTTCTGCAGCGCCGGCTCGATGCGATCCACGTCGACGTGGCCGCCGGCATCGCTCGGGAGTCGCGCGCGGAGCTCGGGGCCGACAGCTTGGCGAAGCAACGCGGGTACCGCACGGCGGCGAAGCTCATCGCCGCGACGACGGGCATCTCGACGGCGGAGGCGCAGCGCCTGGTGAAGGTCGGAGAGGCGACCGCGCCGCGGAGCGATCTGCTCGGCGCACCGCTGCCCGCGCGGTATCCGCTCCTCCGGGAAGCACTCGCGTCGGGTGTGCTCGGAGCGCCGGCGATCGGTCTCCTCGTCGCTCTCCTCGATCGCTGCCACGTGGCCGCCGGTGTGGAGCGCATCGCCGAGGCGGAACGCGTGCTGACCGCCGCAGCCGAAGGGCTCGAGCTCGACGCGGTGCGCAAGCTCGTCCTCCGCGCCGAAGCGTGGCTCGACCCCGACGGCGTAGCGCCGCGGGCGGAGGAACAGCGCGGTCGGCGCGCACTGCGCATCTTCGAACGTGACGGCATGGTGCATCTGCACGCGCAGCTCGATGCCGAGTCCGCTGCGCCGGTCGTCACCGCGATCCGCGGGCACGTGTCTGCCGTGTTCGCCGCCCGCCTCGAAGCCCCCGATGCGGAGTCGCCCGACGCGGATCGGCGCTCCGTCGCGATGATCCAGGCCGATGCGCTGTCCCTCTTCTGCGCGCACGTGCTCGGGTGCGAGGGCGATCGGGTTCCGCTCGCCGGGGCGACGGTGATCGTTCGGGTATCGCTGGACGATCTGCAGGCGGGAACCGGGTCGGCGACGGTCGACGGGCTCGACCAGGTGATCGACATCGGTGCCGCCCGGCGGATGGCGGCCAGCGGGGGCGTCATCCCCTGCGTCCTCGGCGGTGCGAGCGAGGTTCTGGACTGGGGCCGCGAGAAGCGCCTCTTCACCCGAGCCCAACGACTGGCGCTCGCCGAGCGGGATGGCGGGTGCGCCATGTGCGGGCTCCCGCCCGGGATGACGAAGGCCCACCACCTCCGCTGGTGGCAGCGAGATCGAGGTCCGACCGATCTCTCGAACGGGATCCTGCTCTGCGAGACCTGCCACCACCGCATCCACGACAACGGGTGGGAGATCGTGATCGAGGGTTCCGGCGTGACCGGCCGACCGTGGTTCCTTCCGCCGCGGTGGGTCGACCCGCAGCGCACTCCACGGCTGGGCGGACGGGCGCGCTTCGATGTCGCAGCGTGAGTGGGCCGCGCCTGCTCGCGGTGGTGGGTGTCGGGGTCACAGCTGGTCGGCGCCCGAAGGGAGGGGGCGCGCGACGCTCGGTCTGTCAGCGGCGAAGTCGGGAGCGGACGCGGCGGGCGGCTCGTGCGAGGGCGTCGCGCCAGGCGCCGCCCGGCCATTCGCGGCGCAGCCGCAGGCTGCCGTCCTCGTTCCGTACGAGCTCGACCCGACGGCCCGCGAGAAGCGGGGACCTGCCGAGGTGTGCCGTCACGTCGGGCGCCGCTGTCAGCGGGGCGGTGAACATCCACCCGGCGTAGCGGACGGCCACGGTGAGGTCGGCGTCGCGAGCGCCGTCCTCACGGAACGCCTTCATCGGGTCCAGCGCGATCGGCACCGCGTCGAGGCGCTTCGGGCGTCGGCCGCCGATCTTGCGCTCCGAGCCTGCCGTCGACTCCGGCGCCTGTCCGGGGGTCGGCGTATCCCGCGCGACGAGGTCGACGCGGTCAGCGCGACGCTCCTTTCGGGCGTTGAGCACCCCGGAGGGAAGGTCTTCGGTCGCCGACGGGGGCAGGGAGACCAGCCGGTCGGCGGAACCGACGGTCTCGAACACGAACGCCTCCTCGCCGTCCCGGAGCAGACGGACGCGCACGGTGAGCTGCAACCCGCCACGCGACCAGCGCGCCGCGGTCACGGTGGCCGTGCAGGTCGTGTCCGCTTCGAACGCGGCGAAGGCGAGCAGGTCATCCCGGCGGTCGGCGCGCAGCAGAGCCGCCCGAATGCGCTGCGGGAACGACAGCCCCGCATCCACGCCGGGGCCGAATCGACGCTGCGCGAGTGGCACCACCACGTCCAGCAGGCGGTCGCGGTACTCCGCCGGGTACTTCACCATCCGTCGTCCGGCGATCCGGTTGAGGATCTTGCCGCGGAACCAGTGCCGCAGCAGCCGGTCGCGCACCTTCCCGGGCTCCGTGTTCGCCTCGACGACATCGAGCACGGTCTCCAGGTGCGGGAAGTACGACTCGGGGTCGATGCGCGACGAGCTCGCACTCCCGGGCTCCTTCACCCACGCGTAGCAGGGCTCGCTGGCGAGCACCGAGATCGTGTCGGCGGCGAAGTACGCCTGCATCACGAACAGGTGGTCCTCGAGTCGCACCTTGCCATCAGGGAAGCGGATGCCGTGCTCGCGGAGGAACGCCGTCCGGAACATCTTGTGCGGCGTCAGCATCTCCAGGATCGGGTCCTCGCCGAGCACCGCGTGCGGGATGTCGCGCTGGAAGATCTTGGCGGGCAGCTTCCGTCCGATGCCCACCTCCTTGCCGACCACGACGTCCGACCCGTGCTCATCGGCGTAGTCGCACAGCCGCTCGAGTGCGCGCGGGTACAGCCAGTCGTCCTGGTCCACGAACTGCACGTACGTCCCTCTGGCCTCCTCGACGCCGCGGTTGCGCGGAGTACCGGGCCAGCCGGAGTGCGGCAGCGACAGCACGCGTACATGAGGGCGATCCTTCGCGATGCTCTCCAGCCGCGCGGCCGTCTCCTCCCCGGAGCCGTCGTCGCAGAGCAGGACCTCGAAGGCCTCCCGGTCCAGCGTCTGGGCGTCGAGCGAGGCGATGAGGTCGTCGAACGACGCCTTCGGCCGGAACACCGGCACCACCACACTCACCCGCACTCGGCTGCCCGCCGCCTCGTGCCCGGTCGTACTGCTCATGGACGCCGTCCCCCCTGTGGTCGTACCCGGCTCGAATCTCCCCCGCCGGAGGTTCCAGCCAACCATCCCTTCCTGTGGAGCGCGCCAGGCTCGCGGCGGTCGCGGGTGTATGCCGGCGCCGCGGAGGAGTCAGCGCAGGGTGAGACCGATCTCGAAGGAGCGCCGCCAGGGGAGGGTCAGCTCCTCGATCCGCACGTCGTCGGCGGGAAGCATCGACTCCAGCAAGCCCGTCAGCTCGGCGCGGATGACGCGCTCCGCCGTCGCGACCTGCGCGTCGTCGGCCATCGGATAGATGTCAGGGAAGAGGGACGGCCCCGTATCCGTGCGCACCACGGCCTGGTAGGCGAAGTCGTCGAGCAGCCGGGTCAGCAGGGCGATCCGCGCGGCGCGGTCGTCGAAGGAGCCCGAGGCCCGACCGACGACGCCGGCGGCGGCCACCGCGACGACGCTGCCGAGCGTGTTCCCGGCGGTGTTCCACCCGCCGAAAGCCTCCAGGCGGCCGAGCAGTCCGGCCTCGGCGAGCGCGCGCACGAGCGCCTCGTCCGCGCCGTTCGGGTAGCGCACGTCGGCCAGGGCCACGTGCTCACCGGCGTCCAGACGCTCCCGCACGAGAGCGACCGTCCCCGCGACGGCGTCCGCATCGACGACCTCGGGCCGCCCGCGGAACATGTCGTGCCGGTCGGGGTCGGGGGCGTGCAGCACGAGGGTGACGTCGCCTCCGGTGGCGACCTCCTCGGCGCCGGCCGCGCGGATCTGCCGGCTCGCCGACGCTGCGAGCGACATGTTCTCGTACGGCGGGACGCGCTCCATGCCGTCGGCGTCCGCGCACGTCACCGAGAACGAGGCGGTCACCCCGGCGTTCGCCGCCAGGGCCCGGGCGACGAGCGCGGCGCCCACCTCGTCGGCCCCCGGGTACATCAGCACGCGCCGGCCCGACGGCAGCATCCGCATCCAGTGCCGGAGCCACACCTGCTCTGCGCTGCCCGCCGCGAAGGGGGCGGTGTCGTCGGCGGTGATCGCCAGGAAGTCGAGGGTCTCGTCCTCCATGAGTCCCAGCGTGGAGAGGTTCACGATGTGGTTGCGCAGCCGTCGAGACGAGTAGTCGGAGACGACCTCGGCGGGCACCGGAGTCAGGTCGTCCAGCGGCAGCACCTCGGTCTCGCCGAGCAGTCGGTGCGCGTCGCCGCCGAGTGCGTGGATCTCCTTGCCGTGCTCCGTCCAGTAGGTCGGCTCCTCGGCGGCGGAGTACGAGTTGCTCGCCCGGGTCACGAGCGACACCGCCGAGATGGGCAGATCGGGCCGCAGCCGCCGCACCTCGCGCAGCACGTCGAGGCGCGCCAGCACGTCGCGGGTGGTGTCGTCGCTCGTGCGGCTCGCGATCAGACCGCCGTAGAGGAGCATGTCCACCGAGACGACCAGGTGCACCGTCGCGGGGTCGGCCGCCCGCTCCCGCAGCCACCCGCCCAACGCGTCGGCGTCGCCCGCGGTCCGGTACGAGGGGAGGATCTCGGCGGGCGGGACGTCGAGGATCACTCCGGCGACGGCCGCGACGTCGCCCGGGAGCTTGACGTTCACCGGCCGATCGTCGAGGGGGAGCAACGCGATGCGCGGGCGGAGGGTCGGGTCGGACACGAGGAGCCTTTCGTCGGTGAAGGGGATCGCAGGTCGGGAGTCGTCGGGGATCAGGGGCGGGCGATGGAGACGAGGTACGAGTAGCGGTCGCCGCGGTACACCGACTCGGCGTACTCGATCGGGCGGCTGCGGGCGTCATAGGTCGTGCGCTTCACGAGGAAGGCGGGGGAGAACGGCGGCGTCTGCAGCGCGGCGGCCTGCTCCTCGTCGAGGACGACCGCGTGGATCTCCTGGTCGGCGCGCACGGCGGTGATGCCGAAACGGGTGCGCAGGTCGTCGTAGAGCGAGTCGCCCTCGATGCCGTCCTCCAGGCCCGGCACCGCGTCGGCCGCGATCGAGCACACCTCCAGGCAGATCGGGATGTCGTCGGCGGTCCGCACCCGGCGGATCCGTACGACCGGCGACTGCGGGCTGAGGTTCAAGGCGTATCCGGCGGTCTGCCCGGCCGCCGCGGTGCCGACGTCGACGGAGAGGGAGCCGGGTCGCATGTTGCGGGCGAGCATGTCCTCCGAGAACGAGGTCAGCTCGAACGCCTTGCTGATCCGCGAGGCGCTCACGAACGTGCCCGCCCCCTGCAGCCGGTACACCAGGCCGTCCCGTTCGAGCTCGTCGAGGGCGCGACGCACCGTCTGCCGGTTCACCTCGAGCGACTCCGCGAGCTCGCGCTCCGTGGGCAGCTTCTCGTGGGGTGCGAGTCCCTGGTCGATGACCTGCTCCAGATGCCGCCGCACGCGTTCGTGCTTCGTGACGCCCTCGATCGCCGACATGATTCCCCCTCGTTTGGACTAACCCAATCTTGACGATCACCCCGGTTTGTGTCAATGTCTCCTCTCAGCGGTTCTTAATTGGTCTATTCCAATCCTTTGCACGGTCAACGATGAGCGGAGAATCCCCATGCACGTGAAGCACAACATGCGCCGGCGCGTCCTGGTCGCCGGGGCGCTGGGCGCGGCGACGGTCGTCGCCCTGAGCGGCTGCGCCGGTGGCGGCGGCGACGCCGACGGCCCCACCGAGATCACGTTCTCGTACCTGTGGGGCGGGGAGGAGGCGAAGGCGCTGGAGGTGATCATCGCCGACTTCAACGCCAGCCAGGACGACATCGTCGTCAAAGGCGTCTCCAGCCCCGACACCCAGAAGCAGCTCACGTCGATGTCGTCGTCGAACGGCTCCTTCGACATCTCCGACAACTTCGGCAACACCGTCGGGGCCTGGGCCTCGAAGGGCATCCTCGCGCCGCTCGACGACGCGATCGCCGCCGAGGACATCGACGTCGACGACTTCGTCCCGAGCGCCATGGAGCAGATGACCTACGACGGCACGATCTACTCGCTGCCGATCGCGATCCACAGCTTCCAGCTCCTCTACAACCCGCAGCTGCTGGAGGAGGCCGGGGTCACCCCGCCGACGACGATGGACGAGCTCGCCGCCGCCATCCCGAAGCTCACCAAGAAGGACGCCTCCGGCAAGATCACGCAGCTCGGTCTCGGCTCGGCGAACGACAGCACCACCCTCACGACCCTCGGCTACGCGTTCGGCGGCAGCTGGGACGGCGAGGACGGCCCGACCCCCGCGGAAGACGGCAATCTCGAGGCCCTGCAGTGGTACCAGGACAACGTGATCGAGCCGGTCGGCGCCGATGCCATGGCCACCTTCGTGTCCGGACAGGGCGAGTACCTCTCCGCACAGGACCCGTTCTTCAGCGGCCAGGTCGCCATGATCATCGACGGCGAGTGGCGGTCGGCCAGCGCCGCCAAGATCGCCCCCGACTTCGAGTGGGGCGTGACCGCGATCCCCGCCGCCTCGCCGGACCTGGAGAACAGTACGCAGGTCACCGCGAGCACCCTGTTCATCCCCGCGAACTCGAAGCACAAGGAGGAGGCGGCCGCCTTCCTCGCCTACCTCGTGAGCGACGAGCCCATGGAGAAGTTCGCCGTCGCCCTCGGCAACCTCCCGGGCCGCTCCTCCCTCGCCGGCAGCGCCGCGTTCGACGAGCTGCAGGACTTCGGTGTCTGGGCGGAGGCCGCGTCCTCCCCGAACGCGAAGTCCCTGGCCAGCCGTCCGTACAGCGCCGAGTACGCGACGGACCTCGCGACCGCGTTCGACGAGGTCGTGCGGCTGACCGCCACCCCGGAGGAGGCGATCGCGATCGTCGAGGAGCGCATGGCCTCCTACACCTCGAAGTGAGCCGGTCCTCGTGACCACGGCAACAGCACCCCGGGTCCGGCAGGAGAACGCTCCTGCCGGACCCGGCGCTCCCGTCCGGCGGCGCCGCAGCCGCCGGACCACGCTGATCGGCCTGGCTTTCGCGTCGCCGTTCATCGTCGGCTTCCTGTTCCTGTTCGCCTATCCGATCGCGGCGTCGGCGTACTACAGCTTCACCGACTTCAACCTGTTCCAGGCGCCCGAGTGGGTGGGGCTGGACAACTACACCCAGATGTTCGCCGACGGGGTGTTCTGGAAGTCCCTCGCCAACACGGCCGTGCTCACGGTGTTCGGCGTACCGCTCGCGATCGGCATCGCCCTGGCCGGTGCGCACCTGCTGAACACCCCGGTGCGGGGCCAGCCGCTGTATCGCGCGCTCGTGTATCTCCCGTCGATCGTGCCGGTCGTCGTCGGCGGCTACCTGTGGCGCTGGCTCCTGAACGCCCAGTACGGCTTCATCAACCACTTCCTGTCGTGGTTCGGCATCGAGGGACCGGCCTGGCTGCAGCAGCCGGAGTGGACGAAGCCCGCCATCATCCTCATGTCGCTGTGGACCGTGGGCGGGACCATGATCATCTACCTCGCCGCCCTGCAGGAGGTGCCGAAGGAGCTGTACGAGGCGGCCGAGCTCGACGGCGCAGGCGCCTGGCGCCGATTCACCAACGTCACCTGGCCCACGGTCTCCCCGGTCACCCTGTTCCAGGTGATCGTGAGCATCATCGGATTCCTGCAGATCTTCACGCAGCCGTACATCCTGTCGCAGGAGCGCCTCAACCAGGCGGGGTCGGGCCCGGGGCAGTCGATGCTCTCGTACGCGATGTACCTGTACCAGAACGCCTTCGTGTTCCTGAAGATGGGCTACGCCTCCGCCATGGCGTGGACACTGTTCATCGTCACGCTCGTCGTGAGCCTCATCGTGCTCGCGACTTCGAGGAAGTGGGTCCACGATGGCGCACGCTGACATCTCCGCTCCGGTGCGCCGCCCCCGTCGCACCCGCCGCACGCTCCGCCGCGTCCGGCAGCAGATCGCGGTGACGCTGCTCGCGCTGCTGTTCCTGTTCCCGTTGCTGGTGATGCTGTCGACCGCGTTCAAGACGCCCGGCGACGTGTTCTCCTCGCCGCCCACCCTGCTGCCCGCCGAGTGGACCACGGCCAACTTCGCCGAGGCGTTCGCGCAGATCCCGGTGTGGCGCTACCTCGCCAACACGCTCTTCGTCTCGGGCATGAGCATCCTCGGCACGGTCATCTCGTGTCCGCTCGTCGCCTACGCCCTCGCGAAGGTGAAGTGGCGCGGTGCCCGGCCGCTTCTGATCCTCGTGCTCGCCACGATGATGCTGCCGCCGCAGGTCACGCTGATCCCGCTGTTCCTCGTGTGGAACGGGCTGGAGGCGACGAACACCTACCTCCCGCTCATCGTCCCCGCGTTCCTGGGCACGCCGTTCTTCATCTTCATGATCCGGCAGTTCCTCCTCGCGGTACCGGACGAGCTCATCGAGGCCGCCCGTCTCGACGGCGCCTCGGAGTTCCGCACCTACGCGACGATCGTCCTTCCCCTGGCGCGTCCGGCCATCGTGACCGCCGCGATCTTCCAGTTCGTCTGGGCCTGGACCGACTTCCTCAATCCCCTCATCTACCTCAACGACCAGTCGACGTACACGCTGTCCATCGGTCTGTACGCCTTCTTCGGGGAGAACGACGTGGCCTGGGGGCCGCTCATGGCCGCGTGCGTGATGTTCACGCTCCCGGCCGTGGCGATCTTCCTCCTCGGTCAGAAGTTCTTCATCGGCGGCGCCAGTGCAGGAGCCCTCAAGTGACCCACGATTCCCTCGCTCTCCTCCGCGACCGGCTCGTCGCCTCGGTCCAGGCCTCCACGGGCGCCCCCGCCAGGGACACCCACGTCATCGGTGCGCTCGCCGAGTCTGCGCTCCTCGGCGGCGCGAGCGGTCTGCGGCTCAACGGGCCGGAGGACATCCGCCGGGTGCGTCCGGTCACCGACGTGCCGATCATCGGACTCCACAAGATCTGGAACGGCGTCCGCAACGTCATCACCCCGGAGCTCGCGCTCGCCACGGGGCTGGCGGAGGCCGGGGCCGACATCATCGCGGTGGACGCCACGACGGAGCAGCTCGGCGCGGACTTCCGGCTCATCGGGGAGATCGCCGCGGCGACGGGGCGACCGGTGATGGCCGACGTGTCGACGGTCGCGGAGGGCGAGCGCGCATGGGCGGCGGGGGCAGCGGTCGTCGGCACGACCCTGTCCGGCTACACCCCGCACTCGCCGCGCCAGGACGAACCGGACCTCGACCTCGTGGCCGCGCTCGCCGCCGCGGGGATCCCGGCCATCGCCGAGGGGCGCTACCAGACCCCTGCACAGGTACGAGCGGCCTTCGATGCCGGAGCCTTCGCCGTCGTCGTGGGCGGGGCGATCACCGATCCCATCGCCCTCACCCGCCGCTTCGTCGCCGCGACGCCGGCCGCCACGGAGCGGGCGTGATCGTCGGGGTCGACATCGGCGGCACGAAGGTCGCCGTCGCCGGGTTCCGGCAGGAGCCGGACGGCGGGCGCCGTCGCGTCACCGCCGTGCGCACCCTGTCCACTCCGGCCAGGGAGGGCGGCGAGGCCATCGTGCGGGCGGTCGTCGATGCGATCGACATGGTCCGCGGTGCGGAGCGGGTCGCGGCGGTCGGTGTGGGCACCGCCGGGGTCGTCGATCAGGACGGCGGCATCACCTCGGCGACCGATGCGATCAGCGGCTGGGCGGGCTTCCCGCTGCGCGCGGCGCTCATCCACGCCCTCGATGTGCCGGTGGCGGTCGTGAACGACGTGCACGCGGCGGCGGTCGCGGAGGCCGCGGCAGGGGCGGGTCGGGGAGCGTGCGGGCTGTTGATGGTCGCCGTCGGCACCGGCATCGGCGGAGCCGTCGTGCTCCCGGACGGTCTCCGCGCGGGCGCGACCGGCACGGCGGGGTCGGTCGGGCACACCGAACTGGCACTCCCTCTGGAGCTGGCCGGGCGTCGCTGCGGCTGCGGAGGAGTCGGACACGTCGAAGCCGTCGCCTCCGGCCCCGGGCTGGAGCAGACGTACCGGGAGCGCACGGGCACGGCGCTCACGCTGCGGGAGGTGGACGCGGCCGCTCGCGCCGGTGACGCGGTCGCCGAGGAGGTGATCGCGGAGGGGGCGCGGTTCCTCGGTCGCGCGCTGGCCGGGGCGCAGGCGCTTCTCGACGTCGAGGTCATCGCGGTCGGCGGCGGTGTGGCGGCCATCGGGGAGCGCTATCTCGCCGAGGTCGCTCGCGCCTACCGGGCGGCGGCGATGCCGGGCCCGACGGCAGCCCGCGTGCGACCCGCGGAGCTCGGGATCGATGCGACCGTCACCGGGGCCGCGGTGCTCGCGCCGGTCTGAGTCCGGATTCCCACCCCGCGTTCAGCGTTAACGATATATCGTTGAGTATCGTTCACGACTGGGAGGTCATCATGAACAACGCATTCCCCTCCACCCCGTTCGGCGGGAACAGCAACGGCAGCAACAGCGGCGATTTCGTCGGCGGCCTCGGCAATCTCTTCGGCGGCTCGCAGGGTCCGGCCGGAGCGCTGTTCGAGGCGATGGACCAGCTGCGCAAGTCGTTCGAGTCGCGCCCCTCCGGCGGATCCCGCATGGCCCGCGGTGACGTGCGCGCCGCCGTCCTCTCGCTTCTCGTCGAGCGACCGATGCACGGCTACCAGATCATCAACGAGATCGCCGAGCGCAGCGGCGGCACCTGGAAGCCGAGCGCCGGTTCCGTCTACCCGACGCTCCAGCTCCTCGCCGACGAGGGCCTGATCGAGGCCGAGGAGCAGAACGGCCGCAAGACCTACGCTCTCACCGAGGCCGGCCGTGCCGTCGCCGCGGAGAGCACCGAGACCCCGCCGTGGGTGCCGTCCTCCGACAAGGACCGCAGCCGCGACGCCCGCTACAGCGCCCTGCCCAAGGCCGGGGTCGACCTCGCCGCCGCGGCCGCGCAGGTCGGGCGCAGCGGCTCGCCGGAGCAGGTGCAGCAGGCCATCGAGGTGCTCGACGAGGCCCGCCGTAGGCTGTACACGATCCTCGCCCAGGACTGACCGCGTCGTGCGGCGTCCGGCGCGGAACGGCGGAAGGATGACGCGATGACGGCAGCGGCGGCACAGGGTCCTCACCGAGCCCGGTACCGCCGCATCCTGTCGTTCGCGAGCCGTGAGTTCCTGAAGATCTGGTGGTTCGAGCTCGTCCTTCCGCGGTTCGGGCTGTCTTCCGTCGCGGAGCGCACGCGCGCCCGCCGCATGCAGCGGTTCGCGCGCCGATTCCACACGCTCGCGATTGAACTCGGCGGCCTCATGATCAAGGTCGGGCAGTTCATGTCCTCGCGCCTCGACGTGCTGCCGCCCGAGATCACGGCGGAGCTGGAGGGGCTGCAGGACGAGGTCCCGGCCGTGCCCACGCCGCAGATCCGGGCGCTCGCGGAGGCCGAGCTGGGCATGCCGCTCGAGCGTGTGTACACCTGGTTCGACGACACCCCGGTTGCGGCCGCATCCCTCGGCCAGGTGCACCGCGCCCGCCTCTCGTCGCTCGATGCCGAGGACACCGGGCTCGACGAGGTCGTGGTCAAGGTGCAGCGCCCTGGCATCGACGAGATCGTCGCCGTCGACCTCGCCGCCCTCCGCCGGGTCGCGCGGTGGCTCACGCGGGTCCGGATCGTCGCCGACCGGGTGGACGCCCCCGCCCTCGTCGAGGAGTTCGCCGTGACGAGCCTCGAGGAGATCGACTACCTCCACGAGGCCCGCAGCGCCGAGCGGTTCCGCGAGAACTTCGCCGACGACCCGCGTGTGGCCGCCCCCGAGATCGTCTGGGAGCGTACGACCCGACGGGTGCTCACACTGTCCGACGTGACCGCGATCAAGATCAACGACACCGCGGCTCTCCGAGCGGCAGGCATCGACCCCTCCGCGGTCGCGGATGCCTTCGCCGAGGTCATGTTCGACCAGGTCTTCACGCACCGGTTCGTGCATGCCGACCCGCACCCCGGCAACATCTTCGTCACGCCGGTCCCTTCGACGAGCTCAGGGACCCAGAGCGGCTCAGGAGCTCAGGGGGGCTTCCGGCTCACGTTCATCGACTTCGGCATGATGGCCGAGGTCTCCGACAACCTCCGGCAGGGACTGCGGACGCTGCTCATCGCGGTGACCGCGCGGGACAGCCGGGGCCTGGTCCGCGCCGCGAAGGAGATCGGCGTGCTCCTGCCGACCGCCGACACCGGCGAGCTGGAGCGGGCGCTGACGGCCCTCTTCGCGCGCTTCGGGGGGATGGGCTTCGCGGAGCTGAGCCGCGTGGACCCGCGGGAGTTCACCGACTTCGCCGAGGAGTTCGGCGACATGGTGCGCCGGCTCCCGCTGCAGCTCCCCGAGGACATGCTGCTCCTCATCCGGGCCGTGTCCCTCACCTCCGGCATGTGCAGCGCCCTGAACCCGGCGTTCAACGTGTGGGACGCGGCCGAGCCGTATGCCGCGCGGCTGCTCCGGGACGAGTCCGGCACCCTCATGCAGGACATGGCGGAACAGGCGATGGCGAACGCGGCCACGACCTGGCGGCTCCCGAAGCGCATCGACGACATCATCACCCGCGTCGACGACGGCAATGTGTCCTTCGACACCTCCCGCCTGGAGCGGCGGCTCGACCGGCTGGAGGGCATCGCGCGACGGATCGCCTCCGGGGTCCTGTTCGCGGCGATGCTCGTGGGTGGGGCGCTGCTCGTCGGTCCGCTGCCCCCGCTGGGTATCACCCTGCTGTGGGTGTCGGTGCTGCCGCTGCTGGGCGCCCTCTTCCTGGGTCGCCGCCGCCCCCGCTGACCCCGCGCTGACCCACTCGACAGCCCCGCCAGAACAGGCGAACGCGCGGGATCAGGCACTCCCGCGAGAGAACGCCTGCTGTCCCGCGTTCGCCTGAGCCCGCGCAGGTGGAAAGATGGTCTCTCATGGACATGCCTGACGAGAAGCCCGCCGAACGCTCCGCAGGATCGACCCGTCCGCGCACCGACGCCGTCGTGACCGGGACGCACCGCCAGGCCGCGAAGGCCTCCGAGACCGCGCGCAAGATCGTCCGCGACATCACGACGGTCCCGCCGCGCAGCGTGCACCCGGCGCTCGTCCCCGGGGTCTCGGTCGAGGAGACGGGGCGCACCTACCGCACGGACCCGCTGGTCTTCGGCGTCGCCGCCGCGTTCGCCCTCGCCTTCATCGCCTGGGGTGTGTTCGCGGGGGACAACCTCGCCGGCACGACCAGCACGGTGCTGGCCTGGGTGGTCGAGTACTTCGGCTTCTTCTTCACGACCATCGCCACGATCATCCTCGTCTTCATGCTGTTCGTCGGGTTCAGCAAGTACGGGCGCATCCCCCTCGGCCGCGACGACGAGGAGCCCGAGTTCTCGATGTTCTCGTGGATCTCGATGCTCTTCGCGGCGGGCATGGGCATCGGCCTGGTCTTCTGGGGCGCCGCCGAGCCGCTGACGTTCTTCGAGAACCCGCCGCCCGGCACCGTCGAGGCGAACACCCTCGAGGCCATGCACACCGCGCAGACCCAGGTGCTGTACCACTGGGGCCCGCAGGCCTGGGCGTTCTACGCGCTCGTCGGTGGAGCCATCGCCTACGGCGCCTACCGCCGCGGTCGTACGCCGCTGATCTCGTCGATCTTCGCCCCGCTGCTGGGCGAGAACCGCACGACGGGTCCGGTCGGCCGCACGATCGACATCTTCTCCATCATCGTGACGCTGTTCGGCACGGCCGCCTCGCTCGGCCTCGGGGCGCTGCAGATCGGCCACGGCGTCGAGATCATCAGCGGAGCCGGACCCCTCGGCAACGGCATCCTCATCGCGGTCATCGCCGTGCTCACGGCGTGCTTCATCGCCTCCGCCGTGTCGGGCGTCTCCAAGGGCATCCGCGCGCTGTCGAACATCAACGCCGTGGTCGCCATCCTGCTGGCGTTCTTCGTGTTCTTCGTCGGCCCGACGCTGCTGATCCTCAACGTCATCCCGTCGGTCGCCGTGCAGTTCCTCGGCGATCTGCCCACCATGATCGGTCGCTCCGCCTCGCAGGGTGAGGCCGCGCAGGCCTTCCTGTCGAGCTGGACGATCTTCTACTGGGCGTGGTGGATCTCCTGGTCGCCGTTCGTCGGCATGTTCATCGCGAAGATCTCGCGCGGCCGCACGCTGCGCCAGTTCGTGTCCGTCGTCATCGTCGTGCCCTCCGCGATCTCGCTCGTGTGGTTCGCGATCTTCGGCACCACGGCCATCCAGCAGCAGATGGACGGCGCGGGCCTCGTGGTCGACCCGCCGGAAGAGGTGCTGTTCGGGGTGCTGGAGAACCTGCCGTTCCCGCTCATCACCAGCATCGTGCTGATCATCCTCATCGCGATCTTCTTCATCACCGGCGCCGACTCCGCCTCGCTCGTCATGGGCACGCTGTCGCAGCAGGGCCGCCCGGAGCCGTCGCGCTGGGTCGCCGTCGTCTGGGGTGTGCTCGTGGGGGTGATCGCCGCCGTGCTGCTGGTCAGCGGGGCCGAGGGCAGCGGACTGCAGTCGCTGCAGAACGCGACGATCATCGCGGCTCTGCCGTTCGCGATCATCATGGCCTTCATGATGATCGCGTTCATGAAGGATCTGCGGCGCGATCCGCTGATCCTGCGCGACCGGTATGCTCGCGCCGCCGTCCGGCACAGCGTCATGGCCGGGCTCGAGGAGTACGGCGACGACTTCGCCCTCGTGCCCGTCGAGTACGACCACTCGGAGGACGACCTCGCCTGGATCGACGAGGATACCGTCGACGACACGCTCGCCGAGGTGTACGAGGCCGCGACCGAGGCGATCGACATCATCCCGCCGGCCGAGGTGGACGCCGCCGTCGAGGCCGCGATGGACGCCCCCGCCGACAAGGACTGAGCGCGGGAGCTCAGGCGCTCACGCCGGGTCAGGCACTTCCGCACGGAAGGCGCCTGAACCGGCGTGATCGCCTGACTCGGCGGCCGCGGTGATCCGTGCGGCCATGCCGGAGAAGATCAGTCCGTGGAAGGGCAGCACGGCGAGCCAGTACAGCCGGCCGAGGAGGCCGCGGGGGAAGAACACGGCGCGCTGTTCGTAGCGGGCGCCCTCGCCGTCGGGCACCGCGCGCAGTTCGAGCCAGGCCTCGCCCGGCACCTTCATCTCCGCGCGGAGCCGCAGCAGGTGGCCTTCCTCGGTCTGCTCCACCGCCTCCACGCGCCAGAAGTCGATCGCATCCCCGACCCGGGCGGCGGTGCGGCTGCGGCGTCCCCGGCTGAGGCCCACGCCGCCGATCACGCGGTCCATGAGCCCCCGCACCGCCCAGAGCAGTGGCGACGAGTACCACCCGTTCTCCCCGCCGATCCCGAGGATGACGCGCCACAGCTCGGCGACGGACGCGCGGGTCGCCACGGAGCGTTTGTCCGTGAACACGGTCCGTCCCGCCCAGTCGGGGTCGCTCGGCAGCGGGTCGCTCGGCGCTCCGGACACCTCGGCATCCTGCCAGCTCGTCTCCACGGCGTCCGCGTCCACCCGTCCGAGGGCCAGCGCCACGGAGCGGCGGTACGGCGTGAGGCCGCCGTCGGGCCGCGGGATGAGTGCGTCGACGGCGTGATCCTTCATGATGCACTCGTTCTGCAGCGAGGCCACCAGGGGCCGGGCGATGGAGCGCGGCACCGGCGTGACGAGGTTCACCCAGTGCGACGCGAGCTCCGGCGTCAGCACCGGAAGGGCCGCGATGGCGCGCTGCCGCAGTCCGGCCTCCACCGCGTACCCGTTCATCATCTGCCCGTAGCGCAGCACATCCGGTCCGCCGATGTCGACGGCGCGATTGACACCCGCGTCGACCCGCGCCGCGCCGAGTAGATAGTGCAGCACGTCGCGGACGGCGATCGGCTGGATCCGGTTGCGCACCCACTTCGGCGCCGGCATGTACGGCAGCACGTCGGTGAGGTGCCGGATCATCTCGAAGGACGCCGAGCCGGAGCCGATCACCACGCCCGCCTGCAGGACGAGGGTGGGCACCCCGGACTCCAGGAAGATCTCCCCGACGTGGACCCGGGAGCGCAGGTGCGGGGAGAGCTTCACGTCGTCCGGGTGCAGGCCGCCGAGGTAGACGATCCGCCGGACTCCGGCTCGGGCAGCCGCCGTGGCGACGGTGGTCGCCGCGCGCTCGTCGCTCTCCTCGAAGCCCTTGCCGGCCGACATGGAGTGGATGAGGTAGTACACGACATCGACGTCGTCCATCGCGGAGGCCACGGCGTGCTCGTCGTCGGCGGACCCCTCGAAGATCTCGCACTCCTCGCCCCAGCCGAAGGAGGCGGCACGAGCGGCATCGCGCGCGAGGACCCGGACCCGGTAGCCGGCGTTCAGCAGGCGCGGTGTCAGGCGGCCGCCGATGTAGCCGGTGGCGCCGAGCACGAGCGCGCGCGGCGCGGAGCCGTCGCCGCGCGGGATCGCCCGCAGGGCGTCCTCGCGACCGGTGGGCTGGGTGAGCTCGCTCATGCTCCGAGCGTAGATCCCGGGGCCGACACGCGGAACGGGCTTGCGCCCCCAGCATCGCGCCGTGACGACACGCTCGCGAGCACCCCGGAGACACGGTACGGTCGTATCCGTGACTTCAATCGAATCGATTCGACGAGCACCCGCGGACGTCGCCACCCGTCGGGCGCGCATCGCCGTCTCGGCGCTGTTCCTCACGAACGGCGCCCTGTTCGCGAACATCCTGCCGCGGTACCCCGAGATCAAGGCCGCCCTCGGCCTCGACAACCTCGGCTACGGTCTCGCTCTCGCCGCCTTCCCCGCCGGCGCGATCGCGGCCGGACTCCTGGCGGCCACGCTGATCCGTCGCTTCGGGTCGGCGCGCATCGCGGTCATCGGCACCGTCCTCACGAGCCTCGGTCTGCTGTCGGCGGCGCTGTCCCCGACCGGCGTCCTCTTCGCGATCGCGCTCTTCGTCGGCGGTGCCTCCGACGCCATCACCGATGTCGCGCAGAACGCCCACGGCCTGCGCGTGCAACGGCGGTACGGGCGCTCCATCATCAACTCCTTCCACGCCATCTGGTCCATCGGCGCGGTGCTCGGCGGAGTGATGGCGGCGGGCGCGATCGCGCTGCAGCTCCCGCTCGCCGTCCACCTGGGGATCTCGACCGCGGTGTTCGCCACGGTCGCCCTCGTCGCCCTCCGCTTCTGCCTTCCGGGCCGCGACGACGA
This sequence comes from Microbacterium sp. Nx66, assembly GCF_904066215.1. NCBI lineage: Bacteria > Bacillati > Actinomycetota > Actinomycetes > Micrococcales > Microbacteriaceae > Microbacterium > Microbacterium sp. Nx66. The sequence continues at coordinate 301,632 of NZ_LR880474.1, forward strand.
GACGGAGGAGGACGCCGTGGCGGAACCGGTGGAGATCTCCGGCGCTGTCCGTCGCGGCATCCCGGCGCGGACGGTGGTGGCCGTGATCGCCCTGACCCTCATCGCGATGGCCGGCGCCATCGCCGAAGACGCCGGCAACTCGTGGGCCACGCTCTACCTCGGCGACTCCCTGGGGGCGGCAGCCGCGGTCGCGCCGCTCGGGTTCATCGCCCTCGTCGGCGCGCAGTTCGTCGGGCGTCTGCTCGGCGATCCGATGACCGACCGCTTCGGACAGCGCTGGGTGGCGCGGGTCGGCGGCCTCATCGCCGCCCTCGGGATGACCCTCGCTCTGCTGTTCCCGAGCGTGCCCGGCACGATCCTCGGGTTCGCGGCTGTCGGCTTCGGCATCGCCACCCTCATCCCCGCCGCGATGCATGCCGCCGATGAGCTCCCGGGGCTGCGGCCCGGTGTCGGGCTCACCGTGGTGTCCTGGCTGCTCCGGCTCGGCTTCCTGCTGTCGCCGCCGTTCGTCGGATGGCTGGCGGAGACGCAGAGCCTTCGCGCAGGGCTCGTGGTGGCGCCGGTCGCGGCGCTCGTGGCGGTGCTGCTCGCAGGCTTCCTGGACAAGCGGCGCCCGCGGAACGCGTCGGACTAGGCCGGCTCGTCCACGAGGTCGGCGCCGCTGTGCACGGCGTCCGCCTCGGCGGCCTCCTGGATCGCGGCGGTCATCCCGACGAGGAACCGCATCACGACCACGCGCTCGTCGTCGGAGAGGTCGTCCACGAGGGAGAGCATCCGGCGGTGCATCGCCCCGAGCGTCGCCCGCACCTCGTCGTCGCTGCTCACGGTCGGCACGACGATGCCGGCGCGACGGTCGGTGGGGTGGGGTTCGCGGCGCGCGTGCCCGCCCTTCTCCAGCCGGTCGATGAGTGTGGTCGTCGACGCCGTGGAGATGTCCAGCGTGCGGGCCAGGTCGATCGGGCGCACGATGCGTCCCGCCTTCTGCTCGCGCAGCAGGAACCGGAGGGCGACGAGGTCGGTCTCGTTCATCCCCATGGACGCGCGCGTGCGGGCGCGCATCGCCGTCTCGGCGCTGCGGTAGCGCCGCAGCATGTTGAGCACATCGACCGTGGTGGCGCGCTCGCTGTCGGGGTACCAGTACCCGGAGGCGTGGAACTCGCCGGTGCTGTCGGTCACGCGACCTCTCCTTCGTCGCTGGAACCGGCCTCCCGCTCGAGCATCTCCATCGCGCCGGTCTCGACCTCTGCGGGGACGATGCGCAGGAGCCCGCCCGTGATCGCGTCGGTCTCGGCGCTGATGATCTGCTCGATCCGGCGTCGCGAGACGGAGGGGAAGAGTTCCTCCAGACGGGCGAGCAGATCGGCGTAGCGGATGTACGACGCCTCCTCGAGACTCAGTCGCTCCGGCATGGCATCCTTTCGGGGGCAGACTTCCATCTTCGCATCTCCGGAAGTCCTGGTCGCCCCCGAATATCGCTAGTCAGCCTTACTGTCAGTCAGTCGAGGTACCATGGGAAGCGGGGAAGGAGGATCTCTGCATGGGGAACATCAGTACCGACGTCACGACCTCGGCGCTCGCGCGCGATGTCGACGATTTCCGTCGCGCCGACGCGCAGTTGAACCGCCGTCTCGCCGCCCGCCGCGAGCCCAACGATACCGACCGCGCGGCGATGCACTTCATCAGCACGGCGCCCGTCGAGAAGCCGGTCACTCCCCGCGATCTCGCCACGTACCTCGGCATCAGCACCGCCGCCGTCACGAGTGTCGTGCGACGGATGTCCGAGCGGGGGCAGATCGTCGTCGCCCCGCACCCCCTGGATGCCCGGTCCAAAGTTCTCCGTCCTTCGCTCCGTGATCTGCACGGTCACGGGGATGAGCTCACCCAGCGGGTCGCCGCCCTGGAGGAGGAGTTCTCCCCGGAGGAGGCCGCGGTGATCTCCCGCTTCCTGCGTCGACTCACCGACGAGCTCGGCGACCTTCCCTGATGGATTTGATTTAACTAGTTAAACTAGTAAACTATCCTCGTCCAGGTTTTCTGCCACGAGGAGAAGAACATGGGAACCCTCACCTACGCGAACCTCGCCGACCCGATCGAGATCGACGACGAGCTGCTCGCCCACCTTCGCGCCGCCACCGTGACCAAGCTGCGGCGCAACGAGCCGTTCGCGCTCACGGTGCAGACCGGCGCCGACCGCACCGAGACGCTGTGGATCCACGCGTCCATTCCGATCCGCTTCGTCGTCGAGACGTCGGTCACGCTCCAGCGGCCGCTGTTGGCCCGCCTCATGCAGGCCGCGGGCTCGACCGGCGGACTCGACCTCACCGACCCCGAGCTCTCGCTCGATGCGATGTCGCGCGAACTGCACGCGATGTCCGCCTGATAACGGAGGGGTGCACAACCTGCCTCATCGCCTCGGGATCCTCTTCAAGGGCTCTCGGATTCCCGGACGGTGACGGCTACGGCGAGAACGGAGCGGGGGCTCTGGATCGCCGACCGCGGCATCCGGCCGCCGGGATTCGGGTTCCCGGCAGCCGGATGCCGTTTCTTCGTCAGAGGGCGGTGTAGCCGCCGTCGACCAGGTGGTAGCTGCCGGTGATGAAGCTGGCCGCGTCGCTCGCGAGGAACACCACGAGGTTCGCCACCTCGTCCGCCTGGCCGAGGCGACCGATCGGGTGCTTCGACACGAGGAAGTCCTTCGCCTCGTCGCCCATGTTCGCCAGGAGCGGGGTGTCGATGAAGCCGGGGCCGACCGAGTTCACGCGGACGCCCTGCGCCGAGTACTCCAGAGCGGCGGTCTTCGTCATTCCGACGACGCCGTGCTTGGCGGTGACGTAGGCGGGGGAGCCTGCGAAGCCGACGCTGCCGAGGATCGAGGCGATGTTCACGACCGAGCCGCCGCCGTTGGCGAGGATCGACGGGATCTGCGCCTTCATGTTGCGGAACACCGCGTTGAGGTTGATGGCGATCACCTTGTCCCACGCGTCTTCCTCATAGTCCGCGGTGGGCGCGGTGGCGCCGCCGATGCCGGCGTTGTTGACGCCGATGCGGAGCGGGGCGAGCGAGTTGGCGAGCTCGACCGACGAGGCGATCCAGGCCGGGTCCGTCGCGTCGCCGACCGACGCCTCCGCGGTGCCTCCGGCGGCGCGGATCTCCTCGACGACCGCGTTCGCGTTCTCCGCGTTCAGATCGTTCACGACCACCGCCGCGCCGTTCTGCGCCAGCAGCAGGGCGACCGAGCGGCCGATGCCGCTGCCCGCTCCTGTCACGATCGCCGAGCGGTTCGAGACGTCGTACTGAGCCACTTTCGGGCTCCTTCCCGGGCGGGCGCGGTGCCGGGAGATCTTCTCGGACGGTCCGTCCTTCCCTCCAGCCTACGCCCGGAATGCCGGTGTGGATTCATGTGAATGGAAATGCTCGGCCGCCTGGCTACGCTGTGGGGACCGTCTGCCGCGGGAGTGCCGACTCCGGCGGGACGAATCCGGAGGAGGCGACCAGTGGATCCGCTCGCAGATGAGTCCGAAGGCTCTCCGGGGGCGGACGCGTTCTCGCCCCTCGCCCTGGTCGTCGTCGGGGAGGATGACGGCGTGGTCGTGCGCCGTCTGCGTGCGGCGCGGCCGGATGCGGTCGTGACGGGTCTCGGGCCCGTCGATGCGGCCACCGTGGCGCACGCCTCCGCGACGGCGCATCTCGTGCTCGGCATCGGCGAAGTCTCCGCCGGCGCGTGGTGCGACGCGGTTATCGCGGAGGGCGACGAGGACGGCCTGTCCCGCTTCCTCGCCCGAGCGGCGGAGGTCGAGGAGCGCCGGAGGGCTCGGCGACTCCCTCCGGACACGCCGCCGATCCTCGAGTCCTGGTCGCCGCGCTGGGCGGTGGATGCGGCCCGCCTCGGCGCTCGGATCGCCGCGGCATTCGACGGTGTCCCGGTGCGCGTCGATCACATCGGCTCGACGGCCGTGCCCGGGCTGCGCGCCAAGCCGATCATCGACCTCCAGGTGGGGGTGCGCGACCTCGCGGACGCGGATGCCGCGGAGCAGCGTCTCGGGGACGCCGGCTTCGTGAACGTGCAGCGCATCGTGCCGGGCGCGCCGGGCGTCTCCCGGGACAACGCGCGGACGGGCGGCGATCCGGACGAGTGGTCGAGACGCCTGTTCGCGAGCGTGGACGCCAGGGCCCGGGCGATCGTGCATGTGCGACGCGTCGGGGCGTCGAACTGGCGATACGCCCTCCTGTTCCGAGACTGGCTGCGGGCGGACCCGGAGGCGCGCGACGAGTATGCGGCGCTCAAGACCGCGCTGGCCTCCGCGCACCGGGGCGACCGTGACTTCGACGACTACGCGCGGGCGAAGGACCACTGGTTCGACCGGGCGCAGGGGGAGATGGAGGCCTGGGCGCGGGTGACCGGGTGGGTGCCGGGCGGCCGTGGGGCGTGAGTGCCGCGGAGGAGCACTCTTGACACGCTCCCGACGCGGGTCTAACGTACAACCAAATGGTTGCACAAACGGAGTTGAGCGAAGCGGAGGTCGACCGTGTGTTCCACGCACTGGCGACGTCGACCCGGCGGGACATCCTGCGCCGGACGATCGAGCGGGAGCAGTCCGTCTCGACCCTCGCCTCCGAGTACGAGATGTCGTTCGCCGCGGTCCAGAAGCATGTGGCCGTGCTCGAGGCGGCGAACCTCATCGTCAAGCGCGCCGAGGGACGCGAGCGGCTCGTCCGCGCGAACCCCGAGATGATCGCCCGCGCCAGGGCGCTCCTCGCCCGATACGAAGAGCTGTGGCGGTCGCGCATCGCCCGGCTCGACGATCTCCTGGCCGAGCCGTCCCCGCCCGCGGGGAAGCGACCGGCCTCCACCGACCCCACCAGCAGTCAACGCAACGAATCGCAAGGAGACTGACATGCCTGTCACGGACATCATCACGGATGCCGAGAACCTCACCATGACCGTCGTCGCCGACCTCGCCGCGCCCGTCGAGCGCGTCTGGGCCGCCTACACCGACCCGCAGCAGCTCGAGCGGTTCTGGGGTCCTCCCGGCTGGCCGGCCACCTTCACCCAGTGGGACCACACCGTCGGAGGCCGAGCCGTCTACACGATGAACGGTCCCCGCGGGGAGAAGGCCTCCGGCACGTGGGAGTTCCTGGAGATCGACGCGCCGCGCAGCTTCACGGTGCTCGACTCGTTCGCCGACGAGGACGGCACGCCGGACGCGAACCTCCCCTCCATGCGCATGACGTTCACGTTCGAGCCGACGGCCGAGGGCACGCGCATGGTCAACACGAGCCACTTCACGTCCGCCGAGGCGCTCGAGCAGGTCGTCGCGATGGGCGCCGTGGAGGGCACCCGGATGGCCATGGCCCAGCTCGACGCCGTGCTGCAGGACCTCCGCGACTACGCGCAGGGCAAGGGCACGCGGGTGGAGCTGCTGGACGACACGCACGTGCGCATCACCCGCCTCGTCGAGGGTCCGCGCGAGCTGGTGTGGCGCGCCCACTTCGAGCCCGAGCTCATCCGGCAGTGGATGCTCGGCCCGGACGGGTGGGAGATGACCGAGTGCGTGTCGGCGACCGAGGTCGGCCAGTCGTACCGGAACTCCTGGGCGCCCGTGGGCGACACGGAGGGTGAGCCGTTCGGATTCGAGGGGGAGGCGCTGCTGATCGACGCCCCGAAGCGCGCCGTCACCACCGAGCGGATGCAGGGCATGCCGACCGAGACGCTCAACGACCTCAACCTCTACGAGGAGGACGGCGCGACCCTCGTCACGGTGCTCATCGAGTACCCCGACAAGGAGACGCGGGACATGATCCTCGCCACCGGCATGGCCGACGGCATGGAGGCCTCGTTCGCGCGACTGGAGCGGGAGCTGCTGTCCGTCTGACACCCAGGCACTCGCGCCGGAACAGGCGGTTCTCGTGGAGAGCCGCCTGTTCCGGCGCTTCTGCCTGTGCGAAAGCGGGATAAAGTGGCGGCACGATGAGGATCACGCGCCGTACCCTGCTCCTCGGCGCCGGTGCCGGTGCCGTCTCGGTGCTTCTCGCCTCCTGCACGCCGGAGCCGGAACCGACGCCGACCCCCACTCGCACGCGCGAACCGGAGCCGCCGCCCGGTGTCCCCGCTCCGAGCGGCAGTATCCGCAGCACCTGGACCACCGACCCGTTCGCCGGGGGCGCCGCGAGCTTCACTCCCGTGGGGGTGCTCGCGGCGACCCGCACGGCGCTCGCGCAGCCCGTCGACGACCGGCTCTTCTTCGCTGGCGAGGCGACCGACGACGAGGCGCCGGGTACCGTCCGCGGCGCCCTGCGGTCGGGCCGCCGTGCTGCTCGGGAGCTCACCGTCGCCGCGGAGGACGGCGAGCGGGTGGCCGTGATCGGCGCCGGGATCGCCGGGGCGACCGCCGCGGCGCAGCTCGCGGAGGACGGCCTGCAGGTGACGGTGTTCGAAGCGCGCGACCGCGTCGGCGGTCGGATCCTCTCCCGCACGGGCGACGACTGGCCGGTTCCGGTGCAGCTCGGCGCGTGGCTGTTCGGCGACGCCGACGCGGAGCTTCTCGATGCGATCGATGAGGGGGACATGGAGCTCGTCGACCTCGACGGGGCGCGGTGGCGCTCCGCCGAGGGCGACGTCGACCCCGTGGATCCGCAGCCGGTGGAGGCCGCGGTGACCACGGCGCAGTCCGCCCCGCAGGACTCCTCGGTGGCGGACGCCCTGGTGGCGGCCGGCATCGACCCGGAGGATCCCGCGACCGCCGCCCTCCTCGCGCTCCTCGCCGCACGCACGGGCGCCGACGCCGCCGACCTGTCGAGCTGGTTCGCCCCGCCGCTCCCGGACGCAGCGCTGCAGGGCGTCGGCGACGATCTGACCCCGTTCATCGAGAGCACCTTGGACGGGGTGAAGGTCGGGCTGAGCTCCCCGGTCACCCGTCTCGCGTGGGACGACACCGGCGTGAGCGTGCGCCTCGGCACCGGCGAGGCCCTCTCCTTCGACCGGGTGCTGCTGACGGTGCCGCTCGGGGTGCTGCAGGAGCAGGCCATCGAGTTCGATCCGCCGCTGCCGTTCGACAACCGCGGCGCCGTGTCCGCGCTCGGCATGGGTGCGATCGAGACGGTCTGGCTGCGGTGGGACGAGCCGTTCTGGGACGGCGACGAGGCGATCTGGCACGCGGTCGGCGAGGACATCGCGATCCCCACGTGGATCAACCTCCGCCCCTCGACCGGCGAGAACGTGCTCGTCGGGATCGTGGGCGGTGCGGCCGCGCGGGACTTCGCGGAGCTCGGGGAGGCCGAGGCCGTCGAGGCGGCGCTCGGGTCGCTGGCGCTCTACGCCTGAACCGTCTCGCGTGCGGCCTCGGCCGGGGCGCTGTCCTCGGGCGGCGGCTCCGTACGAGCGCGGTCCCACGGGTCCGGCAGGCGGCTGATGAGCACGAGCGCGGTCGCCACGGCGGCGAAGACGGCCAGCGCGATCGCGCAGGAGGCCGTGAACTCGACCGGACCGCTCACCTGCCGCGGGTCGAGGAAGTAGTACGGGTACCAGCCGATCAGCGGTCCGCGGATGAGTGTCGCGACGCCCCACAGCACCGGGTACGCCAGGGTCACCGGGATCACCCGCCACGGCACCGCCCGATGCCCCGGGGCCAGGGCCCAGGCCGCGACGGTCACCGCGGGCAGCCAGAAGTGCAGCACCTGATCCGACCACGGCACGTCGATGCGGATCCCTCGGACTCCGGCCTGCCAGACCAGGATCGCGAACACGAGTCCGGCGGTGATCGTCCAGGTGAGCACGAGGGCGAGCGCCACGGTGAGCCACCGCGGATCGCGGGCTCTCCGCAGCGCGAGGACTCCGGCGATGGTCAGGAGGACGACGAAGGCGATGTTCGACTGATTGGTCAGATACGCGAAGAAGTTCTGGCTCGCGATGGTGTTCGACGCGAGTCCCCACGCGAGGCGGTGGATCAGCGCGATGAGGCAGACGGCGGCGGCGGTGAGCCGGAGCAGGCCGAAGACGGTGCGCCTGTTCACCGTCGCCTCGTCCTTTCCGCCATCCGCCGAGTCTACGGAGCGGACCCGGGGTGACGCCGCATCAGGCCCCCGCGCGGGTTCAGGCGCGGGTGAGTGTGGGGGCCGGTTCTCGCGGGAACGCCTGTTCTCGCGGGGTCGGTCAGCGCCGCGGGGCGCGCGTGGACCACAGAGCCAGCGCGATGAGGGCCGGCTGGAAGAACAGACGCACGAAGCGCTTCATATCGGTGTCGAGGCCGAAGCCGTCGCGATGATGCATCCACTGGGCCACGTTGCCGGGGAACACCGCGGCGAAGAAGAGAGCGGCGACGGTGCCGACCGAGCGACGGCGGCGACGGGCGAGAAGGAGAGCGGAGCCGAGTGCGACCTCGGCGACGCCGGACGCGAGCACCGTGGTGTCCGGATCGAGCGGCAGCGATTCCGGCACCTGCGCCTGGAACTCCCCTCGGGCGAACGTGAGGTGGGAGACGCCGGCGAACACGAGCGAGGCGCCGAGGAAGATCCGGCCGATGGTGCGGGGAGTCGACATGGTGCGAGTGTACGCCCCGCGCTCTCCGTCAGATCAGGCGGCGGAGCGCTTCTTCCAGGGTGATGCCCTGCGCTTCGGCGCGGTCCCTGAGGCGGGCGTGCTCGTCGGGGGACAGCGGGACCTGGAGCACGATGGGGTCGTCCTGGGCGAGGTCGAGTCCGTCGAGGAGGTCGGAGGTCTCGGCCCACAGCGGCTGGGCGAAGTCCGCCTCCGCGACGGGCGCCGGGGTGCGGGACGGGGCCGCGGAAGTGGGCGACGGTGCAGCGGCCGCGGCGACCGGTGCAGAGGCCGCGACGGCGGCTCCGGCGTCGGTCGCGCGGGTGAACCCGGGGCCTCGCCGCGGCTCCTGCTTCTGCTGATAGGCCTTGGCGGCGGCGTTCGCGCGCTCGTCGGCGGCTTCGTTCAGCGGGTGCCCGGCGTGGCCCTTGACCCAGGAGAACTCGACGTCGCGACCGCGCAGGGCCTCGTCGATCCCCTCGAGGAGGTCGCGGTTCAGCACGGGCCCGCCGTCGGACTTCCGCCATCCGCGGCGCTTCCAGCCCGGCATCCACTTCGTCACGGAGTCGATCACGTAACGGCTGTCGCACTCGATCAGCAGCTTCTCGTCGGTGCCGGCCGTCGCCCGGAGCAGTTCGAGGACGGCGCGGAGCTCGCCCTGGTTGTTCGTGCCGTGCGGGGAGCCGCCGGCCGCCCAGTTCGCGTCGTCGATGTACCAGGCCCAGCCGTTCGGGCCGGGGTTGCCCAGGGCGGAGCCGTCTGCGGCGGCGGTGATGGTCATCCGTCCACCGTATCGCTGGCCGCGGACGGACTTTCGCGCCGAGGTCGCACGGAATCCCCGGGAACCTGCGACGGGAGTGGGAGAGTGCGACGTCGTGCGGGGTCAGTCCTCGGGGTCGGCGTTCTCGGTGCTCTCGGCCTCGGGAGCGGGCGGGGCGACCGGGAACACGATCGAGCTCACCGAGGAGGGGGTGTCGAGGCCGAGGGTCAGCGGGTCGAGCGCCGGCGCGGCGTCGAGCGTGTCTGCGGCCGAGGTCTCGAGAGGCTCAGAGGGGAGTCCCCACTGCTTCTCTTCTTCCTCAGGTCGCTGCTGGAAGAGTCCCATGCGTCCATTGTGACCCCCGGTCGGCCCGAGGTCGCCGTTTCCCACCGAGGTCGCAGGGATCCGGCGGGCTCGTGCGACGGGAGTGCGAATCTGCGACCGCGGGCTCACGCGTCGCGAGCGGCCTCCCGCACGGCATCGACGAGGGCGCGCCACGGACCGTCCACGGCGGAGTCGGGCAGCTCCCGCTCCCGGCGCTCGGACGGGGTGCGGGCGCGGATGCTCCACACGAACCGGTCGGCCCCCGGCTCCGTGTCGACGTCGTCGTCCCAGGGGCAGCTGTCGATGAGGCCGATCCACTCCTCGGCGTCCGGCGGCTCGGCCTCCACGCGCCACTGGCGACGGATGCCGGCGAGCCCTCCCGAGCGCACGACGGCGATGACGACGGGGGCGTCAGGCGGCGTCGGGTCCTCGGTCATCCTCATAGACTCCCACGGTCGTCCAGGCACGTCGAGCCGCGGCGACCGTCTCCTGATCGACCGTGGCCGCTGCGGCGACCGTGGCGTCGGCGAAGTCCGTGAAGTTCGCGGTGCTCGACAGGCCGCCGGTGAGCGCCCGGTACCAGACCGTGCCGGCGCGCTCCCAGGCGTTGCCGCCGAGGTCGAGGGCGAAGAGGGCGAAGGCGCGGTTCGGGATGCCGGAGTTGATGTGCACGCCTCCGTTGTCTTCGGTCGTGCGCACGAACCCGCTCATGTGGTCGGGTTGCGGGTCTTTCCCGAGTTCATCGTCGTCGTAGGCCGTGCCCGGCGCGATCATGGAGCGCAGAGCCGACCCCTCCACGGCGTCGGTGAAGATCTCCGCCCCGATGAGCCAGCTCGCCTGGTCGGCGGACTGCCCCAGCGCGTACTGCTCGGTGAGGGCGCCGAACACGTCGGCGACGGACTCGTTCAGTGCGCCCGGCTGGCCCTGATACTCCAGGTTCGCCGTGTGCTGCACGACGCCGTGGGCGAGCTCATGCCCGATCACGGTGAGCGAGCCGGTGAAGTGCTGGAACACCTCGCCGTCGCCGTCGCCGAACACCATGCGCTCGCCGTCCCAGAACGCGTTGTCGTAGTCGACGCCGTAATGGACGGTCGCGTCGAGGGGAGCGCCGGCGTCGTCGAGCGAGTTGCGGCCGAACGCGGAGAGCAGCATCTCGAACGTCGCGCCCAGGCCGTCGAACGCCTCGTTGACGGCGGTGTCGGCGACCGGCTCGTCGTCTTCCGTGCGGACCACGGCCCCCGGGAGCTGCTGCGTGTTGCCGGCGTCGCTGATCGTGCGGTTCGGCGCATCGGAGAGCTGCGCGACGAGGTCGCCGTTCTCGTCGATGGAGAGGTCGATGCGGGCGCGGAAGGGCGGGCGCCCGGCGGTGAGCGTCTGCCGGGCGGCGGCCGCGGCCTTGGGGAAGCGACCCGACTCGGCCAGGCGCGCGAGCAGGTAGGAGGGGACGACGCCGGGGTGCGGGAAGGATTCTGCGCTGCTCATGCGTCGACCCTACGCCGGGGATCGGACAGAGCAGGAGACCCGCTGCCGTTCCTCGAGGACGGCGGGAGCCATGGCGGCGGTGGCCGTGCGAGTGCTAGTCGCCGGATTCGCCAGGGGAGGCGCCGGGTCGGCGACGTGCCCCGACGATGAGCAGCACGATTCCCAGCACCGCCAGCAGGATGTTCACGCCGAGGTACACGGCGCCGTCGGCGCCGCCCGCCCGGACGACCGAGAAGGATGCGACCGTCCCGATGACGGCGAGAGCGAGGCACACGAAAGCGACGATCCTCAGCGTGCCGGCCTTCCTCATCTCATCCCTTCCGTCCGGACCCAGCGTAGCCGCGCGGCGCCCGGCACCCCACACGGCAGGAGACCCCCAGGACTGTCGCGTAAAATCGGCCTAATGACCGACGCGCCCGACGCCACTCCCGACCTGGGCCCCGGCATCGACCCCGACGACCTCGCCACCACGCTGCGCGTCCTCGCCGAGCTGCACACGATCGACAACGAGCACCCCGACTTCGTGGCCGTGCGCCACGCGACCGCGGCGATGTTCAAGGCGGTCAAGCGCGTGCGGCGCAAGGAGATCCGGGACGCGATCGCCGAGGCGGACAAGGCCGTCGTCGCTCGCACCGCCACCGGCGCTCCCGACCGCATCGACGACGAGACGCGCGGCAACGATCTCGCCACGAGCGTGGTGGACGCGCCCATCGCCGGCGAGCTCCTCAAACCCCGCAACTGCTACATCTGCAAGCAGCCGTACACGCTCGTCGACGCGTTCTACCACCAGCTCTGCCCTGACTGCGCGCGCTTCAGCCACGGCAAGCGCACCGCCCGCACGGACCTCACCGGCAAGCGCGCTCTGCTCACCGGCGGCCGCGCGAAGATCGGCATGCACATCGCGCTGCGCCTCCTCCGCGACGGCGCGCACACCACGATCACCACCCGGTTCCCGCGCGACGCGGTGCGCCGGTTCTCGGCCCTGCCGGATGCGGGCGACTGGCTGCACCGGCTGCGCGTGGTCGGCATCGACCTCCGCGACCCGGCCCAGGTGATCGGGCTCGCCGACTCGGTCGCCGCGCAGGGGCCCCTCGACATCCTCATCAACAACGCCGCCCAGACGGTCCGCCGCTCGCCGGGAGCCTATTCGCTGCTCGCCGACGCGGAGCTCCAGCCGCTGCCGGACGGGCCGCTGCCGGAGATGGAGACCTTCGGGCACACCGTCGACCCGCACCCGCAGGCGCTGCAGGCCTCGGTCGATTCGCACCCGCTGCTGTCGGTGGCCGCGCTCGGGGGCACGGTCGCAGAGCAGGGGGGACAGGCGCTCACCGCGGAAGACCTCGCACGGCTCGCGATGGCACCGGGCTCGTCCTCGCTGGAGAAGCACGCGGACGGCACGGCGATCGACGCGGGCGGACTCGTGCCGGACGTGAACCGCGTCAACAGCTGGGTGCAGTCCGTGGATCAGGTCGATCCGCTGGAGATGCTCGAGGTGCAGCTCGCCAACACGACCGCGCCGTTCCTGCTCATCAGCCGGCTGCGGGCGTCGATGGCCGCGTCGCCGTCGCGCCGGAAGTACGTCGTGAACGTCTCCGCGATGGAGGGACAGTTCTCCCGGCGCTACAAGGGTCCAGGCCACCCGCACACGAACATGGCGAAGGCCGCGCTGAACATGCTGACCCGTACGAGCGCGGGGGAGATGCTGGAGACGGACGGCATCCTCATGACCGCCGTCGACACCGGCTGGATCACCGACGAGCGCCCGCACTACACGAAGGTCCGGCTCGCGGAGGAGGGCTTCCACGCCCCGCTCGACCTGGTCGACGGCGCCGCCCGCGTGTACGACCCGATCGTGCGCGGCGAGGCCGGCGAGGACATCCACGGCGTCTTCCTCAAGGACTACGAGCCCAGCCCCTGGTGACGCCCGTTCGACTCCGTTCGAATCGCCTGAATGGTTCTATCCGGAGCCGAAACAGGGCGAATCGCGCGATTCGAAAGCCGGGTCAGCCGGGATAGGGGTGCGGGAACCAGACGGTCACGATGAGGCCTCCGCCGGTGCGGGGGGTCAGCACGAGGGTTCCGCCGTGTGTCTGGGTGATGCGCTGGACGATCGCGAGGCCGAGGCCCACCCCGGCGTGCTCCGCTCCCCGCGTGCGCTCGGTGCCGCGCTGGAAGGGTTCGACGAGCGTGGCGACCTGGGAGGCGGGGAGCTCCGCACCGGTGTTCTCCACGACGAGGGCCACCGCATCCGGGAGGGAGTGCGTGCGCACCGCGACGGAGCCGCCGCCGTCGCCCCGGTTGTGGACGATCGCGTTGGCGACGAGGTTCATGACGAGTTGCGGCAGCAGGGCGGAGGAGCCGAGCACGGTCGCCGGGACGCCGGAGACCTCGACCTCGACCCCGCGGCGGTCGGCGAGCGGGAGGAGGGCCTCGACGGACTCCTCGGCCAGGAGCGACAGGTCGACGAGGGTCCGCGGGAAGGTGCGCTGATCCGCCCTGCTCAGCAGCAGCAGCGCCTCGGTGAGGTCGATCGCACGCGTGTTCACCTCGCGGAGCCGGTCGATGAGGGCGTCGACGTCGCGGTCGGGATCGGTGCGGGCCACGTCGAGGAGCGTCTGCGAGATGGCCAAGGGGGTCCGCAGCTCGTGCGAGGCGTTCGCGGCGAAGCGCTGCTGCTCGGAGACGTGCGCCTCCAGCTGCTCCAGCATGGTGTCGAAGACGTCGGCGAGGTCGCGGAACTCGTCGCTCGGGCCCTCCATGCGGATCCGGTGCGACAGCGAGCCCTGGGCCGCGAGCCGGGCCGCGTCGCCGATGCGGTCGAGCGGGGCCAGCATCCGGCCGGCGAGCAGCCACCCGCCGCCGAGACCGATCGCGAGCAGGGCGACCATCACCATCGCGGCGACGGGCACGAACGCCCGGATCAGGTCCGAGCGGTTGGGGACGAAGAACTCGACGACGGGGATCTGCACATCCGGGACGTACCGCAGGAGGTAGAGCGCCACGGCGCCGAGCAGCAGGAGGCCGGAGACGACGACGATGCCCGCGTAGCTCAGCGTCAGCTTGAGGCGGACGCTCATCCCCCGCCGCCTACGCATCCGGGTCGGCCCCGATCCGGTAGCCGACGCCGGGCACCGTGAGGATCAGCCACGGCTCGCCGAGGCGCTTGCGCAGCGAGGAGACGGTGATGCGGACGGCGTTCGTGAACGGGTCGGCGTTCTCGTCCCACGCCCGTTCCAGCAGCTCCTCGGCGCTGACCACCCCGCCCTCGGCCTCGACGAGCACCTCCAGCACGGCGAACTGCTTGCGGGTGAGGGCGACGTACCGGCCGTCGCGGTAGACCTCGCGGCGGAACGGGTCGAGACGAAGACCGGCGATCTCCAGCACCGGCGGTCGCGCGCGCTGGCGGCGGCGATCGAGGGCGCGCAGCCGCAGCACCAGCTCCCGCAGCTCGAACGGCTTGGTGAGGTAGTCGTCGGCGCCGAGCTCGAACCCGGAGGCCTTGTCGTCCAGCCGGTCGGCGGCCGTGAGCATGAGGATCGGGATGCCGCTGCCCGAGGCGACGATCCAGCGCGCGATGTCATCGCCGGACGGCCCCGGCACGTCGCGGTCGAGGATCGCGATGTCGTACGCGTTGATGCTCAGGAGCTCGAGCGCGGTGTCGCCGTCGCCGGCGATGTCGGCCGCGATCGCCTCGAGCCGCAGCCCGTCGCGGACCGCCTCGGCGAGGTAGGGCTCGTCCTCGACGATCAGCACACGCATGGCAGCGATCCTACGCAGTGCGGCATATCGGCGGTGTATGGAAAACGCCATACGCCCCGGCAACCGCGTCCTCTCTTCACTGGAAGCATGAACGACCTCCACACCCCCCGAGCCGTCCGGGCACGGCGCCGTCGGCGGATCGCCACCACGGCCTCCGTGCTGGCACTCGCCGTGGTCGCCGCCGTCGCCGTGCAGCAGTCGCTCTCGGCCGCGTTCGCCGAGACCGCCCCGATCGTCGCGCCCGCCACCACCGGCTCCTCCGGCTCCGACACCGATCCGCATCCGCCGACCACCGGATCGGTGCTCGCCCCGAGCGAGGCGGACGGCGTGATCCGCGACGGCGATCAGCCGACGGTCTTCGACGTCGACAGGATCGCCGTCGGCAACCTCGACCCCGCGCTGCTCGACGCCCTCCAGCGTGCCGCCTCCGATGCCGAGGCCGACGGGGTCACCTTCGTCGTGAACAGCGGATGGCGGTCGGCCACGCTGCAGGAGCAGCTGCTCCGCGACGCCATCGACGACTACGGCTCGGAGGAGGAGGCGCGCCGTTGGGTGGCGACCGCCGAGACCTCGGCGCACGTCTCCGGCGACGCGGTCGACCTCGGTCCGCTCCCCACCCTCGACTGGCTCGCCCAGCGCGGCTGGCGCTACGGGCTCTGCCAGACCTACGCCAACGAGTCCTGGCACTACGAGCTGCGACCGGAGGCTGTCGAGGACGGCTGCCCCGCACAGTACGCCGATGCCACCGAAGACCCGAGGATGCAGCGATGACCGCGGTGCTCCCGGAGGGGGCGACCCTGTCCCGCCTGCACGCACCGACCCTGTCCACCCTTCCGGGTGCCGTCGCCGAGAACCTCCGCCGCGTGCGGGCCGCCGCTGCGGTTCCCGTCATGGCCGTGGTCAAGGCCGACGCCTACGGTCACGGCATGGTGGCGGTGGCGACCGCCGCCGTGGCCGCGGGAGCCGAGTGGCTCGGGGTCACCGACGTCGCCGAGGGGGTCGCGCTGCGCGAGGCCGGCCTGCGCGTGCCGATCCTCGCCTGGCTGCATCCGGCGGGCATCGACGCGGCGCTCGCGGCCGCTGCGGGGGTCGACGTGGCCGTGGGTTCCGTCGAGGAGCTGCGCCAGCTCGCGGCCGATGCCACCGCTTCCGTGCGGGTGCACCTGCACCTCGACACCGGGATGGCGCGCGGAGGGTGTCCCGTGGAGGACTGGGACACTCTGCTGCGCACGGCGAGGGCGGCCCGTGGACGGATCGACGTCGTCGGGGTGATGGGGCACCTCCCCTGCGCGGACGCCGCGGATCCGCGGGCGAACGCGGCCGCGATGCTGCGGATGCGCCAGGGGAGGGACGCGGTCCTGCGCGCCGGGTTCGGACCGCTGCTCGTGCACCTCGCGGCGACGTCGGGGGCTCTCACGGACCCCGCCACGCACTTCGACATGGTGCGGGTGGGGGCCGCCCTCGTGGGGATCGACCCGTCCGAGACGGTGTCGTTGGTCGGGGCCTCCCGGTTCACCGCGCCCGTGGTGCACAGCGCCGCCGTGCCGGCCGGAACCGTCGTGGGCTACGGGGGCACGCACACGACGGCGACGGCCACGCACCTGAGCGTCGTGGGCGTCGGGTACGCGGACGGCATCCCGCGGGAGGTCGGGCCGGGTGCGGGGGTGGAGATCGGAGGGGAACGGCACCTGATCGTCGGGAGGGTGTCGATGGATCAGATCGTCGTCGACACCGGGGGGAGGGCGTTCCCGCGGGGAGCGGTCGCGACGGTGTTCGGGCCGGACGGCGGCGCAGTGCCGTCGGTGCAGGAGTGGGCGCGGTGGGCGGGCACGATCCCGCACACCATCGTCACGGGCATCGGCCCGCGAGTGAGAAGGAGCGTGGCATGACGATGAAGGTCCTGGTCATCGGAGGGGGACAGAACCCGGAGCACGAGGTGTCGCTCGCGTCGGCCGCGGCGGTCGCTGCGGCGCTGCGGCTGGGCGGACACAGCGTCACGGCCGTGACGATCGACCGCGACGGCGTGTGGCGCGCGGACGGCATCCCGCCCGGCGTGAGTCCGGCGGCATCGTTGCAGCAGGCCCTGCCGCTGCTCGCGGCGAGCGACGTCGTGTTCCCGGCCGTGCACGGGGCGCTCGGGGAGGACGGCGCCCTCGCGGCGCTGTGCGCGCTCGCCGGGGTCCCCGTGGTCGGATCCGCGCTGGGGGCGGGGGCGATCGGCATGGACAAATGGGCCACGAAGCTGGTGGCCCAGGCCGTGGGGCTGCGGACCGCCAGGGGGCGACTGGTCGCCGCGGAGGACATCGGCGATGTGGAGTTCGACGGCGCGGTCGTGGTCAAGCCGGTCACGGCCGGCTCGAGCCACGGCGTGAGCCTGGTGACGGAGGAGGGCGACCTGCTCACGGCGCTGCGGGGAGCAGCGCGGTTCGACCGGCGGATCCTGGTCGAGGAGGTCGTGCACGCACGGGAGATCGACGTCGCCGTGCTGCGGGAGAAGGGCGGGGTGCGGTGGGCCGCCCCGCCCCTGGAGATCCACGCGCCCGGGCTCTTCGACACCGCGACGAAGTACGACGGCACGGCCCGCTTCACGGTTCCCGCGCAGCTCGATACAGCCGCCACGACGGCGCTCAAGCGCGCGGCGATCGCGATGTTCGATGCCCTGGGGTGCGACGGCGTCGCCCGGATGGACTTCTTCCTCACGGACGAGGGCCCTGTGCTCAACGAGGTGAACACGATGCCGGGGCTGACCGCCGCCTCCCAGGTGCCGCGGATGTTCGCGGCGGCCGGGGTGGACTACGTCGACCTCGTGGGCAGGCTCGTCCGAGCGGCCGTGTGAGAGGGGCTCGACACGGCGCGTGCGGAGGCGGATGCTGGGGGCATGGCAGCCTTCACAGCGGAGAACGCGTTCAGCGGTTTCAGCGTCGACGACATCGACGCGGCGAAAGAGTTCTACGGCACGACCCTCGGGCTCGACGTCGAGGTCAACGCGATGGGGTTCCTCGATCTGCGCCTGCCCCGCGGCGGGTCGATCCTCGTCTACGCGAAACCGAACCACACCCCGGCGAGCTTCACGATCCTGAACTTCCCGGTGGCGGACGTCGACGCCGCGGTCGAGGAGCTCAACGAGCGCGGCGTGCAGACGAAGATCTACGGCGACGACGAGTTCCCGTCGGACTCCCGCGGCATCGTCCGCGGGAACGGGCAGGGGCCGGACATCGCGTGGTTCCGCGACCCGGCGGGGAACGTGCTCGCTGTCATGCAGGCCTGACGGGGCCCGCCTCGCTCACAGCCGGTCGACCGCCGTCACCGTCACGACCGCCTCGCCGGCCTCGTCCGACGCGGCGAGGTCGACGGTGGCGCTGATGCCCCAGTCGTGGTCGCCGACCGGGTCGTCGATGATCTGCCGCGCCGTCCAGGCGGTCGGACCCTCGGTGAGCAGCAGCATGCGGGAGCTGCGGGCGTCCGGTCCGGTGCCGATGTCGTCGTGCTCGGCGAAGTACGCATCCAGCGCGTCCGACCAGGCGGCGGCGCCGAACGACGGGTCGAGCTCGGCCAGCGCATCCACGTCCTCACGCGCGGCGAGCTGCACGCGCCGGAAGAGTTCGTTGCGGACGAGCGTGCGGAAGGCGCGGGTGTTGCTCGTGAGGCGCTTCGGTGCGGGCGGGACGATCGGCTCGTCGGTCTCGCCGCGGGCGGCGGTCCCGGCGGTCAGCTCGCTCCACTCGTCGAGCAGGCTGGAGTCGATCTGGCGCACGAGTTCGCCGAGCCAGGCGATGAGGTCGTGGAGGTCCTCGTCCTTCCGCTCCTCGGGGATCGTCTGGGAGGCGGCGCGGTACGCGTCCGACAGGTACCGCAGGACGACGCCCTCGGAGCGGGCGATCTTGTAGAACGCGACGTACTCGCCGAACGACATGGCCCGCTCGTACATGTCACGGACGACGGACTTCGGGTGCAGGGCGAAGTCCCGGATCCACGGTTGCGCAGCGCTGAAGGTCTCGAAGGCGGCGTCGAGGAGCTCCTCCAGGGGCTTCGGGTACGTGATCCCTTCGAGGAGCTCCATGCGCTCGTCGTACTCGATGCCCTCGCGCTTCATCGCGGCGACCGCCTCGCCCCGCGCGAGGAACTCCTGCTGGCTGAGCACGGCGCGCGGATCGTCCAGCGTCGCCTCGACGATCGAGATCATGTCCAGCGCGTACGACCCCGTCCCCACCTGGGTCCCTGAGCCTTCCTGGGCCCCTGAGCCTGTCGAAGGGTGGGTCCCTGAGCCTTCCTGGGTCCCTGAGCCTGTCGAAGGGTGGGTCCCTGAGCCTTCCTGGGTCCCTGAGCCCGTCGAAGGGTCCAGCAGATCGAACGCCGCGAGGGCGAAGGGGGACAGCGGCTGGTTGAGCGCGAAGTTGGGCTGCAGGTCGACCGTGAGCCTGACCCCCTTCGGTGCTCCGGGCACGCCCGTGTCGAACGTCTCCACGACGCCCGATTCCCGGAGCGTCCGGAAGATCGCGAGGGCGCGGAGGGCGAGCGCACGCTGCCGGGCGCGCGGCTCATGGTTGTCGAAGACGAGCCGGCGGACGTTCCCGAACACATCATCGCCCCGGGCGATGACGTTGAGCAGCATCGCGCTGGTGATCTGCATGTGCGAGGTCAGGGTCTCCGGCGTCGCATCGATGAGCTTCCGGAACGACGGCTCTCCCCACGACACGAACCCGTCCGGGGCCTTCTTGCGGATGATCTTCCGCTTCTTCTTCGGGTCGTCGCCGGCCTTGCGGATCGCGGCGAGGTTCTCCGTCTCGTGCTCGGGCGCCTGGGCGACGACGGTACCAGCGGTGTCGTAGCCGGCGCGTCCGGCCCGCCCCGCGATCTGATGGAACTCCCGGGCGTTGAGCTGGCGCATCCGGGTGCCGTCGAACTTCGTCAGCGCGGTGAGCAGCACGGTCCGGATGGGGACGTTGATGCCCACGCCCAGGGTGTCGGTGCCGCAGATGACCCGGAGGAGACCGCGCTGGGCGAGCTGTTCCACGAGTCGGCGGTACTTGGGCAGCATGCCGGCGTGGTGCACGCCGATGCCGGCCCGGAGGAAGCGGGAGAGCGTCTTGCCGAACGCCGTCGTGAAGCGGAAGCCGCCGATGAGGGCGGCGATCTCGTCCCGCTGCTCACGCGTCGCGACCTTCGTGCTCGACAGGGCCTGGGCCCGCTCCATGGCGGCCGCCTGCGAGAAGTGCACGATGTAGACCGGGGCCTGTCCCGTGTTCAGCAGGTCGTCGATGGTCTCGTGGATGGGCGTCGTCTCGTAGAAGAAGTGCAGCGGGACCGGGCGCTCCACTCCGGTGACCGAGGCGGTCTCCCGTCCTGTGCGACGCGTCAGGTCGGCGGCGAGGGTGGTGACGTCGCCGAGGGTGGCGGACATCAGCACGAACTGGGCCTGTGGGAGCTCGAGGAGCGGCACCTGCCAGGCCCACCCGCGGTCCGGGTCGCCGTAGAAGTGGAACTCGTCCATGACGACGAGGCCCACGTCGGCGGCATCACCCTGCCGCAGGGCCAGGTTCGCGAGGATCTCGGCGGTGCAGCAGATGATGGGGGCGTCCGCGTTCACGGCGGAGTCTCCCGTCACCATCCCCACGTTCTCGGCGCCGAACACCTCTGCCAGCGCGAAGAACTTCTCGCTGACGAGGGCCTTGATCGGCGCCGTGTAGTAGCTGCGGCGGCCGCCGACCATCGCCGCGAAGTGGGCTCCGACCGCGACGAGCGACTTTCCGGTGCCCGTCGGCGTGGACAGGACGACGTTCGCGCCGGAGACGATCTCGATGAGCGCCTCGTCCTGCGCGGGGTAGAGGCGGATGCCGGTCGACTCCGCCCATTCCACGAACGTCAGGTAGACCGCGTCGGGGTCCGCCGCGTCGGGAACGAGAGAGGGTTCGAGCCGCGGCGTGGGATTCATGGTGCTTCGATCATCCCATCTGCGTCATGTCGCCGATCCCGTGACCCCGAGCGCGGTGAGCAGCTCGTACGCCGTGGAGCGCGCGTGCACGATCACGGTCCCGAGCTGCGACGACGAGGCCGACACCGAGAGCAGGAGCTGGCCATACGGCGCGAGGATGAAGCTCAGCAGGGCCATCTGGTTCTCTCCGATGGACAGCGACACGATGGCCGACAGGGTCGGCTCCGTCCCGCCGGCGATGATCTCGGCTTCGGCTCGCGCGACCCCGAACAGGGAGCCGTTCATCGCCGCGAGCTGCTCGCCGCCGTCCTGGTCGACGCCGAGCGAGGCGATGTGGAGGCCGTCGGCCGTGCCGAGGACCGCGGTCGTCAGCTCCGGGAAGCGCTCCTCCAACTGCTGCAGACGGGTCTGCGCCGACGGGCCGACGATGCGCGACCACAGGGCCCAGTTGCCGGCGACGTCGGGGTGCATGCGGGACGGATCGGGCGTCGCGGCGGCGTCGTGCCGCCGGGCGGGTCCGGTCATGGCTTCTCCTCCGGAAGATCGAGAGCGGCGCCGGCGACACGCATCACGCTGTCGCGGTCGCGCGCGTCGGCCGCGAGGACGCGCGAGGCGGGGATGCCGTGTCGCGCGAGGGGGGCGGCGAGCGCGCGCCGGATATCGCCGATCGCTCGTCCGGCGGTGTGGCTGACGGCGATCACGACGCGATGCTCCTCGCCCGCGAGAACGTCCAGCCACTCGTCGGCGTCGGCGACGAGGGTGTCGCGGTCGCCGCGCAGCCAGAGCAGCACCCGGGTGCCCGGGATCGAGACGCGCTGCCGTGCCGACGCGAAGCGCTGCTGCCCCGGGATGCCGATGAGCGCGATGGAGACCTCGGGCGTCGGCCGCCAGGTCCCGTAGTCGAGCCCGACCGTCGTGGTGGTCTTGCCGTCACCGCTCGCGAACGACATCGGCACGTCGGTGTCCACCGGCGCGACGTCGCTCAGAGCGCGGACCGCAGTCGTCTTGCCCGCGCCCACCGGACCGGCGAAGATCACCCGGTACCGCTGAGGCAGGTCGGTCCGTCGGCGCCGGGGGCGCCTCATCGTCCGCTCCCCGGGACCGGTCTTTCGCTGTCGCCCTCTCCCGAGGCCGCTCCCCACGGCCTCATGGATCACGCGCCGAGGGCGGCGACCCGGCGGTTCACCGAGGAGCGCAGCAGGGCGAGGTTCGTGGCCTGCCGATCGGCGGCCAGGTAGATGAACAGATCGTCGTCGAGCATCTTGAGCAGGTGCAGCTGCGTGTTCAGCGTCAGCAGCATGTCCTCGAGCTCGCCATCGATGCCGAGGGCATCGATCGTGCGCTTCTTGTTCTTCACGATCTCGCTGTTGAACGCGCTCGCGACCTCGAGGTCGAAGTCCGGACGGACGGAGCTCGAGGCGAGCGGCAGCCCTGATTCGAGGTCGACGATCGACGCCCCGATGAATCCGTTGATGTCGCGCTCGATGTCCGCCAGAAGCGTGTTGAGCTGATCTTGCGTGGCCATGGTTCTCCCCAGTCGTCTTCATCGCGCGCAGCAGCGACCGCCCTGTGCGGTCGTCCCCGGCGCCGCGCGACCTGTGAAGTGTATAACGTTACTCGACGAGGGGGCCAGTCTCAGACCGAGGTCGCTGCGCGGAGGGCGATGCGGACCATGTCGCCGAACGTCTGCTCGCGCTCCTGGGCCGTGGTCTCCTCGCCGGTGACGATGTGGTCGCTGACCGTGCAGATCGCGAGGGCGCGGCGCCCGTGGAACGCGGCGAGCGTGTAGAGCCCTGCCGCCTCCATCTCGACGCCGAGGATGCCGTGCCGCACGAAGGGCTCCGTGAGCTCCGGCCGGGTGCTGTAGAACTGGTCGCTCGAGAACAGCGGCCCCACGTGCACCGTGGACGACACCGGCTCCGACTCGCTCGCCTCCACCGCCGCGCGCAGCAGGGCGAAGTCGGCGAGCGGGGCGTAGTCGAGGCCGTGGAAGCGCACGCGGTTGATCCCGGAGTCGGTGCTCGCGCCGTTGGCGATGATGATGTCGCGGACCGCGAGCTTCTCGGTCAGCGCGCCGCAGGATCCGACCCGGACGATCGTCTGCACGTCGTACTCCGTGAACAGTTCCGTCGCGTAGATCGCCATCGACGGCTGCCCCATCCCCGAGCCCTGGACGGAGACCCGATGCCCCTCCCAGGTGCCGGTGAAGCCCAGCATGCCGCGCGTCTCCGAGTACAGCTCGGCGTCGTCGAGGAAGGTCTCGGCGATCCACTTCGCCCGCAGCGGATCGCCGGGGAACAGGACGACGGGGGCGATCTGACCGGGTTCCGCGGCGATGTGGGTGCTCATCCGCTCAGCGTACTCAGCCCTCGCGACGCCGGACGATCTCCCCGATCCAGAGGGGCGCGAAGGGCGAGGTGCAGCCGGGGGCGGTGGGGTAGTCGGCCAACACCTGGAGCCGTTCTCCGATCTCCACCGCCCGTCCCCGCAGGTCCGGATGGAAGATGCCGATGTTCGCGAGGGTCTCGTTCATGGCCCACTGCAGGCGCGGCGGGGCCTGCTGCAGGTCGCGGTCGATCAGGTCGAGCAGGTGCGGCAGGTCGAGGCCGTCGGCGTCCTTCGTCACGCGGACCGTCGTGAGCGACCACGCGGCGGCGGCGACGGTGGGATCGGCGTCGTCGAACCAGCGCCGGCGCAGCTCCTCGGCGAGGGGCGACTTCTTGAGGACGTAGTTCACGAACCAGTCGTTCACCTTGGGCGGCCGCGTCTCGCGCAGCATCGTGTCGAGCTCGTCGGCGGTGAAGTCGGCCGGACGGCACACGAGCAGGGCCAGGAGCCGGGCGGACGTCTCGCCGGTCGCCCACAGCTCCCGCGCCAGGGCCTGGTCCGTCTTGATGCGCTTCGCGAGGGCGCGCATGCGGCTCAGGTTGATGCCGTGGTCGTCGCCGCGCTTCTCGTTCGCCGCGCGCTGCTTCGGGTCCTCCAGTGCCGCGAGCTCCGCCAGCGCCTCCTCGACTGTCATCCCGCCAGGGTAACCCCGCCGACCCACCCCTTTCGGTGCGTCCCGGCCCGTTGCGAACGCACAGAGGGGGCCGGGAGGTGCGAAAGGGGGCGGGTCGGTACTCAGTCTTCGTCGAGGAGCTCGCCGCGGATGCGACGGAGGTCTTCCATGAGGGAGCCGATGAGGATCCAGTGCTGCGAGGACGGCGGACGGATCACGAGCGGAGCGGTCAGCGCGGGGATGGCGGAGGTCAGCGGTTCGGGCTCCGGAGAGGGCGCTGTGGTCTGCACCGCGAGACGCACGTCGTGCCCGGCCCGGCGGAGCTGCTCGGCGATCGCGGCCACCGCGGGCTCTTCGCCGAGCCGGTCGTCGTAGTGGTCGAAGTAGGCGCGGGTCATGCCGATGGTCTGCGTGACGATGGGCGAGAGCCGGTCGAGCAGCGCCCTCAGCTCCTGCAGGTCGGCGCGATGGGTCGAGCGCCGGGGGTTCAGCGTGAGCGACTCCTCCCCGGCGGCGATCGCGGCTTCGGCGGCGTCCTTCATGGGTCGCAGCAGCCGCACCTCGAGCATGAGCTCCTGCAGCCGCGCCGGAGTCTGCGGGGCGGGCAGGGCGTCCGCGAGACGGTCGAGGCTCGCGGCGAGCTCCCGTCCGAGCAGCCCCACATCCCGCCGCGCCGGCTCGACGAGCACCGGCGGCACGATCAGCGCATTCACGACGATGCCGATCACCACCCCGATGAGGGTCTCCCCGATCCGGGCGATCGCGTACTCCGGACTCGACGACCCGAGCGCCAGCACGAGCATCGCCGAGATCGCGACCTGGTTGCCGGTGCCGGGGGACGCCCGGAAGATCCATGCCACGAGCATCGCGACGACGATCGCGAGCAGCACGATCCAGCTCGGCGAGCCGAGGAGCAGGCCGAGGCCGACAGCGATCACCACGCCGACGATCACGCCGATGCTGCGCTCCAGCGCCTTCGACAGCGACTGGTTGACGCTGGGCTGCACGACCAGCAGCGCGGCGATCGCGGCGAACACCGGCAGCTGCCCGGGGAAGACCAAGCCCGCGATCAGCCACGCGGCGATGGTCGCCGCGGCCGACTTCACCACCTGCAGCAGGGGGGAGCGCTGGGAGGCGCGGATCGCGGCGGGGATGCGCATGACCTCCACGGTAGTCGCGCCGATGTCAACCCCATCGCCGATCTCGCCCGCAGCGGGCTGAATGGAAGCACACGAACGACGAACAAGTGAGGAGCATCCCCATGGTGCAGATCATCGAGACCATCGACGTCGACGTTCCCGTCCGCACGGCGTACAACCAGTGGACGCAGTTCGAGAGCTTCCCGAAGTTCCTCGACGAGGTCGTCTCCATCACGCAGATCGACGCGACCCACACGCACTGGAAGGTGAACGTGGGCGGCGCGGAGCGTGAGTTCGACGCCGAGATCACCGAGCAGCACCCGGATGAGCGCGTCGCGTGGAACAGCGTCGGCGGCGAGACCGAGCACGCGGGCGTCGTGACGTTCCACAAGATCGACGAGAACACCACGCGTGTGACCGTCCAGCTCGACTGGGCGCCGGAGGGACTCCTGGAGAAGGTCGGTGCCCTGGTCGGCGCCGGATCCCACGCGGTGAAGAAGGACCTGAAGAACTTCAAGGAGTTCATCGAGGGCCGTGGCGTCGAGACCGGCGCCTGGCGCGGTGACGTGGACGCCTGACGCATCCTCTTCGAGGCCCGGACCGCTGCGCGCGGCCCGGGCCTCGTCGCGTGTGAGGGCTGCGGGCGTCGGAGGGGCGTGCTTGCATGGGCGCATGGACACGAGGGAGCGTCTGCGCGGCGAGGGGCGTGCCGTGCTCGCGACCGTGGTCTGCTTCGTCGGGGGAGCTCTCGCCGGGGCGCTGCTCCTCGCCGGCCCGCCGCGGCCGCTGACGGGTGAGGGAGGACTGGCGCTGCCCGCTGCGGGGGTCGCCGGCAGTGTCGCGGCCCTGGCCTTCGTCGTCAGCACTCTCCTGCACCGTCGCGATGAGCCAGCCGCGATGCCGCGCTGGCAACGGGTCGTGTCGCGCCTCTCGGCCGCCGCTCTCACCGTCGCGTTCGGGGCGGTGACGGCGATGGGCGTGCTGCTCACGGCCGAGGTGCTCGCGGCGGGCCTGCGCGGCCTCGCGCTCGGAGCCATCGGCGGCGGGCTGCTCACGGGGGTCGCGGCCGCGGTCGGCGGACGACTCGCCTTCGGTGCGGGAATCGGGCTCCGGACCGCGGACCTCGCCGGGCTCCTGTTCGGGTTCCTCGTGATCGGCACGCTGTT
Organism: Microbacterium sp. Nx66; assembly: GCF_904066215.1. Classification (NCBI taxonomy): domain Bacteria; kingdom Bacillati; phylum Actinomycetota; class Actinomycetes; order Micrococcales; family Microbacteriaceae; genus Microbacterium; species Microbacterium sp. Nx66. Next base: position 327,728 of record NZ_LR880474.1, read on the forward strand.
CGCGATGGTGACCGCCGTCGACCCCCGGTGGTGGGAGGAGAACTTCTCGCAGCTCGGGGTGGGGTGGGCGTTCAACGGCACCCTCGTCGTCGCCGGGCTGCTGGTCGCCACCGTCGGCTCGTACATCGGTCGCGATCTGCATCGGCTGCTCGGGGACCACGCGCTGTCCCGGATCGCGACCGTGGTCGTGCTGTGGGCGGCGGCCGGGCTCGCTCTCGCCGCGGTCGGGCTCCTGCCGCTGTATCGAGCCCCCGTGCCGCACGACATCGCAGCCGTCGCGGCGCTGCTCCTCTTCCTCGGGGCTGCCGCGGCGACGACTTTGATCGTCCCCGGTCGGCCCCTGGCCCTCGTGGTGACCTCCGTCGCCGTCGGGGTGCTCGTGGTCGGGGCCGTGCTGCTGTGGTGGCCGCTCCGCTTCTTCCCGGTGACCGCGGTGGAGGCGGTCGTCGTCGGGCTCGGACTGCTGTGGATGACGACGCTCGTGCGGGTGCTCGCGATCGTCGTGCCGGAGGGGACCCGTCCGTCCGCGCGGCGCTCGCTCTGGGAGGGCAGGCGTTCGCGCGGGCTCAGGCGGGTGGGTGGACCAGGAGCCTGATGCGGCGCGGGGGCCTGCGTCGGCGTAGGGAGGTGGGCGGGAAGAGGGCGCGGAAGATAGGGCATCCGTCCGATGTCGAGGGGGCACCTCAGAGCGGAGTGTAGGGATACACCGAACCGTCGAGGAGACATCATGTTCGAGCACCCCTCCCTCATCCATCAGGTCACCGTCTTCGAGCAGGAGCAGATCGAGCGCGCGGTCGCCCGGCGCCGGATGCTCATCGAGCACGCGGACCAGATCGTGCCGCGTCCTGCGGGTCCGCTGCGCCGGCTGCTGCGCCTCGGACGCGGGCGAGCGTCGGCGCCGCAGGCTCCGCGCACAGCGGCGTGCGATCCGGCCGTCGCCCGATGACGGACGGCGTCGTCCTGTCCTTCCCCGGCCCTCCGGATGTCCGCGGGCAGTGGCACGATGGGTCCATGGCCCCAGCCCCCACCGCCGCGATGGTCGGGCGTGATGCCGAGCTCGCCGGGATGCGCCGCCTGTTCGACGGCGTGCGCCAGGGTGTGCCCGCCGCGCTGCTCGTGGAGGGCGAGGCGGGTATCGGCAAGTCCCGGCTGGTGCGGGAGTTCAGCGCCGAGATCGCGACCGCGGCCGACGTGCACGGGGGCTGGTGTCTCGACCTCGGCACCTCGCGCGCCCCGTTCGGCCCGCTCGCCGGCATCCTCCGCTCGCTCGTGGAGCGGCTGGGCGCGGAGCGTGTGCGCGAGGCGGTCGGCGTGGGCGTCGAGGCGCTCGGCATGCTGCTGCCCGAGCTCGTCGACGCCCCCGCCGCTCGCGACCGCACCAGCCCCGAACGCCTGCGCGACGCGATCGCCTCCCTCATCGAGGCCGCCACGGAGCTGGCGCCGCAGGTCATCGTCGTCGAAGACCTGCACTGGGCCGACGACTCGACCCTCGCGATCCTCTCCTTCCTGCTGCGCACGCTCGACCGCGGCCGCCTCCTGCTGCTCATCACCTGCCGCACCGACGATGTGCGCCGAGGCGACGCGGTGAGCCGGTTCATCGGCGAGGCCACGAGGGCGCGACTGCTCGAACGGATGACCGTGCCGCGCCTCGACGACCATGCGGTCGGCGAGCTGGTCGCACAGATCACGGGACGCGCGCCGACCGCGACGGCGCTGGAGCGGCTGCAGGTGCGCGCGGAGGGCGTCCCCTTCTTCGTCGAGGAGATCGCCGGGTGCGCCCAGGGCCCCCTGCCGGAGAGCCTGCGCGACCTGCTGCTCGCCCGCTTCGACCGCCTCGGCGACGACGCGCGCCGGGTGGTGCAGGTGATGTCCGGCGCCGAGCGGCCGCTCACGGATCCGCTGCTGCTGCGCCTCGTCGACCTTCCGGAGGATCGTGTCGAAGACGCCGTCCGTGAGGCCGTGCGCAGCGGCATCATCGTCGTCGGCGAGGACGACTACCGGTTCCGCCACGCTCTGCTGCGGGAGGCCGTGCACGGCGACCTGCTCCCCGGCGAGAGGGCGCGGCTGCACCGGGCCTACGCCGAGGCGTTGGAGGAGGGCAGGGGCGACGACGCGGCGGCGTCGGCCTACCACTGGCAGCTCGCGCAGGACGATCGTCGTGCGATCGCGGCCGCCGCCGACGCCATGCGGCAGGCGAAGGCCCAGTACGCCTTCGCCAGCGCGGCGCGGTTCGGGGAGCTCGTCCTCGAGCTCTGGCCGCTCGTGCCTGACGCGGCGGAGGCGACGGGCTTCGCGCGTCTCGACCTCCTCCACGTGCTCGGGTCGGTCCTGCGCAACGCCGGCGACGGGGAGCGCGCGCTCGCGGTCGCCAACGTCGCGCTGAGCGAGGTCGACGCGGCGACGGTCGACCCGCGACTGCACGCCCGGCTGCTGCGCAACAAGGCGCTGTACCTCGTCAACCTCGGGCGTCTCGGAGCCGTCCCGTTGCTTCAGGAGGCGCTGGCGCTCGCCGAGCGGGTCGACGACGACGTGTTCCGTGCGGAACTGCTGAATCAGCTCGCGAGTCGTCGCATGATCGCGGGTGACCGGGAGGAGGCCATCCGCCTCGCCGACGAGGCGGAGCGCCGGGCGGCGGGCGCCCCGACGACGGACCAGCTCTCGATCGCCGCGAACGTCCGTGGCGGGTCGCTGGCGCACCTCGGACGGGTCGCGGAGGGGGTGCGCGAGTACCGACGGGCACGCGACCTCGCCGCCGGATCGACGGCCGAGATGCGTTACCGCGTCAACTACTCCGACCTGCTGACGCTGCTGGGCCGCTACCGGGAGGCCGTCGCCGTCGCCGAGGAGGGTCTGCGGCGAGCCCGTGAGCTCCGCGTCGAGCGCACCTCGGGCTCGATCATGGCGCAGAACATGATCGTGCCGTTGCTCGAGCTCGGGGAGATCGACCAGGTCGAGGACATGCTGGCCCGCGATTTCCTGCAGGGCACGCTGCGGGTGTTCCGGATGTACGTGAGCATGACCCGGGTGCGGGTGCTCGCCTGGCGGGGCCGGGCCGCGGAAGCCGCGGAGACCCTGCGGGAGTGGCTGCCGGCGTTCGAGGAGACGGGGGTCTCGGAGCGGCAGATCTGGTACGACCGGATCACGATGCAGGTCGCCGTCGCCGAGAGTCAGGGCGACCTCCGCGGAGCGCTCGACGTGATCTTGGCGATGCTGGAGGACGAGCGTCCGGCGTTGCTGCATCAGCGGCGGCTGCTCCTGGAGGCGGGGGCCCTCGTGACGGCGCTGCGTGCGGGCGGGGCGGACGTCGATGCGGCGGTCGCGGCGGTGCGGACGGCCTGGGAGGCGCAGCCGCCGGAACTCCAGGACGACGCGTGGTCGACGGTGCTGCACGCCCTTCTCGAACCGGAGCCGGCGGTGGTCGACGAGGCGCTGGTGTGTGCGGACGGGGACGACGTTCCGGTGACGTTCCGGGTGGTGCTCCGGCTCGAGCGGGCCCGGCTGCACGTCGCCGCCGGGGAGCGCGCCGAGGCGGCTGCCGTGCTGGCCACGGCGACGGCGATCGCTGAGCGCCTCGGCCACGTGCCGCTGCAGAAGGCACTGACACGGTTCGGCGATGCGTCCGGGGTGCGTCCGACCGGACCCCGCGAGGCCGACGCGGAGCAGCTGACGGCCAGGGAGCGGCAGGTACTCGCCCTGATCTCTGAGGGCCTGAGCAACCGCCAGATCGGGGAGCGCCTGTTCATCAGTGTGAAGACCGTCAGCGTGCACGTCTCGGCGGTGCTGCGCAAACTCGGTGTCAGCACGCGCACCGAAGCGGCACTCGCCCATCGCACGGCCGAAGAGGCGGCATCCGGTCAGTCGGCCGTGGTAGCGTGACCGAGCATGCATGTCGGATCATCGGCATGATGCAGGCCGCGCGAGCGGCCGGTCAACAGAAAGTAGAAAACACATGGCCACTGGCACTGTGAAATGGTTCAACGCAGAGAAGGGCTTCGGCTTCATCGCTCCCGATGACGGCACCGAAGACCTCTTCGCCCACTACTCGGCTATCGCCGGCTCCGGTTTCAAGGAGCTCCGCGAGAACCAGAAGGTCGAATTCGACGCTGAGCGTGGCCCCAAGGGCATGCAGGCGGCGAACATCCGCGCTCTCTGAGCGTGCGCTGACTTCCTGAAGCCGGCCGGATCCGTACGGGTCCGGCCGGCTTTTTCGTTGCCCCGACACCTTCGAATCGCCCACTTTGCGGCATCCGGGCGCCGGATGGGACAAGGTGAGCGATTCGAAACGGGAGTGAGGCAGTCCTAACCTCCGTGTTAGATTAGGCGAGGCTTACCAAAGGCCGGACGCTCTCGCGTCGACACCCCATCTCCCATCCCGAAGGGAACGCCTGTGCGCACCTCTCGACTTCTCGCCCTCGGCGCGGCCGCCGCGCTCGCCGTGACGCTCTCCGCCTGCTCGTCCTCCGCGCCGGAGTCGACCGCGTCCGCCGGGAGCAACCCGGCCTCCGACGACGCGTTCCCCGTCACCATCGAGCACGTCTACGGCGAGACGACCATCGACGAGAAGCCCGAGCGCGTGGCCACCATCGCGTGGGCGAACCACGAGGTGCCGCTGGCCCTCGGCATCGTCCCGGTCGGCATGAGCAAGGCCACCTGGGGCGACGACGACGACAACGGCATCCTCCCCTGGGTCGAGGAGAAGCTCGACGAGCTCGGTGGCGAGACCCCGGTGCTCTTCGACGAGACCGACGGCATCGACTACGAGGCCGTGGCCGACACCGAGCCCGACGTCATCCTCGCCGCCTACTCCGGCCTCACGCAGGAGGAGTACGACACGCTCTCCAAGATCGCCCCGGTCGTCGCCTACCCCGACGTCGCGTGGGGCACGTCCGTCGACGACATGGTCGAGATGAACTCCAAGGCCCTGGGGCTCGAGGCTGAGGGCGAGGCCCTGATCGAGGACCTGCACGCCGACGCCGACGCGGCCCTCGCGGCCAACAGCGCGCTCGAGGGCAAGAAGGTGCTGTTCGCCTACTTCGACCCGAGCGACCTGAGCCAGATCGGCTACTACACCGCGGCCGACACGCGCCCCGGCTACCTGCACGATCTCGGCCTGCCGCTCCCCGCCATCGTGGAGGAGAACAAGGACAGCGAGCAGTTCTACCTCGAGGTGAGCGCCGAGGAGGCGCAGAAGTTCGACGACGTCGACGTGCTCGTGACCTACGGCGACGACTCCACCCTCGCCACGCTGCAGGCCGACCCGCTGCTGTCGAAGATCCCGGCCATCGCGGAGGGCCGCGTCGCGATCCTCCCGGACGCCACCCCCATCGCCGCATCGGCGAACCCGTCGGCGCTGTCGATCCCGTGGGGTCTCGAGGACTACCTGGCGATCCTCGCCGCGCCGCTCGCGAAGTAAGCCCCGCGTCCGCCCCCCAGCGGAGAGTCGTCGTGATCTCAGCACCCGTCCTCGCGCCGGACGCCGCCACCCTGCGGCGTCCGGCGGTGGTGCGCACCCTCTGGCTGCTCGCCGGGGTCGGTGTGATCCTCGTGCTCGCCGTGCTCTCGGTGTCGTTCGGGGTGCGGGCGGTCACCCTCGACGACATCCTCGCGGCGCTCTCCGGGCAGTCGGACACGATCGCTCAGGCCGCGGTCGTCAAGCGCATCCCCCGCACGGTGCTCGCGCTCCTCGTGGGGGCGGCCCTCGCCCTCGCGGGAGCGACGATGCAGGCCGTCACCCGCAACCCCGTCGCCGACCCCGGCATCCTGGGGGTCTCGAACGGCGCCTCGTTCGCGGTCGTCCTCGGCATCGCGTTCTTCGGACTCAGCAATCCCTACGGGCAGATGGCCTTCGCGATCGTCGGCGCCGCGGCGGCCGCCGTGTTCGTCTACACCGTCGGCTCCCTCGGCCGTGGCGGGGCCACCCCGCTCAAGCTGGCCCTCGCGGGGGCGGCGACCTCCGCCGCGTTCGCCTCGCTCATCAGCGCGGTCATGCTGCCGCGGGTCGACCTGCTCCAGACGTTCCAGTCGTGGCAGATCGGCGGCGTCGGCGGGGCGGAGTGGCCGCGGATCGCGATCACCGCCCCGGTCCTCGCGGTCGGCGCCCTCATCTGCTTCCTGTCTGCACGCGGCATGAACTCCCTCGCCCTCGGCGACGACATGGCCAAGGGGCTCGGCGAGCACGTGCTGCGCACCCGGATGCTGTCGGCCCTCGGTGCGGTCATCCTGGCCGGCGCGGCGACGGCGATCGCAGGGCCGATCGGGTTCGTCGGGCTCATCGTCCCCCACATGTGCCGGATGCTCGTGGGCACAGACCACCGCTGGCTGCTGCCGTTCTCGGCCCTCGCCGGCGCCGCGCTGCTCACCGCGAGCGACATCGTCGGACGCGTGATCTCGCCGTCGTCCGAGGAGATCCAGGTGGGTATCATCACGGCGATCATCGGGGCGCCGTTCTTCATCTGGATCGTCCGCCGACAGAAGGTGCGGGAGCTGTGAGCACGACCGAGCACACCCTCGTCCGCGGCGACGAGTCCGCCGCCGCCCGCACCGCGCGTGTCATCGCCGGCCGCCGGGCACGCCACCGCCGTCATGCCGTGGTCACCGTCGCGCTCGGGGCCGTCGTGGTCGTGCTCTTCACGGTGGCGCTCATGGTCGGCAACACGTTCTACCCGCTCGACGAGGTCGTCCGCGTGATCCTCGGCGAGACGGTGCCCGGTGCGTCGTTCACCGTCGGCGACCTGCGCCTGCCGCGCGCCGTCCTCGCCGTCCTCACCGGCCTCGCGTTCGGCATGGCGGGCGTGACGTTCCAGACCATGCTGCGCAACCCACTCGCCTCGCCGGACATCATCGGCATCTCGAACGGGGCCGGCGCGGCCGCGGTGTTCGGCATCGTCGTGCTCTCGCTCAACGGCCCCGCCGTCTCGCTCCTCGCGCTCGTCGGCGCCCTCGTCACCGCGCTGGCGATCTACCTCCTCGCCATCAAGGGCGGCTTCGCGGGCACCCGCCTCATCCTCATCGGGATCGGCGTCGCGGCGATGCTGCAGAGCGTCATCTCCTACCTGCTGTCCCGGGCCGCGAACTGGGACATCCAGACCGCGATGCAGTGGCTCACCGGCAGCCTCAACAACGCGTCGTGGGAGCGGGTGCTGCCGATGGCGATCGCCGCCGCGATCCTCGTGCCGCTGCTGCTCTCGCAGGGCCGGGCGCTGGGCACGCTCCAGCTCGGGGACGAGTCCGCCGCGGGGCTCGGCGTGCGGGTCACCGCCACGCGCCTCGTCTTCATCCTCGGCGCCGTGGCCCTCCTCGCCTTCGCGACCGCCGCCACCGGGCCGATCGCGTTCGTCGCGTTCATGGCGGGACCCATCGCCGCGCGGCTCACCGGTCCCGGTGCCACGCTGCTGCTGCCCAGCGGCCTCGTCGGCGCGGTGCTCGTGCTCGGCGGCGACCTCATCGCCCAGTTCGCGCTCGGCGCGCGGTACCCGGTCGGCGTGGTCACCGGCGTCGTCGGCGCGCCGTACCTCATCTACCTGCTCATCCGCACCAACCGCACCGGAGGCTCGCTGTGACCGCCGCCCACCGCCTGTCCGCCGAGGGGGTCACCCTCTCCTACGGCGACCGCACCGTGGTCGAGGGCCTCGACCTGCAGATCGCGCCGGGGAAGATCACCACGATCGTCGGCGCCAACGGCTGCGGCAAGTCGACGCTGCTGCGCGCCCTCGCCCGCCTGTTGTCGCCGGGGGACGGGGAGGTCGTGCTCGACGGGAAGTCCATCCACGCCCGCCCCACGAAGGAGGTCGCGCGCATCCTCGGCCTGCTGCCGCAGTCGCCCGTGGCCCCCGAGGGCATCGCCGTCGCCGACCTCGTCGGTCGCGGACGTCATCCCCACCAGCGGGCGCTGTCGCGGTGGAGCGCGCACGACTACGAGGTCGTCGCCGACGCCCTGGACGCGACCGGGATCAGCGACCTCGCCGACCGCAGCGTGGACGAGCTCTCCGGCGGTCAGAGGCAGCGCGTCTGGATCGCGATGGCCCTCGCGCAGGAGACCGACATCCTGCTGCTGGACGAGCCGACGACGTTCCTCGACGTCGCCCACCAGGTCGAGGTGCTCGACCTGCTCACCGACCTCAGCGTCGCGCGCGGCACCACGATCGTCATGGTGCTGCACGACCTCAACCTCGCGGCGCGCTACGCCGACGAGCTGGTCGCCATGAAGGACGGTCGCGTGCACGCGATCGGCGCCCCGCAGGAGATCGTCACCGCCGAACTCGTGCAGGAGGTCTTCGGCCTCCCCAACCAGATCACCATCGACCCGGTCTCCGGCAAGCCGATGGTCACCCCCATCGGAAGGCATCATGTCCGCTGAATCCACCACGACCGAGCGCCCGACCTACATCCTCACCCGCGCCGAGGTGCGCGGCGTCGACCGCGTCTCCCCGTCGTTCGTGCGGGTGACGCTCGGCGGCGAGGAGCTCAGCGAGCTGGGGACGCCGGGGGAGGTGTACGACAGCCGGGTCAAGCTCGTCTTCCCGCCCGCGTCCGGCGTGCTCGCCGAGATCGACCGGTCGACGTACGACTGGTGGGGCTCGTACCTGTCCGTCCCGGAGGAGGAGCGCGGCTCGATGCGCACCTACTCCGTGCGCGAGCTGCGGGTCGACGACGACGGCCGCACCGAGGTCGACATCGACTTCGTGCTGCACCTGGAGCCGGGGCTCACCGGTCCGGCCTCGCGGTGGGCGAGCACCGCCGCGGTGGGTCAGGAGCTGTGGCTGGTCGGCCCGCGCCGCGGCGTCGTCGCGCACGGCGGGGCGGAGTACGCGCCGGGGGCGGCGACCTCGGTGGTCCTCGTCGGCGATGAGACCGCGGCCCCCGCCATCGCCCGCATCCTGGAGGACGCCCCGCGTGACCTCCGCGGCGTCGCGTTCATCGAGGTGCCGTCGCCCGCCGACGTGCTCGCGATCGACGTGCCGGCCGGGGTCGACGTGCACTGGCTCCCGCGCGACATCGGCGAGCCGCACGGCCTTCGCCTCATCCCCGCGGTGCTCGAGTATCTGGGGGACGACGACGCCCAGGACGAGATCCGCGTCACCGACATCGAGGGGGAGGACCTCCTGTGGGAGACCCCCGAGTACTCGAGCCTGGGGGAGGAGATCCCCCGTGAGGACGACCGCGCCGGCCGCTACTTCTGGATCGCGGGCGAGAGCGGTGTCGTGACGACGCTGCGTCGGCACCTCGTGAAGGACCTCGGCGTCGACCGCGCACAGGTCGCGTTCATGGGCTACTGGCGCCGCGGCGTCGCGATGCGGGGCTGAGATGACCGAGGCCATCGATCGCCACGGCCTGGAGGGGGAGTCCCTCGTCCTCGGCTACGGCCGCACCCGGGTCGTGCACGACGTATCCCTGCGCCTCGCGCCGGGCCGGGTGACCACGCTGATCGGACCGAACGGCAGCGGCAAGTCGACCGTCCTCCGCGCCCTCGCGCGGCTGCACCGCATCGATGCGGGGACCGTGCGCGTCGGCGGCGCGGAGTCGCGCGACGCCGCCACGCTCTCCGCCAAGGAGTTCGCGAAGACCGTCGCGATGCTGTCGCAGTCCCGGCCGCACCCGTCCGGGATCGAGGTCTCCGACGTCGTCGCCTACGGCCGCCACCCGCACCGCGGACGGTTCTCCGGCGTGAGCGACGCCGACCGAGCGGCCGTGGCGCGCGCCCTCGCCCTCACCGGCCTCTCCGCCATGGCCGCCCGTCCGGTCGACCAGCTCTCCGGCGGCGAGCTGCAGCGCGTCTGGCTGGCGACCGCACTCGCCCAGGACACCGGGGTGCTGCTGCTCGACGAGCCGACCAACCACCTCGACCTGCGCTACCAGGTGGAGACCCTCGACCTGGTGCGGGAGCTCGCCGACGACCACGGCACCGCGCTCGGCGTCGTGCTGCACGACCTCGACCACGCCGCCTCGGTCGCCGACGACGTCGTGCTGATGCACCGCGGCCGGGTCCACGCGGCGGGGGCGCCCGCCGAAGTGCTCACCGGCGAGAACCTCTCGCACGTGTACGGCCTGCGCATCGACACCGCCCTCGACGAGGAGACCGGGCTGGTGCGGGTGCGTCCGCGCGGCCGCCACCACGGTCGCCTCCGCGCCCCCTCCGCCTCCTGATCCCGACCCCTGAAGGAACCACCGATGAAGAAGACCTCCCTCGCCGTGCTCGCCCTCGGCGGCGCCCTCACCCTCGCGCTCGCCGGCTGTGGCACCACGCAGACGCCGTCCGCCGAGGGATCGGACGCCCCGACCTCGACGAGCGCGGGCTGCACGGACGACACCACGAGCACCTCGACCGGGGCGGTCTCCGTCACCGACGACCTCGGCCGCACGGTCGAGCTCGACACGCCGGCCGAGCGGATCGCGGTGCTCGAGTGGCAGCAGATCGAGGACGCCCTGTCGCTGTGCGTGACGCCGGTCGCGGTGGCCGACGCCGAGGGGTACAGCACCTGGGTCACCGCGGAGGAGCTGCCGGAGGGCGTCGTCGACGTGGGCACCCGCCAGGAGCCGAACCTGGAGACGCTGTTCGGCACCGACCCCGACCTCGTGATCGTCGAGGTCAGTGCCGCGGACGACCCCATCGTCGCGCAGCTCGAGGCCTACGACGTGCCCGTGCTCGCGACGATCGGCGCCGATGCGAAGGACCCGATCGCCAAGATGCTGAACACCTTCGACCTCATCGCCCAGGTCACCGGCCGCGGGGAGCGGGCCGACGTCGTCACCGAGGAGTTCCAGGAGCACCTCGACACCGCGAAGGCCGAGCTCGCCGACCGCGACCTCGCCACCACCGACTTCGTGTTCTTCGACGGCTGGGTCGACGGCGGCAACGTGGCGCTGCGTCCGTTCGGCCAGGGTTCGCTCGTCGGCGAGGTGGGCGAGGAGCTCGGGCTGACGAACGCCTGGACCGGCGAGGTCGACCCCGTGTACGGCCTCGGGCAGACCGATGTCGAGGGCATGACGACGGTCGGCGACGCGAACCTGTTCTACACCGGCACCGCGGACCCGGATTCCGAGAGCTTCGTCGACGCCCTCGCGGACAACCCCGCGTGGACCTCGCTCCCCGCGGTGGCGGAGGACCGCCTGACCGCGTTCCCGGCAGGTATCTGGACCTTCGGCGGCCCGCGCTCGACCGCGCAGATCATCGACGGCTACCTCGAGGTGCTCTCGAAGTGACGGAGACCCTCCGCCTCGACGACGCGACGGCGACCGCGGAGCCTGACGCCCCGGCGTCCGCCGTCCGCGTGGGGGCGGAGGGTCGGAAGCCCGCGGTGTGGACGGGCGTCGGCGTGCTCGTCGCTCTCGCCGTCGTGCTGGTGGCGGTCGCCTGCTGGCACCTCACGCAGGGCACGAGCGGCGCGGTGTTCGCTGACGCCGACGTCCTCTGGGGATCGCGGGTGCCGCGGCTCGCCGCCGGCGTCGCGGTGGGCGTGGCCCTCGGCGTCGCCGGCATCCTGCTGCAGTCCCTCGCCCGCAATGCCCTCGCGTCACCCGACACGCTCGGCGTGACCGCCGGGGCCTACCTCGCCGTCACGGCGCTCGCCGCGTTCGGGATCGCCGTGCCGGTGTGGGCCTCCGGGGCGGTGGCGTTCGCGGGCGGCATCGTCGCCGCGGGCATCGTGCTCGGACTCGCCGGAGGGGCGGGGTCGTCCACGACCCGCCTCATCCTCGCGGGCTCTGCGCTGGCGCTCGCCTTCCAGGCCGCGACCTCGACCCTGCTCATCCTGTTCGACGAGGAGACCAAGGGACTGCTCGCCTGGGGGAGCGGGAGCCTGTCGCAGCTCGGACTCACCGCGTTCCTGCAGGCGGCTCCGGTCGTCGTGGTCGTCACGGTGCTGGCCCTCGTGCTCGCGCGGCGCCTCGACATCCTGTCCCTGGGCGACGACACCGCCTCGTCGCTCGGCGTGCCGATCCGGTCGACCAGGACCATCGGGATCCTCCTCGCGGTCACCCTCACGGCGGTCGCGGTGACGCTCGCCGGGCCGATGGGCTTCGTCGGGCTGTGTGCGCCGGTGCTCGCGCGGCTGCTGACGCGGGTGGTGCCAAGCCTGAACCGCCATCTGCTGCTGATCCCCGCGTCGGGGCTCCTCGGCGCCCTCGTCGTCATCCTCTCCGACGCCCTCCTGCGCGCGCTGATCGGCGCGGAGGCCGCGATCCTCATCCCGACCGGCGTCGCGACGACGCTGCTCGGCGCGATCGTGCTCGTGCTCATGGCCCGACGCCTCCGCGACGCCGGTCCCACGCGCGAGCCTCCGCGGGTGCGCTTCGGGGTGCGCAGCCGCCTGCGCTTCCGGATCACCCTCGCCCTCGTCGCCCTCGGCGTGGTCGGGGTGCTGCTGCTCGGACTGCTCGCCGGGCACACCTGGCTGCTCACCGGCGACATCGCGCTATGGCTGCAGGGGCAGGCTCCCGCGCCCATCGCCTTCGCCCTCGACGAGCGCGCGCCGCGGATCGTGGCCGCCGTGGTCGCCGGCGCCGCGCTCGCGCTCTCCGGCGCCGTGATCCAGGGGGTGAGCCGCAACCCGCTCGCCGACCCGGGCATCCTCGGCGTCACCGGCGGCGGCGGGCTCGGCGCGGTGCTGGTGATCACGAGCATCACGTCGTCGACGGGCGGGATGATCGCGGGAGCCGTCACCGGCTCGCTGCTCGCCTTCGCCCTCGTCTACCTGCTGTCGTGGCGGGGCGGCCTGAACGCGGACCGTTTCCTGCTCATCGGCATCGGGGTCTCGTACTTCACGGTCTCCCTCACGACCTTCTTCCTGCTGCGCTCGAACCCGTGGGACACCCCGAAGATCTACACCTGGCTCTCCGGGACGACGTACGGGCGGGTGTGGGAGCAGGTCATCCCGCTGGCGATCGTCCTCGTGATCGCGGTGCCGTTCGTGGTGATGAGTCGCCGGGAGCTCGACGTGCTGTCGCTCGATGAGGACACCCCGCGACTGGTCGGCATCCGGCTGGAGCCCGTCCGGTTGACGCTGCTGCTGGTGGCGGCCGTCCTCGCGGCGCTGAGCGTGACGGCGATCGGGGTCATCGGCTTCGTGGGGCTCGTGGCGCCGCACGCGGCGCGGGCCCTGGTGGGCGCGCGGCACTCGCGAGTGATCCCGACGGCGGTGCTCCTCGGCGGGCTGCTCGTGGGCATCGCGGACACGATCGGCCGGACGGTGATCGCCCCCGCGCAGCTTCCGGCGGGTCTCGTGGTCGCGCTGATCGGTGCCCCGTACTTCGTCTGGCTGCTCTGGCGCTCCCGCTGACCCGCTTCGAATCGCCCGAATGGCCCCATCTCCGGAGGAAATGGGGCCATTCGGGCGATTCGAACGAGGGTTACCGGGCCAGGAACTGCGTCAGGGCGGCGTTGACCTCGTCGGCGTGGGTCCAGAGGAGGCCGTGCGGGGCGCCCTCGACCTCGACGTACTCGGCCTCGGGCACGGCCTGGCGGAAGCGGCGGGCGGTCGCGTCGATCGGCAGGATGTTGTCCTTCGTGCCGTGCAGGATCAGCGTGGGCTTGGCAGCGGCGGCCACGGCCTTCACGTCGTCGCGGAAGTCCTCGATCCAGGTCGGGACCACGGCGTAGGCGGCGACCGGGGCGCTGGTGACGGACAGGTTCCAGTTCGCGTCGACGACCTGCTGGCTGATGCGCGTGCCGAGGTTCTCGTCGAGGTTGTAGAAGTCCTTGTAGAACTGGGTGAACCAGGAGTAGCGGTCGTCCTTGGCGGCGGTCTCGATCCCGTCGAAGACCTCCTGCGGCACGCCCTCGGGGTTGTCGTCGCGCTGCACGAGGAAGGGCTCGAGCGACGCGAGGAAGGCGAGCTTCGCGACGCGCTCGTGGCCGTAGCGGCCGACGTAGCGGGCGAGCTCGCCGGTGCCCATGGAGAAGCCGACGAGCACGACGTCGCGGAGGTCGAGGGTCTCGAGCACGGTGTTCAGATCGGCGGCGAAGGTGTCGTAGTCGTAGCCGGAGCCGACCTTGGAGGACTGTCCGAAGCCGCGGCGGTCGTAGGTGATGACGCGGTACCCCTGGGCGAGGAGCTCGCGGGTCTGGCGCTCCCAGCTGTGCCCGTTGAGCGGGTAGCCGTGGATCAGCACGACGGGCTGACCGCTGCCCTGGTCTTCGTAGTAGAGCTCGATCGGGGTGGTGTTCTCGGTGCCGACGGTGATGTAACCCATGCTGTGTTCCTTCCGATGCCGGTGAGAACGATCGTTCTCGCCTGATGTGATCAATCTAGAGAACGTTCGTTCTCATGTCAAGTAGACTTCTGGACATGACCGAAGACGAGGCGCGCGAACGCATCCTCTCCGCCGCGGAGGAGCTCTACTACCGCAAGGGCTATGCGGCGGTCGGCATGGACGAGCTCCGGTCCGCCGCCGGGGTGTCGCTGCGGCGCCTCTATTCGCTGTTTCCGGCGAAGACGGACATCGTCGCGGCGGTGCTGACGCGGAAGCACGCCGAGTGGGAGCAGGGGCTCACCGCCGCCGTGGCGCAGAGCGGCGACGACCCGCGCGCCCGCCTCCTCGCGGTCTACGGCTACCTGGAGGACTGGTTCTGCAGCGACGGGTTCCGGGGCTGCGCCTTCATCAACGCATTCGGCGAGCTCGGGGGCACGAGTCCCGAGGTCGCCGGCATCGTCCGCGCGCACAAGGCGTCGTTCCAGCAGTACATGGCGGAGCTCGTCGCGGCGACCGGCGCCCCGGTGGGCCTGGCCGCCCAGCTCTCTCTCCTCGCCGAGGGGGCGCAGAGCACCGCGGCCATCGGCGCCGACCCGGAGGCCGCCGTGCACGCACGCCGCGCCGCCGAGGTCCTGATCGACGCCGCCCTCGCTCCGGCCTGATGCCCATTCGCTAACCTGGTTAGCGAAACGAAGGGGCACTGTCAAGGCCACTCCCTTCCGTCCCCGTCCGGCGTAGGGTGCGGGCATGGAGACCTCGACGAAGGGCATCGCCCGCCAGAGCCTCGTGATCGCCGCCGCCGTGTTCATGCTGATCGCCGCGGCCATCGGCGCCGGCGCCTTCGGCGGTGACTCCGTCGATGAGCTGCAGAACGGCGCGCTCTCGGCCCAAGGCTCGTACCTCGCCCCCGCCGGACCGGCCTTCTCGATCTGGTCGCTCATCTATGTGGGACTCCTCGCCTACACCGTGTGGCAGGCGCTCCCCGCGCAGCGCCGCGACGAGCGACAGCAGGCGGTCGGCGGCTGGATCGCCCTCTCGATGGTGCTCAACGGCCTCTGGCTCGTGACCGCGCGCTACCTGACGCTGTGGCTGACCGTGCTCGTGATCGCGCTCCTGCTCGCGACGCTCGCCCGCGTCATGGTGCTCCTCGGCCGGTTCCCCGCCCGCAACCTCGCTGATCGCCTCCTCACCGACGGGGCCAACGGCCTGCACTTCGGCTGGGTCACCATCGCGACGGTCGCCAACACCGCCGCCTGGGCCACCCAGACGGTCCCGGAGATCGGAGCGGGTGCCCCCGACGCCTGGGCCGTCGCCGTGCTCGTGGTCGTGCTGGTGATCGGCGCCGCATCGGCCTGGTTCACCGGACGCCTCGCGCCGGCGCTCGCGACCGCCTGGGGTCTGAGCTGGCTCGCGGTCGGGCGCATCACGGGCGAGCCGGAGAGCACGCCCACCGCCGTCACCGCGATCATCGTGGCCGTCCTCCTCGTCGTCGTCGGCGTCGTGGCGGTCCTCCGTCGGCGTCGCATCGCGGGCACGCACGACCGCGCGCCGCTCGGTCGCTAGAGGACCAGCCGGTAGCCCATTCCTGACTCCGTCAGCAGGTGGACGGGCGTCGAAGGCTCGCGCTCCAGCTTCTTGCGGAGCTGGGACATGTAGAGCCGCAGGTAGCCGGAGTCGGACACCTGGGCACTGCCCCAGATCTCCTTGAGGAGATCCTGCCGGGTCACCAGCGCGCCCGGATGCCGCGCGAGGTGCTCGAGCATCCGCCACTCGGTCGGCGTGAGGTGCACCCGGGTGCCGGCGCGGGTCACGGTCTTCGTGGCGAGGTCGACGACGACGTCCCCGAACGCGACCACGGACTCCCCGTTCGCGGCGACCGCGCGGCGGGAGAGCGCCCGCAGCCGGGCCAGCAGCTCGTCGACCTGGAAGGGCTTCGTGACGAAGTCGTCCGCCCCGGCGTCCAGCGCCTCCACCTTGTCGGCGGAGCCCGTCCGCCCCGACACGACGATGATGGGCACGCTCGTCCAGCCGCGGAGCGCCTGGATCACCTCGATGCCGTCGAGGCGGGGCATGCCGAGGTCGAGCATGATGAGGTCGGGATGGCTCTGCGCTGCGGCGGCGATCGCGGCGGCGCCATCGGCGGCCACGACGACCTCGTAGCCGTGCGCCGCGAGGGTGATCCGCAGCGCCCGCACCATCTGCGGGTCGTCGTCGGCGATGAGGAGCTTCACTCCATCCCCTCCGTGTCGGAAGACCCTGCGGCGAGCGGCAGGGAGATGACCATGGTGAGTCCGCCCCCTGGGGTGTCCTCCGGAGTCAGGCTACCGCCCATGCCCTCCGTGAAACCGCGCGACAGGGCGAGCCCGAGCCCGAGCCCCGCTGTGTTGTCGGTGTCGCCGAAACGCTGGAACGGCTGGAAGACGGCATCGCGGCGTTCCGGCGCGATGCCCTCGCCGCGGTCGATGATCCGGAGCTCCGCCCGATCCCCCAGTCGGCTGCTCGACACGAGCACGCGACTGCCGTCGGGAGCGTGACGGTGGGCGTTGGCGAGCACGTTCACGAGTACCCGCTGCAAGAGCACGGGGTCCGCGTGCAGCGGCGGCAGGTCGGGGTCCAGGGCGAGCTCGACGTCGGCGGGGCCGAGACCGAGCTCGTCCACCGCGGCGAGCACCGGGCCGGCCGCGTCGATCCGCTGGGCCGAGACCGCGAGCACCCCCGCCTCCACGCGGCTCACGTCGAGGAGATCGGTGACGAGGGCGGAGAGGGTCGCGAGGCTCTCGTCCGCGGTCTCGAGCAGCTCCGCGCGGTCCTCGGCGGACAGCCCGTGCGCGCCGCGGAGCCCGCCGATCGCGGCGACCGCCGAGGCCAGCGGCCGACGCAGATCGTGACTGACGGCGGAGAGCAGGGCACTGCGGACCTGGTCGGTCTCGGCGAGGGCTTCCGCCTCCCGTGCGGTCGCGCGGAGATCGGTGTGCTCGATGGCGGCGGCGAGCTGGGCGACGATCGCGTCGAGCAGTCGGCGCTCCGGACCGGCGATCGGCTCGCCGTTGAGCTCCAGCACGGCGCGCGGGCCCCCACCGGACGCGACCCCGACCGGGATGGTCGTGGCGCGGCCGTCCGGTACCGGCTCGCCGTCCCTGGCCAGCACCTCGCCGGAGGGAGTGAGCAGCCGCACCCCGCTCAGGCCGAACGCCTCCCGCGTGCGGCTGACGAGGGCGAGCACGGCGTTGTCGCCGCGGAGGACATTCCCGGCGACGGCCGCGAGGAGCTCTGCCTCGGCGGTCGCCCGCTGCGCAGTCCGCGCCCGGCGGGCGGCCTGGTCGACGATGAGGCTCACGAGGATCGCGATGATGACGTAGAGGGTGAGCGCGAGCACGTGCAGCGGGTGCGCGATCGTGATCGTGAACAGCGGGGCGACGAAGAGGAAGTCGAGGGTGATGCCCGAGAGGACCGCCGCGAACACGGCGGGACGGATGCCGCCGATGAGGGCGACCACCACGACGAGCAGCTGGTAGGCGAGCACCTCCGCCGTGATCGACTCGGGGCTGCGGACGGTGAACATCAGCCAGGACAGCAGCGGGCCGAACACGAGGGCCACGCCGAAGCCCAGCGCCTGCCGACGCCAGCCGAGCGCACCGCCGGTGATGCGGGGGAGGGCGAGCCGGCCGCCCGCCGCGGCGTGGGTCACGATGTGCACGTCGATGTCGCCCGAGCGGCGGATGACCTCGGCGCCGATCCCCGGCCCGGTGAGGGCGGCGGCGAGGCGGCCGCGCCGGCTCACCCCGATCACGAGCTGCGTGGCGTCGGCACTCTGCGCGAACTCGACGAGCGTCGCCGGGATGTCGTCCCCGACCACCTGGTGGTACGTGCCGCCGAGGGACTCGACGAGGGAGCGCTGCGCGGCGAGGGCGCCGGGGGTCTCGTCGCGCAGTCCGTCCTGGGCGGTCACGTGCACGGCGAGCAGCTCCCCGCCGGCGGAGCGTGCGGCGATGCGGGCCCCGCGGCGCAGCAGCGTCTCGCCCTCCGGGCCGCCGGTGAGGGCGACGACCACCCGCTCGCGCGCCTGCCAGGCTCCCGCGATGCCCTGTTCCGCGCGATAGCTGCGGAGCGCGCTGTCGACCTCGTCGGCGAGCCACAGCAGGGCGAGCTCCCGCAGGGCGGTGAGGTTGCCGAGCCGGAAGTAGTGCGAGAGGGCGGCGTCGACCCGCTCAGCGGGGTAGACGAGACCTGCGGCGAGCCGGTCGCGGAGCGTCTGCGGTGCGAGGTCGACGACCTCGATCTCGTCGGCGGCGCGGACGACCGCGTCCGGGATGGTCTCGCGCTGGGCGATCCCGGTGATCTTCTCCACGACCGCGTTCAGCGACTCGATGTGCTGCACGTTCACGGTGGTGACGACGTCGATCCCCGCGTCCAGCAGCTCCTCGACGTCCTGCCAGCGCTTGGGGTTCCGCGAGCCGGGGGCGTTCGTGTGCGCGAACTCGTCCACCAGAGCGATCTCCGGGGCGAGGGAGAGCACCGCATCGAGGTCGAGCTCGGAGAGGGTGACCCCGCGATGGGCGTCCTCGCGCCGCGGCACCTCGGGAAGCCCGGAGGTGAGGGCGGCCGTGGCCGCACGGCCGTGGGTCTCCACGATCGCGATGACCACGTCGCGGCCTTCGTCGCGGAGCCGCCGACCCTCGGCGAGCATCTCGAAGGTCTTCCCGACGCCCGGCGCGGCGCCGAGGAGGACGCGCAGTCGTCCGCGGCGGTTCCGGTCCGTCGCGGGGCGCGGCGGCCGCTCTGCGCTCATGCACCCTCCCGGTCGTCGAGTGCGAGATTCAGCTCCGCGACGTTGATGCGCTCCTCGCCGAGGAACCCCAGGTCCCGCCCTTGAATCCTAGACTCCACGAGGGCCCGCACCTCGTCTTCGGACAGGTCGCGGGCGGCGGCCACCCGCGGCACCTGGAGCAGGGCGTACGCGACGCTGATGTGTGGGTCGAGGCCGGAGCCGGACGCGGTCACGGCATCCGCGGGGACCGCGGACGGATCGACGCCCTCCCTCGCGGCGATCTCGGCCTTCCGTGCGGCGATGGCGGCAACGAGGTCGGGGTTCTCCGGCCCGAGGTTGCTGCCGCCGGACGACGCCCCGTCGTACCCGTCGCCGGCCGCCGAGGGGCGGGACTGGAAGTACTCGGGCAGGGCTTCACCGTCGGCATCCGTGAAGGACTGGCCGAGGAGCGCGCTGCCCCGGTCGGCGGGGAGTATCGAGCCGTTCGCCTGCGCGGGGAGGAGGAGCTGGCCGATGCCGGTGACCAGCAGCGTGTACCCGACGCCGAGGACGAGGGTGAGGACGAGCATCGCGCGGACGGCGACACCGGCGGTGCGCATCGTGGTGCGGGTGGTGGACGACATGGCGTTCCTTTCGGGCCCGGTCAGAAGCCGGGGAGGAGGCTGACGAGGAGGTCGATGAGCTTGATGCCGACGAACGGGGCGATGACGCCGCCGAGGCCGTAGACGAGCAGGTTCCGCTGCAGGATCTGCGAGGCGCTCGCCGGCCGGTACTTCACGCCGCGCAGCGCGAGCGGGATGAGGAACACGATCACGATGGCGTTGAAGATGATCGCGCTCGTGACCGCGGAGGCCGGGGAATGCAGCTGCATGATGTTCAGCGCCGCGAGTCCGGGGAACACCCCCATGAACATCGCCGGGATGATGGCGAAGTACTTCGCGATGTCGTTCGCGAGCGAGAACGTCGTCAGCGCGCCGCGGGTGATGAGCAGCTGCTTCCCGATGCGGACGATGTCGATGAGCTTGGTCGGGTCGGAGTCGAGGTCGACCATATTGCCGGCTTCCTTGGCCGCCGAGGTGCCCGTGTTCATCGCGACGCCGACGTCGGCCTGGGCGAGCGCGGGAGCGTCGTTGGTGCCGTCCCCGGTCATCGCGACGAGACGTCCGCCCTCCTGTTCCCGGCGGATGAGGTCGAGCTTGTCCTCCGGGGTGGCCTCGGCGAGGTAGTCGTCGACGCCGGCCTCGGCCGCGATGGCCTTCGCGGTGAGGGGGTTGTCTCCGGTGATCATGACCGTGCGGATGCCCATGCTGCGCAGCTCGTCGAACCGCTCTCGGAGGCCGTCCTTGACGATGTCCTTGAGGTGCACGACCCCGAGGATCCGCGCGTCCACAGCCTGGGTCCCGGAATCGGAGTGGGTCCCTGAGCCTGTCGAAGGGCCCTGCACCGCGACGACGAGGGGCGTGCCGCCGCCCGAGGCGACGTCGTCGGTGAGGGTCGCGAGCTCGTCATCGGGAGTCTGCCCCAGCCAGGCCGCCACGGCCGAGGCGGCACCCTTGCGGATCTGCGTGCCGTCGGCGAGGTCGAGACCGCTCATGCGCGTCTGCGCCGCGAACGGGACGACGACGGCGTCCGCCGGGGCCTCCACCCGGATCCCGCGGGCGGCGGCGAGTTCGACGATCGATGCGCCCTCCGGCGTCGGGTCGGCGAGCGAGGAGAGGGCGGCGGTGCGCAGCAGCTCCTCGGCGTCCACCCCGGTGAGCGGCAGCACGGCGTGGGCGCGGCGGTTGCCGTGGGTGATGGTGCCGGTCTTGTCGAGGAGCAGCGTGGTGACGTCGCCCGCGGCCTCCACCGCCCGCCCCGACATCGCCAGCACGTTACGCTGCACGAGCCGGTCCATGCCCGCGATGCCGATGGCGGAGAGGAGGGCGCCGATGGTGGTCGGGATGAGGCAGACGAGCAGGGCGATGAGGACGGGGATGCTCACGGGCGACGCGGCGTACGACGCGATCGGGTTCAGCGCGAGGACCACGACGACGAAGACGATCGACAGGCTCGCGAGGAGGATGTTCAGCGCGATCTCGTTCGGGGTGCGCTGTCGGCTCGCCCCCTCGACGAGGGCGATCATGCGGTCGACGAACGTCTCGCCGGGCTTCGACGTGATGCGCACGACGATCCGGTCCGACAGCACCCGGGTGCCGCCGGTGACAGCACTGCGGTCGCCGCCGGACTCGCGGACGACGGGGGCGCTCTCGCCGGTGATGGCCGACTCGTCGACCGTCGCGATGCCCGCGACGATGTCGCCGTCGCCCGGGATCAGTTCGCCCGCGGAGACGATCACGAGGTCGTCGCGCTGCAGCTCCGCCGACGACACCGTCTCCGTCGGCGCTTCGACGAGCTCAGCGACCCACCCGGCGCCACGCTGGGTCCCTGAGCCCGCACCCTGGGTCCCTGAGCCCGCACCCTGGGTCCCTGAGCCTGTCGAAGGGCCCACCACCCGTCGCGCCATCGTCTGGGTGCGGGTGTTCCGCAGGCTCGCGGCCTGGGCCTTGCCGCGCCCTTCGGCGACCGACTCCGCGACGTTCGCGAAGAACACAGTCAGCCAGAGCCAGAGCGCGATGCCCCAGGTGAACGCCGCCGGGACGGGGGTGCCGCCGGAGGAGGCGGGCGCGCCGAGGAAGGGCTCCGCGATCGCGAGGACGGTCGTGAACGCGGCGCCGACCCAGACGAGGAGCATCACGGGGTTGCGGACGAGCGTCGCGGGGTTGAGCTTCCGGACGGCACCGGGGAGCGCCTGCACGAGCTGGGCGCCGCCGAAGGAGCGCGGCGGACGAGCGGGGACGGCAGGGGCGTCCTGCTGTTCCGGAGGGGTGGTGAGGAGGGTCATGGTCAGAGTCCTTCGGCGAGCGGTCCCAGTGCGAGCACGGGGAAGTAGGTGAGGGCCGTCACGACGACGGTCACGGTGAGGAGCAGGCCGACGAACTGCGGCCGGTGGGTGGGGAGCGTGCCGGTCGTGGCCGGCACCCGCTCCTGCGCGGCGAACGACCCGGCGAGAGCCAGCACGAGCACGATCGGGAGGAATCGCCCGAGCAGCATCGCGACGCCCAGGGCGGTGTTGAACCACGGAGTGTTCGCGGTGAGCCCCGCGAACGCGGAGCCGTTGTTGTTCGCGGCGGAGGTGAACGCGTAGAGCACCTCGCTCATGCCGTGCACCCCCGGGTTGAGGATGCTCGTGGACTCCACGTCCTCCCGGATCCCGGGGATCGCGAAGCTCAGGGCCGTGCCGCCGAGGACGAGCACCGGGACCACGAGGATGTAGAGGCTCGCGAGGGTCATCTCCCGCGGTCCGATGCGCTTCCCGAGCCACTCCGGGGTGCGGCCGACGAGCAGCCCGCCGACGAAGACCGCGACGATCGCGAGCACGAGCATCCCGTACAGACCGGAGCCGACGCCGCCCGGAGCGACCTCGCCGAGCATCATGTTCAGCATCGGCATCATGCCGCCGAGCGCGGTGTACGAGTCGTGCATCGAGTTCACGGCCCCGGTCGAGGTGAGCGTGCTCGCGCTGCCGAAGAGGGTCGAGCCGAGGATGCCGAAGCGCTGCTCCTTGCCCTCCATCGCCGCGCCGGCGAGCTCGGGGGCGGAACCGCGTCCCGCCAGCTCCAGGGCCGAGAGCGCGGCGAGTGAGGCGAGGAACAGGGTGCCCATGACCGCGACGATCGCGTAGCCCTGCCGGTGGTCGCCGACCAGTCGGCCGAACGCGCGGGGGAGGGCGAACGGGATCACCAGGATCAGCAGCACCTCGAGGAGGTTGGTCCACCCGGTCGGGTTCTCGAAGGGGTGGGCGGAGTTCGCGTTGAAGAAGCCGCCGCCGTTGGTGCCGAGCAGCTTGATGGCCTCCTGCGACGCGACCGGACCGCCGGGGATCGTCTGCGTGCCGCCGGAGACCGTGGCGACGTCGGTGAAGCCGTTCACGTTCTGGATCACGCCGCCCGCGAGCAGGGCCACCGCGCCGATCAGGGCGAGCGGGAGGAGCAGCCGCCCCAGACCGCGGGTGAGGTCGACCCAGAAGTTGCCGATCGTCGCGGAGCCGCGGCGTGCGAGACCGCGGATGAGGGCGATGGCGATGGTGAGGCCGACCGCGGCGGAGACGAAGTTCTGCACGGTGAGGCCCGCGAGCTGCACCGTGTAGCCCAGGGTCTGCTCGGGCGAGTAGGACTGCCAGTTGGTGTTCGCGACGAAGGAGGCGGCGGTGTTGAACGCGAGTCCCTCCGGCACGGCGGGCAGGCCCAGCGAGGCGGGGAGGAAGGCCTGGAGCCGCTGCAGCCCGTACACGAGCAGGAGCCCGACGAGGGAGAACAGCAGCACGCTGCGGGCGTAGGCTCGCCAGGTCTGCTCGGAGCGGGGGTCGACCCCGATCACCCGGTACAGCCCGCGCTCGACGCGGAGGTCGCGCCCGGAGGTGTAGACGTGCGCGATGTAGTCGCCGAGGGGGCGGTAGAGGAGCACGAGCACGACCACGACGGCCGTGATCTGGAGGACGCCGAAGAGGACCGTCGCGTCCATCAGAAGCGCTCCGGGGCGACGAGCGCCACGACCAGGTAGACGACCGCGGCGACGGCGAGGACGGCGGCGAGGATCTCGAAGACGATCATGCGCGGTCCACCGCCTTGGCGATGAGGGACACGAGGGCGAACAGCGCCAGGGTCAGCGCGAGGTAGATGATGTCGAGCACGTCCTCGATCCAACTGCGCCGCCCGGCCGCATCCGTCGATCCTCACGGTTCCCCTACGCCCGTCCCCCGGATGCATGCGGGTTGCTCACACCTCCTGCCTTCGAATCGCGCACCTGGTCCCCAACCCGCCGCCGATGCAGCCAGGTGCGCGATTCGAAAGGGTGGCGCCGGCCCTATGCTCACGAGGTGGGGATCGGACGGATGCGGATCGGCGTCGGCGCGGGGATCGTCGCCGGGCTCGTCGTGATCGCGCTCGTGTGCGTGCTCACGGGCTTCCTGCCGCGCACGGACGCCGGTGCGCTCGGGGCGCGGATCGCGCCCGTGCTGGGGTTCGTCGTCGCGATCACGATCGTCGCCGAGCTCGCCCGTGATGCGGCGGTGTTCGACGTCGTCTCGCAGCGCCTCGCGCGCTGGGGTCGCGGCCGCGTGGTGGTGCTGTGGACGCTGGTGGTCGTGCTCGCCGTGGTGAGCACCGTGTTCCTCTCGCTCGACACGACCGCCGTGATCGTCACCCCGGTCGTGGTGGTCCTGGCGCAGAGCATCGGCGTCTCCCCGCTGCCGTTCGCCCTGGCCACCGTCTGGCTCGCCAACACCGCGTCCCTCGCGCTGCCGGTCTCGAACCTCACCAACCTGCTCGCCGCGCCCGCGATGGGGGACGGCCCCGGGGCGTTCATCGCGCTGAGCTGGGCGCCCACGCTCGTGGGGATACTGGTGCCCGTCGCGATCCTCACGGTCCTGCATCGGCGCACGGTCTTCGGCACGTATGAGATGCCCGTGCCCCGACGCCCCGCCGATCCGACGCTGTTCTGGAGCGCCACCGGCATCCTCGTCGTGCTGATGCCGCTGCTCGCGCTCACCCACGACGTGTGGATCCCCGCCACGGTCGCGGCTCTCGCCTTGATCGCGCTCTTCGCCGTCCGTCGTCGCCGGGCCCTGCGGCTCTCGCTCGTCCCGTGGCAGGCGCTCGCGCTCGCCGCGTCGCTGTTCGTGCTGGTCGAGACCGCGCACGCACAGGGGCTGCTCGACTTCCTGACCTCGGCGACCGCGAACGGCGACTCTCCCGGCGACCTGTTCCGGCTCGCCGCGCTCGGGGCCGTGAGCGCGAACGCGATCAACAACCTCCCCGCCTACCTCGTGCTCGAACCCGCGGCAGGGGACCCGGTCGCCCTGATGGCCCTGCTGATCGGCGTGAACCTCGGTCCGCTCGTCACGCCGTGGGCCTCGCTCGCGACGCTCCTCTGGCACCATCGCGTGACGGCGCTCGGGGTCGAGATCCGCTGGGGCCGCTTCGCCCTCTGGGGGGCCGTCGCCGCGGTGCCCACCGTCGTCCTGGCCACGCTCGTCCTCTGACCCCGTTTCGAATCGCGCGCTCTGCTGCACGTCCGCCCGAGATGGAGCACAGTGCGCGATTCGAACGGGGGTCAGACGCGACGCATCTCGGCGGCCAGGGCGGGGTGGACCGCGTCGAACCGGGCGGCGATGCGCTCGCGCACCTCGGGGGCCTTATTCTGGCTGAGCTTGGCACGCGCATCGAACCGGGTGACCCGGAGCCGCAGGCCCACCGTGCCCTTCGCGGCTCGTCGGGTGCCCGCCTCGTCCTCCGCGAGGCTCCGCCCGTGCGGCTGCCCACCCTCGAAGTGGTCGGTGAGCCGGGTGAGCATGGCGTAGTTCTCCTCCGCGGTGAGGATCTCGGGGGTGCCGGAGAGGTGCGCGGTGACATGGTTCCAGGTCGGGACGAGGTCTCCCGGCGCGTACAGACTCGAGGACACGTAGTCGTGCGGCCCCTGGATGATCACCAGGACCTCGTGTCGTCCGAGCTCGTGGAGCTCATCGTCCGGGCGTCCGAAGTGGCTCACGAGCACGATGCCGTCCTCATCCTCGTCGAGCAGAACGGGGTAGTGCGAGGCGACGAGACCGGTGGAGGTCGGCGAGACGAACGTCGCCCACGGGTGCGCGCGGATGAGGCGCTTGACCTCCTCCGGGTCGGTCATGAGGTAGCGGGGGGTGTGACGCATGGCTCCTCCTGTCGGGTGGGGGTGGCGGTGGGGGTGGGAGGAGAACTGCGGGTGCGGACGGCGAGTCCGGCGCACACGACGACCGCGACTCCGCCGAGCACCGTGGCCAGGCCGACGTCCTCGTGGAAGAGGAAGGATGCCCAGGTGATGCCCATGACGGGCTGCACGAGCTGGATCTGGCTCACCTGTGCCATGGGGCCCATCGCGAGGCCGCGGTACCAGGCGAAGAATCCGAGGAACATGCTGACCGCGGCCAGGTAGCCGAACGCGAGCCAGGCGGTGGGGGTGGCGACGGGCGGTGCGGCGACCCCGGCGGCGATGGCCACCGCGAGCATGACGGGAGCGGCGAGCACGAGTGCCCAGGAGATCGTCTGCCAGGCACCGAGCTCGCGCGCGAGCAGGCCGCCCTCCGCGTAGCCGACGGCCGCGGCGATCACGGCCCCGAACAGCTGGAGGTCGGCGGGGCGGAGCGCGCCGGGCGTGCCGTTCTGCAGCGTCGCGAAGACGAGGGCCGCGGCGGCGCCGAGGAGTGCGAAGACCCAGAACGAGGGGGACGGGCGCTCCCGGGTGCGCAGCACGACGGCGACCGCGGTCGCGGCCGGCAGGAGGCCGATCACGACCGCGCCGTGACTCGCGGGCGTGGTGATCATGGCGAACGAGGTCAGCAGGGGGAAGCCGGCGACCACTCCGAGGGCGACGATCGCGAGTCGCGCCCACTGGGCCGGGTTCGGCGGCTGCTGGCGTGTGACGAGGAGGACGAGTGCGGCGAGCACAGCGGCGACGACCGCGCGGGCGGAGCCGATGAACAGCGGCGAGAGTCCGCCGCCGAGCGCGATCCGGGTGAACGGGAGCGTGAACGAGAAGGCGACGACGCCCAGGAGGCCCCAGGCGGGACCGGCGGCGCGGGATAGCAGTGTTCCGTTCGGACGGATAACGCTACTGTGTTCTTTCATGAGTCAGGATAGCACCGCACGCATCGTGGCCGGCCTCCGGACCTGGGTCGCCGCCGCCGCACCCGGCGCCCGCCTCCCCTCCAACCGCGCGCTGACGGCCGAGTACGCCGCGAGCCCCGTGACCGTGCAGAAGGCGGTGCAGCAGCTCGTCCGCCTCGGGCTCGTCGAGGCGCGACCCGGGGTCGGCACCTTCGTCCGCGCGGCGCGCACGGTCCTCCCGGCGGACTACGGCTGGCAGGCCGGGGCTCTTGGCGCGGCCGCCGTGCGCCTGGACGGTCTCTCCTCGGCGCAGCGCCCGACCTCGCCGGACGCGATCGGGTTGCACTCCGGGTATCCCGCTCCGGATCTCCTCCCCGAGCGGCTCGTCCGGCAGGCCCTGGTGCGCGCCTCCCGGACCGCGTCCGCTCTCACCCGCTCTCCCGCGGCCGGCGAGCCCGGACTGCAGGAGTGGTTCGCGGCGGAGCTGGCCGCGGCGGCCCCGGCCGGGATCACGGTGCCGACCGCCCGCGACGCCGTCATCATCTCCGGGAGTCAGAGCGGACTGAGCTCCATCTTCCGGGCGGTCGTCGGCGTCGGCCGGCCGCTGCTCATCGAGTCGCCGACGTACTGGGGTGCCCTGCTCGCGGCGGAGCAGGCGGGGGTCGTGCTCGTTCCCGTCCCCTCCGGTCCGCAGGGTCCGGATCCGGACGCGGTCGACAGAGCGCTCGCCGAGACCGGAGCCCGGGCGTTCTACGCGCAGCCCACGTTCGCGAACCCCACCGGTGCGCAGTGGCCGGCGGCGACCGGGGAGGCCGTCCTCGACGCGGTCCGTCGCCGCGGGGCCTTCCTCATCGAGGACGATTGGGCGCACGACCTGGGCATCGACGCCGAGCCCCGTCCCGTGGCGGCCTCCGACCACGACGGTCACGTGGTCTACCTGCGCTCGCTGACGAAGAGCGTGTCGCCGTCCCTGCGGGTGGCGGCGGTGATCGCGCGCGGTCCCGCCAGGGACCGCATCCTCGCCGATCGCGCGGCGGAGTCGATGTATGTCAGCGGCCTCCTGCAGGCGGCCGCGCTCGACGTGGTGACCCAGCCGGCCTGGCGCACGCACCTCCGCGGCTTCCGCGAGCAGCTGCGTTCGCGGCGCGATCTCCTGCTGTCGTGCCTGGCCGCGCAGGCGCCGACCGCGCTGGTGGAGGCCGTGCCGGTCGGCGGGCTGAACCTCTGGCTGCGGCTGCCGGACGGCACCGACGCCGCCGCGGTCGTCCGCGAGTGCGCGGCGCGCGGCCTGGTCATCGCGCCGGGGAGTGAGTGGTTCCCCGCCGAGCCGTCGGGGGCGTACGTACGGCTCAACTACGCGAGCGCCGACCCGTCCCGCTTCCCCGAGGCTGCGGCGATCCTCGGCGCGATCCTCGCCGGAACCTGACCGTCGCCGTCAGGACTCGGACGGCGGCCCGGCGGGGCGGTGCGCCCGGCGCCCGGCCACCACGACGGGCCGCCCCGCCCTCTCCTGGCCGGGCAGTGGACGCGAGCGCCGGCCGTAGATGAGTTCGGACGAGTCGAGCAGCCACGGCACCAGGGTGATCGACACCCCGTGCACGAGCATGAGCTGGTTCGCGAGGCGACGGGCGCGCCGGTTGTGCAGGAAGTTCTCCCACCAGTGCCCCACGATGTACTGCGGCAGGTAGACCGTGACGACGGAGGATCCGTGCTTCTCGCGGTACTGCCGGATGAACTGCGTCACGGGCTGCGCGAACGAGCGGTACGGCGACTCGACGATCACGAGCGGCACCGGCACGAGGTGGTCCGCCCACTCCTGCTGCAGACGCGCGGCGTCCTCCTGGGAGACGGCCACGTGCACCGCGAGGGTCTTGTCGTGCTTGGCGGCGATCGCGTAGTCGATGGCCTTCATGACCGGCTTCTGCAGATGGTTCACGAGGACGATGGCGACGTCGCCCGAGGCGCCGAACCGGGTGGTGTCGTCGATCGCGATCTCGTGCTCGACATCCCGGTAGTAGCGCTTGACGCCGATCATCAGGAACGCCAGCACCGGGATGGCGAAGAACACGAGATAGGCGCCGTGCGTGAACTTCGTGATCGTGACGATGACGAGCACGAGCACCGTCAGCGTCGCCCCGGCGGAGTTGATGAGCAGCCCCACCCGCGCGGAACGCCGGTCCGCGGCGCCGTCGCCGTTCGGGGGGACGGGTGCGCGCAGCAGCCGTCGCCAGTGCCGCACCATGCCGATCTGGCCCAGGGAGAAGGAGACGAAGACGCCGATGATGTACAGCTGGATCAGCGTCGTCAGCCGCGCCTGGAACACCACGAGCACGGCGATCGCGGCGATCCCGAGGAGGATCATGCCGTTGGAGAACACGAGCCGGTCGCCGCGGGTGTTCAGCGACTTCGGGGCGTAGCCGTCGCGGGCGAGCACGGCGCCGAGCAGGGGGAAGCCGTTGAAGGCGGTGTTCGCCGCGAGGAGCAGCACGCAGGCCGTGGCCGCCTGCACGATGAAGAACGGGATGCTGCCGCCGCCGAACGTCGCCGCCGCGATCTGCGCCATCAGGCTCGGCTGCGGGGTCGTGCAGTCGAAGCCGATGAGGTCGCAGGGGTTCTCGGCGTAGTGCACGCCGGCGATGAGGGCGAGGGCGGTGAGGCCGGAGAACAGGCAGATCGCGATGGTGCCCATGAGCACCAGCGTCGACTGGGCGTTGCGCACCTTCGGGGCCCGGAACGCGGGGACGCCGTTCGACACGGCCTCGACCCCGGTCAGCGCGGAGCAGCCGCTGGAGAACGCGCGGAGGATGAGCAGCAGTACGGCCGCCTGGCTGAGGCTCTCGGCCTGGACGGCGAACTCCGCGCTGGAGGCGACCGGGGCGTCGCCGAGGGCCGTCCGGACGAGCCCGGTGACGATCATGACGCCGACCGAGCCGATGAACACATACGTGGGGATGGCGAACACGAGCGAGGCCTCGCGCACCCCGCGGAGGTTCACGATGATGATGAGCACGACGAAGCCGACGGCGAGCTCCACGCGAAGAGGATCGAGACCCGGCACCGCCGAGATGATGTTGTCCACCCCGGAGGCGACCGACACCGCCACCGTCAGCACGTAGTCGACGAGGAGCGCTGCGGCCACGATCACCCCGGGGACCTCGCCGAGGTTCTTCGACGCGACCTCGTAGTCGCCGCCGCCGGAGGGGTACGCCTTGATGAGCTGCCGGTAGCTCAGCACCACCACGAGCAGCAGCACGACGACCGCCGCCGCGACGAGCGGGGTGAACGACAGGAACGTGAGACCGCCGATGAGCAGGATCATCACGAGCTCCTGTGGGGCGTATGCCACCGAGCTCAGCGCGTCCGAGGCGAAGATCGGCAGCGCCATGCGCTTGGGGAGGAGCTGCTCGTCGACCTGGGCGCTCGTGAGCGGGTCGCCGAGCAGGATGCGCTTGGCGCGCGGCGGCGCGTCCGGGGTCGGCCTCGTTTGTTCTGACACGTCCGGCGACACTACGCCGACCGCAGCCGCCCTCACGCGATCCTCACGGAATCCCTACGGCGCGGTGGCGCTCCCTCACGGAATCCTCACGGCCTCCCGGTATCCTTGCGTCAGTGGGGGATCAGGTGGTTCTGGGGGTCATCGCCGTGGCGATCGGCCTCGCCGTGGGCGTCGTGCTCTTCGTGCCCTTCGTCGCGATCAGCTACCGCCGCCGCGGACGCCTCTCGCTCGGACGCACGCTGCTCTGGCTCGCGGCGCTCGTCTACTTCTGGGCCATCTGGACGTACACGCTGCTGCCGCTTCCCGACCCGGACACCATCCGCTGCGTGGGGGCGATCACCGACCCGATGTCCGTCGTGCGCGACGTGCAGAAGGCGTTCGCCGCTCCGGGCAACCCGCTGCGCCAGCCCGCCCTGCTCCAACTCGTGTTCAACGTGCTGCTGTTCGTCCCGCTCGGAGCGTTCCTCCGCGTGCTGGGCGGCCGCGGCCTCCCCACCGCCCTCGTGGTCGGGTTCGGTCTGTCCCTGCTGGTGGAGACCACCCAGCTCACCGGGGTCTGGGGGCTGTACCCGTGCGCCTACCGCTTCTTCGACGTGGGCGACCTGATGACGAACACGACCGGAGCGGTCGTCGGCTCCGTCCTCGCGCTCGTGGTGCCACGGTCGCTGCGCGGAGTTCAGGCCCGTGCCGACGCCGATGAGCCCCGTCCCGTCACGCGCGGTCGCCGCGCGCTGGCGATGCTCTGCGACGGGCTCGCGAACGGCTTCGTCGTGCTCGCCGGGGGCGTCGCGGTGCAGCTCTGGCTCGAGTACGTCGTGGAGGACCGTCAGGCCGTGCTCGACGGCACCCTCGCCGGCACGGTGAGCACGGCGACCGCCTGTGCCCTGTGGCTCGTGATCATCCTCGTCACCGGCCGCTCGGTGGGAGACCTCGCCGTGCAGCTGCGCTACACCGGGTCGCGACTGCCGGCCGCGCTCGCCCGGCTGCTGCGCTGGGCGGGCGGCATCGGCGGACTCACGGCGCTGGGGATGCTCGGCGGGGTGTTCGACGCGCTGTCCTCGCTGCTGATCCTCGTCGCGATCGTGCTGCTGTTCACCACCCGCCAGGGTCGTGGGCTTCCCGGCCTGCTCTCCGGCCAGCACCTCGAGGACGCCCGCGTGACCGCGAAGAGTTGAGCCCATTATGTACATAAGAGGTATTCTGTACGCATGAACACTCTCAGCCGCAGCGTGCCGTCGAAGGACCTGCGCGATCAGCTCGCCGACGTTCTCGGCGGTGTCGCGTACGGGGCGGAGCGGGTGGGGGTGACGCGTCACGGCAAGCTCACCGCGGTCGTGATCGGCGTCGACGATCTCGAGCTCCTGGAAGAGCTCGAGGCTGCGCGAGATGCGGCGGAGTTCGGAGCGGCGAAGGCGGCGGACGACGGGGGTCGAGTCTCGCTCGATGACCTCCGTGCGGAACTCCCGTGACGCGGTACCGCGTCGAGTTCACCACCGCAGCGGCGAAGGAGGTCCGCAAGCTGGATCCTCCGCTCCGTCGGCGCATCCTCGCCGGGATCTCCGACCTCGAACGGGAGCCTCGTCCGCACGGCGTCCGCAAGCTCGCCGGGTTCGACAACGCCTGGCGCGTGCGGATCGGCGACTACCGTGTGCTCTACGAGGTCGTGGACGAGCGGGTGCTCGTCACCGTGGTCCGCGTCGCCCACCGGCGGGACGTCTACGACCTCTGACGGCATCTCGAATCCACAGGGGTTTCCGATCACGGATCGATAACGTCGTCCTCATGAGCGTGATCCCGGTCGACGAGCACCTGATCTCCGAGGCGAAGGAGCTCCGCGACCAGCTGCAGCGCTTCCTCCGCGAGTACGAGTTCGGGATGCGCGAGGTGGAGACGAAGATCTCGATCCTCCGCGACGAGTTCACCCACGACCACGCGTACAACCCCATCGAGCACGTCAAGAGCCGGCTCAAGTCGCCGGACAGCATCGTCGAGAAGATCGCCAGGAAGGGCATCGACGACCCGGACTTCGATCGCATCCGCACGGAGATCACCGACATCGCCGGCGTGCGGGTGACGTGCAGCTTCGTCGCCGACGTCTACCGCCTGTTCGATCTGCTGACCGCGCAGGACGACGTGACCGTCCGCACGGTCAAGGACTACATCGCGAATCCGAA
The DNA here is from genome assembly GCF_904066215.1 of Microbacterium sp. Nx66. NCBI lineage: Bacteria > Bacillati > Actinomycetota > Actinomycetes > Micrococcales > Microbacteriaceae > Microbacterium > Microbacterium sp. Nx66. The sequence goes on from NZ_LR880474.1 coordinate 360,032, forward strand.
GCCGAACGGGTACAAGAGCCTGCACGCCATCATCGAGGTCCCCGTCTTCCTCTCGACCGGGGCGCTGGCCGTACCGGTCGAGGTGCAGTTCCGCACCATCGCGATGGACTTCTGGGCGAGCCTGGAGCACAAGATCTACTACAAGTTCTCCAACCAGGTGCCCGCGCACCTCGTCGACAGCCTCAGCGATGCCGCCGATGCCGCCGCCGAGCTCGACATCCGCATGGAGCGGCTGCACCGCGAGGCGCACGGCGTGCCGCAGCGACAGCTCGCCCCGCCTCCTCCGCCTGCGCCGCGCGTCGTCGAGGTCTGAGCGCCCCGCCTCAGGCGAGGAACTCGCGGGCGGCCGCGGACATCGCGGTGACCCCGACCTCGATCGTCGGATGGATCTCCGGCGCGAAGAAGGGCGAATGGTTGGTGGGGATGTCCTTCTCCACGGTCCCCGCCGCAAGAGCCTCGGCGAATCGGGCGGGGTCGACGCCGCCCCAGAACCAGAACACGAGCGGGACCTCGGCGTCGCGCGCGAACCAGGAGACGTCCTCGCTGCCCGTGAACATGCCGGGGTCGACGACGGCCGAGTCCCCGAGCGCGCGACGCAGCGCCGAGGAGACCCGCGCCGTCGCCTCCTCGTCGTTGATCGTGGCGGGCAGCGTGTGCTGCGTGTGGATCTCGGGCTCGCGCTCGGCACCGGACGCCATGGCCTCGGCGCGCACGATCCGTTCGACGCTCTTCAGCACCTTCTCGCGCGCGTCCTCGTTCGGATAGCGGAGGCTGAGCTCCAGCTTCGCCTCGGCCGGGATGATGTTGTTCTTGAGTCCGGCGTGGATCGATCCGACGGTCACCACGGCCACGCCCTGCGGGTCGATCTCGCGGGAGGCGATCGTCTGCAGGCGCATCACGGTCGCGGCCGCCATCACGACCGGGTCGATCGTGGCGTGCGGGCGGGAGCCGTGGCCGCCGCGGCCGTGCAGGGTGACGGTGAGGCCGTCGGAGGCGGCCATCTGGGTGCCGCTGCGCACGCCGATGATGCCCGCCGGGAGCGGGGTGACGTGCTGACCGAGCACCACGTCGGGCTTCGGGTAGCGGGCGAGCAGGCCGTCGTCGAGCATGGCCCTGGCGCCGGCGCCGTACTCCTCCGCGGGCTGGATGAGCACGACGAGGGTGCCCGACCACTCCGCGCGCTCGGCGACCAGCTTCTCCACGGCCCCGATCATCGCGGTGACGTGCATGTCGTGGCCGCAGGCGTGCATCACGGGCACGGTGGTGCCGGCCGGATCGACGCCCTTCGCGGTGCTCGCGTACGCCAGACCCGTCTGCTCCTCGACCGGCAGCGCGTCCATGTCGGCGCGTACCCACACGACCGGCCGCGGGAAGTCCTCCTCCTGGGTCCCTGAGCTCGTCGAAGGGCCTGAGCCCTGGGACCCTGAGCTCGTCGAAGGGCCATCCTGGGTCCCCGAGCTCGTCGAAGGGCCTGTGGAAGGGTTGCGCAGCACGCCGACCACGCCGGTCACGCCGACCCCCTCCTCGACCTCGAGCCCCAGGTCGCGCAGGTGCTGGGCGGCGATGCCCGCGGTCCTGGTCTCCTGGAACGACAGCTCCGGGTGCTGGTGCAGATCGATGTAGAGCGCTTCGAGGTCGATGGCCATGCGCCCGAGCCTAGCCGGGAGGTCAGGGCCGCGCGTAGGACTCCAGGGCCGGTCCCGGATGCAGCACGCCGTTCACGATCGCGCGGATCGCGAACTCGCTCGCGGCGCCGAGGGGGACCACTCCGGGGTGCAGGAGCCACTGGAGCTGCAGGCCGTCCATCACGGCGAGGATGGCGGCCGAGGCGGCGGCGATGGTCGCGGGTTCGGTCACGCCCTCCTGAGCGCAGAGCTCGCCGAACGCCGCCGTCACCTCCCGGCGCAGGGTCGTGTAGCGATCCTCGAAGTACTCGCGGCCGGGGTGGTCGTCGGTCACCGACTCGGAGGACAGGACCGTGTAGGCCTGCACGATGCCCGGCCGCTTCTCGTTGGCGAACGCCGTGCGGACGAGGTGGAGGAAGAGCTCCGGCCCGTCGGGGATGTGCTTCTCGGCGAGGTCGGCCACGTCGGCCTGATCCCGGTAGGCGAGCACTTCGAGGAGGAGTTTCTGCTTCGAGCCGAAGTGGTGCAGGACGCCCGCGTGGGTGATGCCGACCTGCTCGGCGACATCGGCGAGGGTGCCGTTCGTGGAGCCCTTGTTGCCGAAGATCTCCACCGCCGCCTTGAGGATCTGCTCGCGCTTCTCCCGCGTGGCCGGGCGCACCCGGACCGTGTGCACATCGTCCGTCATGAGCCCACCTCCCCTCGTCGCACTCTGCTTGCCAACCAACTTACTCCTCGGTAACCTCTCCACAGCTTACTTTCTCGACAGTAAGCAAAGCGCGGTCGGAGGCGATCCGTCGGCCGCGTCGCCGCACAAGGACCCGTGCCCAAGGAGAAGCAATGAAGCTCACGAAAACCCTGATCGCCGCCAGCGCGGTCGCCGTCCTCGGCGTCTCCGCGCTCGCCGGATGCTCGTCCGGAGGGGGCGACGACGCCGCCACGGGCGAGGCCGTCGCCCTCACCATCGCCAAGCCGGACGGCGCCATCACCACCGAGTCGAACAACCCGTACGTCGGAGACTCGTCCGCCTCGAAGTACGGCTACGGAAAGGTCGTCTTCGAGACCCTCGGCCTCGTCAACCAGACCGGAGACCGCGGGGTCACCCCCTGGCTCGCGGAGAGCATCGAGTGGAACGACGACTACACCGCCGTGACCGTCGTGCCCCGCCCCGACGTCACCTGGAGCGACGGGGAGCCGTTCACCGCCGACGACATCGTCTACTCGTACGAGCTCGTCTCCACGCCCGCGCTGGACACGGCCGGTCTGAAGTTCGAGGGCGCCACCGTCGACGGCGACGCGGTCACCCTGACGTTCGGCGAGTCGAAGTACGTCAACCAGGCGCGCGTCCTGCACGTGCCGATCGTTCCGAAGCACATCTGGGAGAACCTCGACGACCCCGCCACCGATCCCGTCAAGGGCGACGACCTCGTCGGCACCGGCCCCTACGCCCTCTCCAACTGGTCCACCGAGTCGGTCACGCTCACCGCGCGCGACGACTACTGGGGCGGCGACCTCGCCGTGCCCGAGCTGCACTACGTCTCCTACGGCGACAACACCGCGCTGACCACGGCCCTCGCCCAGGGCGAGGCGGACTGGGCGCAGGCGTTCATCCCGCAGATCCAGGAGCAGTTCCTCGACGCCGACCCCGAGCACAACAAGTTCTGGGCCGCCCCGACCACCGGCTCGGCGACGCTCTTCATGAACCTGCAGCAGAAGCCGTTCGACGACCCGACGTTCCGCCAGGCTCTCGCCTGGGTCATCGATCGCGACGCCTACGTGGACATCGCCCGGGAGGGCGCCAGCGAGCCGGTCTGGTCGGTGACCGGATTGTCGTCGATCCTGGACGACGAGATCCAGCCCGAGTTCGAGGGCCAGGAGTACGCCGTCGACGCCGAGAAGGCGCGGGATCTGCTGGAGTCAGCCGGGTACACCTGGAAGGACGACGCGCTGATCGATCCGGACGGCACCCCCGTCTCGTTCACGCTGTCGGTGCCCTCGGGCTGGAGCGACTGGAACACGGCACAGGAGCTCATCGCGGAGGATGTGACCGAGGCCATCGGTGCCGAGGTGAAGATCGACATGCCCGACTGGGGCGGCTGGCAGGTCCCGCGTGACGAGGGCACGTTCTCCGCGATCATCCACTGGCTGGAGGACAGCGGCACCGCTTACGGCCTCTACACCTCGACCATGGACCCCCGCTGGATCTCCCCGGAGGGCATCGCCGGGTTCAACTTCGGCCGCTTCGAGGACCCGGAGGCCACGGCGGCGCTGAACGGCTACGCCAACGCGTCGTCGGACGAGGAGCGCACCACCGCCCTCACCACGCTGCAGGAGATCTTCGTCGAGCAGGTGCCCGCCATCCCGCTCGGCGCGCACCCGCTGCTGGGGGAGTTCAACACCCGGAACTACGTGGGCTGGCCCTCCGAGGAGGACCCGTACGCCTCGGCCGATCCGACCCAGCAGAACATCGTGCAGATCCTCACCAAGCTGGAACTCGCCGACTAGGGCTTCGACAGGCTCAGCCACCCCCTGCACCGGCCTTCGACAGGCTCAGCCACCCACGGCGGGGCTTCGACAGGCTCAGCCACCCACGGCGGGGCTTCGACAGGCTCAGCCACCCACGGCGGGGCTTCGACAGGCTCAGCCACCCATCTGGGTCCCTGAGCCTGTCGAAGGGCCCGCCCCACTTAGGAGCACCATGTCAGATCCCCTGCTCACCGTGCGCGACTTCTCCGTCGTGTACGACGTCGACCCGCCCGTCGCGGCGGTGAAGAACGTGACCCTCGAACTGCAGCGCGGCGAGATCCTCGGCCTCGCCGGCGAGAGCGGCTGCGGCAAGACGACGCTCGCGTACGGCGTCCAGCGGCTGCTGCGCGCGCCCGCCGTGATCACGAGCGGCAGCGTCACCTTCCACGACGTGACCGGTGTCGACATCGACATCAACGCGCTGGACGTCGACGCGATGCAGCGATTCCGCTGGGACAAGGTGTCGATGGTGTTCCAGGGGGCGATGAACGCCCTCAATCCGGTGGCGACGGTCGGATCGCAGCTGGAGGACGTGTTCGAGATCCACCGACCCGACATGACCCGGAAGCAGCGCCGAGCCGAGGCGGAGGAGCTGCTCGAGATCGTGAAGGTCGGGCGTGAGCGTGCTCGCTCCTTCCCGCACGAGCTGTCCGGAGGCATGCGGCAGCGCGTCATGATCGCGATGGCCCTGGCGCTGCGGCCGCAGCTCATGGTGATGGACGAGCCCACCACGGCGCTCGACGTCCTCGTGCAGCGGGAGATCCTCACGCAGATCTCGCAGCTGCGGCACGAGTTCGGGTTCTCGGTCGTCTTCATCACGCACGACCTCCCCCTCCTGCTGGAGATCAGCGACCGGATCGCGATCATGCGCGAGGGAGAGATCATCGAGCTCGATACGGCAGAGCGCATCTGGACGCAGCCCGAGCACGAGTACACGAAGACCCTGCTGTCGTCGTTCCCCCGGCTCACCGGGGAGAGAAGAGTGCTGGTGCGATGACCACCCTCGAATTCCGTCACGTCACGAAGGCGTACAACGTCCGAGGCGCCGGCCAGATCAAAGCCCTCGACGACGTGAGCTTCACGCTGACATCCGGGCAGACGATCGGCCTGGTCGGACAGTCCGGCAGCGGCAAGTCCACGATCGCGAAGATCCTCACCCAGCTCGAGACCCCGACTGCCGGCGACCTGCTGCTGGACGGCGCGCCGGTCCCGCGCCGCGGCCGCGGACTGCGGAGATATCGGCAGCAGCTGCGGATGGTCTTCCAGGACCCGTTCGCCTCCCTCAACCCCTCGCACTCCATCCGGTACCACCTGGAGCGGCCCCTCCGTCTCGACGACGTCGTGTCCAGAGCGGAGACGGAGGCCGAGGTGCGCCGGCTCCTGGAGCGCGTGCGCCTCGACCCGGATGCGGTGATCGACCGCCGACCGCACGAGCTCTCCGGCGGGCAGCGTCAGCGTGTCGCCATCGCGCGGGCGCTCGCCTCCCGGCCGTCGCTCCTCGTCGCCGACGAGCCCGTCTCCATGCTGGACGTCTCCATCCGGCTCGGGGTGCTCACCCTCCTCGCCGATCTGCAGCGTGAGGAAGGGCTCGGCGTGCTCTACATCACCCACGACCTCGCCACCGCACGCCACTTCAGCGACGAGATCATGGTCCTCAACCAGGGCCGGGTCGTCGAGTACGGCACGGCGGACGACGTGATCCTCGATCCACAGGACCCCTACACCCGCGCTCTGCGCGCCGCATCGCCCGACCCGGAGAAGCACTTCGCGTCGGCGGCATCGAACGGAGGTGCGCGGTGAGCACGGCTTTTCCGCAGCTCGACGACAACGACCTCATCGCGCAGAGCGCACGGGAGGCGGGGACGACCGCGACGACGGTGGACCGCGGGACCCGGCGCGTGCCCTGGCGCTTCTTCGCCGGACGCGCCGCGTTCTACCTCTTCACGCTCTGGGCCGCGATCACCATCAACTTCTTCCTGCCGCGGCTGATGAAGGGCGACGCGGTGACGTCCTACCTCGCCCGCAACCGCACGGTGAGCCCGGAGGCCGCCGACGCCCTGCGCATCCTGCTGGGGATCGACACCGACAAGAGCCTCTGGCAGCAGTACCTCGAGTACTGGGGCATGCTGCTCCGCGGCGACCTCGGCATCTCGACCCTGCACGGGCTGCGGCCGGTGGCCGAGGTGCTGGGGGCGGCGTTGCCCTGGACACTGGGGCTGGTGGGCATCGCGACGATCATCTCGTTCGCGCTCGGCACCGTCGCCGGCGCCATCGTCGGCTGGAAGCGCGGGAGCAAGCTCGACGCGATCATCCCGGTGACGACGTTCTTCAACACCATCCCGTACTTCTGGCTCGGCCTCATCGCGATCGCCATCTTCTCCTCGACGCTGAAGTGGTTCCCCTCCTCGCATGCCTACGACAAGGGGCAGTCGCCGGAATGGAGTCTCGACTTCATCGGGCAGGTGATCGCGCACGGCACCCTCCCGGCGCTGACGATCGTGGTCGCCTCGCTCGGCGGTTGGGTGCTGGGGATGCGCAACATGATGCTGACCGTGCTCGACGACGACTACATCACCGTCGCCCAGGCCAAGGGCATGCCCAACCGACGCGTGCTCTGGGCGTATGCGGCCCGCAACGCCGTGCTCCCGCAGATCCAGAGCTTCGCGCTGTCGATCGGCTTCATCGTGGGCGGCACGATCGTGATGGAGATGGTGTTCAGCTATCCGGGTGTCGGCAAGCTGCTGCTCGACGCGACCAACGCGAAGGACTTCGCGCTCATGCAGGGCGTGTTCCTCGTCATCACCCTCTCCGTGCTCGTGGCCAACATCCTCGCCGATGTCGTCTACGCCTACCTCGACCCGCGTACCCGCCAGACGGAGTCCTGACATGACCGTTCCCCCCACCACCGCCCCCGACGGCTCGCGCGTCCCCTCCGGCATGCCGGAGACCGCCACCCTGCGCACGCCCGCCGACCGCGCGCCGGCGCGCCGGACGTTCCGATCGCAGCTCGCCCAGGCGTTCGCGATGTTCCGCAACCCGAAGTCCATCGCGGGGCTGATCATCCTCGGGGCGTTCGTGCTCATCGCCGTCTTCGCCCCCTGGATCGCCCCGTACGGCCCGACGCAGAAGGACCGCTCCGCGCTCCGGCAGTCGCCGTCCTGGGAGCACTGGCTCGGCACCACGCACATGGGCGAGGACGTCCTGAGCCAGATCATCTACGGCACGCGCGGGGTCATCGTCGTCGGCTTCCTCGCCGCCTTCATCGCCACGGCGATCGCGATCACCATCGGCGTCATCGCGGGCTACGTGCGCGGGTGGCGGAGCGAGTCGCTGTCGGCGCTGACGAACGTGTTCCTCGTCATCCCCGGCATCCCGCTCATCATCATCATCGCCTCCCAGTTCGAGAACCCGCCGCTCATCGTGATCGCCGCGGTGCTCGGGCTGACCGGGTGGGCGTGGGGAGCCCGCGTGCTGCGCGCCCAGACCATGTCGCTGCGCAACCGCGACTTCATCCAGGCGGCGCGCGCCAACGGCGAGCCGCTGCGTCGCATCATCACGGTGGAGATGCTGCCGAACCTCCTCGCGCTCATCGCCTCGAGCTTCGTCGGTACCGTGACCGCCGCGATCCTCGGGCTCACGACCCTGGCGTTCATCGGCGTGATCCCGGTGAGCAACCTGAACTGGGGGACGATCCTGTTCTGGGCCCAGCAGAACGGCGCGTTCCCGCGGCTGTGGTGGTGGTATGTGCCGGCCGGGCTCTGCATCGCGATCATCGGCGTCGCGCTCTCGCTCATCAACTTCGGCATCGACGAGTACGTCAACCCGCGCCTGCGCTCGGCGGGAGAGCGGGCCAGGGCGATGAAGAAGAAGGGGCTCAACGTGAACGACGCCGTCACGGCCGTCCGCAGCGTGCCCCTGCCGGAGAAGAGCCCCGATCCCGTATCGTCGGCGACTTCGCCGGGCGCTTCCGGCACCACCGACTCCTCGAACACCGCGACACCGCACACGAACCAGAACACGAAGTGATGACCTCTCAGACTCTGACCACGCAGCTCCCGTACCAGGACCCCGCTCTCTCCATCCCCGAGCGCGTGGCCGACCTCCTCAGTCGCATGACGCTCGAGGAGAAGGTCGGGCAGATGCTCCAGCTCGACGCTCGCGACGACATCGACGACCACGTGCTCCGGCGGCACGCGGGCTCGATCCTGCACGCCTCGGACGAGCGTCTGCGGCGGGCTGCCGTCCTGGTCGCGCAGACCCGACTCGGTATCCCGCTGCTCGTGGGCGAGGACTGCATCCACGGTCACTCCTTCTTCCCCGGGGGCACGATCTACCCGACGCAGCTCGGTATGGCGGCCTCGTGGGACCCGGCGCTTGTCGAGCGCGTGGCGCGGGCGACGGCCGAGGAGGTCGCCGTCACCGGCATCCACTGGACGTTCTCGCCGGTGCTCTGCATCGCCCGCGACCTGCGCTGGGGGCGGGTGGGGGAGACCTTCGGGGAGGACCCGTTCCTCATCGGGGAGCTGGCTTCGGCCATGGTGCGCGGCTATCAGGGTGACGGGCTCGACGACCCCACCGCGATCCTCGCCACGGCCAAGCACTTCGCCGGCTACTCGGAGACGCAGGGTGGACGCGACGCCAGCGAGGCGGACATCTCCCCGCGCAAGCTGCGCTCCTGGTTCCTGCCGCCGTTCGAGCGGGTCGCCCGCGAGGGCTGCCGGACGTTCATGCTCGGCTACCAGACGACGGACGGGGTGCCCATCACGCTGAACGAGTGGCTGCTCAGCGACGTGCTCCGTGGCGAGTGGGGCTACACCGGCACGCTCATCACCGACTGGGACAACGTGGGCCGGATGGTGTGGGAGCAGCGGGTGCAGCCCGACCTCACGCATGCGGCGGCCGCCGCGGTGCGCGCAGGGAACGACATGGTGATGACCACGCCCGGGTTCTTCGAGGGGGCGCTGGACGCGGTCGCCAGGGGGCTGCTGCCGGAGGACGCGTTCGACGACGCGGTCTCCCGCATCCTTACGCTGAAGTTCGAGCTCGGACTCTTCGAAGACCCCCGGCTGCCCCGCGACGACGTGTCCGCCGTGGTCGGCAGCGCCGCGCATGCGGAGCTCAACCTCGAGATCGCGCGCCGCTCGCTCGTGCTCCTCGAGAACGACGGCCTGCTGCCGCTGGACCCGGCGGCACCGCTGCGAGTGGCGGTGACCGGGCCGCTCGCGGACGACGCGCAGACGCAGCTCGGCGACTGGGCGGGCGGCTCGGGCCAGGCGGGCTGGCTCGACGGACAGCCCCGCGAGATGATCACGACCGTGCTCGACGGCCTCCGCGCGGTGGACGCGTGGACGGTCACGCACACGCGCGGCGCCGACATCCTCACGCTCGCTGACGACCCCCGCGGCACGCACTTCCCGGACAACCAGCCGCGTCCTCCCGTGGTGCAGCCGTGCCCGCCGGATCCCGCGCTGATCGCGGAGGCGGTGGCCGCCGCCGAGGCCGCGGACGTCGTGGTCGCGGTGGTGGGCGATCGCATCGAGCTCGTGGGCGAGGGACGGTCCACGGCCACGCTGGAGCTCATCGGCGGCCAGAACGCCCTGCTCGATGCGCTCATCGAGACCGGGAAGCCCGTCGTCGTGGTGCTGCTGGCGTCCAAGCCTCTCGTGCTCCCGTCTTCGGTGCAGCGCGCGGCGGCCGTCGTGTGGGCGGCCAACCCGGGCATGCAGGGCGGACGGGCGTTCGCCGACATCGTCACGGGTGCCGTGGAGCCCTCGGGGCGGCTGCCGATCTCGTTCGCGCGGCACGTCGGACAGCAGCCGACCTACTACAACCAGATCCGCGGCCAGCACGGCGACCGCTACGCCGACCTCACCCAGGCGCCCGCGTGGGCCTTCGGCGAGGGCCGGTCGTACACGACCGTGGCGTACGCGGACCTGGAGCTGGAGCAGACGGAGCTGCGCCTCGGCGACACCGTGGTGGGGCACGTGACCGTGACGAACACGGGGGACCGGCCCGTCCGCGAGACCGTGCAGGCCTACGTGCGGGACGAGGTGACGAGCGTGAGCTGGACCGACCGTGAACTGAAGTCCTTCCGGCAGGTCGAGCTCGCGCCGGGGGAGAGCGCCCGCGTGCGGCTCGAGGTCCCCGTCGCGGACTGCACGATCGTGACCGCCGCCGGTGTCCGCACCGTGGAGCCCGGTGCCTTCACGCTCCTGGTCGGCCCCAGCTCCCGCGAGGAGCACCTCCTCCCCGCCCCCTTCGAGATCTCCCCGTCCTGATCCCGAGACCCCGCTTCCCCGCCGAGACCCCGTCGTATCCGCGCGGCGGCGGCGGGGTCTCGGCGCGAGGCCGGGGTCTCGGCGCCTCGATTTGACCTCAAGTGCACTTGAGGTTTTACGGTGGAGGGCGTGAGTGGGACAGAGAAGAAGTCGCGATGACGTATGTGATCGCGCTGCCGTGCGTCGACCTCAAGGACAAGGCCTGCATCGACGAGTGCCCCGTCGACTGCATCTACGAGGGCGAACGGTCGCTCTACATCCACCCGGATGAGTGCGTGGATTGCGGGGCGTGCGAGCCGGTGTGCCCCGTCGAGGCGATCTACTACGAGGACGACCTCCCCGACGAGTGGCAGGACTACTACAAGGCCAACGTCGAGTTCTTCGACGAGATCGGCTCGCCCGGCGGCGCCGCCCGCACCGGGCTCATCCGGCACGACCACCCCCTCATCGCCGCGCTCCCACCGCAGGAGGTGCACGAGTGACCCCGCGCATCGCCATCGTCGGCGCGGGCCCCGCGGGCATCTACGCCGCCGACCTCATCCGGGCGCAGGTGCCGGAGGCGGCCATCGACCTGTACGAGAAGCTTCCCGCCCCGTACGGGCTCGTCCGCTACGGCGTCGCCCCCGACCATCCGCGCATCCGCAAGATCATCGATGCGCTGCACGACGTGCTCCTCCAGCCCGGCATCCGGCTGCGCGGCAACGTCGAGGTCGGCGTCGATGTGACGGTCGACGAGCTCCGCCGGGCGTACGACGGCGTCGTCATCGCGACCGGAGCCGACCGTGACGTGACGTTCGACGTGCCGGGAGCCGACCTTCCCGGATCGTACGGAGCCGCGGAGTTCGTGGCCTGGTACGACGCGCACCCCGACGTCGCCCAGGGCTGGGGTCTGGAGGCGGAGTCCGTGGCCGTGCTCGGCGCAGGCAACGTCGCGCTCGACGTCACACGCATCCTCGCGAAGCACGCCGCCGCGCTGCAGTCGACCGACACCCCCGACCACATCCTCGACGCGCTCGCCGCGAGTCGGATCCGCGACGTGCACCTCTTCGCCCGCCGTGGCCCGGCCGATGTGCGCTTCTCGGCCCTGGAGCTGCGCGAGCTGGGCGAGCAGCACGACGTGGAGGTGATCGTCGATCCCGCCGATCTCGAGCTCGACGACCACGCCGCCCGCATGCTGGAGCAGTTCTCCCAGCGCCGCATCATCGTGCGCACCCTCACGGACTGGGCGGAGCGTCCGTCCGCCGGGGCCTCCCGGCGCATCCACCTGCACTTCCGGCATCGACCCGTCCGCGTCCTCGGTGCGGACCGCGTGGAGGGCATCGAGTTCGAGCGCACCGCGTCCGATCCGCTCGGCCGCATGGTCGGCACCGGCGAGCTCGTGCGCTACGAGGTCGGCGCCGTCTACCGGGCGATCGGCTACCTCTCCTCGCCCGTGCCCGGTGTGCCGTTCGACGCGGCACGGGGCATCGTGCCGAACGCGGAGGGGCGGGTGCTCGATGCCGACGGCACGCCCGTCCCCGGCCTCTACGCCACCGGCTGGATCAAGCGCGGGCCGATCGGACTCATCGGCTCGACCAAGTCCGACGCCGCACAGACCGTGCAGCATCTCGTCGAGGACCTCGCTGCCACTCCGTCCGCCCGCATCGACCGGGACCCGCCCCTGGACCTCCCCGGCGTGGTGGACTGGGAGGGTTGGTTGCGCATCGACGAGGCCGAGCGCCGCGCCGGAGCCGTCCGCGGCCGGGAGCGCACGAAGCTCGTCGACCGCGCAGCCATGCGCGCCCACGCGACCCCCACCCCCATCCCTCTCGAGGAGAGCACCCGATGACCCGCGACCCGCACACCACCCCGCACCCCGCCGCTCCGGTGCCCACGCCGGTCGGAGAGGGGCTCAAGGCGGCGTTCCGCACCCACCCCGCCGGTGTCGCCATCATCACGGCGCAGGGTCCGGACGGCCCCGTGGGCCTCACCGCGTCGAGCGTGTCGTCGGTCGCCGTCGATCCGGCGGCCATCGTGTTCTCGGTGACCAGGGCGACCGGAAGCGCCGGGGCCATCCTCGGCGCGGAGACCTTCGTCGTGCATCTCATCGACGACGAGCACTCCGCGCTCGCCCAGAGCTTCGCGGTGAGCGGTTCCGAGCGCTTCACGCCCGAGCAGGGCTGGACGACGCTGCCGACCGGGGAGCCGCACCTGGCGGAGGCCAGGGTCGCGTTGCGCTGCCGAGCGATCCAGACCGTGCCCGTCGGCTCGTCGACCGTGGTGATCGCCGAGGTGCTCGAGGTGCTCGCGGGCCGCCCCGCCCGCCCGCTCGTCTACATCGACCGCCGATTCCACGCCCTGTCCCACGACACCGCCCTCTGACCCCGTCACGAAAGGAACAACCATGTCCACTCCGTACACGCTCCCCGAGCTGCCCTACGACTACTCCGCGCTGGAGCCGCACATTTCCGGCAAGATCATGGAGCTGCACCACTCCAAGCACCACCAGGCCTACGTGACCGGCGCGAACACGGCGCTGGAGCAGCTCGCGGCGGCCCGGGACAGCGGCGACCTCGGAGCGGTGAACAAGCTCGAGAAGGACCTCGCGTTCAACCTCGGCGGCCACATCAACCACTCCGTGTTCTGGCAGAACCTCTCGCCCGAGGGCGGCGGGGCTCCGGAGGGCGAGCTCTCGGCGGCGCTCGCGGATTCGTTCGGGTCGATCGACGGTTTCCGCGCGCACTTCACCGCGACGGCCCTCGGCGTGCAGGGGTCCGGCTGGGCCGTGCTCGCCTGGGACTCGGTGGGCGCTCGCCCGGTGATCTTCCAGCTCTTCGACCAGCAGGGCAACGCGCCGCTCGGCGTCATCCCGCTGCTGCAGCTCGACGTGTGGGAGCACGCCTACTACCTCGACTACCTCAACGTGCGGGCGGACTACGTCAAGGCGTTCTGGAACCTCGTGAACTGGCCCGACGTGCAGCGCCGCTTCGAGACGGCGCGCACCGCGACCGCGGGTCTCCTCGTCCCCTGACCCCCTCTTCGCCGACCCGGCCCCTTGCGTGCGCCCCGGCCCGTTGCGATCGTCCGCAACGGGCCGGGGTGGCCGCAAGGGGCCGGGTCGCGTTCAGGCGAGGGTGAGGAAGAGCTTCTCCAGGTCGGGGAGCGGGACGGCGTCGTCCTGCGCGGGGTCCTCGAGGCAGGTCTTCATGGCGGAGGCGATGATCTGGAACCCCGCCTTGTCCAGGGCGGAGGTCACGGCGGCGAGCTGCGTGACGACGGCCCGGCAGTCACCGCCGCTCTCGACCGCGGCGATCACGGCGCCGAGCTGTCCCTGTGCGCGCTTGAGGCGGTTGGCGATCTTGCGCTGCGTGTCGATGTCGACGGTGGTCATGGTCTCTCCCTGAAGGCCGGCTGTGCGCTCCACTATACCCCCGGGGGTATAGTGTCTGCATACCCACCGGGGTATCGAGTGAGGAGAGAACAGATGTGTCGAGCAGTCCGTTGCCGTACCTGCGGGAAGACCACCTGGGCGGGGTGTGGTCAGCACGTCGACGCCGTCCGCCGCACCGTGCCGGCGTCGGACTGGTGCACGGGCCATCCGAAGGACGAGGCCAAGGGCGGTCTCCTGGCCCGGCTGTTCGGCCGATGAGCGCGCCACTCCGCGTCGTCATCGTCGGCGGGGTCGCCGGCGGCATGTCGGCGGCGACCCGGCTCCGACGCCTCGACGAGTCCGCGGACATCGTCGTCTTCGAGCGCGGTCCCGAGGTCTCCTACGCCAACTGCGGTCTGCCCTACTACGTGGGCGGCGTGATCGAGGAGCGCGGCGCCCTCCTGCTGCAGACCCCGGAGTCGCTGCACCGCCGCTTCCGGCTGGACGTCCGCGTCCGTCACGACGTCGTCGGCATCGACACCGCGCGCAAGACGGTCGAGGTCGTCGATCTCGACAGCGGCCACCGGAGCACCCACCCGTACGACCGCCTCGTGCTCGCCACCGGTGCCCGGCCCCGCGGCGACGAGCCGACCGGAGCCCTCCCCGCGCGGAGCCTGCGGACCGTGGCGGATGCCGATGCGATCGAGGCCGCCCTCCGCCCCGGACTGCCGGTGGTCGTCGTCGGCGGCGGATACACGGGACTCGAGGCGGTGGAGAACCTCGTCGCCCGGGGCGCCGCGGTCACCCTGGTGCAACGCGGTGCCCAGCTGCTCGCCCCGCTGGATCCGGAGATGGCCGCCCCCCTCGCGGCCGAGGTCCGGCGCCGCGGGGTTGACGTGCGACTCGGCGTCGAGGTCGTGGCCACGGCCGCGGATTCCGTGACCCTGAGCGACGGTGCCACCCTCCCTGCGGAGTTCCTCGTCGATGCCTCCGGGGTCGTGCCCGAGGTCGGACTCGCCCGCGCCGCCAGGATCCGTCTTGGCGAGACCGGCGGCATCGCGGTCGACGAGGCCTGCCGCACCAGTGCCCCGGACGTCTTCGCGGTCGGCGACGGCGTCGAGAAGGCCGACCTCATCGGCGGTGGTGCGGCACTCGTGACCATGGCCGGTCTCGCCAACCGCCACGGCCGGATGGTCGCTGACGTCATCGCGGGGCGGGAGGAGTCAGCGCCCCCCGCGCTCGGCACCGGCATCGTGCAGGTGTTCGGTCTGGCCGCCGCGAAGACCGGATGGAGCGAGAAGCAGCTCCGTGCCGCGGGCCGCGACTTCTACGCCGTGCATGTGCATCCGGCGTCGCACGCCGGCTACTACCCGGGCGCGGAGACCCTCTCGATGAAGCTCCTTGCCGACCCCGCCACCGACCGCATCCTCGGGGCGCAGATCGTGGGTCGTGACGGCGTGGACAAGCGGATCGACGTCATCGCGACGGCGCTGCACGCGGGCGTCACCGCCTCCGGGCTCGCGCACCTCGAGCTCGCGTATGCCCCGCAGTTCGGCTCCGCGAAGGACGCCGTGAACATCCTCGGATACGTGGCCGAGAACACCCGCAGCGGCACCACGCCGACCCTCCAGTGGCACGAGCTCGACGACGCCCTGCAGGCGGGCGCAGCCCTCATCGACGTCCGCTCCGCGGGCGAGTATGCGAACGGCGCCATCCCCGGCGCGCGGAACATCCCGCTCGACGAGCTGCGCGACCGCCTCGACGAGCTGCCGGACGGGCCCCTCGTGGTGCACTGCCAGGTCGGTCTCCGGGGGCACATCGCCACCCGGCTGCTGCGGCACCACGGGCGCGAGGTGCGCAATCTCGACGGCGGCTACCGCACCTGGCGGGACGCGACCGCAGAGTGCTGAGCTCGACGCGTTCACAACTCAGGAGAACCGGCGCACCTGCGCCCGTCAGGGCCGGAACCGCGGTCTCTGCGCGCCGTACTCCTGAGTTGTGAACGCCACCCGGCTCAGACGAGCCGGGCGGTCGTGCCGCGGACGTTGAGCTCGTACGGCAGGGCGGCGGGCGGGCGCACGGCTTCCGGGTCGGTGAGCTTCGCGAGGACCGCGTCGGCCGCCCGTTCGCCCTGTCCGAGCGGGAACTGGTCGACCGTGGTGAGGCGAAAGAACTCGCCGAGCTCATGGCCGTCGATGCCCACGATGGACAGGTCCCCCGGCACCGCGAAGCCGAGGTCGCGCGCGGCGAGGAGCGCCCCGATCGCCATCTCGTCCGACGCGGCGAACACCGCGGTGGGACGCGGCCCCGGACGCCCGAGGAGCTGCTTCGCGGCGCGGTAGCCGCCCTCCACCGTGAAGTCCGCGGGCTCCAGGAACGCGGGGTTCAGGGGGATGCCGGCCGTGGCCAGTGCCCGCTCGAACCCGAGTCGTCGGTTCGTGGGGATGTGGAAGTCGATGTCGAACTCGGGGTTCGCGCCGATGTGGGCGATCTCGGTGTGGCCGAGGCCGAGCAGGTGCTCCGTCGCGAGCTGCGCCACGGCGACGTCGTCGACCGTGAGCGTGTCGAGCTTCGGATTGGGGCCGCCGATCGCGATGACGGGCAGACCGAGGTCGAGGAGCTGCTGGGTCTCGTCCTCGTCCAGCTCGATGGACACGGCGATCACGGCGTCGACCCGCTGGCGGCGCAGGAACGTGTCGAACACGTGGCGGCGCACGTCCTTGTCGGCGGTGATGTTGTAGAGCGTGATGTCGTAGCCGGCCCGCATCAGGGCCGCGGAGACCCCGGACAGTACGGTGCTGAAGAACCAGCGGTCGAGGAACGGCACCACGACTCCGATGTTGCGGGTGCGCCCCGACGCGAGGCTCGAGGCGCGGGAGGAGACCACGTATCCGAGCGAGGCGGCGGCGGCCTGCACGCGCTCGCGCGCGGACTCCGACACGTGCCCGCGGCCGCTCAGCGCGCGCGAGACCGTCGCGGTGGAGACGCCGGCGAGCCGGGCGACCTCGTCGATGCTCGCCATCGTCGTTCCTTCGGATCGGAGACGCCCGTGCCGCGCCCCGGGTGGAGCGCGCCACGGGCGCCGCGGTGTCAGGCCGTGGTGTACCAGACGGCGGTGTCGACCGGGACCTGGGCGCCGTCGAAAGGCTGGCTGCGGAGCAGGACGACCGCGCCTTCCGGAAGGTCGAGCGGAGCCGTGCCGAGGTTCGCCAGCACGTGGACCTCACCGCGACGGAAGGCCACGGCGTCGGGGCCGGCGTCCTCCCACACCAGCGACCCGGTGCCGAATCCGAACTCGCGACGACCGGCGAGCAGGCGCTTGTACAGGGCCAGGGTCGACGCCGGGTCGACCTCCTCGACGTCCCGGGCGTAGGCCGCCCAGTCCGCGGGCTGCGGGAGCCACGAGAGTCCGGTGTCGTTGAAGCCGAACGCCGGGGCCTCCGCCTCCCACGGCAGCGGCACACGGCAGCCGTCGCGGCCGTAGCGCTCGCCGTTCGTGCGGAACCAGGTCGGGTCCTGA
The DNA here is from genome assembly GCF_904066215.1 of Microbacterium sp. Nx66. Classification (NCBI taxonomy): domain Bacteria; kingdom Bacillati; phylum Actinomycetota; class Actinomycetes; order Micrococcales; family Microbacteriaceae; genus Microbacterium; species Microbacterium sp. Nx66. The sequence continues at coordinate 377,330 of NZ_LR880474.1, forward strand.
CGGTACTCGTCCGGGATCTCCATGGCCTCGGGCAGTCCGAGCTCTTCACCCTGGTAGAGGTAGGCGGAGCCGGGGAGCGCGAGCATCAGCGTGGTGGCCGCGCGGGCGCGGGCGAGGCCGATGGCCGTGTCCGGCTTGTCCGGGGTGTTCGGGCCGATCCCCTCGCCCTGCGGGTTGTCGATCGTGAGCGCCAGGCGCGTGGCGTGCCGCACGACGTCGTGGTTCGACAGCACCCAGGTGCTCGGTGCACCGACCGCGCCGAAGGCGTCCAGCGACTCCCGGATCACGTCGCCGAGCGCCTTCGCGTCCCACGCCGTCATCAGGTACGGGAAGTTGAAGGTCTGGTGCATCTCGTCCGGACGCACCCAGAGCGCGGTCTCCTTCAGCGTCGGCATCCAGGCCTCGCCGCAGAGCGCGCGGTCGCCGTCGTACTCCGCGAGCACCTTGTGCCAGTCGCGGTAGATCTCGTGCACGCCGTCCTGGCCCCAGTACGGCACGTTCGACTCGCCGCCGCCCATGGAGTCCGCGTCGGTGGGCGGTGTGTAGTCGGGGAGGCCCTCGGTCTTGATCATGCCGTGGGCCACATCGACCCGGAAGCCGTCGACACCGCGGTCGAGCCAGAAGCGCAGGATCGAGCGGAACTCCTCCTGCACCTCCTCGTTGTTCCAGTCGAAGTCGGGCTGCGTGGCGTCGAAGATGTGCAGGTACCACTGACCCGGCGTGCCGTCGGCCTCGGTGACGCGCTGCCACATGCCGCCGCCGAACACCGACTCCCAGTTGTTCGGGGGCAGTTCGCCGTTCTCACCGCGGCCGTCGCGGAAGATGTAGCGTGCGCGCTCCGGGCTGCCCGGCGCGGCCTTGAGCGCCTCCTGGAACCAGGGGTGCTGGTCGGACGAGTGGTTCGGGACGAGATCGACGATCACGCGGATGTCGCGGGCGTGGGCCTCGGCGAGCATGAGGTCGAAGTCGGCGAGCGTGCCGAACAGCGGGTCGACGTCGCGGTAGTCGGCCACGTCGTAGCCGGCGTCGCGCTGCGGGCTCGTCATGAACGGGCTGAGCCAGATCGCGTCGACGCCGAGCTCCTGCAGCGAGTCGAGGCGACTCGTGATGCCGGGGAGATCGCCGATGCCGTCGCCCGACGCGTCCGCGAAGGAGCGGGGGTAGATCTGGTAGATGACGGCGCTGCGCCACCACTCGGAACCGGGGGCTGCGATCTGTTCGAGCTGTGCCATGCGATCAGGCTACTGCAAACGCTTACAGTCCCGCCACCACAGGTATCGAAACGGTTCGGTGATCCCTTTCGCCCTCTCCGCCGACCCACCCCTTTCCGTCCGACCCACCCCCTTGCGGACGGCCGGAAGGGGCCGGGAGGAACGGAAGGGGGTGGGTCGACAGGGGATGAGAGTCAGGGCGTGGGCATGCCGCCGTTGACGTTCAGGGTCTCGCCGAGCACGTAGCTCGACTCCGGGGAGGCGAGGAAGACGTACGCGGGGGCGAGCTCGGCGGGCTGACCCATCCGGCCGAGCGGAGTGTCCTGGCCGAACTGCGCGATCTTCTCCTGCGGCTGCCCGTCACTCGGCTGCAGCGGGGTCCAGATCGGTCCGGGAGCCACGGCGTTCACGCGGATGCCCTTGGGTGCGAGCTGCTGGGCGAGGCCCTTCGTGAACGCGTTGATGGTCGACTTGGTCGACGCGTAGTCGACGAGGATGTCCGACGGCGAGTAGGCCTGGATGGAGGTCGTGTTGATGATCGTCGACCCCGCGGGGAGGTGCGGCAGGGCGGCCTTCGTGATCCAGAACATCGCGTACACGTTGGTCTTGAACGTGTCGTCGAACTGCTCGTCCGTCACGTCGGTGAGGGACTCCTGGAAGACCTGCTTACCGCCGTTGTTGACGAGGATGTCGAGTCCGCCGAGCGCCGCGACGGCCTCGGCCACCAGGGTCCGGCAGTACTCCGGGTCGCGCAGGTCGCCGGGGATGGTGGCCACGGTGGCACCCGCCTCGCGGAGGATCCCGGCGATGCGGCTGGCGTCCTCCTCCTCTTCGGGGAGGTAGGAGATCGCGACGTCGGCCCCCTCGCGAGCGAACGCGATGGCGGTGGCCGCGCCGATGCCGGAGTCGCCGCCTGTGATGAGCGCCTTGCGTCCGGTCAGTCGTCCGGTGCCGCGGTACGACTCCTCGCCGAGGTCGGCCTTCGGGGTGAGGTCCGCGTCGAGACCGGGCTCGCGCATGTGCTGCTTCTGCGGCTGGATGTCGGCGTAGAGCTCGACCGGGTTGGTGAAGGTGTACTGGTCGCGGGACATGGGGTGTCCTTTCCGGGAGGTCGGGGACGGGAGGACCATCGTGCGCCTCGCGCTCCGGGTCCGGCAAACGCCTTGCACGCGTCCGGTCGCTTTGGTACACGCGCATGTGGCCGAAAGACACTTCCCCTCGAGCCTCCTGTCATGACAGGGTGGCGAACATCCCCCCGTGTCGCTCGCGGCATGTCCCTGGGGGGGTCCTGCCGTCGAGAGGTCGTGATGTCCGCTTCCGCCCGCCGATCCGCGCCCTGGGCGGTCGTCGCCGCTCTCGTCGTCGGCGCCGTGCTCGTCGGTGCCGCCCCCGCCGTGTCCGATGCGTTCGGCACGCGCGTGCAGCCCCCGGCCGACCCGGTGAACGACCCCGCCGCTTCGGTCGCGCTCGCCTACGAGTTCCTCGACGCCCGGGTCGACGAGTTCTGCGACGGCGAAGGCCGGTGCCTGCCGCGCAGCTACGAGGGCGGATTCTTCACCACGCCGTCCTGGGACTTCACGCCCTCCTTCGTCTACGACGACGCCCTTGTCGTCATCGCCTACACCGCCCGCGGTCTGCCGGACGACCTGCGCCGCGCGCAAGCTGTCGCGGACACCCTCCTCTTCGTGCAGGAGAACGACCCCATCGGCGACGGCCGCGTCCGCACCTCGTACGAACCGCACGGCATCCGTCAGGGCCGCATGGAGATCACCGGACCCGGCACCTTCACCGGCAACCAGGCCTGGGTGGGTATGGCGCTCGCCCGCCTCTTCCACGCCACCGGCGAGACGCGGTATCTCGACGGCGCGGTGCGCATCGCGGAGTGGATCCAGGACAACACCGCCGACATGACCCGCGCGCCCTACGGCTACACCGGTGGGCAGACCGATGCCGGGGTGCCGCTGGAGTGGAAGTCCACCGAGCACAACAGCGACATCGCCGGGTTCTTCACGCAGCTCGCCCAGCTCACGGGCGACGCGGTGTGGGCGGAGCGGGCGGCGGTGGCCGCAGGCTTCGTCGCGGCGATGCAGAGCGCCGACGGGCACGTGGACACCGGGACACTGCTGGACGGCAGCACGATCAACACCCGCCCGATCCCGCTCGACGCGCAGACGTGGAGCCTCCTCGGCACCGGGGACGCCCGGTACGGAGCGGCCGTCGACTGGACGCTCGCGCACCTCGTGGCCCAGGACGGTCCCTACCGAGGCCCGTCGATCAGTGACGTGGACGTGTCCAAGGTCTGGTTCGAGGGGAGCGGACACCTCGCCCTCGCGCTGCAGGAACGCGGGGCCCCTGGTGACCAGGCGCGCGCGGAGGAGCTGCTGGCCGACATCCGACTGGTGCAGCGCGACGCGGCGAACGGCGACGGCAAGGGCATCGTGGCGACTTCGACCGACGGACTCGACTCCGGCTTCGGCGACCTCTACTACGCGAGCCTGCACACCGGCACGACGGCCTGGTACCTGCTCGCGGCCGTGGGCGACAACCCCTTCCGTCTCCCCTGACCTCGTCCGTCGACCCGGCCCCTTGCGGTCGGCCCGGCCTCTTCGGTGCGCCCGCAAGGGGGTGGGACGCACGCAGAGGGGTGGGTCGACGGAGGGGTCAGGCGGCGACGCGGGCGACGGCGGCGATCGCGCTCGTGAAGAAGTCGAGACCGTCCACCCCGCTGCGCATCGCGACGGCGGTGTCCGGACCGAAACCGGGCTCCGTGGCGTGCTCGGGGTGCGGCATCAGTCCCACGACGTTGCCGGCCTCGTTCGTCAGCCCCGCGATGTCGCGCAGCGAGCCGTTCGGGTTCACGCCGGCATAGCGGAACGCCACGAGACCCTCGCCCTCGATGCGGTCGAGCGTCTGCTCGTCGGCGATGTAGCCGCCGTCCGCGTTCTTCAGCGGGATGATGATCTCCTGGCCGGTGCGGAAGGCGTTGGTCCACGCGGTGTCGGCGTTCTCGACCGTGAGCTTCTGGTCGCGGCGGACGAAGTGCTGGTGCCCGTTGCGGATCAGGCCGCCGGGGAGCAGGTGCGCCTCGACGAGCATCTGGAAGCCGTTGCAGATGCCGAGAACGGGCATGCCCTTCGCGGCAGCGTCCTTGACCTCGCTCATGATGGGCGAGAGCGCGGCGATGGCGCCGGCGCGCAGGTAGTCGCCGTAGCTGAAGCCGCCGGGGAGGACGAGGGCGTCGACGCCCTCGAGGTCGTGCGAGCCGTGCCACAGGGCGACCGGCTCGGCTCCCGCGATGCGGACGGCGCGCTGCGCGTCGACGTCGTCCAGCGAGCCGGGGAAGGTGACGACGCCGATGCGGACGGTCACTCCGCCACCTCGACGCCCACGACGTCTTCGATCACGGAGTTCGACAGGACCTCGTCGGCGAGGCGACGGGCCTCGGCGAGGACCTCGTCGGTGACCTCGCCCTCGACCGTGAGCTCGAAGCGCTTGCCGATGCGGACGTCGGTGAAGCCCTCGACGCCGAGGCGGGCGAAGGCGCCGGAGACGGCCTTGCCCTGCGGGTCGAGCAGTTCGGGCTTGGGCATGACGTCGACGACGATGGTGGGCATGACGGCTCCAAGAGTCGCGGGCGGACGGGCGGTTTCAGTCTACCGGCTCGCCGATGCTCCGCCGAGACCCCGGGCTCCCGTCCAGACCCCGCCCTGCGCCCGCCGCTACATCGGGGTGTCGGCGGGAAACCGGGGTCTCGGCGTCAGAGGGGGTCAGGAGTGGAAGACGGTGTGGAGGTCGCCGATCGCCTCGCGGCCGCCGAGGCCGTCGATCTCGAAGAGCACCGAGATGCCGGCGACGTGGCTGCCGAGGCGCTCGACGAGCTGGCGACCGGCGGCCAGGGTGCCCCCGGTCGCGAGCACGTCGTCGATGAGGAGCACGCGGGAGCCCGCGGGCAGATCGTCGTGCATCTCGATGGTCGCGGTGCCGTATTCGAGGGCGTAGTCGACGGACGCCGCGGGCCGGGGGAGCTTGCCGGCCTTGCGGATCGGGATCAGCCCGACGCCTGCGGCGATGGCGGCCGCCCCGGCGAGGATGAAGCCGCGAGCCTCGATGCCGGCCACCACGTCGAACCGCCCCGCGAAGGGCTCGATGATCGCCTCGGTCGTCACGCGGAGGGCCTCGGCGTCGGCGAGGAGCGGCGTGATGTCGCGGAAGATGATGCCGGGCTCCGGGTAGTCCGGGATGCTGCGGATCAGGGATTCGGCGCGGGTGAGGGCGGGGGAGAGGGTGGCTTCGGGCACCGGACAAGGGTACGCCGCGTTCACAACTCCGGAGAATTCGCGGGCTCCGGGCCGGCGGCGCTCGAACGGCGGCATCGGATCCCGATTCTCCTGAGTTGTGAACGGGGACCGGCGGGCACCCGGCACCCTTGACATCGTGGGAGCGCTCCCATAGAGTTCACGGAAGTTCGTGGGAGCGCTCCCACGACTCACCCACGCACCACCACCCGCACGAACCCACAAAGGAGTGAACCGTGAACTCACGTGCCCGCACCCGGATCCTGGCGACAGCCGCCGTGGCATCCGTCTCCGCTCTCGCCCTGGCCGGCTGCTCCGGCAGCACCGGCGGCGACGGCGACACCGGCGGCAGCGCCGACGAGAAGGTCACACTGACCGTCACCACCTTCGGCACCTTCGGCTACGACGACCTCTACGAGGAGTACGAGAAGGCGCACCCGAACGTGACGATCGAGGCCACCAACATCGACACCGGCGGCAACGCCCGCACCGACGCCTTCACCAAGATCGCCGCCGGCTCCGGCCTCAGCGACATCGTCGCGATCGAGGAGGGCTGGCTCGGCGCCATCATGGACGTCTCCGACACCTTCGTCGACCTGCGCGACTACGGCATCGAGGACCGCAAGGACGACTGGGTCGACTGGAAGTACGGTCAGGCCACCGACGCCGAGGGCCGCGTCATCGGCTACGGCACCGACATCGGCCCGAGCGGCATCTGCTACAACGGCGCCGCGTTCGAGGCTGCCGGCCTGCCCAGCGACCGCGAGTCCGTCGCCGAACTGCTCAACGGCGACTGGGAGAACTACTTCCAGGTCGGTGCCGACTACACCGAGAAGACCGGCAAGGCCTGGTACGACCACTCCGGCTTCGTCTGGAACGCCATGGTCAACCAGCTCGACGAGGGCTACTACACCGCCGACGGTGAGCTGAACGTCGAGGGCAACGACGAGCTCCAGGAGCGCTTCGAGCTCCTCGGTGCCGCGACCGAGGGCGGTCAGTCCGCAGCGCAGACCGCGTGGGACTGGAACGGCGGCAAGTCGTTCGTCGACGGCACCTTCGCCACCTTCGTCTGCCCCGGCTGGATGCTCGGCGTCGTGCAGGGTCAGGTCGAGGCCGGCGGCGGCGACGCGTCGACCGGCTGGGACTTCGCGGACGTGTTCCCCGGCGGCGCGGCCAACTGGGGCGGCGCGTTCCTGTCGATCCCGGAGTCCTCGGAGCACAAGGAGGCCGCGGCCGAGCTCGCCGACTGGCTGACGCAGCCCGAGCAGCAGGTGAAGCAGTCCGCCGCCGCGGGCAACTTCCCCTCGACCATCAAGGCGCAGGAGTCCCTCGCCGACGAAGCCACGCCCAACGCGTTCTTCAACGACGCGCCGACCGGCGCCATCCTCGCCGAGCGTGCCAAGGGCGTCGTCGCGCAGTTCAAGGGCGCCGACGACTCGGTGATCCAGGAGAACGTCTTCGGCCCGGCGCTGAGCGCACTCGACCGCGGTGAGACCGACACGCAGGGCGCCTGGGACCAGGCGATCGGCCTGCTGGACGACCTCGTCGGCTGATCATCTCGCTTCGACAGGCTCAGCGACCCAGAGTGGACGCCCAGCGCCCCGAGTGGACGCTCAGCGCCCCGAGTGGACGCTCAGCGCCCCGAGTGGACGCCCAGCGCCCCGAGTGGACGCCCAGCGCCCCGAGTGGACGCCCAGCGCCCCGAGTGGGTGGCTGAGCCTGTCGAAGCCCGGCAAAGGACACGCCCATGACCCTCACCGCCCCGCCGGCGGAGCCGCAGGCCGCCGCCCCCGTGGCGGCGGACGCTCCGCCGCGACGCTCCTGGCGCACCCGCGTCTCCCGTTTCGACCACCGCGCCTCTCCGTACTTCTACATCTCCCCGTTCTTCCTCCTCTTCGGGCTCATCGGCCTCTTCCCGCTGCTGTACACGGTGTGGGTCGCGGTGCACGAGTGGGATCTGTTGAAGGGCGAGGGGCCGTTCGTCGGCTTCGGCAACTTCGCGGCGATCCTCGGCGACGGCATGTTCTGGAACTCCATCCGGAACACGCTGAGCATCTTCCTGCTCTCCGCCATCCCGCAGCTCGCCGTCGCGCTGGTGATCGCGTACCTGCTGGACCGCGGACTGCGGACGCCGACGTTCTGGCGGATGAGCGTCCTCATCCCCTTCGTGGTGACGCCGGTCGCCGTGGCGATCATCTTCTCGAGCATCTTCAACGAGGCGGACGGGCTGGCCAACAACCTCCTCAACCTCGTCGGCATCGCCGATCAGCAGTGGAAGCACGACACGTTCCTGTCGCACATCGCGATCGCGGTCATGGTGAACTTCCGCTGGACCGGCTACAACGCCCTCATCCTCCTCGCCGCGATGCAGGCCGTGCCGCGCGACCTCTACGAATCGGCCGCCCTGGACGGTGCCGGGGCTGTGCGGCGGTTCTTCGCCATCACGATCCCCACCATCCGTCCGACGCTGATCTTCGTCATCATCACGGCGACCATCGGCGGCCTGCAGATCTTCGCCGAACCGCGTCTGTTCGACGTCTCCACCGCGGGCGGCATCGGCGGCAGCGATCGGCAGTTCCAGACCACGGTGCTGTTCCTCTGGGAGCTGGCGTTCTTCCGCCGGAACCTCGGCGAGGCCTCGGCCGTCGCGATCCTGCTGTTCCTCCTCATCGTCGCGATCGGCCTCATCAACTTCCTGATCTCCCGGCGCATCGCCACCGGAGACGCCCCGAAGAACCGCGCGGCCCGACGCCGCATCCGCCCGACCGGAAAGGAGGAGGCGCGATGACCGCCACCCAGGCCCTCAGCGTGCCGGAGCGGATCCGCCGCCGGCGCGGCGCCGCGAGCGGGAGCGCCGGCCTCGGCAGCCGCCCCGGCTTCCTCACCTACGGGCTCCTCGCGGCCTTCGTCATCGGCGGCGCCTACCCGCTGTGGTGGTCGTTCGTCGTGGCGAGCGGGACCAACGCGACCCGCGGTGAGACCCTGCCCCTCATCCCCGGCGGCAACTTCCTCGCGAACGCGGCGAAGGTGTTCGATGCGATCCCGTTCTGGCTCGCGCTCGGCAACTCGTTCCTCATCTCGACGATCATCACGATCTCCGTCGTCACGTTCTCGACCCTCGCCGGCTATGCGTTCGCGAAGCTGCGCTTCCGCGGGCGGGACGGCCTCATGGTGTTCGTGATCGCGACCATGGCCATCCCCACGCAGCTCGGCATCATCCCGCTGTTCATGCTCATGCGCGAGCTCGGCTGGACGGGGACGATCGGCGCGGTGATCGTGCCGACCCTCGTGACGGCGTTCGGGGTGTTCTTCATGCGGCAGTACCTCGTGGACGTCATCCCGGACGAGCTCATCGAGGCCGCCAGGGTCGACGGCGCGAACCAGCTCCGCACGTTCCTCACCGTCGGGGTGCCCGCGGCGCGGCCGGCCATGGCGATCCTCGGACTGTTCACGTTCATGACCGCCTGGACCGACTACCTCTGGCCCCTGATCGTGCTCTCCCCCCAGAACCCGACGCTGCAGACGGCGCTCAGCCAGCTGCAGTCCGGCTATTACATCGACTACTCGATCGTGCTCACCGGCGCGGTGCTCGCGACCCTTCCGCTCCTCGTGCTCTTCGTGATCGCGGGGCGGCAGCTGGTCAGTGGCATCATGGCGGGCGCGGTGAAAGGATGACCCCTATGACGCGTGCCTTCCCCTCGGACTTCCTCTTCGGTGCGGCGACCGCGGCCTACCAGATCGAGGGTGCCGCCTTCGAGGACGGACGGACGGCCTCCATCTGGGACGCCTTCTGCCGGGTGCCCGGGGCCGTGGTCGGCGGCGACGACGGGGATGTGGCGTGCGACCACTACCACCGGTATCCGCAGGACGTCGCGCTGATGAAGCAGCTCGGGCTGCAGACGTACCGCTTCTCCACCTCGTGGTCGCGGGTGCGCCCGGACGGCGGCGCGGTCAACCAGGCGGGGGTCGACTTCTACAGCCGTCTGGTCGACGAGCTCCTCGCGGCCGACATCCTGCCCTGGCTCACGCTGTACCACTGGGACATGCCGCAGGCCCTGCAGGAGGTCGGCGGCTGGACGAACCGCGACACCGTCGACCGCTTCCTGGAGTACGCGGGCACCATGCACGACGCCCTCGGCGACCGCGTGAACGTGTGGACGACCCTCAACGAGCCGTGGTGCTCGTCCTTCCTCTCCTACACCGGGGGCGAGCACGCCCCGGGGCACACGAGCATCGCCGAGGGACTGCTGGCCTCGCACCACCTGCTCCTCGCGCACGGTGCGACGGTGCGCGAGCTCCGCGGTCGCGATGCCTCCCTCAACCTCGGCATCACGCTGAACCACACGGTCGCCGATCCCGCCGACCCGCAGAACCCCGCGGACGTGGACGCCGCCCGGCGGCTGGACGGCCAGTTCAACCGCTGGTTCCTCGACCCCATCTACCGCGGCGCGTATCCCGCCGACACCGTGGAGGACATCCGCGCGGTGGACCCCGACGCGGTCGCGCGGTTCGAGGCGGCGGTGCACGAGGGCGACCTCGACACGATCGCGCAGCCCATCGACACGCAGGGCGTGAACTACTACCACGGCGACCTCGTGTCCGGCACGGGGCCCGACGACGCCCCGGTCTCCAGCGGCCCGGAGACGGCACACGTGACCCGGAGCCCGTACCCCTCGCACGAGGGCATCCACGCGGTCGAGCGCGGGCTGCCCCGCACCGCCCAGGGCTGGGAGGTCCAGCCGGAGGGACTCACGCGACTGCTGCAGCGGTTGTGGACCGAGTACGCCGAGCCCGCGGGAGTCGTGCTCTCGGTGACGGAGAACGGCGCGGCCTATGACGACACGGTCGTGGTGGCGGACGGGGAGACCCGGGTGCCCGATGCCGACCGCACCGCGTTCCTGCGCGCGCACCTCGACGCCGTGCTGGACGCCAGGGACAGCGGTGTGGACGTGCGCGGCTACTTCTACTGGTCCCTGTTCGACAACTTCGAGTGGGCGTGGGGGTACGACAAGCGCTTCGGGATCGTCCGCGTGGACTACGACACCCAGGAGCGGACGGTCAAGGATTCCGGCCGCGAGTACGCCCGGATCATCGCCGCGCGCTCCCTCTGACCCGTTCGAATCGCCCGATTGGCTCCATCCGCGGCAGAGATGGGACCAATCGGGCGATTCGAAGCGGGGATTTTCACGGGCGGGGTCCGGGTGGATGAGAATGGGGCGATGGAAGAGAGCAAGCGATGATGTCGCCCCGGGCGACCATCGAGGAGGTCGCGACGGCCGCCGGCGTGTCCCGGTCGACCGTGTCGCGGGTCGTCAACGGGTCGACGGCGGTCAGCCCGGAAGCGCTCGCCGCCGTGCGCGCCGCGATCGACGAGCTCAACTACGTGCCGAACCGGGCCGCGCGCTCCCTCGCCTCCCGGCAGACGCACGCGATCGCCCTCATCGTCCCCGAGGACACGTCGCGCTTCTTCGGCGACCCGTTCTTCGCAGCGATCGTGGCCGGCATCACCGGCGCCCTCCGCAGCTCCGACTACCTCCTGAACCTGCTGATCGCGAGCGACGACCCCGGCGACAAGATGACCAGCTTCGTGCGCAACGGCGGCGTCGACGGTGCTCTCATCGTGTCGCACCACACGAGTGACGCCTTCGTCGACCGGATCGCCGACGCGGTCCCCGTCGTCTACGGCGGCCGCCCGGTGCGCCGCGCCGAGGGGGACTACGTGGTCGACGTCGACAACGTCGCGGGAGCGCGCGAAGCCACGCAGCGCCTCGTCGACATCGGACGCACCCGCATCGCCACGATCTCCGGCCCGCTCACGATGCCCTCGTCGACCGACCGCGTGCAGGGGTTCCGCGCCGCGCTCGCCGCCGCCGGTCTCACCCCCTTCGCGGAGGAGGAGGGCGACTACAGCGAGGCGAGCGGAGCCGACGCCGCCCGCCGGCTGCTCGCGGAAGGGCGGCCGGACGCGATCTTCGTCGCCAGCGACCTCATGGCCCGAGGGGCGCTGACGGCGCTGCGGGGCGCCGGGGTGCGGGTGCCCGAGGACATCGCGCTCGTCGGCTTCGACGACTCGTCGGTGGCGCTGACCACCGATCCGCCGCTGACGACCATGCGCCAGCCCATGTACGCCCAGGGCGAGGCGATGACGCAGGTGCTGCTCTCCCGGCTCGCGGGAGAGGATCCGCCGCGAACCACGATCCTGCCGACGGAGCTCGTCGTCCGCGGTTCCGCCTGAGCCGCGTCGACCCCGGACACGGGTGAGGCCCGATCGCGGACGACCGGGCCTCGGTGGTGCCGGAGCGAGTCCGACGAGAGGGTCAGTTCCCGTAGAGGGAGACGACCCCGGTGCGGTCGGCGGTGGTCATCGAGAGGTCGTCCGAGCTGCCGTTGCACTGCGGGTAGTGCATGATCGACGACGAGTCGTACGGGGTGAGCGGACGCCAGTTGTTGTCCTCGAAGCAGGTGCCGGCCTCCGGACGGGTGTGCTCGTGGCGGAAGCCGAGCACGTGGCCGAGCTCATGGCCGAGCACGTTCGTCGGCGTCCACGCTCCGGCGCTCCAGATCGAGTCGTCGATGAGCACGTTCTGCTGCCGGGCCGGCGTGCTGGGGAAGAACGCACGGGCGATGTACTGCGTCGTGGCCACCGGCTCGACGGAGAACACGACGGCGTTGTTCCGCGTGGTGCAGTTGGCGTCCGCGCTGCTCACGTACCGGAAGTCGATCTTCGAGGACGCGGACTCCCAGAGCGCGGCGCCGCCCTCCATCGCCCGGACGACGTCGGCGTGACGGCTGCCGAACTTCGTGCTCACGCAGTAGGTGAGGTTGGCCACCTGCGACGCCGACCACTTGTCGTCGATGTTGTTGACCGTGTTGACGATGAGGCCGTCGTTGCGGGTCTCGGGGCCGATCAGCCGGTCGTAGAAGGCGCGCAGCTCCTTCTTTCCGGAGATCACCTCGTCGCCGTTGACGACGTAGGCGCCGTCCACGTCCCGATAGGTGGACGACGCGAACTCCTGGTACGAGGGCGCGGAGTCGTCGGGCGACGCGGCCGTGGCGGGGATGACCGCGCTGAGGCTGAGCGCGGCCGCCGCGGTGGCGGCGAGCGCGAGTTTCTTGGTGAATCGCATGGAAGATCCTCTTCGATCTGAGCGGTGCCGCGCGTCCGGTGGGCGAGCGGTCTCCGGTCCGGACGGTGAGCATCGCTGCCACCGAGGGGCCGAAGCCCGCTCACGCTAACCGCGCCGTTTCGACGGGGTCAAGGCGCGACACGGCCCGTCGTGCGCTTTCTGTACTCAGGTCAGGAATCCGCCCGATGGGTCACCGCCGAAGGTCCCGTCGGCGCTCGGCCGGACGTCGGCACCGGTGGTCGACGACCGGGCCTGGTCCTCGGTCCGTCGTCGTATGCCGGAGGTCGAGGAGGGCCACGGACGCATCTCCGCCTCCCCCTCCATCGGCTGGAGACGCGTCCGTGGCTGCTGCGGCGAACCCCCGCGCCGCGAGTGCTCGCACCCTCCATAGGTTGAACGAGCATTCAGTGATTAATCTATCCCGAGACGGCCCGTGAGGGAATTCCGCCGGACCCGAAAGGTGGATGCCGTATGGCGCGATCGGATGAGCAGAATCGTCTGGCCCGCGAACGCGCCAGGGAGAACATCCTCCAGGCGGCGATCGAGGTCTTCAGCGAGCGTGGCGTCGCCGGGGCGGGCATCGCGGAGATCACCCGTCGCGCCGGAGTGGCGCAGGGGCTGGTGAACTATCACTTCGGCGGCAAGGACCAGCTCGTCGCCGCGGTGATCGACCGCTGGTTCGAGACGGTCCTGGCCTTCGCGCAGGTCGAGGGCACGCCCGACGAGATGCTCGCCGCCATCATCGACGGGGCGATCGGTGCGACGGCCTTCGCGATGCCCTTGCAGCGTGCGGTGCTCGCCATGCAGCAGCAGCCGCTGACGCATCGCCTGTTCGCGGAATCGGAGCAGCGCTATGCCGAAGGCGCGACGGCCGCGGAGGACGCCGTGCGCGCCGTCTTCCGCGCCCGAGGTGCCGAGGACCCGGCCCTGGAGGAGGTCATGCTCCGCAGCACCCTGGAGGGGGTGTTCGTGAAGTACTGCGTCTTCGGCGACACCTATCCGCTCGAGGATGCGCGGCGCTGGCTGCACCGGCGGTACGGGCTCCCGGAGCCGGACGCTGCGCTGCCGGGCGTGCCGGCGTCATACCGGGGCGAGGAGCCTCGACCCCGCGCGACAGCGGCGCTGCGGACCGACGCGACCTGAGCCGCGGCGCCGCTCAGCCGAGCTGCATCCGCGCGAACGCGCCGAGCACGACCCGCTCCGACTGCACGAGGTACCGCTCCAGCTCCGCCGCTCCGGCCTCGGCACCGCGGGTCAGGAAGGTGTCGAGCACGGCGCGGTTCTTCCGGACGAACGGCTCGTGCAGGGCGCGGGGGTCGTCGATCTTGAGGAACGCGAGGCGCAGCTCCGCCGCGACGTTCCGGTAGGTGCGGGCGAGGCGCGGGCTGTCGGCGAGGTCGACCAGCGCGACGTGGAACGCCATGTTGGCACTGCCGACCGCGCGCCAGGCGGACGTGTCGTCGGGGGAGACCCCGGCCACGGCGGCCTCGGCCGCGGCGACCGCGTCGGTCATGCGCTGGACGGCGGGATGCTCCGGTTCGGACTGCCGGAGAGCCGTGCACTCGATGACCCGGCGAGCCCGGTAGATGTCGATGACGTCGGCGATCGAGGGTGAGGCCACGGAGACGCCGCGGTGCGGGATGTGCTCGACGAGTCCCTGTTCCGCGAGCACCCGGAACGCCTCGCGCAGGGTGTTGCGGGACACGTCGAAGCTCTCCGACAGCGCCGACTCGGACAGCCGGGAGCCCGGGGCGACGTCGCCGTCGATGATGCGCTGACGGAGCACGTCGGCGAGCGGGCCCTGCTGGTTCATGCCTTCATCGTAGGGGCCGTCTCCGAGCGATGATCACACGAAAGCAACCGCGCTGTAGCACGACGGAAACATGATTGTTGAACAATCTGGTTCTGTCCGTTCTACACTGGGGGTCACCCGACACCCACCAACGACGATGGGACCCCCCTATGTCCGAGCAGTCCGCCCCCGCCCTCACCCCCGAGGACGAAGCCCGCGCCGCCCACGCGAAGAAGCGCGCCGGCCGCAGTGCCGTCATCGGCGCCATCTTCCTCATGGCCACGAGCGCCATCGGTCCGGGGTTCATCACCCAGACCGCGACGTTCACCGCCCAGATGGGAGCCGCCTTCGCGTTCGCCATCCTCGTGTCGATCCTCGTCGACATCGCGGTGCAGCTGAACATCTGGCGCATGATCACCTCGTCCGGCAAGCGCGCCGGCGAGCTCGCCAACAGCGCCATCCCCTTCTCCGGCCATGTGATCGCCGTGCTCGTCGTCATCGGCGGGCTCGCGTTCAACATCGGCAACATCGCCGGTGGCGGCCTCGGCCTCAACGCGCTGCTCGGGATCGACCCGAAGATCGGCGGCGCGCTCACCGCGGCCCTCGCCATCATCATCTTCCTCGTGAAGAAGGCCGGGAAGGTGATGGACATCGTGCTCATCGTCCTGGGCATCGCGATGATCGTGATGACGCTCGTCGTCGCGTTCATCGCCCAGCCGCCGGTCGGCGACGCCCTGCGCCAGACCTTCGTGCCCGACCAGCTCAACTTCGCCACCATCACCACGATCGTCGGCGGCACGGTCGGCGGCTACATCACCTACTCCGGCGCCCACCGCTACCTCGACTCCGGCCACGTGGGCCCGCAGTACGCGAAGCCCGTCATGCGGGCCGCCGCCAACGGCATCATCGTGACCGGCATCATGCGCTACGTGCTGTTCCTCGCGATCCTCGGCGTGGTCGCCTCCGGCGTGGCGCTCGACCTCTCCTCGCAGGCCGCCAACCCGGCCGGCCAGGCGTTCGGCGCGGTGCTCGGCGACGCGGGTCTGCGGGTCTTCGGCGCGATCTTCTGGGCCGCCGCGATCAGCTCGGTCATCGGGGCCGCCTACACCTCGGCGACCTTCCTCTCGACGTTCACCGCCAAGCTCCGCGGCGGCTGGCCGCTGCAGCTCGCCACGGTCGCGTTCATCGTCGTCTCCCTCGGCGTCTACCTCGCGATCGGCACGGCCCCGGCCGCGATCCTCGTGTTCGTCGGCGGCTTCAACGGCCTGATCCTGCCCATCGGCCTGACGGTGTTCATGTACATCGGCTGGTTCCGCCGCGACCTCCTCGGCGACCAGAAGTACCCGATGTGGCTGCTCATCGCGGGCACCGTCGTGACCGCGCTCACCTGGTACATGGGCGCCGTCTCGATCGGCCCCATCTTCGCCTTCCTCGGAATCGGAGCATGACATGGCGACCATCGACCTGAACTCGGACCTCGGCGAGAACGTCCCCGACCGGATCGTCAGCGACGACGCGAGCATGCTCGAGATCGTCACGAGTGCGAACGTGTCGTGCGGATTCCACGCCGGGAGCCCGGAGGGCATCCGCGAGACCCTCGCGGCGGCGGTCGCCGGCGGCGTCGTGATCGGTGCGCACCCCGGGTACCGCGACTACGAGAACTTCGGGCGCACGAAGGTCGACATCGACTCGGCCACGCTGCAGGCACATGTCGAGTACCAGCTCGGTGCCCTCCTCGGGCTCACCGCGGCGGTCGGCGGGCGGGTCTCCTACGTCAAGCCGCACGGGGCGCTCTACAACACCATCGCCCGCGACGAGCGGCAGTCGAAGGACGTGGTGGCGGCCATCACGGCGATCGACCCCTCGCTCGTGCTGCTCGGTCTCGCCGGCGGCGTCGTGCTCGACGTCGCCGAACGGGCGGGGCTCGCAGTCGCGGCGGAGGCCTTCGCCGATCGCGCCTATCAGCCGGACGGTCAGCTCGTCTCGCGCACCGAGGAGGGGGCCGTGCTGCACGACCCCACCGCGGTGGCGGAGCGGATGGTGCGCCTGGCCGCTGAGGGCGTGATCCGGGCGATCGACGGCACCGACGTCGCCGTGTCCGCGCAGTCGATCTGCGTGCACGGCGACAGCCCGGGATCCGTCGCGATGGCCGCGGAGACGAAGCGCCTGCTGCAGGCGGAGGGCATCACCATCGCCCCGTTCGCCGGAGTCTGACATGGCGGTGCTCGCGACTCCCGCCCAGCTCGCCGACGCCCGGGCCGCCCGTGCGGCGCACCGCGCCGGTCACTCCGCGCCTACCAGCGGCGTCGCCCCGGGGCTGACCCAGGCGAACCTCATCGCCGTGCCCGCGGACTGGGCCTTCGAGACCCTCCTCTATGCGCAGCGCAACCCGAAGCCCTGCCCCGTCCTCGAGGTGATCGAGCAGGGCGAGGTGGAGTCGCGGCTCGCGCCGGGCAGCGACATCCGCACCGACATCGGGCGCTACCGCATCTGGCGGGACGGCGAGCTCGTCGAGGAGGTGTCCGACGCGACGGCGGCGTGGGCCGAGCATCCCGACCTCGTCGCGTTCCTCATCGGCTGCAGCTTCACGTTCGAGACGGGGCTCGTCGAGGCCGGGATCCCGATCCGTCATCAGGAGCTCGGACGCAACGTGCCGATGTACCGCACGGCGGTGGACTGCACGCCAGCCGGGCGCCTCCGCGGCGAGATGGTGGTCTCGATGCGTCCGATCCCCGCGGACCGCGTGGCCGACGCCGTGCAGATCTCCGGGCGCACCCCGGCTGTGCACGGCGCGCCGGTGCACATCGGCGATCCGGCGTCGCTCGGCATCGCCGATGTGATGGCGCCCGACTTCGGCGACGCCCCCGAGATCCGCCCCGGCGAGATCCCCGTGTTCTGGGCGTGCGGTGTGACCCCGCAGGCGGCGATCATGGCGTCGAAGCCGCCGTTCGCCGTCACCCACGCCCCGGGGTACATGTTCGTCACCGATGTTCCGGATGCGGAGTACCGGGTCTGATGCGCATCCTCACGGCCTCCGACAGCGCGCTGCTCGTCGAGGCGGACGACCTCGAGCAGGCCATGCGGCTGAATCTGGCGTGGAGCGACATGCCCGGTGTGCTCGAGCGCATCCCCGGCGCCCGCACCGTGCTCGTGCGGTTCGATCCGCACCGCACCTCGGCCGCCGCGCTCGCGGAGGCGCTCGCCGCGACCGAGGTCGACGCGGCGGCCCTGCCCGATGCGGGGGAGGTCAGCATCCCGGTCCGCTACGACGGGGAGGATCTCGACGAGGCCGCCGCGCTCCTCGACGTCTCGGCGGAGGAGCTGGTGGCTCGTCACCTTGCCGCGGACTGGAGAGTGGCCTTCTCGGGTTTCGCTCCCGGCTTCGGCTACGCCGTGAGCGGCGACCCCCTCTTCGACGTGCCGCGGCGGTCGTCGCCGCGCACCCGGGTGCCCGCCGGCTCCGTCGCGCTCGCCGGGGCGTTCAGTGGCGTGTATCCGCGGGAGAGCCCGGGCGGCTGGCAGCTCATCGGCCGGACCGCCCTGGAGATGTGGGACATCGACCGCGACCCGCCGGCCCTGCTCGCGCCGGGTCGACGCGTGCGCTTCGTGCGTGCGGAGCGGGAGACCGTGGCGGCGTCGCCTATGGGGGTGGCCGACGCGACGCGTGTCGACCGCCGTGCGGGCGGTCCGGCGGTCGAGGTCGTGCGATCCTCGCTGCAGCTCCTCGTGCAGGACGCGGGTCGCCCCGGCTTCGCGGCCCTGGGCGTCTCGGCCTCCGGCGTCGCCGATCGTGTCGCGATGCACGCGGCGAACCGGGCGGTGGGCAACACCCCCGCCGCGGCCGTGCTGGAGAGTGTCGGCGGAGCCGTGCTGCGCTTCCACGGTGCGGGAGTGGCCGCGGTCACCGGCGCCACGGGCCCGCTCACGCTCACCGACGCCGATGGCACCGAGCGCACGCTCCTCCCCGGGGTGCCCTTCGCGACCGTCGACGGCGATGAGCTCACGCTGGGCCACCCCGACCGCGGACTCCGGTCCGTGATCGCGGTCCGCGGAGGGCTCGCTCCGGCCGCGGCGCTCGACAGTCGCGCGACCGACACGCTCGCCGGGCTGGGCCCCGCGCCGCTGTCCGTCGGCGACCTCCTCCCGATCGGAGATGCCGCCGTGGCCGCCGTCGAGCCGGATCCGGTGCCGCGCGCGCTTCCCGCGGCCGGGGAGCTGGTCGCGCTCGAGATCACGCTCGGGCCGCGCGACGACTGGTTCACCGCCGCCGGCGTCGACGCGCTCACCGGGCAGGCGTGGACGGTCACGCCGCGCTCGGACCGCGTGGGCATCCGACTGCAGGGCGACGTGCCCCTGGAACGGGCGGTCGGCGGCGAGCTGCCGAGCGAAGGCGCCGTGACCGGGGCCATCCAGGTGCCGCCGGACGGGCAGCCCGTGCTCTTCCTCCCCGATCATCCGCTCACCGGCGGCTACCCCATCATCGGTGCCCTCACCGATCGCAGCCTCGACCTCGCCGCCCAGCTCCCGCCGGGTGTGCGGGTGCGCTTCACCGTCAAGGAGACCTCATGACCACTGTGCTGATCGCCAACCGCGGCGAGATCGCGGTCCGCGTGATCCGCGCGTGCGCCGAGGCCGGCTACACGTCGGTCGCCGTCTACGCCGACCAGGACGCCGACGCCCTGCACGTGCGGCTCGCGGACGAGGCGATCGGCCTGGGCGGCGACACCGCGGCGACGACGTACCTGTCGGTCGAGGCGCTGATCGACGCGGCCCGCCGCAGCGGTGCCGATGCCGTGCACCCCGGCTACGGCTTCCTCTCCGAGAGCGCCGCGTTCGCGCGAGCCGTCGAGGACGCCGGACTCGTCTGGATCGGACCCTCGCCGGAGAGCATCGACGCACTCGGTGACAAGATGACCGCGCGTCGGATCGCCCAGCGTGTGGGGGCCCCGCTCGCCGCCGGCACGGATCAGCCGTTGTCCGGACCGCAGGAGGCGGTGGCGTTCGCCGAGGAGCACGGCCTCCCGATCGCGATCAAGGCCGCGTTCGGTGGCGGCGGCCGAGGGCTCAAGGTCGTCCGCGAGCTGTCCGAGGTCGCCGACGCGTTCGACGCGGCCACCCGTGAGGCGACCGCGGCATTCGGCCGCGGGGAGTGCTTCGTGGAGCGCTTCCTGGAGAGCCCGCGACACATCGAGGTGCAGGTGCTCGGCGACGGGCGCGGCGGCGTCGTCGTCGTGGGCGACCGCGACTGCTCCATGCAGCGGCGCAACCAGAAGCTCATCGAAGAGGCTCCCGCGCCCGGCCTGACGGAGGCGCAGCGGGCGGCGTTCCATGACGCGGCGCGGGCGATCTGCGCCGAGGTGCAGTACCGCGGCGCCGGCACGGTCGAGTTCCTCCTCGCCGCGGACGGCACGATCTCGTTCCTCGAGGTGAACACCCGGCTGCAGGTCGAGCACCCCGTGACCGAGGAGGTCACCGGGACCGACCTCGTCCGCGAGCAGTTCCGGATCGCGTTCGGCGAGGGGCCGTCCTTCACCGACACCCCGGCTCCGACCGGGCATGCGTTCGAGTTCCGCATCAACGCCGAAGACCCCGGCCGCGGATTCCTGCCCAGCCCCGGACGGGTGGATGCCCTGCGCATCCCCGGCGGACCCGGCGTGCGGTGGGACAGCGGCATCGAGGCCGGCGACACCGTGCAGCCCGCGTTCGACTCGATGATCGCGAAGCTCATCGTGCACGCGGAGACCCGGGACGCGGCGCTCGTGCGGGCGCGTCGAGCGCTGCGGGAGCTCGCCGTCGAGGGTCCGGCGACCGTGATCCCGTTCGACCTCCGCGCCATCGACGACCCCGCGTTCGCGACCGCGACCTTCGCCGTGCACACCCAGTGGATCGAGACCGTGCTGCTCCCGGCGCTGGAGTCGCAGCCGCGCCCCGCGGTCGCCCCGGTCTCCGGACTGCAGCGCTTCCCGGTGGAGATCGACGGCCGCCGCGTGATGCTCGGTCTGCCCGCGGAGCTGCTGGCCGGCATCGGCCGTCCGGCGGGAGAGGCCGCTGCACCCGTGTCTGCGGCGGACCCCTCCGAGCTCCGGGCTCCCGCGCCGGGCACGCTCGTGCGGTGGCTCGTCGACGACGGGGCCGAGGTGGCCGAGGGAGACCCGGTGGCCGTGCTCGACGCGATGAAGATGGAGACGACGGTCACCGCGCACCGCGCCGGCACCCTCACTCCTCGCGCCGACACCGGCGCGACCCTCTCCGCCGACGCCCTCCTCGCCACGATCGCCTGACCCCGGTACCGTCCCGTCCCGTCCCGTCCGGGCTCCACCCCGCAAACCGGTGCGAGTGCGAAAACGGGCTTTCGAGGGGTGCGGGAGGAACGAAACCCGTCCCGCACGCACCCGGGAGCGGGCGGGCGTTACGCGGGGTCGCCGCCGAGGGGGCCGACGGGCTCGAGGGGCTTCGGGTCGTCGGCACCGGTCTTGCGTGCCCGGGCGATGAGGTTGCCCAGGTGGTAGATGAGCAGCGCCGCGACCGTCCCGAGCACGATCCCGCCGAAGGCGAAGTCACCGAGCTGCATCGTGAACCCGGCGATGCCGATCACGAGGGACACCGCGGCGGTGTACTGGTTGACCGGCCGGGAGAAGTCGACGCGGCTGTCCACCCAGATCTTGATGCCGATGATGCCGATGAGGCCGTAGAGCGCGGTCGTCGCCCCGCCGAGCACGCCCGCGGGGATCGAGTTGAACACCTCGCCGACCTTCGGGGAGAAGGCGAGGAGGATCGCGAACAGACCCGCCACCCAGTACACGGCGGTGGAGTACACGCGGGTCGCGGCCATGACGCCGATGTTCTCGCCATAGGTCGTGGTGCCCGAGCCGCCGAAGCCACCCGCGATGGTCGTGGCGACGCCGTCGGCGATGAGCGCGCGGCCGGTGTGGCGGTTGATGGCGGGGTCCTCGGTCATGGTCGCGACACCGCGCACGTGGCCGACGTTCTCCGCGATGAGCACGAGCACGACGGGCAGGAACATCGCGATGGTCGACCAGGTGCCCGGCTCGACGAAGTCCGGGAACTGGAAGTGCGGGAGGCCGATCCAGGGGGCGTCCGCGATGAGCTCGGCGGGGGTCTTGTCGCCGCGGAGCGGGTTGGGCACCTCGAACGAGCCGTTGAACGCGGCCCAGATGAAGCCGACGGCGACGCCGAGGAAGATCGAGATCCGTCCGAGGAAGCCCCGGAAGAGCACGGCGAAGAGGATGATCGCGACGAGGGTGATCGTGGCGGTCACCGGGTCGAGCGCGAAGTTGCTCCAGGCGGTGGGGGCGAGGTTGAAGCCGATGAGCGCGACGATGGCGCCGGCGACGACCGGGGGCATCAGGGCGTCGACCCAGCGCAGGCCGACGAACTGCACGACGAGGCCCACGACCGCGAGGAGCACGCCCACCGCGACCACGCCCGCGAGGGCCGAGCCGGTGCCGCCCGCCGCGACGGCCGCGGTGATGGGGGCGATGAAGGCGAACGAGGAGCCGAGGTAGCTGGGCAGCTGGTTCTTCGTGATGAGGAGGAAGAGCAGCGTGCCGATGCCGCTGAAGAGCAGGGTCGTCGACACCGGGAAGCCGGTGAGCGTCGGCACGAGGAACGTGGCGCCGAACATCGCGACGACGTGCTGCGCGCCGATGGCGATGGTCGCGGGCCAGGACAGACGTTCCTCGGGGGTGACGACGGCGCCGGGCTCGACGGTGCGGCCGTTTCCGTGCAGCTTCCACAAAGCCATGCGGGCTCCTCAGGGTTCGGGATCGGGGGCGGAGTGCTGGAGCAACACTACCGATTCCTGAGTTTTCCCTGTGCGCCTCGCGGTCGCGGGGAGCGCGGTGTCAGGCGCCGAGGCGGTCGATGAGCTCGCGGTACCGGGCGGCCGTCCGGGCGACGACCTCGTCGGGCAGCACGGGGGGCTCGCCCTGCTTGTCCCAGTTCGCCGCGAGCCAGTCGCGCACGATCTGCTTGTCGAAGCTCGCCATCCGCTCGGCAGGCGTCGACCCCGTGCGCCAGGCCTCGGCGTCCCAGTACCGGGAGGAGTCGCTCGTGAGGACCTCGTCCGCGAGGCGGAGGGTGCCGTCGGCGTCGGTCCCGAACTCGAACTTCGTGTCGGCGAGGATGAGGCCCTTCTCCTCGGCGATGGCCGCGGCCCGACGGTAGATCGCGAGCGAGGCGTCGCGGAGCTCGGCCGCCCGGTCCGCCCCGACGAGCTCGACGACGCGGTCGAACGTGATGTTCTCGTCGTGCTCACCCATCGGCGCCTTGTAGGCCGGGGTGAACAGCGGCTCGGGCAGACGGTCGCCGTTCTGCAGCCCTGCCGGCAGGGCGATGCCGCACACGGTGCCGTGCTCCTGGTACTCGGCCCAGCCGGAGCCGGTGATGTACCCGCGCACCACGCACTCGATCGGCAGCATCTCGAGCGACTGGGCGAGCATGGCACGATCGGCCACCTCCTCCGGCAGGTCGCCGTCCGTGAGGTGATTCGGCACGTCCAGCTGGGCGAACCACCAGCGGCTGAGGCGCGTCAGCAGGGCGCCCTTGTCGGTGATGCCGGGAGAGAGCACCACGTCGAACGCGCTCACCCGGTCGGACGCGACGACGAGGATGCGGGTGTCTCCCGGGTCCTCGGAGGCGTAGAGGTCGCGGACCTTTCCGGAGTAGAGGTGTCGCCATCCGGGGATGGCCTGCGCGTTTCCTGCGGACGGTGTGCTCACCCGCCCATTATCCCGGTGATGCGTGCTCTTCCGCGCCGAGACCCCGCGTTCGCGTCGAGACCCCGGGGTGAGCGCGCCGGGACCCCGGGGTCTCGCCGGAAAGACGGGGTCTCGGCGGAGGAGGGGCGGGTGTATAGTCCATGTGGACTATTCGTGCGGGGCAGGGGACAGGGCATGAGGGGGAGAGGCGTGGGGAAGAGCAGGGATGTGGTGGCGGCGCTCACGCCGCTCGGCGTCATGGTGCTGGCACTGCTCCGCGAGAGCGACATGCACCCGTACGAGATGGTGCGCCTGCTCCGCGCGCGTCACGACGACCGGCTCATCACCGTCACCAACGGCACGCTCTATCACACCGTCGCCCGACTCCAACGGGCCGGGCTGCTCGACGAGGTCGGCACGGACCGCGAAGGCAACCGGCCGGAACGCACGACCTACACCCTCACCGACGCCGGACGGGAGGCGGTGGTCGCCTGGGTGCGGCGCTCCCTTCCCCGCATCGACCGCGAGACCGACGCCCGCGTCGCGCTCGCCGAGTCGCACAACCTCGACCGGGACGACGCCGTCGCGCTGCTGCAGGAACGGCGTGAGGCCCTCGTCGCCTCGTACGCTCTCCACCACGACGGCCTCGCCGCCGCCCGCGCCAAGGGCGTCCCGCCGCAGGTCCTCGTCGAGATCGAACGGCAGGAGGCGCTGCTCGACGCCGAGCTCCGCTGGCTCGACTCCCTCCTCACCCGCCTCGACGGCGACGAGCTCCGCTGGGGCCCCGACGCCTTCGACGACACCGACCGCTACCGCGCCCAGCGAAAGGCTGCACAGCAATGACCGATTCCCGTCAGACCTCGGGACCCGAGACCGGGCCCTTCGCCGCCGGTCACGCACCGAAGAGTCCGTGGCCGGCGCTCTGGGCGCTCGTCATCGGGTTCTTCATGATCCTCGTCGACACCACGATCGTCTCCGTCGCGAACCCCGCGATCAAGGCCGCCCTCGACCCCGACACGAACAACCTCGACAACGTGGTGTGGGTCACCAGCGCCTACCTCCTCGCCTACGCCGTCCCGCTGCTGATCACCGGACGACTCGGCGACCGCTTCGGGCCGAAGAACATCTACCTCATCGGGCTCGCGGTCTTCACCCTCGCCTCGCTCTGGTGCGGACTGTCGACGACGCTCGAGGGCCTGATCGCTGCCCGCGCGGTCCAGGGGCTCGGCGCCGCATTCATGACGCCGCAGACCATGGCCGTGATCACCCGCACGTTCCCGCCCAACCGCCGCGGCGCGGCGATGGGCCTCTGGGGCGCCACGGCCGGCGTCGCCACTCTCGTCGGCCCCCTCGCCGGCGGTCTGCTCGTCGACGGCTTCGGGTGGCGGTGGATCTTCTTCGTCAACCTCCCCGTCGGCGTCATCGCCTTCGTGCTCGCCTGGATCCTCGTGCCGAAGCTGAAGACCCACCCGCACCGGTTCGACGTGGTCGGCGTCGTGCTCAGCGCCGTCGCGCTCTTCCTCATCGTCTTCGGGCTGCAGGAGGGCGAGAAGTACGACTGGGGGACCATCGTGGGGCCGATCTCGGTCTGGGGGCTCATCATCGCGGGCGTCGTGGTGCTCGCGCTCTTCATCGTGCAGCAGGCGCGCACCCGCAGCGAACCCCTCGTGCCGCTCGCGCTCTTCCGCGACCGGAACTTCTCCGGCGCGAACGTGGCGATCGCCGCGGTCGGCTTCACCGTCACGAGCATGTCGCTGCCGATGATGTTCTTCCTGCAGACGGCGCGCGGCCTCACCCCGACCGAGGCGGCGATGCTGCTGATCCCGATGGCCGTGCTGTCGGGCGTGCTCGCCCCGGTCGCCGGGAAGATCCTGGACCGTGTCGACCCGCGTATCATCCTCGTCCCCGGCCTGATCTGCGTCGCGGCTGCCCTGGTCTGGTACTCCGCCCTGACCACGATGGACACCCCCATCCTGATGTTCCTGCTGCCGTCCGCCCTGATGGGCATCGGCAACGCGGGCATGTGGGGGCCGCTGGCGACCACGGCCACGCGCAAGCTGCCGCCGCGGCAGGCCGGTGCCGGCGCGGGCATCTACAACACCACGCGCACCATCGGGTCGGTCATCGGCTCCGCGTCGATCGCCGCGTTCATGCAGTCGCGGCTGGAGGCGAACCTCCCCGGTCTGGCCGACGCCCCGGCCGGCACGGGCAGCGGCGCACTGCCGCCGCAGGTCGCCGAGGGCTTCGCTGCGGGCATGTCCCAGACCCTCCTGCTGCCCGCCGGCGTGATCCTCATCGCCCTCGTCGCCTCGCTGTTCCTCCGCGGACACGACCGCAAGGACGAGCCCGTCGCCACAACCCCTCCGGCGTGACCGCGATGACCCCGACACGCCGGTATCCACGCGGCTTCCGGCAGTGTCGGGCGTCTCTCCGAGATTCCGGTGCGCGGGAGGTGCAGGGTTAGGGTGGATGGTCGGCGGCCGCCGGGCCGCCCTTCCGAACCCCCGAGGAGCACTCGACGTGAGCCGCCATCCATCCTCTCCGCCGAGCCGTCTGCGGCGGTTCGGCCGCACCGCCGGCGCGACCGCTCTCGCCGCGCTCGTCGCCGCCGGGGCGCTGCTCGCCGGAGCCGCGCCCGCCACCGCGGCCGACGACGGCGAGACCTACGTCATCGGCACCGACACGACCTTCGCGCCGTTCGAGTTCACGAACGAGTCCGGCGACCTTGTCGGCATCGACATGGATCTCCTGCGCGCGATCGCGGAGGACCAGGGCTTCGACGTGGAGATCCGCCAGCTCGGTTTCGACGCCGCGGTGCAGGCGCTGCAGTCGAACCAGGTCGATGCCGTCATGGCCGGGATGTCGATCACCGAGGAGCGCCAGCAGACCTTCGACTTCAGCGACCCGTACTTCACGAGCGGCGTGCAGCTGGGCGTGCTCGAGTCCAGCGACATCGAGTCCCTCGACGACCTCGACGGCAAGACCGTCGCGGTGAAGACCGGCACCCAGGGGCAGACCTTCGCCGAGGAGAACGCCGACGAGTACGGCTTCCGCATCACGCCGTACCAGGACACGACCGACATGGTCGACGCGGTCAAGGCGGGTCAGGCCGTCGGCTACTTCGAGGACTTCCCCGTGCTCGCCTACGGCATCCAGCAGGGCTCGGGCTTCCGTCTCGTCGGCGAGCCCGCGCTCGGCGGCGAGTACGGCTTCGCGGTGAACAAGGGCGAGAACGCCGAGCTCCTGGAGATGTTCAACGCCGGCCTCGCCAACCTGCAGGACTCCGGCGAGTACGACGAGATCGTCGACACCTACCTCGCGTCGGGCGACGACGCGCAGGAGGCGCAGCCCACCGACATCATCTCGGTCGCGGTGAAGTACTGGCCGGCCCTCATGCAGGGTCTGTGGCTCACCATCCTCGCCACGATCGTCGCGGTGATCGCAGCCTTCATCCTCGGGATCATCTTCGGCTTCGGGCGCCTGTCGAAGTTCGCGCCGTTCCGCTGGATCGCGACCGCCTACGTCTACGTCTTCCGCGGGACCCCGATCCTGATCCAGGCGTTCTTCGTGTTCTTCGCCATTCCGCAGCTCATTCCGGACCTCAAGTTCGACCCGTTCGTGGCCGGTGCGATCACCCTGTCGCTGAACACCGGTGCGTACATGACGGAGATCATCCGCGGCGGCATCCAGGCCGTCGACCCCGGTCAGGCGGAGGCGTCGCGCTCGCTCGGCCTCAGCCACTGGAAGACGATGCGCAAGGTCGTGCTGCCGCAGGCGTTCCGGATCATGATCCCGTCGTTCGTGAACCAGGGCATCATCACTCTGAAGGACACCTCGCTCATCAGCGTCATCGGTCTCGCCGAGCTGACGTTCGTCTCGCGACAGATCATCGCCTCGACGTATCTCTCGGCGCAGGTGCTGACGATCGTCGCCATCATCTACTTCGTCGTGATCACGCTGCTGACGCTGCTCGCGAACCGCCTGGAGAGGAAGGCCAACGCATGAGCAAGATCGAGGTCAGGGACCTGCACAAGTCCTTCGGCGACAACGAGGTGCTCAAGGGCATCGATCTCACGGTCGAGGACGGCGAGGTCATCGCGGTGATCGGCCCGTCCGGCTCGGGCAAGTCGACGCTGCTGCGCTGCCTCAACAAGCTCGAGGAGCCGACGTCGGGGCACGTGATCATCGACGGTGTCGACCTCACCGACAAGAGCGTGAAGCTGGACGAGGTGCGGCAGCGCATCGGCATGGTGTTCCAGCACTTCAACCTGTTCCCGCACATGACCGTGCTGGAGAACATCACGCTCGCCCCGGTCGAGCTGGGCCGCATGACGAAGGCCGAGGCCCGCGACCGCGCCCGCTCGCTGCTCGAGCGCGTCGGCCTGTCGGAGAAGGCGGACGCGAAGCCCGCGTCGCTCTCCGGCGGTCAGAAGCAGCGCGTGGCCATCGCCCGTGCACTCGCGATGGACCCGGAGATCATGCTGTTCGACGAGGCCACCAGTGCCCTCGACCCGGAGATGGTCGGCGAGGTGCTGCAGGTCATCCGCGATCTTGCCGAGGGCGGCATGACCATGGTGCTCGTGACCCACGAGATGGGCTTCGCGCGCGAGGTGTCCGACCGCACGGTCTTCATGGACGGCGGCGTCGTGGTCGAGGAGGGCACCCCCGCCGACCTGTTCGGCGCCCCGAAGAACGAACGCCTCCAGGACTTCCTGTCCAAGGTCCTCTGACCCCGGCTTTCGAGTCGCGTGAATGGCTGCATTCCCCGTCGGGATGCAGCCATTCGCTACGTGAAGCGGGTCAGCGGGCGACGCGGGCAGCGATGTCGGTGCGGTGGTGGGAGCCCTCGAGGCGGATGCGGCCGATGGCGTCGTAGGCGCGGGCGCGGGCGGTGCCGAAGTCCGGGGCCACAGCGACGACGTTCAGCACACGGCCGCCCGTCGCGATGAGCGAGCCCCCGGGTGCGTCGGGGCTGGCGGTCGCGGCGTGCACCAGACGGACGCCCTCGACCGCGGCGGCGTCGGTCAGGCCCTCGATCGGACGCCCGGTCTGCGGCGCCTCGGGATATCCCTCGCTCGCCAGGACCACGGTGATCGCGACCTCATCGCGGAACACGGGCTCCGGCTGGTCCTCGAGCGTGCCGGAGGCGGCGGCGAAGAGGAGCTGGGACAGCGGGGTCTCCAGCCGCGGCAGCACGACCTGGGTCTCCGGGTCGCCGAAGCGCGCGTTGAACTCGATCACGCGCACGCCCTGCGGGGTGAGGATGAGGCCGGCGTAGAGGAGCCCGATGAACGGGGTCCCCTCGGCATCGAGCTGTCGGACGACCGGGAGCGCGACGTCGCGGGTGACCTCCTCGACGAACGCCTGCTCGCTGCCGAACTGCTCCGCGAGCCAGGGCAGCGGGGAGTACGCTCCCATGCCTCCGGTGTTGGGGCCGGCGTCGCCGTCGAGGGCACGCTTGAAGTCCTGTGCCGGGCTGAGGGCGCGTACCGTGTCGCCGTCGCTGAGGAAGAACAGCGAGACCTCGGGGCCGGACAGGAACTCCTCGACCAGGACGGGGCCGGCTGGGAGGTACTGCTCCGCGTGGGCCAGGGCCTCGGCGCGGTCGGAGGTGACGATGACCCCCTTGCCCGCGGCGAGTCCATCGGCCTTGACCACGTGCGGGGCGCCGAGCTCCTCGAACGCGGCTTCGACGTCGGCGACCGTGGCAGCGCGGACCGCGCGGCCGGTCGGCACACCGGCGGCGTCCATGACGCGCTTGGCGAAGGCCTTGGAGCCCTCGAGCTGCGCGGCGGCCTTGCCGGGGCCGAAGACGGGGATGCCGCGGCCGCGGAGCTCGTCCGCGACGCCTGCCACGAGCGGAGCCTCCGGGCCGATGACGACGAGGTCGATCGCGTGCTCGTTCGCGAAGGCCGTGACCGCGGCGCCGTCCAGCGGGTCGAGGGCGACGGGGGTCGCGTCCTGCGCGATGCCGGCGTTGCCGGGGGCGACGAGGATCTCGTGCGCGGTGGACTCGGCGCGCAGCGCCAGGATGATCGCGTGCTCACGGGCACCGGAACCGAGGACGAGGATCTTCACGCGTCCAGCCTATCGAGGCACGTGCGCGGGGTTTCGGCCGGTCCCGCGTTCACAACTCAGGACGATCGGCGCGGCAGCCGGGATCCGACGGCATATCCGGACCGATCCGCCGCGGTTCTCCTGAGTTGTGCACGGAGGTCGGGAGGGTCAGAGCACGATCGGGCGCTCGTCCGCGGTGTCCCAGGGCACGGTCCAGCCGGTCGCGTCGAACAGCGCGTCGAGAACCATGGCGGTGAAGCCCCACACGATCGTGCCGTCCACGTCGAAGGCGGGTCCGCGGAACGTGCGGCCGGCACGGGACAGGGTCGAGGTGAAACGGGTCGCCGGGTCGAGGAGCTGGGCGACGGGGACGCGGAACACCTCGACGGTCTCCGCGTGGTCGACGGCGACGACGCGGGACGGCGACTGCCACCAGGCGAGCACCGGGGTGACGAGGTGGTTGCTGGCAGCGAGGGGGATGACGGGGAGCGTCGCGAGCACCTCCACGCCGTCGGGGTCGAGGCCGGTCTCCTCCTCGGCCTCCCGCAGCGCCGTGGCGACCGCGTCGGCGTCGGCCGCTTCAGCGCGTCCGCCGGGGAAGGAGACCTGGCCCGGATGCGAGGAGAGCGTCGGAGCGCGACGCTGCAGCAGGACGTCGAGATCGCGTGCGACCGCCGCGTCCACGGTCGGTGCGGGGATGTGGTCGAGGACGCCGAAGAGGATGAGCACGGAGGCGTCGTGGGCGCCGCCCGGGTCCGCGAGCGGAGGGATCGGCACGCTCCAGGAGTGGTCGGCCGCGGCGGCGAGCAGCTCGGCCCGGGCGCCCTGCGGATGCATGCTCATGTCCTCGAGCTTATGACCCGGTCCGGGGCGGCGGATCTAGGGTGGGGGGATGGCCAGGAAGATCGACATCGTCGACGGGCGCGCGGCGCTCGGTGCCGTTCGCGACGCGGAAGCCGCGGGGACGAAGCCGGCGCGTGCGGAACTCGCGACCGCGGTGCGCTATCTGCTGCAGCTGCTCGACGAGAAGGCCCCTGGCAACAGCGTCGAGGTGCGGGTCCCGCCGTTCGGAGCCGTGCAGGTGATCCAGGGGCCGCGGCACACGCGCGGCACGCCGCCGAACGTCGTGGAGATGGACGCGGCCACCTGGATCGCGGTCGCCACCGGCGCCGAACCGTGGGCGGACGCCGCGACGGCCGGGCGCATCCACGCCTCGGGCACGCGCGCTGACCTCACCGGCGTGCTCCCGTTGCGTCCCTAGCGGCGGGCCACGACGAGCGGCACCCCGGTGCGCGGGTGCGGGAAGACGTCGACGGGCTGCCCGTAGACCTCCTCGATCCGCGCGGCCGTGAGGACCTCGTCCGGCGTGCCGGTGGCGGCGACCCGCCCGTCGGCGAGCAGGGTGACGCGGTCGGCATGCGCGAGCGCGGCGTTCAGATCGTGCAGCACGATCGCGACCGCGACCCCGGCCTCCGCCTGGGTGCGGACCACGCGCATCACGTCTTCGTGATGCTTGAGGTCCAGCGCCGCCGTGGGCTCGTCGAGCAGCAGGATCCCGGTGCTCTGGGCGAGCACGCGGGCGAGGGCGACCCGTGCGCGCTCGCCGCCGGAGAGCGAGGGGACGGACCGCTCCCGCAGCGCCATGACCTCGGTCGTCGCCATCGCCGTGGCCACGGCGATGTCGTCCTCCCCGGCGGCCGGGGTCCGCGCCCACGGGGTGCGTCCCATCCGCACGACCTGCTCGACCGTGAAGGGGAAGGTGACGGTGTTCTCCTGCAGCAGCACGGCCCGGTGCCGGGCGAGGTCGCGGGGGCGGGTCGCCGCCACCGGACGGCCGTCGAGGAGGACGGTGCCCGAGACCGGAGCGATGTCGCCGGAGAGCACGCCGAACAGGGTGGACTTGCCCGCGCCGTTCGGCCCGACGAGGGCGTGCACCTCCCCGGCGTGGATGTCGATGGCCGCGTCGTCGAGGATGGCCCGTCCGTCCCCGACGCGCACCGTGAGCCCGTGGCCGTGCAGCCGGAGGCTCACGCCCACCCTCCCGACCGCCGCCGCGTCCGCACGAGGAGCCAGAGGAAGAACGGGCCGCCCACGAGCGAGGTGATCATGCCGATCGGGAGGTCCGCGAGCGGCACCGCGGTGCGGGCCACGAGGTCGGCGACCGCGATGAGGAGGGCGCCGCCGAGGGCGGAGGCGATCACGAGCGGCAGGTGCGCCGGGCCGATCAGCATGCGCATGAGGTGGGGGACGACGAGTCCGGCGAAGCCGATGATCCCCGCGAAGGCCACCGCCGCGCAGACGAGCAGCGCCACGGTGACGATGACGACCATCCGCAGCAGCTCGACCGGGACGCCGAGATGCCGGGCGGTGCGCTCGCCGAGGGCGAAGAGGTCCAGACCCGGCGCCACGATCAGGGCGACGACGATCCCGATCGCCACGAGCGGCGCCACGAGCTGGATGTTCGACCAGAGCGCGCCGTTCAGCGAGCCGAGCTGCCAGAACACGATCTGCTCACGCGTCGAGGTCGTGCCGAGGAAGGTGAGGAAGGCCATGCCGGCGCCGGCGATGGCGTTGATCGCGATGCCGGTGAGCAGCAGGGTGACCACTTCGGTGCGGCCGCCGGAGCGGCTCAGCAGGTACACCGAGAAGACAGCCACGAGGCCGCCGAGGAAGGCGAAGGCGGGCGTGGTCCACATGCCGAAGGTGGCCAGGCCGAAGGTGATGCTCGCCGCCGCTCCGAGCGCCGCGCCGGACGAGACGCCGACGACGCCCGCGTCGGCGAGCGGATTGCCGAAGATGGCCTGCATGAGCACGCCGGAGACCGCGAGCGCGGCGCCGACGAGGAGGCCGAGGACCAGCCGCGGGAGGCGGAGGTTGAAGATCACGCCGTCGTCGGTCGCCGCAGCCGCAGCCCCCGGGGTGTCGATGCCGAGACCGCGCAGGAGGACGCCGACGAGCGCGGTCGGCGACAGGTCGTACTGCCCGCTCGTGATCGACGCGACGCAGGTGACGAGGAGGGCCACGACGAGGGCCACGACGACCGCCGCGAAGCGCAGTCCCCGATGCCGGGTCGGCGTCGGGGTGACGACCTCGCCGGTCACGAGGCGGGTTCCGGCGCGTACAGGGCGCGCGCGAGGGCGCTGATCACGTCGGCCGACCGGGGGCCGAAGCTGAGGATCTCGGCGTCCGCCATGTCGATCACCCGGCGATGTGCGCCCGCCGGGGTCTCGGCGATGGCGGGGATGCGTTCGATGAGTCCGTCGACGCCGCCGACCGATTCCAACCCGTCCGTCATCATCACGAGCACGTCGGGCTGCGCGGCGACGAGCGCTTCCGCGGTCATCGGCTTCATGCCCTCCCAGCCGATCTCCTCGGCGACGTCGACCCCGCCGACCGCGTCGATGAGGGAGTCCGCCCCCGAGTCCTCGCCGAAGATGTAGTACACGTTGGCGCTCCCGCGCACGTACAGGAACAGCATGCGGGCCCTGTCCGCCTCGGCGGGCGGGGTGACGGCGGCGATCTCCGCGATGGCGGCGTCGAGCTCGGCGTCGAGGCGGGCGATGAGCGCCGCTCCGCGCGTCGGGACGCCGAGGGCCGTGGCGATCTCCGTCACGAGCGCGTCGGTGGTGTCGATCCGTCGGTCGCTGGAGATGACGACGACCGCGATTCCGGCGTCCCGCAGCTGCTGGCGGACCTCCTTCGGGCCGATCGTGGTGTCGGTGAGCACGACGGTCGGGGCCAGTTCGAGGATCGCCTCCGGGTTGAGCGTGTGCCCGGTCTTGGTGACGACCGGAAGGTCCTCGGTGCCGGGGAACTGCGTGGACGCGTCGCGCCCGACGACCTGATCGCCGAGCCCGAGCGCGAACACGGTGGCGGCGATCGTGCCGGAGATGTCGATCGGGAGGATGCGATCGACGTCCGTGATCTCGACCTCGCGGCCTTCGCTGTCGGTCACGGCCACCGGGAGCGCCGGGGCGGTGTCGTCATCGACGGGGACGACCGCGTGACTCGCGAGGCACGCGGTCGAGGGACCCGTGGCCGCGCGCACATCGGCGACCAGGTCGAGATCGGCGAGAGGAGTCGACGCCTGCGGGCACGCCTCGTCGACGGGAGGTGTCGACGCGGGGTCGGAATCCGGTCCGGCACAGGCGGCCAGTCCGAGAGCCAGCGCGGCGGCGAGGAGCAGGGCAGAGGCGCGTCGCATTAGGCAAGGCTATCCTAAAACTTGACGTCCTCGCCGACGCCCCTCTACGCTCGGGATCGACGGCTTGCTTAGCCAAGCCTAACCAAAGTCCACTTCGCCCGACTGCCGTGCGGTACCGCCGGGAGCGCACGATCGATCGCGCCCCGCGGGCCGCGGAGAACCGTGAACGCCACAGCACATACCCCCTCAGCGAGCACGCGCCTGCGTGTCCTGCTCGCCGCCCTCGTCTCCTTCGTCCTCGTCGCCGCCGGGGCGATGGCCAGCCCGCCGGCGCACGCTGCCGCGGCGACCGTCGCCGCGACGGTGTCGTCCGCCGACACCACCGGCCTCACCGTGCAGGTGCGGGCCGAGGGGCTGCCGGACGTGACGGGCGTCTATGCCGCGCTGATCGTGTCGGGCACCGAGAGCGGCGTCTCCGCCGGTGGTGGCTACGCCGCGTTCGCGCTGCCCTTCCCGAGCGTGCAGCAGGGGGCCGCCTCCTTCACGCTGCAGGCGCCCGTCGCGTCCCTGGACCGCACGAAGACGTACGAGGTGCTCGTCTGGCAGCAGCACTCCGCGCCGACAGCCGCCACGACCTACGGCCGCGGCGACGTCACGGTGACGCCTGCGCAGTGGGACACGGTCTTCGGAACGACGCCCGTCGAGCCGGGCGAGACGGAGCCGGGCGAGACGACTCCGGGTGAGACGGAGCCCGGGGAGACGGAGCCCGGGGAGACGGAGCCGGGCGAGACGGAGCCGGGGGAGACGGCCCCGGGCGAGACCGAGCCGGCGCCCGCCGAAGCCGCCATCGACGTGTTCCTCGCCGACGGCACCACGCCCGCTGCGGGTGCTCGCCTCCAGGCGGGTGACGAGATCGTCGTCAAGGGCACCGGATACGACCCGACCGCGAACGTCGGCGGGCGCGGCGTCCCGATCCCGTCGAACCTGCCCCAGGGCACCTATGTGGTCTTCGGCAACTTCGCCGCGACGTGGCAGCCCTCGCACGGGGCGCCGTCCTCGGCGCGTTCGGTCGGTGCACAGGCCTGGGCGCTCGCCGAAGGCGTGCTGACCCAGGTCCCGGCGCAGTACCAGGGCGCGATCCGCGCACAGTGGGTGGACATCACCCCCGAGGGCTCGTTCCAGGTCACGCTCACGCTGAAGGACACTCCGGCGACGCCCGGCTCCTACGGCGTGTACACCTACCCGGCAGGCGGCGTCGTCAACGCCGACCAGGAGCGCCGCGTCGCTCTGGACTACCGCGTCGCCTCGGGGCTCACGACCACCGTGAAGGCGGCGACGGCCGATGACGGCCTCACGGTCACGGCAGCGGCGACGAAGCTCGGCGCCGTCTCGGGCGCCTACGCGGCACTGATCGAGAAGGGCACGGAGGCCGAGGTCACGGCCGGAGGCGGCTTCCTCGCGATGCAGTACGTGCGCGGCATCACCGGTGGCGGCTTCAGCGTCGACCTGACCGCTGCGGCGACAGCGCTGGACCGGTCGAAGGCCTATGAGGTGATCGTCTGGCAGCAGCACACCATGCCGAATGCGAACACGATCTACGCGCGCTCCACCGTCACCGTCACCGACGCGCAGTGGAACGCCCTGCTGCCGTCCCCCGGGCCGTCGGTCACCACCGCCGTCACGGGAGCCTCGGCCGCGGACGGGCTCACGGTGAAGGCCACCGCCGCCGACCTCGGCGCGGTCACCGGCGCCTACGTGGCGCTCATCGAGACGGGGACCGAGGCTGACGTGACGGCCGGCTTCCTCGCCATGCAGTACGTCCGGAACATCGGCTTCGGAGCCTTCGCGGTCGACCTGAACGCGGCGGCGAAGGATCTCAACCGGTCGAAGACGTACGAGGTGATCGTGTGGCAGCAGCACACGATGCCGACCGCCGACACCATCCACGCGCGGGGCGCGATCACGATCACCGATGCGCAGTGGCGCGCACTGCTCGGCGAGAAGCCGACCGAGCCGAAGCCCCCGGTCACGCCGAAACCCCCGGTGACGCCGACGAAGCCGGCTGCGACCGTCCCCGGCGGGTCGCTGCGCTGGGCCATCTCGTCTTCGTTCACGAACTACATCACCGGCCCGATCGCCCAGGGTGCGATCGCCGTATCCGGTGGCGCCACCCGATCCGGCGGTCAGTTCCAGTTCGGGCAGACCGTCGGCGGCGATTTCGACGCGACGTCCGGGCGCGGCAGCGTGGTCTACCGCGGCGCGGTGCGCTTCACCGGCCACCACGGGGTGCTCGACGTCACCGTCGCCGATCCGATGATCCGGATCACCTCGGCGTCCTCCGCCACGCTGTTCGTGACGAGCGGGGGTGCGCAGGTGCCGTTCGCGACTCTCGACCTCTCCCGCGCGGTCCGCACGGCGGCCGGCGGCGCCGTCACCTACACGGCGGCACCCGCCGCCCTCACGGACGCCGGGCGCGACCGCGTCCTCTCGGGATACGGCACCACGCTCAACCCCGTCTCGTTCACGATCGGCTCCGTCGCCGCCGCGCCCTCGGGCACCACGGGAACGGTCGCGGCGGCAGCGGTCGCGCCGAAGGCCACGCTCCCGGCGACCGCGCCGACGGCCACCGGCATCGAGGTCGACGAGAAGAACCTCGCCGCGCTCGCCGCCGGGAAGCCGGCCACGGTCTCCGCCTCCGGGTTCCGTGCGAACGAAAAGGGCATCACGGTGGTCGTGTACTCGACCCCGGTGCTGCTCGGCACCGTGACGGCGGATGCGTCGGGTGTCGCGACGTGGTCGGGTTCCCTCCCGGCGACGCTCGCGGACGGCGACCACACGCTCACTTTCCAGGGCTCCGTCGATCGCGGCCTCTCGTTCACCCTCGCCAGAGCGACCACGGAACTCGGGGTGTGCACGGTGGAGGGAGCGACCCTGCACTGGGGCTACAAGGAGTCGTTCCGGACCTACATCGAGGGCATCGCACGGGGTGGCTGGACGCTGACCGACGTGACGTACGAGTACCCCGCCTTCGTGTGGTCGAACGGCACCGGGTCGCTGGACGACGAGGCGGGCGCGGGGCTGGTCACGTACGGCGGCAGCATCGCCTTCACGGGCCACGACGGGGCGCTGAACACGACGCTGGCGAACGCGCGGGTCGAGCTCGCGGGCGACACCGGCTACCTCGTGTTCGACGTGACCGGGACCACCCAGGACGGAGAGGCCGTGGCGCAGCAGGGGGTGCGTCTCGCGGAGTTCGCCCTCACGGACGCCGCCGTCACCGACGGTGCGCTGACCCTCGACGACGTACCCACGACACTGACCGCGGCCGGTGCCTCCGCGTTCGGCACGTATCAGGCGGGCGAGGGGCTCGACCCGGTCTCCGCCGTGATCCCGGTCGACGATGCGTGCGGCGCTCCTGCGGAGGAGGAGTCCGAGCCGGAGGCCGAAGCCGATGCGGCGGTGACCGCGATCAGCGCGCCGGTCGCCTCGGACGAGGCCCCGGTGTGGCCCTGGATCGTGGGCGGTCTGGTCGTCGTCGCGCTCGCCGCGACGGGCGGGGTGCTGATCGTGCGTCGCACCCGGAGGGGGGAGCCGGCCGAGACGACGACCGAGGTCTGAGACCGGCGGCTAGCGGAACCGCCCTCCCCGGTCATCCGGGGAGGGCGGTCTCGCATGCGGATGCGCACGGCTGCGGAGGGTGGGACAATGGAGGCATGCCCTCCCACGACACCCATCAGACCGTCGAAGCGACCGTGCGCCGCGTGCCGCGGTACGGCGTGCTCATGGGCATCGGGGTCGTGCTGGGCGTCATCGCCGCCGGCATCCTCACGATGGTCGGCAGCTTCGAGCAGTCGCAGGCGCTCGACGTCGTCTATCCGCCCGGTCAGGTCTTCGGCTTCCTCCTGCTCTGGACCGTGCCGATCGGTCTCGCGCTCGGCGGCGTGGCCGGTCTGGTGCTCGAGCGTCTCGCCCGCCGCCACGACCGCGTCGTGACCGTCGACCGGGAGACCGTCGTCGACGACGGCACCACGGACCGCGACTAGGCGAGCTCGGCGATCACGGGGCGGATCGCGGAGTCGAACGCCACGACGTCCCGGCGGAGCCCGTCCGTCACCGCGACCGTGAGGTCGCCGATCCACCAGATCCCGCGCTGCGACAGAGGCAGCACCTGCACGTTGAGCTCGAAGGAGTGCGCACGGCGCCCGATGTCGCGCTCGAACTCGGCGATCGCGCTCGCGTACGCCCGGTAGGCGTCCCCGCCGGTGTGGCTCTTCATCGACCCCACGTACCGGTCGTGTGCGGCGGTGGCATAGCGGAGCGCGGTGCCGGCATGCGGTCGGATCGCCGACGAGAGCGCCTCGGCGCCGGTCGCCGGGAGGGCCACCAGCGTGTCGAAACCGTCGATCAACTCCAGCGGGACGCCCGAGTGATGAGCCCGCGGCTCCACGGTCATGTCCCAGTAGCCCTGCCACTGCGCCTCGACCTCGGGCGGGGCGTCCACCGCGTCGGGTGCGCGGACCGACAGGTCGCGGAGGGACGGCAGATCCAGGGGTGCCCGGATGCCCAGCAGCTGGCGCAGGGCGAGCGCGACGAGCACGGGGACGCTCGCGTCTTCGCGGATGAGCCACTGCGGCTTGTCGGCCATGGCCCCATCGTAGGCGGGTGCAGCAGCCGTGCGGAGCCCCGGCACGGTAATGCCCGCGGAGAGCCGCGTCAACCCTCGCTGTGATCGCCGGATCCAGGGGTAGACCTGCTGACACGTCGGCGGCCGTCGGCGGGAGTCGAGAGGAAGAACGATGTCGCAGAGCAATGCAGAAGGTGCCGCGGGCAGCGGTACGACCGAGTCTCCGGGCACCGTCCGGACCGCCGCGCACGAGGCCGCAGGCGTCGCCGACGAGGCGAAGAGTCAGGCGGCGGGCGTCGTCGAGACCGCGAAGGCCGAGGCCGGTGCCGTCGCCCATGAGGCCAAGGACCAGGTTCGCGACCTGTACCACCAGACGAAGACCGAGCTGTCGGAGCAGGCGGCGGTGCAGCAGCGCCGTGTCGCGGACGGGCTCCGGTCCGTGGGCGGGGAGCTCGGCACGATGGCCGAGCGCTCGGACGGCGGTGTCGCCGCCGACCTCGTGCGCCAGGCGTCCACCCGGATCCAGGGCATCGCGGGCTGGATCGGCGACCGCGACCCCGGTTCGCTGCTCACGGAGGTGAAGTCGTACGCACGGGCGAAGCCCGGCACGTTCATCGCCGTGGCGGCACTCGCCGGTCTCGTCGCCGGGCGGCTGACCAGAGCGCTCTCCGAGGGCGCTGCCGAGTCGGCCTCCTCGGGGTCGGGTCCCGCCGGGTCCGGCTCTTCGTCGGCCGCAGGGGCGACGGCAGCCGCCGTTCCGCCGCGTCCCGTCGTCCCCGCGGCGACCACGCCCGGGGCGGTTCCCGGTGGTGCGGGCGCGGCCGGTGTCGCCGGAGGCGCGGGAGTCGCCGAGAACACCACCCTCGGTCAGCCGCCGTTGCCGACCGATGGCACGGTCCCCGGAGCGCCGGACGGGATGAGCGGTATCGACGCCGGCACCGCGCCGTGGGGCGTCACACCGCACGGCGAGACGGTGGATGACGGGGACACTCCGCTCTACGACCGGACGGATGCCGCCACCCGCGGCTCCGATGAAGAGGGACGACCATGACCGACCCCATCCCCACACCTTCGGAGCAGAAGGCCGAGACCACATCTCTCGGCGATCTGCTCAGCGAGGTCACCACTGATCTGTCGACCCTGATGCGGCAGGAGCTGGAGTTGGCGAAGGCCGAGCTCAAGCAATCGGCCACACGCGCCGGCCGGGGGGCGGGCATGCTCGGCGGGGCCGGATACGGCGCGCTCATGGCCGTGTTCTTCCTGTCGGTGGCCCTCTGGTGGGCCCTCGGCGCCTATGTCACCGGTCTCGGCTGGTCGGCCGTGATCGTCGCCGTCATCTGGGCGGTGATCGCCCTCGTCCTGTTCGTGATGGGACGCAAGCAGTTGAAGAGCATCGAAGGGGCTCCGCGCACCGTGGACACCCTCAAGCGCATCCCTGATGCGGTGAAGAGGAATGAGGAGAACAAATGAGCGATTCACCCGACGCGATCCGCGCCGACATCGAGCGGACCCGAGCAGAGTTCGGCAGGGACGTCGACGCTCTCGCCGACAAGGTCACCCCCTCGAAGGTCGTGCACCGGCAGACGCAGAAGATGAAGGGCGCGGTGCGCTCGGCCGTCGACCGGGTGATGGGCGCCGCCGATGACGCCGGGGACCGGCTGGGGGACGCCTCCTCCTCGGTCGCCGATGCCGGGCGGCACACCGTCGCCAAGGCCCAGGGGAATCCGCTGGCGGTGGGCCTCATGGCTTTCGCCGCCGGCCTCGTCGTGGCCGCCGTCATCCCCGCCTCCTCGAAGGAGAAGGAACTGGCCGAGGACATCAAGGAGAAGGCCCAGCCTCTCGTCGATGAGGCGACCGACGTCGCCAAGACGATCGGACAGGACCTCAAGGAGCCGGCGCAGGAGGCCTTCGCCGCCGTCAAGGATGAGGCCGCCGGCGCCGCAGCCCACGTCCGTGACGACGCGACCCACGCCGTCGACGAGGTGAAGGGCAGCGCTCAGGACGCTCGCGACAACGTCGCAGGCCAGAGCTGACCGCACGGAACCCCGTTGCACGAGGGCCCGGTCCGATCCGTCGGACCGGGCCCTTCGCGTCGCGGGCGAGCGTCAGTTCTCGATGCCGATGCTTCCGGGTGCGGAGTCCGCGTGGGTGGCGGACCGACGGCTGAGCAGGATCCCCGTTGCGAGAGCCAGCACCGCCCCGGTGGCGAGTCCGATCAGACCGCCGGGGTCGCCGCCGGTGGCCGCGAGGCCCGTGGTCGGCGGCGAGGGTGGTGCCGGCGGCGTCGAGGGTGACGGCGGTTCCGTCGTGGTCGGCGGCGTGCTCGGGGACGGCGGGGAGAGCGTGGCCGGGTTGGTCAGCTCGACAGCCACGACCGACCCTGCGCCGATCGTGAGCTGTGCTCCTTCGTCCGTCGTGGTCACGCCGTCGCCGCGGAACTGCGGAGTTCCCCACACGACGCCGGGGATGGCATCCGCGGTGTGCTCGGACAGCGTCACGACCGTGCCGACGGGAATCCGCCCGACGCTTCGGTCGGTGCCGTCCACGGGCAGCGTGAGGGTACCGGTGACGGGGCCGTCTGCTCCGGGGTACGAGTAGTCGACGGCGAATGTCGCGCCGGCCGGGACGAGGGGTGCGGCCGCGCCCGTGATCCGCTTCGCGACCGAGAAGCCGCCGAGACCGTCGCCTTCGCCGTCGCCTCCGGCCAGGCTCGCGGTGACGGACGCCGTGGTGGTCGTGAAACTCGACCCGGAGACGGTGTTGCTGAACACCTGTCCGGTGTGCGCGTCTGCGGGCAGGCGCGTCTGGTACGAGACGCGATAGAGGCGGTCAGGCTCCGCCGGCGCGGCGAAGACCACTGTGAACGAGGAGCTGTCAGTGTCCGGGGTGAAGGCATAGTCCGACCCGGCTGTGAGGGTGCGGAAGTCTGCGGCATCGAACAGGCCGCCGTTCCAGGCGTCCACGGCGACCGAACCGATCGCCACGGTGCTCGGCAACACGCTCAGCCCCGGGGTCGCGGTGTCGGAGAGGGTCGGGCGCTCGCCGCTGAGCAGGCGTCCCGGCACCCAGATGTACCACTCGATCGTCCCGTCGGCGGTCTGCACGCCCGACTTGGTCGCGTCCGTCGGGGCCGGCTCGGAGCGCTGCGGACCGACGCCGCCACCGGGGATCTCCACGGTGATCGGGCCTCCGTCACCGGTGGTGAAGGTCACGGTGTCGTCTTCCGTGGTCTCCTCCGCCTTCATCTGGAAGAACAGGGTGCCGCGGACGTTGTCGTGCGTGAGGACGTAGTCGCTCAGCGTGCACGTGATGGCGGTCGCCGCGACGGTGCACGTGCCGACGGTGGCGCCGTCCGGGGCTCGCAGCGGGAAGGACGAGGTGACACCGACGAAGCGGGGCGTCGTCGGAAAGCTGAGCGAGAAAGTGTCTCCGGGCTGCGCGCTGTCGGGGACGGCCCACGTGGCCTCGAGGCGGAGGGTGTCGTACAGGTGCACCTCACCTGTCGGCTCCACCACCGTCGCCGAGGTGATGGCGTCCCACTCCGCGGCGTGCGCCGTCGGCGGCACGGCGAGCCCGACCAGCGCAAGGAGGGCGATGGTGCTGCTCACGCCGACAACGCTCCTCCCCTGTCGTCGCTGCGTTCTCCTCTTCTGCGCGCGCACTGTCCACCTCTCCTGTTCTTTCCGGGAACCCCGGACACCGGACCCGCCTGCTTCGGCGATAGACTCTCACATGCGCAGATGATTACGCCACATATGAGGACTGATATTTGCAGATCGCGGCGGGTGAGCCGGGAAGGAGGCGGCGAGCCGAGTGGTCGGCCGCGGGCGGTAGGCTGTTCGAGTGGCTGCCTCCCCCACCAACCCCTATTCCGAAGCCGGCGTCGACACCGCGGCGGGTGACCTCGCCGTCGAACTGATGAAGTCCTCCGTCCGTGCCACGCACGGCCCCGAGGTGCTCGGCGGTGTCGGCGGATTCGCCGGCCTGTTCGACGCCAGCGCACTGCGGGACTTCCGTCGTCCGCTGCTCGCGACCAGCACCGACGGCGTCGGCACAAAGGTCGCCATCGCGCAGGCCATCGACAAGCACGACACGATCGGCCAGGACCTCGTCGGCATGGTCGTCGACGACATCGTGGTCGTGGGCGCGAAGCCGCTCTTCATGACCGACTACATCGCCTGTGGCAAGGTCGTCCCCGAGCGCATCGCGGACATCGTGCGCGGCATCGCGGAGGCGTGCGCGGCGACGGGCACCGCCCTCGTCGGAGGTGAGACGGCGGAGCATCCCGGCCTCCTCGGTCCGCGCGACTACGACGTCGCCGGGGCGGCGACGGGCGTGGTCGAGGCCGACGCCATCCTCGGCGCCGAGCGCGTGCAGGACGGCGATGCGGTCATCGCGGTCGCCTCCAGCGGCCTGCACTCCAACGGCTACTCTCTCGTGCGTCACATCATCACCCGCGCCGGGATCTCCTACGGTGACAACGCCGCGGACTTCGGCTCGACCTGGGGCGAGGCCCTCCTCGAGCCGACCC
Organism: Microbacterium sp. Nx66; assembly: GCF_904066215.1. Taxonomy (NCBI): domain Bacteria; kingdom Bacillati; phylum Actinomycetota; class Actinomycetes; order Micrococcales; family Microbacteriaceae; genus Microbacterium; species Microbacterium sp. Nx66. The sequence continues at coordinate 419,831 of NZ_LR880474.1, forward strand.
GGCTCTACACGCTTCCGCTGCTGCGCCTGATCGAGGCCTCCGGAGGAGTCCACGCCCTGAGCCACGTCACCGGCGGGGGCATCGCCGCCAACCTCGCCCGCGTGCTGCCGCAGGGAAGCTGGGTCGAGGTCGACCGCAGCACGTGGTCGCCGAGCCCGGTCTTCCGTGTGCTGAGCGACATCGCCGGTTCCACGCTCGAGTCCGCCGAGGGCACCTGGAACCTCGGCATCGGATTCCTCGCCGTGGTGGCGGCGGACAAGAAGGACGCTGCAATCGCGGCGCTGAACGCCGAGGGCATGCCCTCCTGGCAGGTCGGCACGGTGGGCTTCGGCCCGCGTCCGGCCGGCGAATTCGAACAGGGCGCCAAGGGCGTCGATGGTGGAGCGGTGCGCCTCGTCGGCGCCTACGCGGACGGAGCGAAGTAAGAGCCCATGTGCGGCATCGTCGGAATGGTGGGCTCTGCCCCGGTCAATCAGGACATCTACGACGCCCTCCTGCTGCTGCAGCATCGCGGGCAGGACGCGACGGGCATCGCGACCGCCGAGGCGAACGGCGTCATGCACAACGCCAAGGCTCAGGGGATGGTGCGCGAGGCGTTCCGCACCCGTGACATGCGCGGCCTGCTGGGCAACGTCGGCCTCGGCCACGTCCGCTACGCCACCAAGGGCACCGCGTCCAGCGAAGAGGAGATGCAGCCGTTCTACGTGAACGCGCCCTACGGCATCATCCTCATCCACAACGGCAACCTCACGAACACGCGCGAGCTCGCCGCCGACATGGCACAGCGCGACCGCCGGCACCTGAACTCGTCGAGCGACACCGAGCTGCTGCTCAACGTGCTCGCCGGTGAGCTGCAGACCACGACCTCCACGGTCGACCTCGACCCCGACCGGATCTTCGAGGCCGTCGCCCGCACGCATGACCGCATCGAGGGCGCGTACGCCGTGATCGCCGTGATCGCCAACTACGGCCTGCTCGCGTTCCGGGATCCGTTCGGCATCCGTCCGCTGATCCTGGGTCGTCGCCCTTCGACCGTCGTCGGCGCTGAGGGCAAGGACGAGTGGGTCGTGGCGAGCGAGTCGCTCGTGCTCGAGAACGGCGACTACGAGGTCGTGCGCGAGGTCGAGCCCGGAGAGGCCGTCTTCATCACGAACGACGGCGAGCTGTTCTCCCAGCAGTGCGCCACCGCCGCGACGCTCGCACCCTGTGCGTTCGAGTACGTCTACCTCGCCCGTCCGGACTCGGTCATGAACGGCATCTCGGTGTACGAGTCGCGCCTGCGGATGGGCGACAAGCTCGCCGACACGATCGCGAAGCACGTGCCGATGGACAAGATCGACGTGGTCATGCCGATCCCCGACTCGTCTCGTCCCGCGGCCATGGAGGTCGCCCGCAAGCTCGGCATCGAGTACCGCGAGGGCTTCTACAAGAACCGCTACGTCGGCCGCACCTTCATCATGCCGGGGCAGGCGGTGCGCAAGAAGAGCGTCCGCCAGAAGCTCAACGCCATGTCGACGGAGTTCCAGGGCAAGAACGTGCTCCTGATCGACGACTCCATCGTGCGCGGCACCACCTCGAAGGAGATCATCCAGATGGCCCGGGATGCCGGAGCCGCCTCGGTGACGTTCGCCTCCGCCGCCCCGCCGGTCCGGCACCCGCACGTGTACGGCATCAACATGCCGTCGCGGCACGAGCTCATCGCCCATGGCCGCACGATCCCGGAGATCGCGGAGGAGCTGGGCTGCGACCACCTCGTGTACCAGGAGGTCGACGACCTGAAGGCCGCGATCACCGAGGGCTCCGCGCTGGAAGACCTCGACATGAGCTGCTTCGACGGCCGCTACGTCACCGGCACCGTCACCGACGAGTACCTCGCCTGGGTGGAGGGGTCGCAGACCTCTTGATGTCCGGGTCCCTGAGCTCGCCGCAGGGCCGACCCCTCTGGCAGGGGCGCGCCCTCGCGTTGATCGGGATCGTGCTGGTCGCGTTCTCGCTGCGGTCGGCCGTCGCCTCGCTCTCTCCGGTCCTGGACCACGTCGCCGAGGACTTCCCGGTGGCCCCCGTGATCGTGGGGTTGATCGGCGCCGCTCCGCCCGTGTGCTTCGCGCTGTTCGGGCTGCTGACCCCGCTGTTCGAGCGCCGGTTCGGGCTGGAGCGGATGGCGGTCGCGGCGATCGTGCTGATGGCGGCGGGCATGCTGCTGCGCGGCCTCGCCCCCGACTCCTGGAGTCTGCTCGCGGCGACCGCGGTCGTGTTCGCCGGCGTGGGGTCGGGCAACGTCCTGCTGCCGCCGCTGGTCAAGAAGTACTTCGCCGACCGGCTCGGCGTCATGATGACGGCGTACTCCACGACGCTCGCGGTCTCGACCTTCCTGCCGCCGCTGGTCGCCGTCCCCGTCGCCGACTCGCTCGGGTGGCGGATCTCGCTGGGTATGTGGGGCGTGGTGGCCGCACTCGCCCTCGTGCCGTGGGTCACGCTGCTGGTGCGCTCCCGCGGTGACGACCGCCCGGTGCCGACGGAGCTCCTGGTCCCTGACCCCACCGACGGCGTGGACGATGTGCGCGACGCGGTCGCCGCCTCGACGGGGCCGATCACGACACAGTCGGCGAGTCCCCGTGTCTTCGGCCGGCTCTGGCGGCTGCCGCTGGCGTGGGCGCTCGCCCTCGTGTTCGGCACGTCGTCGACCATGGCCTATGTCGCCTTCGCCTGGCTGCCGACCATCCTCGTGGACCTCGGCGGCGTGACCCCGGCGACGGCCGGCTTCCTGCTCTCGCTGTTCGCGCTGGTCGGCCTGCCGTGCTCCATGCTCGTGCCGGTGCTGGTCGTGCGGTTCCAGGCGACCCGCCCGCTGTTCTTCGTTGCCGTGGTCGCCGGCCTCGTCGGGCTCGCCGGCCTGCTGCTCTTCCCGACCGTCGCGCTGCCGCTGTGGGTGGCGATCTTCGGGCTCACCGCGATCATGTTCCCGCTGAGCCTCGTGCTCCTGAGCATCCGCGCGCGTACGCCGGAGAGCGCCGTCGCCCTCAGCGGCTTCGTGCAGAGCATCGGCTACGCGATCGCGGCGGTGTTCCCGCTCCTCGTCGGCCTTCTCCACGACACCAGCGGCGGGTGGCAGGTGCCGCTTCTCGTGGTGGCGGGGGTGCTGGTCGTCTCGGTGCCCGCGGGGATCATCGCCGGTCGCCGCCGCACGATCGAGGACGAGTGGGAGCGGCGTCACGGCCGCTGGTGACGATCGCTGTCAGAGCGCTCGTCGGTGCGGCGCGGCTGCGCCAGTACGATCGGATGCGCTGTCCTCCGAAAAGCGGGCAGCCTGGCGTTCCTCTGCGCTGTATGGTGACATGTGAAATGTCAGTCGTTAGTGACGACGGAGGACTCATGACGCAATCGGTTCTCTCAACGCGTGAAGATGTGGGAGTCGCGCCAGCGAGGGTGCGGAGATGGGCGATGCTCGTGCTCGCACTGGCTTACATCGCGTTCGCAACGTACTACTATCTCGGACCGGCAAAACCGACAAACGACGTCGTCGTCGTGGGGCTCTCTGTCTTGTGGAGTGCATGGCTCGGCATGCTGTTGGTGACGCTGATCGCTCGGCCGCGGACACGTGCCGACCGACTGGCAGGCACTGCGGCACCGATGTTCATCGTTGTCGCAGGGGCTTTGAGCTTTCTGGCGTCGTGACGCGAGGTGGGGCGGTCGAGGAGCGCACGATGAGCTGCGGGTCGGTGGAGGGCATCTCGCCGACCGGGTCGTGGCCCTCGATCTGGGTGATGAGCCGCAGGGCGGCAGCGCGGCCCATGGCCTCGAACGGCTGACGGACGGTCGTCAGGGCGGGGGAGGCGTACGCGGCGAGGGCGATGTCGTCGACGCTCACGACGGAGATGTCCTCCGGCACGCTGCGCCCGGCCTCGTGCAGGGCGCGGATGAGGCCGAACGCCATCTCGTCGCTGCTGACGAAGACCGCGGTCGCCTCAGGGATCGCGGCGATGGTGCGCCCGGCCCGGTACCCGGACTCCGGGGTCCAGTCCGCCGGGATCACCGGCGGCGGGACGATGCCGCGCTCGCGGAGCGTCTGCTCCCAGGCCTCGCTGCGCTGCTGCGTCTCCGTCCAGTAGTCGTCGCCCGAGACGTGCCACACGGTCTCGTGGCCGAGGTCGAGGAGGTGCTCCACGGCGAGCCGGGCGATCGCGCGCTGGTCGACCGCGAGCGGGGCGTCCTCCTCCAGGGAGGTGCGCTCGCTGCGGGTGGCGGGCGTCCGTTCGGTGCGCGCCCGCATCGCCGGTGTGTCCAGGGCGATGGGCACGCCGAGGATGATGCCCTCCGCACCCTGCCGCTCCAGGCGGTCGAAGGCCTCGAGGAAGGCGTCGTCCGAGGCGTGGTCTGCCACCGCGGCGGTGGTCACGGTGTAGCCGTTCGCCGCCGCGGCCTGTTGGATGCCGACGCCGAGCGCGGCGGAGGAGTAGCGGTCCGTCGAGACGACGATCACGCCGAGCACGCGCGTGCGTCCCGATGCGAGCGACGCGGCTGCGGCGTGCACCCGGTAACCGAGTTCCTCGACGGCGGCCAGCACCCGTCGCGCGGTGTCGGGGCGGACGTTGTCCTGCCCGGACATGACGCGCGAGACGGTCTGCGTGGAGACGCCGGCGAGGCGGGCGACGTCGACCTGGCTGGGGGCGCGGTCGTCTTTCGGGCGGCGAGGGGACATGCCCCAATGGTAGCGATCCATCGGCGGAAAACCAGGGAGCACGGACCTCGGCGATGCGATAATGTGAACGCAAACAATTCAGCTGGGAGTGCAATGTCCGACCTTCTCGCCGCGGCTTCCGACGGCTCGACCACCGCCGTCGCCGCGCCGGCAGACGCCGCTGCCTCCGGCGCTCCCGCCCTGTCCTGGCGCGAGGGGGAGATCCTCCGCGACGGTGTGCCCCACCGCATCCTGTCGGGCTCGATCCACTACTTCCGCGTCCACCCCGACCAGTGGGAGGACCGCCTGCGCCGGCTCGCCGCGATGGGCGCGAACACGGTCGACACCTACGTCGCCTGGAACTTCCACGAGCGGGTCGAGGGGGACATCCGCTTCGACGGCTGGCGCGACGTCGAGCGCTTCGTGCGGCTGGCCGGCGAGGTCGGCCTCGACGTCTTCCTCCGACCGAGCCCCTACATCTGCGCGGAGTGGTCCAACGGCGGGCTGCCCTTCTGGCTCACCGGCAGGGTCTCGGCGCTGCGGACGAGCGATCCCGCGTTCCTCGCCGCCGTCGACGCCTGGTACGACGCGCTGCTCCCGCGGCTCGTGCCCCTGCAGGCGGCCTACGGCGGGCCGATCGTGGCGATCCAGATCGAGAACGAGTACGGATCGTTCGGCAGCGACGCCGCCTACCTCGCCCACCTGCGTGACGGGCTCCGGCGACGGGGCATGGTGGAGATGCTGACGACCGCGGACGGGATCACTCCGGACATGATCGCGCACGGGAGCGTGCCGGGTGCGATGACGACGTTCACGTTCGGCACCGGGGTGCCGGTGGCGGCCTCCCTGCGTCGGCACGGGGAGGCGCTCATGTGCAGCGAGCTCTGGGGCGGCTGGTTCGACCACTGGGGCGAGCGGCACCACGTGCGTTCGGCGGAGAGCATGGGCGGGACGATCCGGGAGCTCCTCGACGAGGGCGGCTCGGTCAGCCTCTACATGGCGCACGGGGGCACCAACTTCGGCCTGTGGAACGGTGCGAACCACGACCTCGTGCTGCAGCCCACGGTGACCAGCTACGACTCCGATGCCCCGATCGGCGAGGACGGCACGCTCGGGGAGAAGTTCCATGCGCTTCGCGCGCTCTTCGCCCCCTTCCACGCCGACGGACTGCCGCCCGTGCCCGACCAGCCGCGGCGGCAGTCCGCGACCTCCGCGCCTCTGGAGCGGCGAGCGAGCCTGCTCGACGTGGTCCGGGCGACCCCTGCCGCGGGCGGGCTCTCGCCGCGCCCGCTGACCTTCGAGCAGCTCGGAGCGGAGGACGGCCTCGTGGCCTACGAGGCCGACGTGTCGTTCCCGGACGAGGCGACACTGACCGTCGACGGCCTGCACGATCGTGCGGTCGTCTTCCTCGACGACCGCCGCCTCGGTGTGCTCGAGCGGGACGGCGAGACGTCCCTCGCTCTCCCGGTGGACGGCGGTTCCGGTCGGCTGGCGCTCGTCGTCGAGAGCCTCGGGCGCATCAACTACGGGCCGTACACCGGCGAGGGCAAGGGCATCATGCGCGGCGTGATGATCGGCCGCCGTCTCGTGAACGGCTGGACGCATCGCCTCCTGCCGCAGACGGCACCGGCGGTGGACGCCGCTGCCGTGGGCGGGGTGGACGGCCTCGCCGTCGCCGCGCTGGACGTCGCCGAACCCCTGGACGCGTGGCTCGCCTTCCCCGGTGGCGGCAAGGGCCTGGTGTGGCTGAACGGATTCCTGCTCGGACGCTACTGGAGCGTGGGCCCGCAGGAGACGCTCTACGCCCCCGCGCCGTTGTGGCGTACCGGGCGCAACGAGATCGTGGTGCTCGACACCGACGGCCTCGGTGCGACCGTGGAGATCCGGGAGGCGCCGTCCTTCGGGGAGACCGAGGAGTTCATCGGCTCCTGAGCCGCACTCGGGCCTCGGGTGGTGACCTTCGGCCAATGTTTGCGCATACTTGACGTTCGACTCTTGTCTTAAGCTACAAGCTCGCTCTACGGTGATAGCGCAAACATCGGTTTCGATCGATGATCCATCTGCGACGCACCGGGGCGTCCCTTCCTCCGGCCGTCGCACCGTTCGAGAGGCAAGACGTGTCGACACCTTCCCGACCGCCGCGCACCGCCGTCGCTGTCAGTTCCCTGCTGGCGACGGCTCTCGCGCTCGGCGGAGCGCTCCTCCCTGCGACCGCGGCGCAGGCCGCCGATCTCGTCCCCGTCCCGCACGCGGACTACCGGCTGCACGCGGTGTCCAGCGAAGCCGATCCGTATCCGGCGCCGCCTTCGCTCGACGGCACGGCTCTCGGCGCCTTCGACGGCGACTACTCGACCCAGTGGACGTCGCGGTACTCGGCCAACGCCCCCTTCCCGCACTGGATCGCGCTCGATCTGCAGCGGCCCCTCTCGGTGAAGGCGCTGGACTATTCGGTCAAGCGCGGGCAGAGCGTCGCGGCGAAGACCGTCGAGGTGTACGTCACGGATGACGCCGACGCCGCGCGCACCTCGCCCGCCGACGGGGGATGGGGCGCCGCCGCCGCGGCCGCGACGCTGCACGCGCCCACCGCGAACGACGAGAAGCAGCGCATCACGCTGGAGACCGCGAAGGACGGCCGGTACGTCGCCCTCCTCATCATCGACGCGCAGGGCACCACGGGCGGCGGCGCCGGCGAGATCCAGGTGCTCTCCGACGAGGAGCTCCCGCCGATCGTGACCGAGCCGGAGACGCCGGAGCAGCCGGAGCCCGGGGACACCGTCGAGATCGCCGCGGGCGGCACCACGGCCACCGTCTCCTCCGCGTTCCCGCAGATCCTCGGCTACCGCGTGGGCGATGAGCGCCTCGGCGGCCAGAAGGGCTCCCCGCGCACCTGGGCGGTCAACGGCACCGCCTATGCGTCGACCACCACGTCCACGGCGACGGCGACCGGCGTCGACTACGTCTCGGCCCTGACCGGCATCGACGTCACGGTGCGCAGCAGCATCCGCGTCGCGGCGAATGGCACGGTCGAGTTCGCCGTGACCGGAGTCGACGGCTCCGCTGCGGTGAACACCCTGGCGCTCCCCGACAACGCCTTCCTCTCCGCGACGGCCGCGGACGGCGCCGTCCTCGACCGCACCGTGATCAGCCCGAACAGCACGACCAACGCCGATGAGCACATCGCTGTGGGGCCCGCGACCGCCACCGGGACGAAGGGCGCGGCCTTCGCCTTCCTCGGCGACGGGACCCTCGCCGGCAGCGTGATCACTAACGCGACGACGCAGGCCTCCGGCGGCACCGCCTCATGGAACACCCGGCTCACGACGCGGGTGACCGCGGCCGACGGCCGGACCGCGGAGATCGGCTCGAACACCTGGCTCATCCATCCGACTACCGCCGTCGACAGCCGGGTGACGACCTACGCCCTTCCTAAGGTCACGGTGCTCCTCACCGCCGATCGCAACGGCGACGAGACCGTGGACTGGCAGGACGCCGCGATCCGCTACCGGGAGGTCGACGCCCCGCGCCTCGGTGCCGACCGGGTCGCCGACCGCGTGATCAGCCGCATCCCGTTCAACTTCGCCTCGAGCGCCACGAACTACTTCGACCTCGTGCTCGACAACACCAAGCGCATCGCGAACCAGACCGACGGCCTCGGACAGTGGGTGCTCAACAAGGGCTTCGGCAGCGAAGGACACGACTCCGCGAACACCGACTACGGCGGGAACTACAACGAGCGCGCGGGCGGCCTCGCCGACCTCAACCGTCTCGTCGACGAGGGGGCGAAGCTCAACGCCGACATGAGCGTGCACGTCAACGCCACCGAGATCTATCCGCAGGCGGACGCGTTCGACGCGGCGATCCTCGACGGCACACCGCCGTACAAGCCCGGCTGGAACTGGCTCGACCAGTCGTACTACATCGATCAGCAGACCGATCTCGGCACCGGACGCGTGCTCGACCGCTTCCAGCAGCTGCGGGACGAGGTGCCGGGGCTCAGCGGCGTCTACATCGACGTGTACTACTCCAACGGCTGGGTGGCCGAGGAGCTCGCGGACGAGCTGAACGCCATGGACCTCGAGGTCGCGACCGAGTGGGGCGACAAGTTCGTCGACAGCACGGTCTGGTCGCACTGGCCGAACGACCTCGCCTACGGCGGCAAGGACAACAAGGGCATCAACTCCACCATGGTGCGGTTCATCCAGAACGCGCAGGCGGACGTCTGGAACGACGACGCCCTGCTGGGCCAGCAGCGTCTCGTCGATGCCGAGGGCTGGGTGGGCAACCGCAACTGGGACGGCTTCATCGGCAACATCTGGTCGCAGAGCCTGCCGACGAAGTTCCTGCAGCACTTCGACCTGCAGACGTACGCGGCGGGGGCCGAGGCGACCTTCACCGACGACGTGACGGTCCGGATCGACGGTGGTACCCGCGTCATCACGATGGACGGCGCGACCGTCCTGCGGGGCGACTCCTACCTGCTGCCGTGGCAGTCACTGGAGTCGAGCGCCGAGTCGGGTTCGCCCGTCGACGCGGACAAGATGTACTTCTTCACGGCCTCCGGCGGTGAGAAGACATTCGGGCTCACGGATGCCTTCCGCGGCAACACGACCTTCGACGTGTTCGCACTCGGCGACCAGGGGCGCGAGAAGGTGGACACCGTCACCGCGGTCGACGGGAAGCTGACGCTCTCCGGCGAGAAGGGGGCGGCTTACGTCGTCGTGCCCCAGGGTGGGGCGCAGCGGGCGGCGATCGAGTACCGCGACGCGGGCCTGGCCGATCCCGGGTTCAACTCGGGGTCGCTGGACGGCTGGAACCCGCGGGGCGACGTGACCATCGAGCGCACGGACCTCGGCGCGGCGAAGAACGCCTCACGGGGCGACAACATCGCGGTGTTCGGCTCATCCGCGTCCGCGATCTCGCAGACCGTCACCGGCCTCACCCCCGGGAAGCGCTACGCGTTCTCCGCGCAGGTGCAGATCGATCCGACGGCCACGCGCGACGTGAGCGTCGCGGTCGACACCGGCGCCGGCGTCGTCAGCCGCACCTGGAACCTCTCGCCGACATACAACTACATGCGCGCCGACTCCAAGGCCGGGCAGTACTACCAGCGCGGATCGGTGTCGTTCCTCGCCCCGGCCTCCGGCGAAGTGATCGTCTCGGTCTCGGCGGTCGCCGGTGACGCGGCGGTGCGAGTCGACAACGCCAGGGTGATGGCGGACACGACGGCGCCGACCGCCGCGGGCACCGTGTACTCGAACGACTTCGAGGGCAACCAGCCCGGGTGGGGCCCGTTCGTGAAGGGTGACGCCAACGGCATCGACGACCCGCGTACGAGCATCTCGCGTCGGCACGACCCGTACACGAGCAGCGACTGGCGCAACACGGCCAAGCCGTTCGACACCGGAGCCACCGCGGGCCTCGCGGTGGACTCCACCCTCACCGGTGAGCACTCGCTGATGTCGCACTCCGAGAACTCCGGCGTCGTCTACCGGACCGACCCCACGCTCGTCCCGCTGCAGGCCGGGCACACCTATCGCATCGGGTTCGACTACCAGGCCGGAGCGAGCGGAGCGTACCGCTGGCTGACCGGTACGGACGCCGTGATCGACGGGGAGATCTCCTCGACGACCCTGCGTCGCACCCCTGTCGTGCAGGCGCTGGAGACCACCGCGTTCCGCGAGGACGTGATCGTGGGCTGCGGCGACTACACCTGGGTCGGTCTGGAGCGCGTCGGCGGGCCCGACGTCGACTTCGTCCTCGACGATTTCACGGTGACGGACCTCGGCCCGACGGACGGAGGCACCCCGTGCGCCACCGTCGCCGGCGAGGCCGTGACCCTGAGCCCCGGGGCGCAGACACCCTTCACCACGACCTTCACCAACAGCGAGGACATCCTGGCGGAGAACGTCGGCGTGCAGCTCGACCTCCCGGAGGGCTACACCGTCGAGGTCGCGGACGGCTCCTCGAACCTGTTCACGAAGGTCGCCCCCGGCGAGAGCGTGACGACGGACTGGCTGCTGACGGCACCGGCGTCGGCCGCGGGCTCGCCGGTGAGCATCGGCATCGCGGCCACCTACCTCGTCGACTGCGACGTGCGGACCGTGCAGACCGCGCAGGAGGCCGCTGTCGCGTCCCGCGCCCGCATCCCGAACGCGCAGATCACCGCGACCGCGAGCTCCGAGGAGACCGCGGGTGAGGACGGCACGGCGGCGAACATGCTCGACGGTAACGCCGGGACGTTCTGGCACAGCCGCTGGAGCACTGACGCCGCCGCGTATCCGCACGTGCTGACGTTCGACCTCGGTTCCGAGGAGACGGTCGACGGCATCTCCTATCTGCGTCGCGGCGCGAACCAGAACGGCCCCATCAAGGGCTTCCAGGTCGCGGTCTCCACCGACGGGCAGACCTTCACCGACGTGGCCGCGGGGGAGTGGAAGAACGTCGCGGAGTGGCAGGACGTCGACTTCGCGGCGACGACCGCGCGATACGTTCGGGTGACGGCGACCTCGTCGATCTCGGGCACGCCGTTCGCGGCCGTGGCGGAGATGGCGGTGTACGGCACCACCGCCCCGCAGGCGGGGCACGCACCGGAGGCGCGACCCGAGGACGACCTCGGGGTCTGCGCTCCGGAGACCGATCCTGCGGTGACGCTCGGCGCGGATTCCGTGCGGGCAGGGGAGACGGTCGAGGCCGTGCTCTCGGGCTTCGCGCCCGACGCCGCCGTCTCGTTCTGGCTGGACGGCGTGCGGCTCGCGGACGCGACGGTCGATGCGCACGGCGCGCTGACCACCCGGGTCCTCATCCCCGCGGATGCGACGGTCGGGAAGCACCGCTTCCTCGTCAAGGACGCCTCCGGTGCGGAGGTGGCCGGTGCGGCCCTCAAGGTCAAGAAGGCGAAGCCGGCGAAGGTGCCGGTCCTCACCCCGTCGGTCGGCACCGCGGCGGCCGGAGACTCCCTCCGCGTGCAGCTCCGCGGCTTCGACTCCGAGTCCGTCGTGCAGCTCTGGCTCCACTCGGAACCGGTCAGGGTGGGCGAGGTGACGATCGCCGCCGACGGCAGTGCGGTCGCGACCGTCACCATCCCGGCGGCCACACCCGCGGGCGCCCATGCGCTCGTGGCGACGGACACCGAGGGCGCCGAGCTCGCTCGTGCGGATCTCGCGGTCACCGCCGCGGCGACGGCCGGTGGCGGGGCGCTGGCCACGACGGGTGCGGAGGGGATGACGTGGCTGGCGGTCACCGTCGGTGCGCTCGCCCTGAGCGCCCTCGGTGCGGGGCTCTGGCGACGGCGACGCAGCTGAGTACCTCTGCTGCACACGAGAGGCCCGGGGTTCGCCCCGGGCCTCTTCTGCACGCGGCGGGGAGTTTGCCGGTTCTCCACGGGTTGCGGTTCCGAGGCCGGAGAGCGTGCCTCCGGTCCCCGATACTCGAGGGGTAGCCACGAAAGGAGCCGCACATGCCGAACGTACTCATCCGCGATCTCGACCCCGGCGTGCATTCCGTGCTCACCGCGCGAGCGCAGGAGCGAGGACGCTCACCCCGGAGAGCATCGTCGCCGCGGTGCACGAGGGGTGCGCCGGGCGGTGATCGTCGTCGACACCGCGATCGTCGTCGACCTGGTCTGCACCGGAATGTCGACCCGAGTCCTGCAGGCGCGGATGGAGGACGAGTTCCTGCTGCCCCCTCCTCACGCACGACCGGAGGCTCGCGCGGGCGGCCTCCGGTCTGTGCGCGGTCGAGGTGCCTAGCCCTTGACGGCGCCGGCGGCGAGACCGGAGCGCCAGTACTTCTGCAGCGTGAAGAACAGGGCGATGAGCGGGATCACGCCGAGCAGCGCCCCGAGCATGACGGCGCCCTTGTCGGGGGAGAAGTAGCTCATCATGCCGTAGAGGCCGAGCGTGACCGGCTTGAGGTCGGGGCTGGAGATCATCATGAGCGGGAGGAGGAAGTTGTTCCACGTGGCCACGAAGATGAACAGGAAGATCGTCACCATCGCGGGGCCGAGCAGCCGCAGCACGATCGTGAAGAAGATCCGGGCCTCACCGGCGCCGTCGATGCGGGCGGCCTCCAGCAGCTCCGTCGGCACCGACGACTGCGCGTAGACCATGCCGAGGAAGACGCCGAACGGCGAGACCGCCGAGGGGATGATGATCGCCCACACGGTGTTCGTGAGGCCGAGCGCCTGGAACTCGATGTACAGCGGCACCGTGAGTAGGGCGACGGGCAGGAGGAGCCCCGCCATGATGATGCCGACCGCGAGCTTCTTCCCGGGGAAGGCGAACTTGGCGATCGCGTAGCCGGCCATCACGGCGAACAGCGTGCCGATGATCCCGGCGCTGAGCGAGTAGAACAGGGAGTTGCCGACCCAGCGCCAGAACAGCCCCTGGGTCCAGCCCATGAGGCTGTCGTAGTTGGCGGCGAGGTTCGGCTCGGCGAACCAGAATCCGAACGTCGAGGTGAGGTCGGTGTTGTTCTTCGTCGAGGCCACTACGAGCCAGAACACCGGCACGAGGAAGTACAGCGTCGCGACGACGAGGGCGATGATGCCGAACGTGCGGGCCGCGGGACCCGGGGCGATGGACGGAGGAGGGGCGTCCGCCGCCTGCGGCCTACGAGAGCGCCGCTTCGTCGGCGGGGTCACGGTGACGAGTCGTGTGGTGGTCATGCGTCGCCCTTCCGCCGCTGGAGCAGTGCGTACACGATCGCGAGCACGCCCGCGATCCCGGCCATGAGCAGCGAGTACGCCGACGCCGGACCGCTGCCCGACGGCGACAGCTCGCCCATCATCGTGTTGTAGGTGAGCATCATCGGCGTGAAGTCCTTGCCCATCCAGGAGTTCGCGGCCTCCAGGATGACCGGCTCGTTGAACAGCTGGATGGTGCCGATGATCGACAGCAGCACCGCCAGCAGCGCGGCACCGCGCACGAGCGGCACCTTGATGCGGGTCGCGATCTGGAATCCCGTCGCACCGTCCAGACGGGCGGCCTCGTAGAGGTCGCGGGGGATGGCCTGCAGGGCGCTGAGGAAGATGAGCATGTTGTAGCCCGTGTAGGTCCACGTCGTCATGTTCGCCATCGAGAAGAGGATCGTCTGCGGCGACATGAGGTCGGTCCCCTCCGGCAGATACGGCAGGAAGGGCGACACCTCGGGCGTGTAGAGGTAGAGCCACATCATCGCCGCGATGATGCCGGGGATCGCGTACGGGAGGAAGAAGGCGAGGCGGAACAGGGCGGGGCGGCGCACGATGAACGAGTCCAGCAGCAGAGCCAGGGCGAGGGCCGCGATGATCATCACCGGGATCTGGAACGCCGCGTAGAGCACGACCCGTCCCATGCCGGCCCAGAAGGCGCCGTCGGTCGCCGCCGCCGCGAAGTTGTCGAGGCCGACGAAGGTGTCGACGAGCTCGCCCCCGCCGTACAGGCCGCCGCCGGCGGGCACCTGCGCGAAGAACGCCGACCGGACCGACACGATGATGGGGATGAGGAAGACGACGGCGAACAGCAGCGCGAACGGCGCCATGAACAGCCACCCGGTCAGTCCCTCTCTTCGGATCCGCGATCGACGGGTCGACGGGGCGACGGGACGGCGCGCGGGAGGGAGCGGCGCCGCTGCCCTCGTCTCGGTCACTGTGGCCATGATGTGCCTCTCGCTCTCACGACGACGGCGGAGTGCACGATCGCCCGTGCACTCCGCCGTCGTTCATCCGATGATGCCGTCCGGTCCGGTCATTCCGCGACCGGGAGGCCGAGGTCCTTCAGCGACGCCACGGCCGTGTCCTGCGCCGTCGTGAAGATGTCCGCGACCGTGGCGGTGCCGGCGGCAGCCGCGGCGGCCGTCTCGTTCATGTTCGCCAGGGTCGAAAAGCCGGGGGCGTACGGGAAGTCGGGGTTGAGGTTCTCGGTGGCCGTGCCGAGCTCGGCCAGCACGTCCTGGCCGCCGAACTGACGCAGCATCTTCTCCGGCGTCTCCACCTCGCCCTTCGCCGCGACGACGAGGCCCTGGGAAGCGAGGTCGTCGACCTGCGTGTTGAACCAGTCGTTGAACTCCATGGCGGCCGCGGGGTTCTCGCAGCCCTTCATGACCGAGACGCCGGACCCGCCGTCGGGGCCGCTCATCGCCCCGGCGCCGAAGTCGGGGAGCTGGGCGACGCGCCACTGCCCCTCGGCCGGAGTGCCGTCCAGGGAGTCGAGGAGGAAGCCGGCCTCCCAGGCCGCGCCGACGTGGCCGATGAGGCTGCCGTTGTTCAGCGCCGCCGTGAACCCTTCACCCCAGCGCTCGGTCGCGAGTGTCTGCTTGCCGTCGAGCAGGCCCTGCCAGAAGGCGGCGACCCGCTCGGAGCCCGCACCCTCGGCATCCACCTTCCACTCCTCGCCCTCCGTGGAGAACCAGGTGTCACCGGCGGCGGCAGCCTGTCCGGAGAGCCAGTTCTGCGCCTCGTCCGGTGTGAACGCCGTGACGAACTTGCCGGCGGCGGCGGCCGTGGCGGAGGCGGCGGTCAGGTCGTCGAGCGTCGCCGGGGCGTCGAGGCCGAGCGCCTCGAACTCGGCGGTGTTGTAGAAGTAGACGAGGGGTCCGGTGTCCTGCGGGAGGCCCACGATGGCGTCGCCGACCCGCATGCCGCTGAACGCTCCGGCCGAGTAGTGGTCCTCGTACTTCTCGGCCTCCGTGGCGACGTCCTCCAGCAGACCCTTCACGTAGAGCTGGGGCACCTCGGAGTATCCGGTCTGCGCGAGGCACGGGCCGTTCCCGGCCTTGATGTCGGTCTCGAGCTTGAGGATCATGTCGCTGGCCTTGCCGTCGAACTTCGTGGCCTTGACCTGGATGTCGGGGTGCTCCTCGTTCCAGCGGTCGACGATCTCGGCGACCGTGGTCATGCCCTCGCCGTCGGGGAGGCGGTGCATGTACTCGATGGTGACGGGCTCTCCGCCGGCGTCGCCGCCCCCGGAGGCGGCCGGGGCGCAGGCCGCGAGTCCGAACGCCGACACCGCGCCGAGGGCGACGACCGCGGCGACGCGGGGGGTGCGTGAGGTGGGTGCCATGCTGTTCTCCTCTTTGAGGTCATGTTCCTGCGAATCGCCCGAAGCCGGGACGCGGCGAGGGTGCGCCGTCGATCACATGCACATCAAATCAGAAAATGTTTGCGCTCACAAGACGCGGATCAGCGGAATTGCGTCGGATTATCCTGCCCTTGAGGGAGCGCTGACATCGCGGGGGCCTCCTCTTTCCGGCGGCAGGCCGCGCGGTCGGGACGAGCGACCGGGGCGTCGCATCGCCGCCCGGGAACGACGAAACACCCGCACGAGCCGTGCGGGTGTTTCGAACCGAGGGGCTATGCCTTCTCTAGTTCGTCTTCGTCCTCGTCCGCGTACTCGTCGGCCCACTTGTCGACGTAGGCGTCTTCGTCGGAGTCGCTCGAGTGCGCGAGCTCGCGCTCCAGCGCCGAGTAGTTCACCGACGGACTGTACGCCTTGAGTTCGCGGGCGATCTTTGTGTGCTTCGCCTTCTGACGGCCACGGCCCATGCCTGAGACCCCCTCACGAGTTAAGCTGCGGGCAGACAGGCGCCCGAGTCATTCACGACACCGGCTCGAGGCCGGTAAGAGTAGCATTCAGGATAGCACGCGGGGAACAGACCCTGGCCGCGGCCAGGCCGGCGAAGGGAGCGATCTCCATGACCGACAGCACCTCCACTCCGTCCGACGAGGCCACGCAGAACGCCGCTCTGCAGAAGGCTGTCATCGTCGGGATGCAGCTCGACCAGGACCCGCACGTTCTCGATGAGGCCGTGCGGTTCGCCCGGCTGCTGAACGCTCCGCTCGTGGTCGCCCACGTCGACATCACGCGCTTCGTCACCTACGAGGATCCGGACGGCTACGTGCACTCCGCCCCCATCGACATCAACTTCGACGCGGGCGCCGCCGAGTTCGAGGCCGTCGAGGCCGCGGCTGCCACGATCCTCGCCGGGAAGGGGGTCACCTGGACGGCGCGACAGCTCGTCGGCGACCCGGCCCTGGCCATCAAGCAGCTCGCCAACAAGCTCGACGCCCAGCTCATCGTGGTCGGCACCCGCAAGCGCGGCATCGGCGAGTCGATCCGGGAGTTCTTCACCGGCTCCGTGGCCGCCCGGCTGGCTCATCGCCAGCACCGTCCGGTGCTCGTCGTGCCCCTGGGGGAGTCGGTACCGGACGAGCAAAAGGAGATCTGGCCGGAGTGACCCGGACGCGACGAGGCCCCGCCGATGGATGTCGGCGGGGCCTCGTGCTGTGTGATGGAGGCTCAGGAGTCCGGCTGGCTCAGCGCGACCGTCACGGTGCGGGCGGCCTGATCCAGCGCGTTCTCGAGGTCGGTGACCACCGACGCCGGGAGGACGCCGCCCTTCGCGACATGGGTGCGCAGGTCGGTGCGGACCCGTGCGCGGAAGGCGTTCACGACGGCGTCGGCGCGGTGCAGCTCCTCGCGGCTGGTCAGCCGCGCATCCTCGCTCGCGGTGCGGGGCCGCGACTTCGCCGCCGCCCGGTCATCCTTGGTGGCCGTCGCCAGATCGGCGCGGAGGCTCTTCATCGCCTCCTGTACGCTCTGGCGCACCTCGTTGGCGATGAGGCGGACGGTGTCGGTGATGCCCGCCTCGATGTCGGCGAGGTCGTTCTCGCGGGAGGCGAGCTCGGCGCGCCCGGCCTCGGTGATCGCGTAGATCGTGGTGCGTCCGTCGACCGTCTTGGTGACGAGTCCCTCCTCCTCGAGCTTCGCGAGGCGCGGGTAGATCGTGCCGGCGCTCGGGGTGTACGTCCCGCCGGTGCGGTCCGTGAGGGACTGGATGATGCCGTAGCCGTGCTGCGGGGACTCCGCGAGCAGCGACAGCAGGTACAGGCGCAGATCGCCGTGGGAGAAGACCGCGGGACTCATGCTTCCCACTCCGGGTCGTTCTCGATCGTCTGCGGAGCGCGGCGGAGGACCGTCACCCCTCCGGAGACGGAGTTGGCGCGGAGGTCCACGAAGCGCCCGGCGAGCTCGCCGGACGTGCCGTTGTAGGTGCTCGGGCCGGAGGTGCTGCGCTCGACGCCGTCGATGAGGAGACGACCGCTGAGCGAGCGGATCACGTAGTTCGCCGCGAGGGACTCGTCGAGCCGGACGGTCGTGCCGCCGGAGACCGAGTTCACGGTGATCGTGTTGACATCGCCTGCGGCGTCCACCAGCGTCGAGCCGGAGACGATGTCGACCGTCGCCTTGCGGATCGCTCCGGTGACGGCCACGTCGCCGGAGACGCTGTTGGCGTTGATCGAGCCGGTGAGGTTGCGCACCTGTACGTCGCCGGAGACGGAGTTCACGCTGAGGTCGCCGATGAGGGTGTCGACGATGATGTCGCCGGACACGGTGTTGAGCCGGGTGTCGTTGCGGATCCCCGACACGAGGGCGCCGGCGCTCACGACGCCCAGGGTCAGGGCGATGGAACGCGGGACGGCCACGCTCACCTCGGCGCGCGGGCCGCCGGAGCCGAAGTTCCGGAACACCTCGAGGAAGTTGTCCCAGCCCAGCTGCGGGTGGTCGATCTCGACCTCCCCGTCGCGGGATTCGATCCGGAGGTCCTTGGTGGTGACGCCGTGCACCTCGATCCGGATGCCGGGTTCGTCGTGGGCGATGACGTCGACCTGTCCGCCGACGAGGCCCACCTTGAGCCGGGTCGCGGAGGCGATGTCGATGACGCGTTCCTCGCCGGGGGCGATGAGCCACTTCTCGGTCATGTCTGCTTCTCCTGTGTCGAGGGATTCACGATATATCGTGTTGCCGTCACGATAACACGATATATCTCGATTCCGACACCCCCCTCTCTCCTTCGAATCGCCTGATTGGCCCCATCTCCGCCGGAAATAGAGCCAATCACGCGATTCGGAGGCGGGGTTGACCTTGACGTAGCGGCAACTTCTACGGTGGGAGGAGACCTGACACGGAAGGGGAGGGCGGATGGAATCGCGGGACTGGTCGATCCAGGAGATCGCGCGGCTGACGGGCACGACGAGCCGGACGCTGCGGCACTACGACGACATCGGGCTGCTGCCGCCGTCGCGCATCGCGGCCAACGGCTACCGGCACTATGACGCGGCGGCGCTCGTGCGACTGCAGCGGATCCTCCTGCTGCGCGAGCTCGGGCTCGGGTTGCCGCAGATCGCGGAGGTGCTGGGCCCTTCGACAGGCTCAGGGACCCAGGGTGCGGGCTCAGGGACCCAGGGTGCGGGCTCAGGGACCCAGGGTGCGGGCTCAGGGACCCAGGGTGCGGGCTCAGGGAACCAGGGTGCGGGCTCAGGGAACCAGGCGGCGGCCGAGGCGTCGGCCCTGGAGACCCACCTCGCGCTGCTGCGCGAGGAGCAGACCCGGCTGGCGCGGCAGATCGCGTCGGTCGAATCCACCATCACGGCATTGAGAGGAGGTGAGAACCTCATGGCAGAGAACATGTTCGACGGCTTCGACCACACGCAGTACAAGCAGGAGGTCGAGGACCGCTGGGGGACGAAGGCCTACGCCGACAGCGACCGCTGGTGGCGCGGGATGAGCGACGCCGAGCGCGCCGACTGGCAGCAGCGCGTGTCCGATCTCGGACGCGACTGGATCGCCGCGGCGGAGAGCGGCATCGATCCCGCGTCCGCCGAGGCACAGGAGCTCGCGCGTCGTCACGTCGCCTGGCTCACGGGCATCCCCGGCACTCCGGCCGCCGCCCTCCGGAAGGGGCCGGATGCCGCAGCCAAGGCGTACGTCATCGGACTCGGCGAGATGTACGTCGCGGACCCGCGCTTCGGTGCGAACTACGCGACGTCCGCGGGCGGCACGCAGGGTGCGGAGTTCGTCCGCGACGCGCTCCGCATCTACGCGGACGCCGCCCTCTGATCCGTCGAGCGGCCCCTTTGCGTGCGACCCACCCCGGTGCGGTCGTACTCAAGGGGGCCGCTCGTACGCAAGGGGGTGGATCGGGGGAGGAGGGGAGGGCGTAGGGTCGTGCCATGACGGGGCGACGGAAGCGCGAGCGCGACGACCGCCCCGCGTCCGGAGTCTTCGCGGCGGCGGCGACGGCCTATGCGGCGAACTGCGCCCTCGGGGCTGCGGTGGCGGGACGGCTCATCGACACGCGTCGTTTCCGCTGGGTGCACCACGCGCTCTACATCCTGACCTGCGCGACGACCGGACTCGCCGTCGTCGTCGGTCTGGCCACTCGCACGCCGCGCAGCCGCCGCGCCGCCCTGGCCCTCCTCCCCGCTGCCGTCCCGCTGGCCGCGATCCCCTACGCCGGGACGCACACCCGGCGGCACCCGCTCGTCGCCCTCACGGCAGCGCCCTTCGTCCTCGCGGGCCTCGTGGTCTCGCGCCTCCCCTCCGACCGGAAGTGACCGTATGGAACTCCTCGACGCCATCCGCCGCCGCAAGACCACGAACGGAGCGTTCCTCCCCGACCCGGTCTCCGAGGAGCACCAGCGCATCCTCCTGGAAGCCGCAGGTCGCGCACCGTCGCAGCTCAACAGTCAGCCGTGGCGCTTCGTCGTGATCGAGAACCGGGACACGATCGACGAGATCGCGCGCATCTCCGGCGAGAGCATGACCGAGGCGATGTCGAACGGCACGTTCTTCGAGCGGTACAAGCCCTACTTCCGCTTCAGCCAGGAGGAGATGGAGGAGAAGCGCAGCGGCATGCTGTTCGACAAGCTCCCCGCGCCGCTGCGCCCCTTCACGTCGCAGGTGTTCACGAAGCGCGGCCAGACGCTGATGAACACGTTCGGGGTGCCGAAGACGCTGGGCGCGGAGAACCGCAAGCTCGTGGCCGGGTCGCCCCTCCTGCTCGGCGTCATGCTCGACCGCAGCGAGTACCGGCCGGGGCAGCTGTCGTCGTTCTACTCCGTGTTCAGCATGGGCGCGGCCATGGAGAACGTCTGGCTGACCACGGTCGAGCTGGGCATGGGCATCCAGTTCATCTCGTTCCCGATGGAGGTGCCGGGGCGCTGGGACGAGATCGTGCGGCTGCTGCGGGTGCCCGACGACCTGGAGCTCATGGCCGTCTACCGGCTGGGCTACCTGCCGCCGGAGCAGCGCCGCCCGGCGATCGACTGGTCCAGCAGCCAGCGCAAGCTCGTGTCGCAGTACGTGTTCCGTGAGGACTGCGACAGCCCGCAGCAGGGTTGGGACGCCCCGCCGACCCGGTCCTGAGTCAGGAGCCGCCGGCCGTCCGCGGCATCTGCTCGAGGTCCTTCAGAGCAGGCCCCTCGATGCGGGTGCCGTCCGCGGCGAACCGCGACGCGTGCAGCGGGCAGTCCCATGTGCACTCGGCGTCGTTCCAGTCGAGGACGCCGCCGAGGTGCGGGCACACCGCGCTGACCGCACGGGTCACGCCGTCGACGGTGGAGATGGCGACCGGGCGGCCGCCGCGGTTCGCCACCACGCCCTCGCCCTCCGCGGGCTGCGGCACCGGGACCGGCGTGGTCTCGGCCTCGACCCAGCCCTTCGTGGCCGCGGCGGCCACCTTCGCTCCCTCGACGGCGCCGCGCGCGAGGTCGGCGGGGACGGTCAGACGGGTGCCGAGGCGCAGCATCCAGGACGGACGCTCGCTGCGCTTCGTCCCGATGATCTCCTCGGTGAGCCGCAGGGCTGCGGCGGGCGCGTTCGACAGCCCCCACTTCGCGTACCCGGTGGCGATGCGGATGCGACCGAGGCCGCGCGGCAGAGCACCGACGAAGGGGATGAGGTTGTGCGACTGGTAGTCCTGCGCGGACCAGCGGTGCGTCTCCTCCGCGTCCGGGAAGTGCAGCCGCGTCCAGGCGACGAGATCGTCGATCGCGGCGGTCTCGCCGTCGGAGCGGCCGACCGGATGCCCGTTGCCGCCGACGACGAGCTGTGCCGTGGCCGCCGGACCGTCGGCAGCCGAGACCGGGCGGATCGACCGCGTGGGGCTGTCGGCGGAGATGAACGTCCCCTCCGGCACCCCGCCGGAGACCCGGAACGAGACGCAGTACGACCGCATCCCGGCGACCTTGGAGAAGTACAGACCGCGGTCGAGGATCGGGGTCCCCGTCGCGAGGACGATGTGCTCGGCGAACATCGGGCCGGCCGTGGTCTCGACCCGAGGCTCCGGGAGGGCATGCGCCCCGGTCACGCGGACGTCGGTGTGCAGCGTGCCACCGCCCGCGAGGAACTCCTTCGCGAGCGCGTCGGCCACCGCGACCGGGTCGATCGTCACCTGGGAATCCAGTGCGACCGCGCCCGCGACGGGGAACGGCGTCGACAGCTCGCCCGCGGTGAGCAGACGCGTCGGCAGTCCCGCCTCCCGTGCGGCGGCGTGCTGGGCCCGCACCGATTCGTGCCCCTCAGGACCCTGGGCGTAGGTGTGGTCGGTGCGCTCGGTGTAGCTGAGGCCGGCGCTGTCCGCGAAACCCGTGAGCCACTCCATGCCGGCACGGTTGGCGTCGACGTACGCCTGGACGAGCGCGGCCGGATGGTGCCTGCGGATCGTGGCGAGCTGCTGCCCCTGGAGGAGGGAGAGCTTGCCCGTGTTGCCGCCCGTCGACAGCTCCGCCACATCGCCTGCATCGACGACGACGACGTCGAGTCCGGCGCGGGTCAGGAGCACCGCGGTCGAGAGTCCCGTGAGGCCTGCCCCCACGATGAGCACGTCGTGCTGCGCGCCGGGATCGAAGGGAGTGCCGTGGGGTGCGTCCTGGTCGACCTTCCAGAGTGGCTTCATGCCGACAGTCAACGCCTGTCCCCGTCCCCGCCCCAACGCCTTGACATCCGACGGTCGCGCTGTCATGCGCGACTACAGTGGCCAGCGTGAGTCTCCGTCGTGTCCTGCTCGTCGCGCTCGGCGGCACGCTGGGGACGGCGGCGCGTCTGGGCCTCGGGCTCCTCCTCCCCGACCTCGGCGGGTTCCCCCTCGCGGTGCTACTGGCCAACGTGCTGGGCGCCCTGCTCATCGGCGTCGTGGCGGCGCGGCTCCCGGCCTCAGCGGAGCTGCGGCTGCTCCTGGGCACCGGGGTCCTCGGGGGGTTCACGACCTACAGCGCCTTCATGACCGGGACGCTGGCCCTGTGGGCGTCGGCACCGCTCCTCGCCGCCGCGTATGCCGCGGTCAGCCTCGCCCTCGGCCTCCTCGCGGCGTCCGCGGGGCTCCGGCTGGGGCGCCCGCGCCGGGGAGGGGCGACGTGAGTCCACTGCTGTTCCTCGCCGCGGCGCTCGCCGGGGGCGTCGGCGCCGTCCTGCGCTATCTCCTCGACCTCGGTGTCGCCCGGCTCGTCGGCCGGCGGTTCCCGTGGGGGATCCTGGCCGTCAACCTCACCGGCTCCTTCGCGCTGGGGCTCGTGACGACGGCGCTGCCGGGGGCGGCGTTCGTGCTCGGCGCGGGCCTGCTCGGGGGCTACACGACCTTCAGCACCGCGATGCTCGATGCGGTCGCGCTGTGGCGGGACGGTGAGCGCGGCGCCGCGGTGTTCGACGCGTTCGGCATGCTCCTGCTCGGTCTCCTCGCCGCGGGGCTGGGGCTGGCGCTGGGATCCGCGCTCTAGATCGGTGCTTGCGAAGAACGGACGCGGCGCGCTACTCTCACTGCTAATCGTTTAACGCTAAACGGTTAACATCGCGCACCGCCTTCTCGTGCACCCGTCAAAGGAGACCTCGATGCCCCGCACCTCCCGCCGCGCCCTGGGCGCTCTCGCCGCCTCCGCGGCCGCCGTCCTGGCGCTCTCCGCCTGCTCCTCCTCCGCGACCGGGGAGTCCTCGGGCGGCGAGATCACCCTCAGCTACGCGATCTGGGACGAGAACCAGAAGCCCGCGATGGAGGACATCGCTGCCGCCTATACCGAGGAGCACCCGAACGTCACGATCGAGATCCAGGTCACGCCCTACAAGGAGTACTTCACCAAGCTCCAGACCGCGGTGACGGGAGGGTCGGCCGCCGACGTGTTCTGGATGAACGGGCCGAACTTCCAGCTCTACGCCTCGAACGGCCAGCTCGCGCCGCTCGACGACGTGGACGCCTCCGACTACCCCCAGGGCCTCGTCGACCTCTACACCTACGACGACGCGCTCTACGGCGCCCCCAAGGACTTCGACACCGTCGCGCTCTGGTACAACAAGACGCTGTTCGACGCCGCCGGAGTGGAGTACCCCAGCGCCGGCTGGACCTGGGACGACTTCACCACCGCGGCCGCGAAGCTGACCGACCCCGCGAGCGGCCGGTTCGGCGTCGCCGCGAGCCAGTACGGCCAGGAGAACTTCTACAACTCGATCGCACAGGCCGGCGGCGAGGTCATCTCCGCGGACGGCACTGAGAGCGGCTACGGCTCGCCCGAGGCTCTCGAGGGCGTCGAGCTGTGGACCGACCTCATCGCTGACGGCTCCTCGCCCACGGCGCAGCAGATGACGGACACGAACCCGGAGGACTTCTTCCTGTCGGGCAAGGTCGCCATGTTCCAGAACGGCTCCTGGGCCGCCATCGCCTACGCGGACAACGCCGACATCGGCGACAGCGTCGACGTGGCTCCGTTGCCCGCAGGCCCGGAGGGCAATCAGAGCGTGATCCACGGCGTCGGGAACGTCGCGAACGCCAAGAGCGCGCACGTGGAGGAGGCGAAGGACTTCGCCGCCTTCGCGAGCGGCGAGCAGGCGGCGAAGATCCAGGCCGAGACCGGGACCGTGATCCCGGCGTTCAACGGCACGCAGCAGGCCTGGGTGGATGCGCTCCCGCAGTACGACCTGCAGGTCTACATCGACGCGCTGGAGACGGCCGTCCCGTACCCGGTGTCGAAGAACACCTCCGCGTGGACGAGCATCGAGAGCGAGGTGCTGTCCCAGGTCTGGTCCGGAGCGGTCTCCCCGAAGGAAGGCCTGCAGGATCTCGCCGCGCAGATGCAGACCGCGCTGGACGCCGAGCAGGAGTGACCGGATGACCGTCCTCGCGCCTCGCGCGGTCGCCCCCGCCGCCGGGCGGGCACCGGAGGCCCCGTCCTCCGGTGTCCGGCGGCGGCGCCGGACACCCGGTGCCTCGCCGTGGTGGGCCCTCGTCTTCCTCGGGCCCACCGCCCTGGGGCTGGCCGTGTTCTACCTGTGGCCGACCGTGCGCACGCTCATCATCTCCTTCACGAAGTCCGGCCCGTTCGGCGGCTCCGAGTGGATCGGGTTCGAGAACTACGTGCGGCTGTTCCAGGACCCGGAGCTCCTCGGCGCTCTGCGCAACACCGCGGTCTACACGGTGATCGCGCTGATCGGCATCCCCCTCGCGGTCGGGATCGCCGCGCTGCTGAACACCACCGGCCTCACGGGCCGCAGCGCCTACCGCACCCTCTACTTCATCCCCGTCGTCACCATGCCCGCGGCGATCGCCCTCGTCTGGCGCATGATCTACAACGGCGACTACGGCGTCCTGAACGCCGCCCTCGGCACGGTGGGCATCGACGGGCGGAGCTGGCTGACCGACCCGAACACCGCGTTGATCGCGATCGCCGTCGTCGGCATCTGGGCGGGACTGGGGACCAACATCGTCATCTTCCTCGCCGGACTCCAGGGCATCCCGGACACGATCATGGAGGCGGCCGACCTCGACGGGGCGGGCCCCGTGCGGAAGTTCTTCTCCATCACGATCCCGCTGCTGTCGCCGTCGATCTTCTTCGTCAGCGTCATCAGCGTCATCGGGGCTCTGCAGGTGTTCGACCTCATCTACATGATGCTCGGCCGCAGCAACCCCGCGATGCCGAACACCCGCACGGTCGTCTACCTGTTCTACGAAGCGGGTTTCCTCGACAACGACCGCGGGTACGCCGCCGCCGTCGCCTTCCTCCTGCTGCTGATCATCCTCGTGCTGACGATCGTGCAGTTCCGGCTGCAGAAGAAGTGGGTGCACTATGAGTGACGTCTCCCTCGACACCCGCGCGGTCGTCGGCGCCGCCCCCGCACTATCGCGGACGGCCGGCACGCCCCGGAACCGCGGACTGTGGATCGTGCACGTCGTGCTCATCGCCGGCGCCGCACTCATGGTGTTCCCGTTCGTCTGGCAGCTGCTGACCTCGTTCAAGACGCTGTCCGACTCGGTGCAGGTGCCGCCGTCGTTCCTCCCGCGCGAATGGGTGTTCACGAACTTCGCCGAGGTCTTCGACTCGATGCCGTTCGGCCAGATGTTCCTGAACTCCGTGCTCCTCACCGTCGGCCGCACGGTCGGGCAGGTCGCCCTGTGCACCATGGCGGGCTACGCGTTCGCGCGCATCGCCTTCCCCGGCCGGAACGCCCTGTTCGTCGTGTTCCTCTCGGTGCTCATGGTGCCCTCGCAGCTCTACCTGCTGCCGCAGTACGAGATCATCCAGGCGCTCGGCTGGCTGAACACGTTGCAGGCGCTCATCGTGCCCGGCATCTTCAGCGCCTTCGGGACCTTCCTGATGCGCCAGTTCTTCCTCTCGATGCCGGCCGAGCTGGAGGAGGCGGCGCGGATCGACGGGGCGAATCCGTGGCAGACCTTCTGGCGGATCATGGTTCCACTGGCGAAGCCTGGCATCATCGCACTTGTGGTGTTCACCGTGCTGTGGTCCTGGAACGATCTGCTGTGGCCGCTGATCGTGACGACCGACCCGGCGAAGATGCCGCTGTCTGTCGGACTCTCGCAGCTCGTCGGCATCCACGGCACCGATTACCCGGTGCTCATGGCCGGCGCCCTGCTGGCGACCCTGCCCATGCTGGTGACGTTCATGATCCTGCAGCGGCAGTTCATCCAGGGCATCGCGTTCAGCGGGACGAAGGGATGAGACATGGCACAGCGTGAGCACGCCCCCAGCCGCCGACCGACGCTGCGGATGGTGGCCGAACGTGCCGGGGTGTCGACCGCGACCGTGTCGTACGTCTTCTCCGGCCGCGCCGGTGCCAGCGGGGCCGGCGTGGCCGAAGCGACCGCGGCCAGGGTGCTCGCGGCCGCGGACGAGCTCAACTACCGTCCGAACACGGCGGCCAGGGCGATCCGCACCGGTCGCAGCGGCATGGTGCAGCTCTCCCTCCACATGCTGAGCGATCCGTGGTCGCTGGCGGTGGCCGACGCCGTGAACGCCGAGGCGAACAAGCACGGGCTCACGACGCTGATCCTCGCCGACGGCGACTGGCACGCGGCGCTCGACCGCGTCGAGAGCGACGTGGCATACCTCGACGGCGTCGGGCTGGACGAGGAGGACGCCCGACGGCTGGGCGACCTCGTCAAGCGCGGCCAGCGGCTCGTGGTGTTCTCGGAGCATCTGGAGCCGGACGGGTTCGACGTCATCCGCTCGGACGCGATCCCGGGGTGCGAGCTCGCGATGGACCACCTGCTGGAGCGGCACGCGGCCATCGGCTGCATCGCCGCGGAGGGCGCCGTCCGCCTCGCGGCCACGCAGGTCACGCGGTACACGCCGTATGTCGAGAAGCTCGCGGCGGCCGGCATCTCCCCGGACCCGGCATGGACCGTGACCTATGCCGAGACGCAGGCCAGCGCCTTCACCGCCGCGATCGAGCTGCTGTCGCAGGAGAACCGCCCGGACGCCGTGTACGCGACGACCGACTTCGCCGCGATCGCCGCGATCAACGCCGCCCACATGCTCGGGCTCCGCGTGCCTCACGACGTCGCGGTGGTCGGCGTCGGGAACACCCCGGACGCCCGGCTCATCGCCCCCACCCTCACCACCGTCGGCCCGACGGACTTCTACGAGCGGCAGGCGCGGATCATCGTCGAGAAGGCGCTCGAGAGCGACCCCTCACCCGGTGCGCTGCACGAGTTCCCCTGGGCCCTCGTCCCCGGCGGCTCGACCGATCTCGACGCCCCGGCAGCCCGCGGCCGCTGAGCCGCCCCCTCTTCTTCCCCCTTTCACGAAGGACTTCTGTTGGACCTCCACATCGGCATCATCGGCTTCGGCGCGCGCTCCACCCTTCAGGAGGAGGTGCATCGGCCGGGCCACGGCTCCCGCATCACCGCCGTCTGCGACCTCGCCCCGCGTGCCCGCGAGGACGCCAGGGCGCTCGTCCCCGACGCCCTCATCACCGACTCCCTCGACGAGCTGCTCGCGTCCGGGGTCGACGCGGTCATGGTGCTGACGCCGGATGACACGCACGCCGCGCTGACCATCCGGGCGCTGGAGGCCGGGGTGCCCGTCTTCTGCGAGAAGCCCCTCGCGATCGACCTCGCCGATGCCGACCGCATGCTGGAGACGGCGCGACGGACCGGGACCCGCCTCTACATCGGCCACAACATGCGGCACATGCCCGTGATCACGCTCATGCGCGGGCTCATCCAGGCCGGGCGCATCGGGCAGGTGAAGGCCGTGTGGGTGCGGCACTTCGTGGGGCACGGCGGCGACTTCTACTTCAAGGACTGGCACGCCGACCGGAGCCGCACCACCGGACTCCTCCTGCAGAAGGGAGCGCACGACCTCGACATCATCCACTGGCTGGCGGGGGCGTACACCGAGCAGGTGGCGGCGATGGGCGGCCTCAGCGTCTACGGCGACATCACCGACCGGCGGGACCGCACGGGGGAGCGGATGCCCGACTGGTTCAGCATGGACAACTGGCCGCCGACCGCGCTCACCGGACTCCACCCCGTGGTCGACGTCGAGGACATCTCGATGGTGAACCTTCGGCTCGAGGGCGGGATCTTCGCCTCGTACCAGCAGTGCCACTTCACCCCGGACTACTGGCGGAACTACACCGTGATCGGCACCGAGGGGCGCATCGAGAACTTCGGCGACGTGGCCGGCAGCGAGGTGAAGCTGTGGAACCGTCGGCATGCCGGGGCGGCCGACGCGGACGAGGTGTTCGTCGTGCCCGAGGTGCCCGACGCCGGACACGATGGAGCCGACGCGCTGCTCGTGGCCGAGTTCCTCCGGTTCGTGCGGCACGGGGGTCTCACGGCGACCTCTCCCGTCGCGGCGCGCGAGGCCGTGGCCGCCGGCATCCTCGCCACCGCGTCCCTCCGGGGTGACGGCTCCGCGATCGCCGTCCCCCCGCTCGACCCCGATCTCGTCGCCTACTTCGAGCGCGGCCAGACCCCCTCCTCCGCCCCGTCTTCCTCCGCCGCCTGACCCCCTCCTCCGCCCCCCACCCCGGAACGTTTTCGATCACGGGAGGAGATTCCCACCCGTGAGAGCGCGAAAAGGGACCGGGAACGGGGGTGCGGGGTGCGGAAGTGATCCGGCACGGCGGGGAGACAGGAAAGAAGCGGGCGGCCGTTCTCAGGGAGTTCACACCGGAGCGAATGTACAAACGTACATGTACGGGTGTCCAGGGGGTGAGCGATGGTGGAGAGCGCGCGTCGGCGGCGTGACCCCGAAGCGCGTCGTCGGGAGATCGTCACCGCGACGGCCGAGCTGATCGTCGAGGTCGGGGCCGACGCCATCACGCATCGGATGGTGGCCGCCAGAGCCGGAGTGCCGCTCGGGGCGACCACCCAGTACTTCGACACCCTCGACGACCTGCGCACCGCCGCCTTCCGAGCGCTCGCGGACGAGATCGAATGCCGACTCGACGGAGTGCGGCAGACCCTCGCCGAACGGGGAGCCGGGGCCGACGTCATCGCGGCGCTCGTGTACGACAGCATCCACGACGGCCACGCGGTGCAGGCGGATCGAGCCGTGGTCACGGCAGCCGTGCACGATCCGCGTCTGCGCCAGCTCGCGCGCCACCTGTCCGACCGCCTCGTCGACCTCCTGGAGCCGACCTATGGCGCCGACCGGGCCCGAGCGGCGATGATCTTCATCGACGGCGTCATGTGGAGCACGCAGATCCGCGACGTCGAACTC
Organism: Microbacterium sp. Nx66; assembly: GCF_904066215.1. Lineage (NCBI taxonomy): Bacteria > Bacillati > Actinomycetota > Actinomycetes > Micrococcales > Microbacteriaceae > Microbacterium > Microbacterium sp. Nx66. Next base: position 449,278 of record NZ_LR880474.1, read on the forward strand.
GAACAGTCCTTCCTCGAATCCGCACTGGCGCGGATCCTCGGAGTACCCCTCTCCCTCCCATCCGCAGCGACCGCCACCCCCTGACACCGAGGAACCCGCCTTGTCGAAACTCGCCATCCTCAGCCTGAAGAACCGCGCCCTCATCGCGCTCGTGACGATCGTCGCCGCGGTGTTCGGCGGGCTCGCGCTGACCAACCTCAAGCAGGAGCTCATCCCGTCGCTCGAGCTGCCGGCGCTCGTGGTCATGACCACCTACCCCGGCGCCTCGCCCGAGGTGGTCGAGAACGACGTCTCGACGCCGATCGAGTCCGCCATCCAGGGCGTGCCCGACCTGGAGTCGACGACCGCGACGAGCACGACCAACGCCTCGATCGTGCAGGCGATGTTCTCGTACGGCACCAACCTCGCGACCGCGGAGCAGAAGATCCAGCAGGCGATCAACCGCATCTCCTCGCAGCTCCCGGAGGACGTCACGCCGCAGGTGCTCTCGGTGTCGATCGACGACTTCCCGGTGATCCAGGTCGCGGTCACGGGCTTCGAGGACGCGGACAACGCCCAGGCGCAGCTGGAGAGCGTCGCGATCCCCGATCTGGAGGACGTCGACGGGGTGAACGCGGCGGAGATCGTCGGCGGCGTCGGACAGCGCATCACCATCACCCCCGACCTCGCGAAGCTCGCCGCGGCCGGTCAGAGCAGCGAGGCGATCAGCACCGCGCTGCAGCAGAACGGCACCCTCTTCCCCGGCGGTGAGATCACCGAGGACGGCGAGACCCTCACGGTGCAGACCGGCGCCAAGATCACCTCGGTCGACGAGATCGCCGCCTTGCCTCTCGTCGGTACCGCGGTGACCATCGGCGACGTCGCGACGGTGGCCCAGGTGTCGGACCCGGTGGCCTCGATCTCCCGGGTCGACGGCGAGGATGCCCTGTCGATCTCCATCACCAAGCTCCCCGCCGCCAACACGGTCGAGGTGTCGCAGGGGGTGCTGGCCGCGCTCGACGAGATCGGGGAAGCGCTCCCGGACGCCGAGTTCACGGTCGTGTTCGACCAGGCGCCGTTCATCGTGCAGTCGATCGACACCCTCGCCACGGAGGGTCTGCTCGGCCTCGTGATGGCCGTGCTCGTGATCCTCGTGTTCCTGATGTCGGTGCGCTCGACGCTCGTCACCGCGATCTCCATCCCGACGTCCGTCCTCATCACCTTCATCGGGCTGCAGGCATTCGGCTACTCGCTGAACGTGCTGACCCTCGGGGCGCTCACGATCGCGATCGGCCGCGTGGTCGACGACTCCATCGTGGTGATCGAGAACATCAAGCGCCACTACGTCGGCGACGCGGACAAGGGCGATGCGATCCGTCTCGCGGTGCGCGAGGTCGCCGCGGCCATCACCGCGTCGACCATCACGACCGTGGCGGTGTTCCTGCCGATCGTGTTCGTCGGCGACATGGTAGGCGAGCTGTTCCGTCCGTTCGCGATGACGGTCACGATCGCCATGGTCGCCTCGCTCTTCGTGGCTCTGACGATCGTGCCGGTGCTGGCGTACTGGTTCCTCAAGCCCGGCAAGCCGCTCCTCGACGAGAGCGGGAACGCGATCGACCCGGAGGACCCGGCGGCCCCGCCGACGCGGCTGCAGCGCGGCTACCGCCCCATCCTCGGCTGGACGCTGAAGCACTCGGGCATCACGGTGGCGCTCGCGGTGGTGGTCCTCGCCGGGACGCTCGCCGCCGCCCCGCTGATGAAGGTGAACTTCCTCAGCGACTCCGGTCAGAACACCATGACCGTGACGCAGGACCTCGGGCCGACCGCGAGCCTGCAGGCGAAGTCCGATGCCGCTGCCCCCGTCGAGGAGGCCCTTCTCGACATCGACGGCATCGAGCATGTGCAGGCCTCCATCGGGTCGAGCGGCTCCGCGCTGCGCGACGCGTTCTCCGGCGGCGCGGGGATCACCTACTCGGTCCTCACCGACGGCGACGCCGACCAGGAGAAGCTGCGTGCCGAGGTGCAGGATGCCATCGACGGCCTCGGCGACGAGGTCGGCGAGGTCAACGTCGCGGCGTCCGCCGGTTTCGGCTCCAGCGACATCGAGATCACCGTGACGGCGGCGAACGGCGACGACCTCGCCACCGCGACCTCCGCCGTGGTGGAGGAGCTCGACGGCCGCGAGGGCATCGGGCAGGTCACGGACAACCTCGCCGAGGCCCTGCCGTACATCGCCGTGGTCGTGGACCGCGAGGCCGCCGCGCGGGTCGGACTGTCCGAGGTCGCCGTCGGGTCGATCGCGTCCAACACGATGCGTCCGCAGCAGATCGGATCGGTCGAGATCGACGACACCGCGCTGACGGTGTACCTCGTCAACCCGGAGCCGCCGACGACCGTCGCCGCGCTCCAGCAGCTCGCGATCCCCACCGCGGCGGGCATCGTGCCGCTGCAGGACATCGCGACCGTCGAGCAGCGCAACGGCCCCACCTCGATCACCACCGAGCAGGGACGCCGCACCGCGACCGTCACCGTGCCGCCCGCATCGGACAACCTCGCGGTCGCCACCCAGTCGGTCACCGAGGCGCTCGCCGCGGCGGACCTCCCGGACGGCGCCTCGGCCGAGGTCGGCGGCGTCGCCTCGCAGCAGGCCGATTCGTTCGCGCAGCTCGGCCTCGCGATGCTCGCCGCGATCCTCATCGTGTACGTGGTGATGGTGGCGACGTTCAAGTCGCTGCGGCAGCCGCTCCTGCTGCTGATCTCGGTGCCGTTCGCGGCGACCGGAGCCATCCTGCTGCAGATCGTCACGGGCGTGCCGCTGGGCGTGGCCTCGCTGATCGGCGTGCTGATGCTCATCGGCATCGTGGTGACGAACGCGATCGTGCTCGTCGACCTGGTCAACCAGTATCGGGAGAAGGGGCTGTCGACCGCGGATGCCGTGATGGCGGGTGGGGAGAAGCGTCTGCGCCCGATCCTCATGACAGCGCTCGCCACGATCCTCGCCCTCACCCCGATGGCGCTGGGGATCACGGGGCACGGCGGGTTCATCTCCCAGCCGCTGGCCATCGTGGTGATCGGCGGACTCGTCTCCTCCACGGTGCTGACGCTCATCGTGCTGCCGACGCTGTACAACCTCGTCGAGGGGGCGCGGGAGCGCCGCCGGGCCCGCAAGGGCGAGCACCACGAGGATGCCGCCCCGGTTCCGGTCCATGCGGACGGCACACCGGTCAGCCGCCGAGAGCTGCGCGAGAACCACGGCGAGTAGCCGAGCGTTCACAACTCAGGAGAAAGGCCCCGATTCCGTCGGTGAGACGAGGATCGGGGCCTTTCCGCGTGGGTTCTCCTGAGTTGTGAACCGCGGTCAAGCGAAGGAGAGGCCCCACTCCAGCGTCCAGGTCTCGCCAGAAGCCAGACGGCGCACCCCGAGGCCGCTGTTGAACGCGTCCGCCGGAGCGGTCATCGGCTCGATCGCGACGGCGAGCGGGGTTCCGGGGTAGTTCGTCGCGGTGTACACCTGCACGAAGTCGAAGCCCTCGCCCTGCCAGAGCGTGACGGTCCGGCCGTCGGGCGCGGTGAGGGTGTGCCGCACGCGGCCGTCGGGGTCGCGCACGAGGTCCGTGAACCCGGTGTCGAGCGAGACGTCGCCGACTCGGACGCCCTCGCGCAGGTCGGGGTCGGCGGGACGGGTGCCGGTAGGGAGCATGCGGTCGTCCGTCTCGAACACGGTGTGGGCCGGGACGCGGAGGACGAGGTCGTGCGGGTCGACGTCGCCGATCGTCGGGAACGGGTGCGTGCCGAGCGCGACCGGAGCCGCCGATTCGGACCAGTTGGTGAGCGTGTGCGTGACCTCGATGCCGTCCGCGGTGAGGACGTAGGCGACGGACGTCTCGATCAGGTACGGGTAGCCGGTCTGCGGGAAGACGGTCGCGCGCAGGGTCGCGGCTCCCTCCGTCTGCTCGACCGCGTAGGCGGTGTAGCGCAGGAGCCCGTGGCTGGCGGTGGTGGTCTTCGGCTCGCTGATCGCGAGCTGACGGACGGTGCCCTCGTCGTCCCAGCGGCCGTCCCGCACCCGGTTGGGCCACGGCGTCAGCACGACTCCTGAGCATGATGGCGTCGGGACGTCGAGCGGGTAGGGCGAGACGAGGTCGACCTCGCCGATGCGCAGGCCACGGAGCGAGGCGCCGACCTGGGCGATCTGCGCGGTCACGTCGCCGAGGCGGAGGTGGACCTGGGTGCCGGTGGGAGAGACGGAGTTCACCTCGACATCGTAGTGCCGCAGGCCGCCGGAGTGCGGGGGTCTCCCAGGGTCGCCGGGTAGACTGGGGCGGTCGGCTTCGGACACCCGCGCAGGGCGCGGACGTTTTTCAGTGTGTGAAGTGTGAGTCCAGGGGCCGATGGTGCGCGTCGATCGACGCGAATCAACCATCACAGGAATGGCCCCGGCCGCAGATCGTCCGGACTCCGCTGGATCGGAGTGCTCGCGCGTGCGCGCAGCGCTGTTCTCGTGCGAGAACGCAAGAAGGACACCCGAATGCCCAAGAACAAGAAGCCCCGCGGCGGTCGCGCCGCCGCGAACTTCGAGCCGCGCTACGGCGCCAAGAAGACCTCGTTCCACGACCGCCACCGACCGACCGGTGGTCGGGACACGGCCCGCGACGAGCGTCCCGCTCGCGAGGACCGCGACTCCCGGGTGACCGGCGGGTACGACCGCCGCCCCGGCAGCCGCAGCCCCGGCCACCGCGGCTATCGCCCGGAGGAGACCGAGTCCGGTGCGCCGAAGCGTCGGTGGAGCTCTCAGGAGCGCGCCGGCCGCGACGAGGCCCGCAGCATCCGCAACCGTGCGGAGTCCGGACGCCGCGAGGCCCCGCACCGCCGCGACGACCGCGCAGGCGCCGGCCGGTTCGACGACCGCTCCGAGCGTCCGCGGTACAACGACCGCGCAGGGGCCGGCCGCTTCGACGACCGTCCGCGGCGCGACGACCGCGGCGGCTCGCAGCGACAGGGCTTCCGCGACGGCGACCACCGCGACGGGGGCCGCCCGCGCTTCGACGATCGCCGGAACGAGCGTCCGCGCTTCGACCGCGACGACCGTCCGCGGCGCGATGACCGCGGGGGCGACCGCGCCCGCGGCAACGACCAGGGGGCCGACCGCTCCTACGACGCCGCCCGTGCCCGCCGCGCCTTCGACCGCGACCGCACGCAGCGCTCCTTCGAGGGCGGGCGCGAGCGGCCGTCGACCGGCGGGGCCTACCGTACCGAGCGTCCGCGTCGGGACGAGCGCCCCCGCCGCGACGAGCGTCCGACCCGCAACGACTGGAACGCGAAGCCGAAGGCGGCGTTCGAGCAGGCCGACGACGTCGTCCACGAGCGCCTCGAGGCGCAGGCCGTGCAGGCCGTCGAGGTCGAGGGCATCACGTTCGCCGATCTCGGCCTCGGCTCGAACATCACCGAGATCCTGAACGGCATGGGGGCCGCGACGCCGTTCCCGATCCAGGCGGCGAGCATCCCCGCCGTCCTCGAGGGGCGCGACGTGCTCGCCCGCGGCCGCACGGGCTCCGGCAAGACCATCGCCTTCGGCGCGCCGCTCGTCGAGCGGGTGCTGAAGTCGCAGGCGGGCAAGCGTCGCGAGTTCGGCCGCTCGCCGCGCGCGATCATCCTCGCCCCGACGCGCGAGCTCGCGCTGCAGATCGACCGGACCATCCAGCCGATCGCCCGGAGCGTGGGCCTGTTCACGACGCAGATCTACGGCGGTGTGCCGCAGGGTCGTCAGGTGGGCGCGCTGAAGAAGGGCGTCGACATCGTCATCGGCACCCCCGGCCGCGTCGAGGACCTGATGAACCAGGGCAAGCTCGACCTGTCGGACTGCCGGATCGCGGTGCTCGACGAGGCCGACCACATGTGCGAGCTCGGATTCGTCGAGCCCGTGCAGCGCATCCTCCGCCGCACGGCCGAGGGCAGCCAGAAGCTCCTGTTCTCCGCGACGCTCGACCGCGAGGTCGCGGCGCTCGTGGACGAGTTCCTCGTCGACCCCGCCGTGTTCGAGGTCGCGGGCGAAGACCAGGGCTCCAGCACGATCGAGCACCGGGTGCTCGTCATCGAGCACCGCGACAAGGCCGACATCCTCACCTCGCTCGTCGACCGCGAGGGCAAGACCCTGGTCTTCGCCCGCACCCGTGCCTACGCCGACATGCTGGCCGACCAGTTCGACGACGCGGGCATCCCCGCGGTCTCGCTGCACGGCGACCTCAACCAGGCCAAGCGCACGCGGAACCTGGAGAAGCTGACCTCGGGCCGGGTGAACGTCCTCGTGGCCACCGATGTGGCCGCGCGCGGCATCCACGTCGACGACATCGACCTCGTGGTCCAGGCCGACGCGCCGGACGAGTACAAGACGTACCTGCACCGCTCGGGTCGCACCGGTCGCGCGGGGCGCTCGGGCCGGGTCGTCACGCTCATCACGCGGCAGCGCCAGCGTCGGATGACCGAGCTGCTCGGTCGCGCCGAGATCGAGGCGCCGTTCGAGCAGGCGCGCGTGGACGACGACGTGATCGAGGAGATCGCGGGGCGCGTGCCGTCCGCCGCGGAACTCACCTCCTGACGCGTTCGGGATCAGAAAGGCCCCGGAGACTTCGGTCTCCGGGGCCTTTTCGCACTCCGCACCGGGAAGGTGCGCGGGCAGCCGGGGTGTCAGGGGAGGGTGTGCTCGTGGAGGGTGGTCGTCAGGGACGTGCCGTTGAGGTCGAGGTAGAGGACGCGCTCGGTGACCGTGAGGGTCAGGGTGTTCCGGCGGGCGAGGTGGGGCGTGGCGCTCTCGATGAAGCCGGGGTCGAAGCTGTACACCCGGATGTCCTCGGAACGATGGATGCGCTTGTCGGCCCACGGCGCCATGACCTTGGCCGGGTCGCGGTGCGTGTAGACCACTGTCCGGTCTGCGAGGCGGGAGGCGTGATGCAGCCGCGCGGCATCGGGAGCGCCCACCTCGATCCAGACGGTGACTCGGCCCGTGAGGTCGCGCACGAGCACCGCCGGCTCCTCCGTGTCGGAGACGCTGCCGCCGAACGCGATGCCCTCCGCGAACTCGAGCCCGTAGGCGAGGACCCGGGTGAGCATGTACGCGTCGGTCTCGGACGGATGCCGGGCGGCCCGGAGCGAGACGTCTTCGTAGACCCCGCGATCGGTGTCGGCGAGCTGCATCTCGAACGTGTGGACTGTCGAACCGATCGCCATGATCCTCGAGCCTACGCGGAGCCGCGCCCTCCGGCCGACCGGGTCAGAACAGCATCGGCTGCGGCGGGGCGGCGGCCGCGCGGCCGCTCGGCGTGAACATGACCGGCCCGGCCGGCGGCGTGTCCGTCTGGACATGCCCTTGGCCCGGGCGGGACCCGCGCCGCGGATAGTCGTCTTCGTGCCGGCCGTCGAGCCCGTGCATCCGGATGAGGGGGCGAGCGCGCTTGGCGAGCCACTGCCGGTACGGCTTCGGTGCCTCGACGGAGGCCCCGGGATACAGCCCGCGATACGACGACACGAGATCGGGACGGTTCTCACCGAGCCACTGGAAGAACCACGGCTTGACTCCCGGACGCAGATGCAGGGCCCCGTAGATCACGCTCCGCGCTCCGGCGGCCTTGATACGGCGGAGGGCGTCGTCGATCGCGGGAAGGGAGTCGGTCAGATGCGGCATGATCGGCATGAGGAACACCGTGACGGGGAAGCCGGCGTCGGCGAGCGCGCGCACCGTGTCGAGGCGGGCCTGCGTGGTCGGGGCGCCCGGCTCGATCGCCTTCTGCAGCGCGTCGTCGTACATCGCGATCGACGTCTGCACGTCGACCGGCACACGCTGCGCCGCCTTCTTCAGCAGCGGGATGTCCCGACGGATCAGCGTGCCCTTCGTCAGGATCGACATCGGGGTGCCCGACGCCGCCAGCGCCTCGATGATGCCGGGCATGAGGGCATAGCGCCCCTCGGCCCGCTGGTACGGGTCGGTGTTCGTACCGAGGGCGACTGTCTCGTGCTGCCAGCTCCCGCGGCGCAGCTCCCGCTCGAGCACCTCGACGACATTGACCTTGACGACGATCTGGGTGTCGAAGTCCGCGCCGCCGTCGAGGTCGAGGTACTCGTGCGTGCCCCGGGCGAAGCAGTAGGTGCACGCATGGGAGCAGCCGCGATAGGGGTTGATGGTCCAGGCGAAGGGCATGCGCGACGCCCCGGGGACGTGGTTGAGCGCTGACTTCGACAGCACCTCGTGGAACGTCATGCCGGCGAACTCCGGTGTGGTCACCGTGCGGAGGACGCTCGAACGGTTCTCGAGGCCCGGCAATGCCGCCTCGTCGCTGTCCGCGAGTTTCTGTCCCTGCCACCGCATCCTCCCATTCGAACAAAGAATCGAATCGGAGTCAAGTGAGTGTGGCACTGATGTTCGAATGGAAGAATGGGGGCATGCCCTCCTCGCCGTACGCTCAGCATGCGGCGCCGCGCTCCCCGATCTTCGGACCCGCCCTGCCGGTCGGGCTGGCGGTGACCGCGATCGGCGTGGTGCTCTCGCTCACCGGGGCGGCCGCGACCCCCGTGGCATCCCCACCGCTCCCGCGCCCCGTCGCGGTGATGCAGGTACCGACCGTGCAGAACACGGCGACCCCTGCGGCGGACCCCTGCGCCGACCCCGTGGTGCAGGCTGCGATCGCGGCCGGGGACGACGCCGCCACCGTCGCGGGGTTCGGCGGTGGAGCGCGCTTCCGTGAGGCGGTGATCGCCGGTAATGCACCCTGTGTCTCGCTCAGCGATCCCGCCCGGATCTGGGTCGTGGTCAACAAGGGGCGTCCGCTCGAACCCGCCGCCTACGAACCCGAAGGACTGAGCCAGGTGCCGCTGCAGATGACGACCCCGTCGGGCCGGGTGCGCGCGGAGGTCTCCGACGCCGCCGGGCGCATGGCGGACGCCGCCGCGGCGGCCGGGGTCGGACGCATCGGAGCGAACAACGGCTACCGTTCCTACGGCCTCCAGGTCGCGACATACGGTGCGCACGTGCGGGACCAGGGGCAGGCGGACGCGGATGCGGGCTCGGCGCGACCGGGTCACAGCGAGCATCAGACCGGTCTCGCCCTCGACGTCGTGGCCTGTGATGACGGCTGCGGCGGTCTGGACGGCTTCGGCGCGACGCGTCAGAGCGAGTGGGTGGCGGCGCATGCCTGGGAGTACGGGTTCATCGTGCGCTACGAACAGGTCGGCACGCCCGTCACCGGGTACGCCCCGGAGCCCTGGCACCTGCGCTACGTCGGCACGGAGCTCGCGGCGGCGTATCACGAAGGCGGCTATCACACGCTGGAGGAGTTCTTCGGGCTCCCGGCGGCGCCCGATTACGACCACTGAGTCGGCGGGGCAGGGGTGTGATCCGCTCGCACTGAGGCATTCCACAAAGGCGATACCCAGTCCCACCCACGATGGGATGCATTCTCACAATCGCCTGCCCTGCCCCGTGTTCCCGCCGTAGACTCGCCGGAGCAACGACGCACGACACGTTCGGGAGGACGGCATGGAACGCGACATCTACGAAGAGGATCACGAGGCATTCCGCGACCTCGTCAAGGATTTCGTCAAGCGCCACGTCACGCACGAGGCGATCGAGAAGTGGGACGCCGCCGGCGAGGTGGACCGCGCCACGATGCGCGCCGCGGGTGAGGCCGGCATCATCGGGCTCTCCGTGCCGGAGGAGTTCGGCGGCGCCGGAATGCTGCAGGACTACCGCTTCCGCGCGATCGTGAACGAAGAGGTCATCGCGGCCGGAGCGGGATCGCTCGCCGGGGCCTTCGGCATCCAGGACGACCTGGCCGTGCCGTACCTCGTGCACATGGGCACGCAGGAGCAGAAGGAGAAGTGGCTGCCCCGCATGGCCACCGGTGAGGTCGTCGGCGCGCTCGCCATGACCGAGCCCGGCGCCGGCTCCGACCTCCGCGGCATCAAGACCACGGCGAAGAAGACGGACGGCGGCTACATCGTCAACGGCGCGAAGACGTTCATCTCATCGGGCGCGACCGCCGACCTCGTCGTCACGTTCGTGAAGACCGGCGAGGGCAACCGTCCCGACGCGTTCAGCCTCGTGCTCATCGAGAAGGGCATGGAGGGATTCGACAACGGCAAGAAGCTGTCCAAGATGGGCTTCCACGGCCATGACACCGCCGAGCTGTCGTTCAGCGACGTGTTCGTGCCGGAGGAGAACCTCATCGGCGGCGTCGAGGGCAAGGGCTTCATCCAGCTCATGATGAACCTGCCGCTCGAGCGCCTCTCGATCGGCGTGGCCGGAGCCGCCGCCGCGCAGGCCGCGTTCGACTGGACCGTCGCGTACACCAAGGACCGCGAGGCCTTCGGGGAGCGCATCATCGACTTCCAGAACAGCCGCTTCACCATCGCCGACATGTCCGCCACGGTCGACGCGCTGTGGGCCTTCATCGACCGCGCGCTGCTGGCCTACAAGGACGGCAGGCTCTCGGCGGAAGAAGCCGCGAAGGTCAAGTTCTGGGCGACCGAGCGTGAGTGGGAGGTGCTCGACGCCGGCGTCCAGCTCCACGGCGGCTACGGCTACATCACCGAGTACCCCATCGCCCGGGCCTTCCTCGACGCCCGTGTGCACCGCATCTACGGCGGCACGAACGAGATCATGCGCGAGATCGTCGGGCGTCAGATCGCCGGCAAGCGCTGACGTCCCCGGGCACAGCTTCGGAGATCCCCATCGACACGCCGGGGCGGCATCGTCCGCCCCGGCGTGTCGTGTCTTAGCTCCGAAGCTGTGCCCCGGGATTACGTGCGGGGCTCCGCGGCGGCCTCGCGGGCGGCCTTCGAGGCGGGGGAGGCGGCACCGATCTTCCAGTAGCCGCAGAAGCTGACGGCGTTCCTGTCGACGCCGCGCTCGCCGACGAGTTGCTTGCGGACGCCGGACGCCAGCGCCTGCTCTCCCGCCGCGTAGGCATGGAACGGCGCGGCGGGCAGAGTGGTACGAGCGAGGGTGTCCAGAGCGAGGGCCCCGGGTGGGATCTCCTGAGGCCGCACGACCCACACCACCTCGAGCCCCGACGGGTGCGGGAACTCCAGGGCGTCTTCCGCGGACGGGACCTCGATGATCGCCGTGCCCGAGGCGTCGGTCGGCAGGGAGGCGCTGATCGACGCGATCGCGGGGAGGGCGGTCTCGTCGCCGACGAGCACCACCCGATCGGTGCCCCGCTCGGGGTTGAACGTCAGGCCCTCGTCGATGATGAGGACGTGCTCGCCGGGGGCGCACGTCTCCCCCCATCGGGACGCCGGACCGGCGGTGCCGTCGGCCGCCGAGCCGTGCAGGACGAAGTCGACGTCGAGCTCGGCGCCGATCTCGGCCGTGGCCGGGCGGTAGGCGCGCACGGTGTAGTTGCGCATCACGGGGCGCTCGCCGTCGGGGATGCGGAGGAACTTCAGGTACCCGAACATCCGATTCGCCTTCGCGGGCACCCGCTCCAGCCCCGCCTCGCCGCCGATCGGCAGGAACAGCCGGAACCACTGGTCGTAGCCCATCGGGCGGAAGCGGTCGATCTCGCCGCCGCCCAGGGTCACCCGCACCCAGTGCGGCGCGAGCCGTTCGGTGCGGAGAACCGTGAGGTGCAGGAGCTCGGCCGTCTCCGGCTTGACCATCTTGCTGAATGCCATGGGGCACCTTTCAGGGGAGCTGCCAGGGGAAGAAGACGACGAAGATCGCGGCCGACACGGCGAGCGTGACCACGGTGAAGACGGTGTCCCTCGTGCGGAACGCCACGAGGTGCCGCTCGGTCCGCGTCGGATGCGCGCCGAACGCTCGGGAGTCCATCGCGAGGGCGACGCGCTCCGCATGCCGGATGGCGCCCGCGAGCAGCGGGACGATGTACCCCCAGCCGCGGGCGATCCGCGCGAAGGGGCCGCGGCCGCCGTGGTAACCGCGCACCCGGTGCGCGGCGCGGATGACGGCGAGCTCGTGCCCGAACCGGGGCACGAAGCGGAAGGCGGCCAGGGCCGTGTACCCGATGCGGTACGGCACGCGCAGCTGCTGCACGCTCGCACGCACGAGATCGGAGCCGCTGGTGGTGAGGCCGCCGACCAGCGCGAGCGCGACGATCGATCCGAGCCGGAGCGCCGTGGCGAAGCCGATGAGGAGGGCGCCTCCGTAGAGGGTCCAGTCGCCGATCGTCACGACGGGGGCTGTGTCGGCGACCAGGGCCGCGTCGACCCACAGCGAGAAGCCGACGCCGATCGCGAGCATGCCCGCGGGCAGACCGAGCAGGAGCAGCGCGAGGAGGCGGCCCGTCACCCGCGCCCCGACGAGGATGAGGACGTACGCGAGCACGAGGAAGGCGGCCGGGGTGGCCAGGTCGCGCACGAAGACGAGGAGCAGCATCGCGGGGGCGAAGCCGGCGACCTTCGCCAGCGGATTGAGGCCGTAGAGGAACTGCCGCCGCGAGGTGGCCACGAGCGGCGCATACGGATCGAGCGTGGACATCGTCACGGTGTCACCTCCCACCCGGCCTCGGCGAGCACCCGCTGCAGGGCGGGGACGCGCAACCCGGCGGAAGGGAGGATCGCGGGATCGGAGAACAGCGCCGCCGTGGGGCCCGCGGCGCGGACCCGCCCCTCGGCGAGGACGACCGTGTCGGTGGCGTGCTCCGCGACGAGCTGCAGATCGTGGGTGACGATGACGACGGTCGTGCCGTCCGCCCGGAGACTCTCCAGCAGGTCCAGGAGCTCGGCGGCCCTGGCGCGGTCCTGCCCGAAGGTGGGCTCGTCGAGGGCGAGGACGGGAGGACGGGTGATGAGGGCCGTGCCCACCGAGAGTCGTCGCTTCTCGCCGCCGGAGAGGAGGAACGGGTGCACGTCGGCCTTGTGCGTGAGCCCGAACCGCTCGAGCATCTCCGTCACGCGAGCGCTGACCTCGTCGTCCGCCACATGGCGCAGCCGGAGCCCGTGGGCGAGCTCGTCGAACACGGTGGCGGCGATGAACTGGTGCTCCGGGTTCTGGAACACGAAGCCGATCCGGGCCGCGAGATCCCGGGGGGAGGCGGTGCCCGGGTCGATGCCGTCGACGGAGACCCGGCCCTTCGGCGGGGGCACGACCCCCGCGAGGGCCTGGATCAGCGTGGTCTTGCCCGCGCCGTTCGCCCCGACGATCGCGGTGAGACTCCCCGCGGCGATGTCGAGGTCGACCCCGTGCAGGATCTCGGTGCGGCGCCGCGAGACGGTGAGGCCGCGCGCCCGGATGATCGGCTCCCGGTCGACGGCGGGAGGAGCGTCGGCGAGGATCGAGGACGCGCGGGCCGGACCGGCAGGCAGGGCCGCGGCCAGTGCCTCGGGCGTCAGCGGCAGCGGGTCGAGGACGATCCCCCGGTCGCGGAGGCGGAGCGCAGCGAGCGTCGCGGCGGGCAGCCAGACCCCCATCGCCACGAGCTCGTCGGCATGCGCCCGGATGGTCTCGGCGGCCGGACCGTCGAAGACCACCCGGCCCTCGCGGTCGAGCACGACGGTGCGCGTGACGAAGCGCATCGCCGCATCGAGGTTGTGCTCGACGAGGAGGATCGCCCGGTCCCCGGCGGCCACGACCTCGGTCAGCGCCGCATACACGTCGTCGATCCCCTGCGGGTCGAGGTTCGCGGTCGGCTCGTCCAGCACGATGAGAGGGGAGCCCATCGCGAGGGCGCAGGCGATGGCGAGACGCTGTCGGCCGCCGCCGGACAGGTGGTCCGGGTTGTCGTCCCGGCGCTCCCACAGGCCCACCCGCCGCAGCGCATCCTCGACGCGGGCCCGCACGGTGCCGAGCGGGAGCAGGAGGTTCTCGGGGCCGAAAGCCACCTCGTCGTACACCGTCCCCGTGACGATCTGGGCGTCAGGGTCCTGGAAGACCATGGCGACGTGCGTGCTGAGCGTCGCGGTGTGCGCGGTGGTCGTGTCGACACTGCCGGCCTCGACGGAGCCGGACATGGTCGCGGGGAGCGCGTGCGGGATGAGGCCGTTGAGGGCGAGCGTGAGCGTCGACTTCCCGGAGCCGGACGGGCCGAGCAGCAGCACGACCTCACCGGGGTCGATGTCGAAGGTCACGTCACGGGGCGACGGATGCGCGGCATCCGCGTGGGTGAGGGTGAGCTCGCGCACGCGGAGGAGAGGCGCGGATGGGCGCACGGCAGGTCCCGGGTTCGACGGAGGGTGTGCCTCTAACTTAGCTGAGCCTTACCTGTGTTGCCAGCAGGGCACCTCCGCGATCAGCGGCGTGCGACGCCGGCGGTGCGCAGCGCCGAACCGATGGCGAGGCCGATCGCCGTCCAGGCCACCGGGCCGAGCACGGAGATCGTCAGGTACAGCAGCTGGGCCCAGAGCGGCAGGACCGCGAGGTTCGCCGCGAAGAACACCGCCACCGCCACGACGACGCCGATCACGACCGCCGAGACGAAGAACCGCCAGGCACCCCAGGAGCGATAGCGGGTGAGGGCGGCGACACCTTCCTGGATGAGGCCGAACAGCAGCGCCGTGCCGATGAACCGCAACGACCACGCCGGGTTGAAGGCGCTCGCGATGAGCGCGGCGAACACGTGCGTGATGAGTGCCACGAGCGGCAGCCGCAGCACCTCCTGCGCGATGATGCCCGGCAGCACGTGCGAGCCCAGCACGAGGCCGTAGAGGAACAGCAGCGGGCTGGCCAGGAGGAGGGGAGTGACCCATCCGGCGATGCCGCCGAGGATGCCCGTTGCCACACCGATCGCTGCGCAGATCAGCAGCACTCTGGTCGACAGGACGGAGGTACGGGCCACGTCTCCAGCCTACTGGCGACATTCGGAGAGCCGGCCGTCGTCCACCCTGACCGATCGGCGCGATCGGGATTCGACCATCGTTCAGTTCTCGATCCGGCGCCGAGGAGCGGGTCTATCGTGAGCCGCGGTGCGGCAACGAGGCGGCATCGGGATCATCGGATCATCAGGAGCGAGATATGGGTCGAACACCCCTTCGGATCGCAGCAGCCACCACCCTGGCGACGCTGTTCATCGCATCGACGGCAACCGCAGGCTACGCAGCGACCGGGGAGGTGACGCACCCCGTTCCGGTCGCGGGGACCCCCGGGCACTACATCGTGATCATGAAGGCCGATCCCCTCGCCAGCTACGAAGGCGACGTCAAGGGACTCAAGGCGACGAAGCCCGACGAAGGCGAGCAGCTCGAGACGCAGTCGCAGGACGCGCGGCGGTACGTCAAGCACCTCGAGTCCGAGCAGAAGAGCCTCATCAACGACGTCGGCGTCACGCCGGACACGACCTACCAGGTCGTGCTCAACGGGTTCAGCGCCGACCTCTCGGGTGAGCAGGTGGACCAGCTCCGTGCCTCGAAGGACGTCCTGGGGGTGTATCCCGACGAGATCCGTCACCCCGATGCGCAGACCTCCACGGACTACCTCGGCCTCGGCGACGACCGCAAGGGCCGTGGCGGGGTGTGGCAGCAGACCGGAGGCGTGAAGAAGGCGGGCGAGGGTGTCGTGGTCGGCGTGATCGACACCGGCATCGCTCCCGAGCACCCCTCGTTCGAGGGCAAGAAGCTCAAGCAGCAGAAGAAGCAGAACAGCCGCCACAAGGGCACGGATCCCTATACCGACGGCACCTACGTGTACTTCGACAAGTCCGACGGCGGACAGTTCCGCGGCGCGATGGTCGACGGCCAGGACTGGGATGAGCGCGACTACTCCACGAAGCTCATCGGCGGGCAGTACTTCTTCGCGGGAGCGCAGGCCGCCGGGTTCGACTTCCAGTACGACTACCTCTCCCCACGCGACGGCGACGGCCACGGCTCGCACACCGCGAGCACCGCCGCGGGCGACTTCGGAGTGGAGGCCGCGGTCGAGGGCGTCGACTTCGGGACCATCTCGGGCGTCGCGCCCGCAGCGAAGGTCGCCGCGTACAAGGCCTGCTACGTCGGTCCGGACACGACCGTGACCACCGATGACATCTGCGCGCTGAGCGACCTCGTCGCCGCGATCGATCAGGCCGTCGCCGACGGTGTCGACGTGATCAACTACTCGATCGGCGGCGGCGCCGCGAGCACCGTGATGGCGCCGGAGGACCTCGCGTTCCTCAACGCCGCGGCCGCCGGCGTCTTCGTCGCGACCAGCGCCGGCAACGACGGTCCCGATCCGGTCACCGCCGACCACGCCTCGCCGTGGTACACGACGGTCGCCGCCTCCACCATCCCCACGTGGGAAGGCACGGTGCAGTTCGACGGCTTCGAGGAGGCCGGGGCATCGGTGAGCGTGCCGTTCGGGGAGAGCGTCTCCGGGCCCTCCATCGCCGCCGTGGATGCCGCGGCGCCCGGTGCGGTGGATGCGCAGCTGTGCCTGCCGGGCACCCTCGACCCGACGAAGGTCGCGGGGCACATCGTGGTCTGCGACCGCGGCGGCAACGCGCGCGCGGAGAAGTCCCAGGTCGTGAAGGACGCCGGAGGCATCGGCATGGTGCTGGTGAACGTGCCCGGCGGCGCGGACTCGCTAGACAACGACTTCCACGCGGTGCCGACGGTGCACCTGAACGCCGTGCACCGCGCAGCCGTGCTCGCCTACGTGCAGGGCGGTGTCGATCGGCCGATCACCCTCGTCGGTGAGAACACCACCGGGGTGACCACCCCGACCCCGCAGATCGCCGGCTTCTCGAGCCGTGGGCCGGTCCTGGCCGACGGCACCGACGTCCTCAAGCCGGACATCGCCGCTCCCGGCGTCGCGATCCTCGCCGCCACGCACAACGCGCCGGGCGAGGAGCCGACCTTCGGCATCCTCTCCGGGACCTCGATGGCCTCCCCGCACATCGCGGGCCTCGGGGCACTGTACCTCGGGGAGCACCCGAGAGCGACTCCGGCGGAGATCCGTTCGGCCATGATGACCACCGCGTACGACACGGTGCTGCCCGACGGCTCGAAGAACACGGACCCCTTCGAACAGGGTGCGGGGCAGATCGACGCGAAGCGCTACCTGAACCCGGGCCTGCTGTACCTCAACGGCTTCAAGGACTGGGCGGCCTTCCTCGACGGGAAGGGGCTGTCGGACTTCCCCGGCATCGACCCCATCGACGGCAGCGACCTGAACCAGGCATCGATCTCCATCGGCTCCCTGGCCAGCGCGCAGACCGTCACCCGCTCGGTCACCTCGACCGAGAAGGGCGTGTTCACCGCGAAGGCCTCGGTCCCGGGCGTGAAGGTCACCGTCACTCCCTCTCAGCTCGCCTTCGACAAGCCGGGACAGACGAAGACGTTCACGGTCACGTTCGACAGCACCACCGCTCCGGTCGAGCAGTGGGCCACCGGCTCCCTCACCTGGACGAGCAAGAAGAACACGGTGCGCTCGCCGATCGCGGTGTTCCCGGTCACGGCGGATGCCCCGGCCGAGGTCACCGGCAGCGGTGTCGACGGCAGCACGACGGTGGACATCATCCCCGGTCTCGACGGCGACCTGGCGCTGGGCGTCTCGGGTCTCACCCCGTTCCAGCTGCTCAGCGACCCGGACAACCCCGTCGAGGGGCACTCGGGGAACGAGAACTCGGGGGACGCGAACAAGGACGTGTCCTGGATCGTCGACGTGCCGGAGGGCGCCACGCTCTCCCGGTTCGATCTCGACTCGTCCGACGACGAGGGCAGTGACCTGGACCTCACCGTCTACCGGGTGGTGAGCCCCGACGACCTGCGCTACTACGAGCGCTGGCAGTCGGCCACGGGCTCGGCCGACGAGCAGGTCACGATCCCCACGCCGACTGCGGGCACCTACCTGGTCGTGGCGAACGTGTACTCCACCACCGGGCCGATGACGTGGGACATGACCTACGCCACCGTGCTCCCGGACGGGGAGGGCTCGTTCACCGCGACGCCGAACCCGATCGCCGCGGTCCGCGGGCAGGAGACGAGCTACGAGCTGAGCTGGACCGGTCTGACCGCCGGGACCCGCTACCTCGGACTCGTCCAGTACGGGGACTCGGCCGTGCGCACCGTGGTGACGGTCACGACGCCCGCGGAGGTCGCGCCGACGCCGACCCCCGCGCCGAAGCCGTCGCCGACTCCGGAGCCGTCGCCGACCCCGGATCCGACTCCCGCGCCGGAGCCGACCCCGGAGCCGACCCCGCCCCCGGAGACCGACGCCCCCGGGTGATCCGGGATCGTCTGCACGACTCAGGCACGGCCGCACGACGGAATCCGTCGGGCGGCCGTGCCGTCGTCTCCGGGTCGTGCATCCGGTCGGGGCGGGGACTGCCGGGCATCCGTTCGTCGCATGGCCGCCGCCGCTCGTCGCAGCGTGCCCGGATCCGGGTGCGACGGCGGGACGCACTCCCTACCGTGGGGAGACGCAATGATGCGCCCCCAGAGGAGAACCCCATGACCGCACCTTCGTCGCGCCGCCGCGACGGCGCCGGGCTCGTCGACGACGACCCCGTCATCGAGACCGACCCGAACCTCCCACCCGTCGCCCTCTCCGCGGAGCACGAGGCCAAGAGCCGCCGCTGGACCCTGCCGAAGATCCTGCTGTGGACGGCCATCGCCCTCCTCGGCGGCGTCGCCTGGGTGATGCTCGCCATCGTGCGCGGCGAGACCGTGAACGCGATCTGGTTCGTGTTCGCCGCCGTCTGCACCTACCTGATCGGCTACCGCTTCTACTCGAAGGTCATCGAGCGGTACATCACCCGCCCCGACGACCGCCGGGCCACGCCCGCCGAGGTGAAGCAGGACGGCAAGGACTACGTCCCCACCGACCGCCGGGTGCTCTACGGCCACCACTTCGCCGCCATCGCCGGCGCCGGCCCGCTCGTCGGCCCCGTGCTCGCGGCGCAGATGGGCTACCTCCCCGGCACCATCTGGATCATCGTGGGCGTCGTGCTCGCGGGAGCCGTGCAGGACTACACGGTGCTCTTCTTCTCGATGCGTCGCGGCGGCCGGACCATCGGCCAGATGGCGCGGCAGGAGCTCGGCAAGATCGGCGGCACCGCGGCGATCATCGCCTCGCTGCTCATCATGCTCATCATCGTGGCGATCCTCGCGCTCGTCGTCGTCAATGCGCTCGGCGAGAGCCCGTGGGGCGTCTTCTCCGTCGCGATGACCATCCCGATCGCCCTCTTCATGGGCGTGTACCTGCGCTACCTGCGTCCCGGCAAGGTGACCGAGGTCTCGATCATCGGCTTCGTGCTGCTGATGGCCGCGATCATCGGCGGCGGCTGGGTCGCCGGCACCGAGTGGGGCCAGGCGATCTTCCACCTCGACCGCACCACGATCGCGTGGGGCATCATCATCTACGGGTTCATCGCCGCGGTGCTGCCGGTCTGGCTGCTGCTCGCGCCCCGCGATTACCTCTCCACGTTCATGAAGATCGGCGTCATCGTCATGCTCGCCGGCGCGATCATCCTCGTGCGGCCGGAGATCTCGGTCCCCGCGGTCAGCATCTTCGGCGAGAACGGCATGGGACCGGTGTTCGCGGGTCCGCTCTTCCCCTTCCTGTTCGTGACGATCGCGTGCGGCGCGTTGTCCGGATTCCACGCGCTGATCGCGTCGGGCACCACACCGAAGCTCGTGGAGAAGGAGCGGCAGACCCGGTTCATCGGCTACGGCGGCATGCTCATGGAGTCGTTCGTCGCGATCATGGCCCTCGTCGCCGCGATCTCGATCGACCAGGGCATCTACTTCGCGATGAATGCCCCCGCCGCCGCGACCGGGGGCACCGTGGAGGGAGCGGTCGCCTTCGTGAACTCGCTCGGGTTGACCGGGGTGAACCTCACTCCCGACATGCTCACGGGCACGGCTGCGGCGGTCGGCGAGGAATCGATCGTCTCGCGCACCGGTGGCGCTCCGACGCTCGCGCTCGGCCTCGCCCACATCATGCAGCAGGCCCTCGGCGGGCAGGCGCTCATGGCGTTCTGGTACCACTTCGCGATCATGTTCGAGGCGCTGTTCATCCTCACAGCGGTGGACGCCGGAACCCGAGTCGCGCGCTTCATGCTGCAGGACTCGATCGGCGCCTGGTTCCCGAAGTTCCGCGACGTCTCCTGGCGTCCCGGGGTGTGGATCTGCACCGCGATCATGGTCGCCGGCTGGGGAGCGATCCTCATCCTCGGCGTCACCGACCCGCTCGGCGGCATCAACACCTTCTTCCCGCTGTTCGGCATCGCGAACCAGCTGCTCGCGGCGATCGCGCTCGCCGTGGTGCTGGCCATCGTCGCCAAGCGCGGACGCAGCTACTTCCGGTGGCTGTGGATCATCGCGCTGCCGCTCGCTTTCACCGCGGTCGTCACCATCACGGCCTCGCTCTACAAGATCTTCTCGCCGGTGCCGGCGATCGGGTACTGGGCGAACCACTTCCGCTACCTGGAGGCGCTGAACTCCGGTGACACCACGCTCGGCGCACCGGAGGTGCTGCAGGCCGTCATCCGCAACACCGCGGTGCAGGGCACGCTGTCGATCATCTTCGTGGTGCTCGCGATCATCGTCATCGTCATGGCCGTCATCGCGACTGCGAAGGCGATCCGCAACGGCGGCGGCGAGAACACCGAGGACCCGCCCGTGCCGTCGCGCCGCTTCGCCCCGGCCGGGTTCCTCCCCGACGCGGAGGAGCGCGAGCTGGAGAAGCAGTGGGAGCCGATCCTCGCCGAAGAGCGCGCGGCGGCACGGCACTGAGATGACTCACGCGATGGATCGGACGGATGCCGCGACCTCCCCGCTGCGGGCGCTGTGGAGCGCCCTCGGCCGGGTCGGCCGCGGCATCCGCTGGTACATGACGACGCTGATGGGCGACACCGCGTACGCCACGTACGTCGCCCATCACCGTCGGCATCATCCGGGCGAGGAGCCGCTGACGGAGCGGCAGTTCTGGCGTCAGCGCATGGACGACCAGGACCGCAATCCCGGTGCCCGCTGCTGCTGACCCTTCGACAGGCTCAGGGACCTTCGACAGGCTCAGGGACCCAAGGTGGGTCGCTGAGCCTGTCGAAGCGCGGGTCGCTGAGCCCGCCCGCACGTCCCTAGGCTGAGCGCATGAACGACGTCGTCCTCGCCGCGGTCCTCGGCGCGCTCGGCGGCATCGCCCTCACGGCGCTGCTGCTGCTCGCCCGCCGGTTCGCCCGCGGGTCCGCCGACCTCGGCAGCGAGGCGGAGCAGGGGGCGCTGCGTGCGCTGCATCAGGCGAGCCTCGCCGCCCCGCATCTCCGCGGCGGACTGACCGGGCCGGATGCGGTCAAGGCCGCCCGGCACCTGCGGGCCCTGCTGGGCAGCGCTGCGGTCGCCATCGTCGGCGACGACGACACGGTCACGCTCGACGGCGCCGCGGACGGGCTCGAATCCGCCGCCGTGCGCATCGCCGCCCAGGTGCGCGCGTCCGGGCGACGGCAGGTGTTCCCCGCCCCGTCGCGGACGGACGACCTGGAGGCGGTCGGCGCGCCCATCCTCGTCGACGGGGTGCCGGTCGGGGTGGTCGTCGCCTTCGCGTCCCCGGTGCGCGCTGCGCTCGTGCGGGCGGCGGAGGAGGTCGCCGACTGGTGCGCGGCGCAGGTCGCGCTCGGCGGACTCGAGGCCTCGCGCACCCAGCTCGCCGAGGCGGAGCTCCGGGCTCTGCGCGCGCAGATCTCCCCGCACTTCATCTACAACGCCCTCACCGCGATCGCGTCGTTCATCACGACCGACCCGGACCGGGCCCGCGACCTCGTGCTCGAGTTCGCCGATTTCACCCGATACTCCTTCCGTCGCCAGGGGGAGTTCACCACGCTCGCGGAGGAGCTGGGCAGCATCCACTCGTACCTCGAACTGGAGCGCGCGCGATTCGGCGACCGCCTGCGGGTGACGCTGCAGATCGCACCGGAGACGCTCGCGACGGTCATCCCGTTCCTCTCGGTGCAGCCGCTCGTCGAGAACGCCGTGCGGCATGGCCTGGAGCCGGGGGAGGGCGGCGGCGAGATCCGCATCACCTCCCGAGATGACGGCACGCACACCGAGATCCTCGTCGAGGACGACGGCGTGGGCATGGACCCTGACGGCCTGCGCGCGCTGCTGACCGCGCGGGAGGAGGGCAGTCACGTGGGTCTGCGGAACGTCGACACCCGGCTCCGTCAGGTCTATGGAAGCGGGGGAGGGCTGGTCGTGGAGACCAACGCCGGCGCGGGTACCCTGGTGCGCATGCGAGTCCCGAAATCGCAGCCCCTCCACGACCCGGATGACGACTGAGGAGCGGCATGATCGACGTCCTCGTCGCCGACGACGAGCAGCCGGCCCTCGACGAGCTCGTGCATCTGCTGCGCGCCGACCCGCGCATCGGCGAGATCCTCACCGCGGGCAACGGCGCCGACGCGCTGCGTCAGCTCTCCGCGCGTGCGGTGCGGATCGCCTTCCTCGACATCCACATGCCGGGCCTTCTCGGCACGGAGCTCGCCCGCGCGCTCCTCGGTCTCGCGGAGCCGCCGGCGGTCGTGTTCGTCACCGCCGACGAGGCCCGCGCGGTCGAGGCATTCGAGCTGCGCGCCGCGGACTACCTCCTCAAGCCCGTCCGGCGGGAACGGCTGCGGAGTGCCGTGGACAGGGTGGTCGCGCAGGAAGCCACGCCGCGCGGCGAGGACGAGGTGCTGCCGGTGACGGTGGGCGCGGCGGTGCGGTTCGTGCGGCGCAGCGACGTGCGCTGGGTGCAGGCGCAGGGCGACTACGCGCGCCTGCACACCGAGGACGACGGCCCCGGCCACCTCGTGCGCGTCCCCCTCTCCGAGCTCGAGACCCGATGGGCGCCCGTGGGGTTCCTCCGCATCCACCGTTCCACGCTCGTCCGGATCGCCGCGGTGACCGAGGCGCGGCTGTCGGGCGGGGAGCCCACGGTCGTCGTCGGCGCGGCCGTGTTGCCGGTGAGCAGGAGGCTCGTCCCCGCGGTGCGGGAGGCGCTCGTGCGGGGCGAGGGGACGGCATGACCGAGGCGCCGAAGCGGGTGCGGGTCACCGCGGACACCCCGCCGCGCCGCTCCTCCGCCGCCACGCGGGGGATCGCGCTGCCCGGAGCCCCGGTCGCGGAGGCCGATGCCGTCTACGCGCGCGCCCTGATGCGCAGCCAGCTCCGGCTCGCCCTGGGCACCGTCGCCGGCTTCGTGGTTGTCGTCGTCGCTCTGGCGCTCGGGATCGCGCTCATCCCCGAAATCGACGCCGTCGTCCTCGGCGGGCTGCCGCTGTCATGGCTTCTCCAGGCCTTCGCGTTCTACCCCGTGATCCTCGTCTTCGCGGTGCTGTACGTGCGCACGGCGGTCCGCAACGAGCGGCGGTACCGCGCTCTGCGGGACCGCGAATGAACGCCGTGCTCGACCTCGTCGGCGTCGCCCTGGTCGTCATCGCCACCCTCCTCATCGGCGTCTACGGGCTGCGGGTGTCTCGCACGACGAGCGACTTCTTCGTGGCGTCGCGCACGGTGCGCCCGGTCTGGAACGCCTCGGCCATCAGCGGCGAGTACCTCTCCGCTGGCACCTTCCTCGGCCTCTCCGGGCTGGTGCTGCTGGACGGCGCCCGCGGGTTCTGGTTCCCCATCGGATACGCCGCGGGGTATCTGCTCGTGCTCGTCTTCGTCGCCGCGCCCCTGCGCCGCAGCGGGGCGTACACGATCCCGGACTTCGTCGAGGCCCGGCTCGACTCGACGACCGCGCGCCGGGTCACCAGCCTCGCGGTGCTCATCATCGGCTGGCTCTACATCGTGCCGCAGCTGCACGGCGCGGGCATCACGCTCGTCGTGGTCGCCGGGTTGCCGGAGTGGGTCGGAGCCGTGACGATCGCGGTGCTCGTGGCGGCGGCGGTCGCCGCGGGCGGGATGCGCGCGATCACCTTCGTGCAGGCATTCCAGTACTGGCTCAAGCTCACGGCGCTCCTCGTGCCGGTGGTGTGCATCGCGTTCGCGCTGAGCGGCGGCCCGCACGATTTCGATCCCGCGCTCGTCTTCCCCGCGGAGGCCGGGCCGTCGGGCTTCGACGCCTACGAGACCGCGTCGCTGCTGCTCGCCCTGCTCCTCGGCACGATGGGTCTGCCGCACGTCCTGGTGCGGTTCTACACGAGCCCGACGGGGGCCTCCGCGCGGCGGACGACCGTGATCGTCATCGCCATGGTGAGCGCGTTCTACGCCGTGTCGAGCGCGATGGGGCTCCTGGCGCGGATCGCGGCCCCCGACCTCGCGCGGCCCGGGATCGCCGACACCGTGGTGCTGCAGCTCCCGTCGCGGGTGTTCCCCGGGCCGGCCGGCGAGCTGCTGACGGCGCTCATCGTCGCCGGGGCCTTCGCCGCGTTCCTGGCGACCTCGGCCGGACTCGTGGTCTCGCTCGCGGGGGTCATCAGCCAGGACGTCTTCTCCGGCTCCGTGCGCTCCTTCCGGCTGTCCGCGGTGGTGTGCGCGCTCGTGCCGCTGGGGGTCGCGCTGCTCACGGTCCCCGCGGGGCTCGTGTCGAGCGTGGGGGTGGTGTTCGTCGTGGCGGCGTCGACGCTCTCACCCGTGGTGCTGCTGGGCGTGTGGTGGCGGGGCCTCACCGCGCGTGGGGCGGTCGCGGGCATGGTGTGCGGCGGTCTCGCGACCGGGCTCGCCCTGCTCGTGCACGCCGCCGTGGACGGGGTCGGCGTCGCGGCGCCCTACCTCGCGCAGCCCGCCGCCTGGACGATCCCGCTGGCGACCGGGGTCACGGTCGCCGTGTCGCTGCTCGACCCTCGCGGACCCTCACCCCGCACGGACCGCTTCCTCGCGCGCGTGCACACCCCCGACCGCGCCTGACCCTCCTTCTGCGTCCCGGAACAGGCGATCACGCGGGTTCAGGCAGGTGAAAGCCAATCGAGCCTGAGCCCGCGCGAGTGCCTGAAGAGCGGGGAGGGTCGGTGTGGTCGGGTCAGGAGGCTCCCGCGCGGGGGCAGGCACTGGCGTGAGAGCAGGCAGGGAGAGTCAAGAGTGCCTGTGTTGGCGGGAGTGCCTGAATCAGCGGGAGTGCCTCAGCGGGAGGGGGTCAGAGGGTGCGGCTGCGCGGCATCAGGCGCACCGGAGGGAGCGGCGGCGCGGGGATGCGCTGGTCATGCCCCTCGACGACGCCGAACCGGGGGGACGCGGCCTCCCAGGCCTCGCGGGCGGCGACGATCTCGTCGTGGGAGCGCCCGGCGAAGTTCCACCACATGACGATCTCGTCCTCGAACGGCTCACCCCCGAGGAGGAACAGCAAGCCGCCCTCACTGCTGGTCACCTCGACGCCGTCGCGGGAATCACCGAGATAGAGCATGTCGTTGCGGGTCATCGCGTGCTCCGGGACGGCGGCGTCGCCCTCGACGAGGAGCAGCGCGTGCTCCCACTCCGGCCGCAGCGGCAGGCGCACGGTGGTTCCGGCCGGCACGACGATCTCCGCCCCGACGATCGGTGTGTGCACGGTCGCCGGCGAGTGCACGCCCGCGAACTCGCCGAGCACGACCGTGGCCGTGGCGTCCGATCCGGTCGCGGACGGCAGCGTCGTCGTCGGCAGATCGGTGTGCCGCTCGAAGCCGCCGTCGCCGTGGCGCGCGGACTCCGGGAGAACGACCCAGAACTGCAGCGCGTCGAGCGGGACGGGGCCGTCGCCGACGGAGTACTCCGAATGCGAGATGCCGTTGCCGGCGGTCATGAGGTTGAGCTGTCCGCGTCGGAGGTCGGCGTCGCTGCCCAGCGAATCGCGGTGCCGGATCTCGCCGACGAGCGGCCAGGTCACCGTCTGCAGACCGATGTGCGGGTGCGGCTCGACACGCATCCGGGTCTCGGCCGGGCCGAACCGGTCGAGGAAGCACCACGCGCCGATGGTGGGGAGGTTGCGATGCGGCAGCACCCGCAGCACCTCCATGCCGCGCACGCCGCCGAGCGGGACCGCCCGCGGCTCGAGGACGATCCGGCGCTGCCCGATCATTCCGCCCTGCCCGTGGGGTCCTCGTCCGCGCCGGTCGACTCCTCCTGCACCGGGGCGTCCGCCGTCGAGCCCGGGCGCTGCGGCCAGCGGATCTCGGCGCCGGGCACCTCGTGCGTCTGGAGGTACTTCGCGATGTACGGGCAGAGCGGCACGATCGCGTCGCCCGTCGACGCCACGTCGGCCAGTGCCGCCGCGGCGAGCTTCCCGGCCAGGCCCTGGCCCTGGAAAGCGGGGTCGATCTCGGTGTGCAGGAACCGGATCGCGCCGGGGCGGATGTCGAACTCGGCGAACCCGGCCAGCACGTCATCGGAACGGATCTCGTAGCGGGAGGCCTCGTCGTTGCGGGTCACGGTGATGTCGGTCATCGGATGCTCCTTCCGGCGTCTGGAACCAACCTACGCCCGGGATCGGGGGTGCGGGCCTGTGGACGTCGCCGTGCCGCTGTCCGTCGGGGTGATTACGCTGGAGGGATGCCGCAGACTCCCCGTGATCCGTACGACGGATGGATCCCCGAGCCGGACGCGGCATCCGACCAGCCCTGGGACGACGGGTGGGAGCCGACCGAGCCGCCGGAGCCGATGGACTGGGAGCCGCAGGGCGCGGGCTTCGAGCCGCCCCTCGACTGGGGTCCGGGCCCGACGACCGCGGTGACCACCGCGCCGGCTGTCCGCCGTGCCACGCCCAGCCGGTATGCGACGGCCCGCGAGGCACTGCACACCGTGTTCGGCTACGACGACTTCCGCGGCGACCAGGCGGCCATCGTCGAGCAGGTCATCGGCGGCGGCGACGCCGTCGTCCTGATGCCTACCGGCGGCGGCAAGAGCATCACGTACCAGGTGCCGGCACTCGTCCGCGAGGGCACCGGACTGGTCATCAGCCCGCTCATCGCGCTCATGCACGACCAGGTCGATGCGCTGCGCGCCAACGGCGTGAAGGCCGCGTACCTCAACTCCACCCAGTCGATCGAGGAGCGCCGCGAGGTCGAGCGCGCCTACGTCGCCGGAGAGCTCGACCTCCTCTACGTCGCCCCGGAGCGACTGTCGGGCGCGCAGACCACCTCCCTCCTGCAGCGCGGCACGCTCAGTGTCATCGCCATCGACGAGGCCCACTGCGTGTCGCAGTGGGGTCACGACTTCCGGCCCGACTACCTCGCGCTCGGCGACCTGGGCGAGCGGTTCCCCGGCGTCCCGCGCATGGCCCTGACCGCGACCGCGACGCGGGCCACGCACAAGGAGCTCACCGAGCGTCTGCACCTCGACGCGGCGAAGCACTTCGTCGCGAGCTTCGACCGCCCCAACATCCAGTACCGGATCGTCCCGAAGGTCGACCCGCGCAAGCAGCTCGTGCAGTTCATCCGGTCGCAGCCGGAGGGCGCGGCGGGCATCGTCTACGCCCTCAGCCGGAAGTCCGTCGAGCAGACGGCGACCTATCTCGCCGCGCAGGGTCTCGACGCGTTGCCGTACCACGCGGGCCTGCCCGCCGAGGTGCGGGCGGCGAACCAGTCGCGCTTCCTCCGCGAAGACGGCGTGGTGATGGTGGCGACGATCGCGTTCGGCATGGGCATCGACAAGCCCGACGTGCGCTTCGTCGCCCACATCGATCTGCCGAAATCGGTCGAGGGGTACTACCAGGAGACCGGCCGCGCCGGCCGCGACGGCGAGCCGTCCGTGGCGTGGATGGCGTACGGGCTCGGCGACGTCGTTCAGCAGCGCCGTCTGATCGATCAGAGTCCCGGAGACCGCACGTTCAAGATGCGCATGGGGCAGCACCTCGACGCGATGCTGGCCCTGTGCGAGACGGTGGAGTGCCGCCGACAGAACCTCCTCGGGTACTTCGGTCAGGACTCGCAGCCCTGCGGCAACTGCGACACGTGCCTCGACGACACGGCGACCTTCGACGGGCTCGTCCCCGCGCAGAAGCTGCTGTCCACGATCGTGCGCCTCAAGCGCGAGCGGAATCAGGCCTTCGGCGCGGGCCACCTCATCGACATCCTCCGCGGTGCCTCGACCGAGCGCATCCGCCAGCAGCGGCACGACGCCCTCGCGACCTACGGCATCGGCGCCGACCTCTCCGACCAGGACTGGCGGAGCGTGGTGCGCCAGCTCCTCGCCCGGGGCATCCTCGTCGCGCAGGGCGACTACGGCACGCTCGCGCCGGGGGAGGCGGCGGCCGGGGTGCTGCGCGGCGAGACCGCGGTGCCGCTCCGGAAAGACACGATCGGACGCCCGTCCTCGCCGTCCCGCGCCCGGAAGGCGAGTGCCGCCGACGCCCTCGACGCCGGAGACCGGGAGCTGTTCGAGGCGCTGCGGGCCTGGCGGGCCGAGACCGCGAGGGAACAGGGCGTCCCGGCGTACATCGTCTTCGGTGATGCCACGCTGCGTGCTCTCGCGGAGCATCGGCCCACGTCGCACGCCGACCTCGACGGCATCACCGGCATCGGTGCGAAGAAGCGCGAGGCCTACGGCGACGGCGTGCTCGCCGTCATCGCCGGCTCCTGACGTCGACCCACCCCCTTCCGGTCGAGCCACCCCTTCGCGGACGCCCGCACGGGGCCGGGGCGCATGGAAGGGGGTGGGTCGACGGGCCGAACCTGTCGCGAGCCGACAACGACGGGCGCGGACGGGGCGGCGGGGGGTTGGAGGATGCGGACAGGGGACTTCGTGTCGTTTTGTCGCACACCTACCATGAGAGGCATCCACCTTCGTCTCTCCGAGAGGAACGCTCATGGTCGACGCCGCCGTCCGCCCTTCGACGACACCTGACCCGCGCGAGAGCGCGACCGCCCCGCGGATCGATGTCGCCCGCCTGAACGACGCCCTGATGGGCACCTGGGGCGACGTGCGCCGCCAGGCCCGCGAGATGATCAAGGATTCCGCATTCTGGCGGAAGGACGAGCTCGGCAAGGACGACCACCGCGAGCGGGTGCTCAGCCAGCTCCACCTCCTCGTCGACAACAAGGCCGTGCACCGCGCGTTCCCGAAGCGCTTCGGCGGCGAGGAGAACAACGGCGGCAACATCGCCGGATTCGAGGAGCTCGTGGCCGCCGACCCGAGCCTGCAGATCAAGTCGGGCGTGCAGTGGGGCCTCTTCGGCTCCGCGATCCTGCAGCTCGGCACGAAGGAGCACCACGACACCTGGCTCCCCGGCGTCATGGACCTGTCGATCCCCGGTGCGTTCGCGATGACCGAGATCGGGCACGGCTCCGACGTCGCCGCCGTCGGCACGACCGCGACGTACGACCCGGAGACGGAGGAGTTCGTCATCCACACGCCGTTCCGCGGCGCGACGAAGGAGTACCTCGGCAACGCCGCCCTGCACGGCATCGCCGCGACGGTCTTCGCCCAGCTCATCACGAACGGCGTCAACCACGGCGTGCACTGCTTCTACGTGCCGCTGCGCGGCGAGGACGGCGTCGACCTCCCCGGCATCGGCCGCGAGGACGACGGCCTCAAGGGCGGACTCAATGGCATCGACAACGGCCGTCTCTCCTTCGACCAGGTGCGCATCCCGCGCACGAACCTGCTCAACCGCTACGGCGACGTCGCCGCGGACGGCACCTACTCCAGCGCGATCGACAGCCCCGGCCGCCGCTTCTTCACGATGCTCGGCACCCTCGTGCAGGGACGCGTCTCGCTCGACGGCGCCGCCTCCTGGGCCTCCGCGCTCGGTCTGCACATCGCGATCACCTACGCCACGCAGCGTCGCCAGTTCGACGGTGCGGACGGGCAGGAGGTCGTGCTTATGGACTACGGCAAGCACCAGCGCCGTCTGCTTCCGCGCCTGGCCACCACGTACGCGCAGATCTTCGCGCACGACGAGTTCCTGCAGAAGTTCGACGGCGTGTTCTCCGGTCGCACCGACACCCCGGACGACCGGGAGGACCTGGAGACGCTCGCGGCGGCGCTCAAGCCGCTGTCGACCTGGCACGCGCTCGACACCCTGCAGGAGGCCCGCGAGGCGTGCGGCGGCGCCGGCTTCATGTTCGAGAACCGGCTCGTCGGGCTCCGTGCCGACCTCGACATCTACGTCACGTTCGAGGGCGACAACAACGTCCTGCTCCAGCTCGTGGGCAAGCGGCTGCTGACCGACTATGCGAAGCAGTTCCAGGGCAAGGACGCCGCGGCGCTCGCGCGCTACGCCGTGGGGATGACCGCCGGCAAGGTGTTCCACGGCGCCGGTCTCCGTCAGCTCGGCCAGGCGGTGACCGACTTCGGTCAGGTCGCCCGGTCGGTGGAGCGCGGCCTGCGCGAGGAGCAGCAGCACGACCTCCTCGCGGGCCGCGTGCAGCAGATGGTCGCCGACATCGCGACCCGGCTGCGCGCCGCCGGCAAGGACAAGGTGCTCGGGGCGCGGCTGTTCAACGAGAACCAGGCCGAGCTCATCGAGGCGGCCAGGGCGCACGCCGAGCTCCTGCAGTGGGAGGCCTTCACCGACGCCGTCCACGCGATGGACGACGCCGAGACGAAGAAGGTCATGACCTGGCTGCGCGACCTCTTCGGACTGCAGCTCATCGAGAAGCACCTCGCCTGGCACCTCATCCACGGACGGCTGTCCACCCAGCGGGCCGCGGCGGTGTCGAGCTACATCGATCGGCTGTGCGCGCGACTGCGTCCGTACGCGCTCGACCTCGTCGACGCGTTCGGATACGAGCCCGAGCACGTGCGGGCTCCCATCGCGAGCGGTGCGGAGAAGCAGCGGCAGGACGAGGCCCGTGCGTACTACGCCGACCTCGAGGCCACCGGTCAGGCGCCCGTCCTGGAGAAGACGCTCAAGCGGCAGAAGCGCTGAGTGATCGGCCCGGGCCGTCCCCACACGGCCCGGGCCCTCCGGACAGCGGATTCATCGACGGAGGCGGATAGTCTCGGCGAGTACCGACCCGAGGAGCATCATGTCGACCGTCACCGCCTACGCCGCCCCCGCCGAAGCCGCCCCGCTCGAGAAGACCGTCATCGAGCGTCGAGAGCTCGGCCCGCACGACATCCTCATCGACATCGCCTTCGCCGGCATCTGCCACTCCGACATCCACACCGTGCGCGGCGACTGGGGTCCGCAGCAGTACCCGCTCGCCCCGGGACACGAGATCACCGGAACGGTCGCCGCAGTGGGCGCCGAGGTCACGAAGCACGCGCTCGGCGACCGCGTCGGCGTCGGCTGCCTCGTGAACTCGTGCCGGGAGTGCGTGTACTGCCTCCGCGGCGACGAGCAGTTCTGCACGCAGGGCGCCGTCGGCACCTACGGGGCGGTCGACCGCGACGGGACGATCACCCAGGGCGGCTACTCGCAGCAGGTCGTCGTCACCGAGGACTTCGTGCTGCGCATCCCGGACGCCCTGCCCCTGGACGCGGCGGCTCCGCTGCTGTGCGCGGGCATCACCACGTACTCGCCGCTGCGGCATTGGAAGGTCGGCCCCGGCACGCGCGTCGCGGTGGTCGGACTCGGCGGCCTCGGTCACATGGGGGTTCAGATCGCACACGCCCTCGGCGCGGAGGTGACCGTGCTGTCGCAGACGCTCTCGAAGCAGGACGACGGCCTCCGCCTCGGCGCCGACCGCTACTTCGCGACGAGCGACCGGGAGACCTTCCGTGACCTGCGCGGCTCCTTCGACGTGATCCTCAACACCGTGAGCGCCGTCATCGACCTCCGCTCCTACCTCGGGCTGCTCGACGTGGACGGCACCATCGTGTGCGTGGGTGCTCCGGCGGAGGCCCTCGCCCTGAACGCGGGGTCGCTGATCGCCGGACGACGCTCCATCGCCGGCTCGAACATCGGCGGCATCAGGGAGACCCAGGAGATGCTCGACTTCTGCGCGGAGCACGGCATCACCGCGCAGATCGAGGTCATTCCCGCGTCGGCGATCAATGAGGCGTACGAGCGGGTCCTCGCGTCCGACGTCCGCTACCGCTTCGTCATCGACGCCACCACCTTCGCCGACTGACCCCGCCCGGTCCCGGGTCCGTCCGCTGACGGTCTCCGTCCGCTGCAGTACGGGATCAAAAGCGGGGCTCCGGCCCCTGCCTGAGGAGCGATTTCCGTCCCGCGACCGTCGAGTCCCTGGGGCGGGACGGAAAAGTCTCCGGATGAGGACCGCGCAGGTACAGTTCTGATCCCGCGCTGCTCTCGTGAGGGTCCCGCGCGCCCCCTGCGGAGAACTGCCTCCGCGCTCGGTGCGGGATGGGAAAGGTGCCGCGGGGTTGTTCCGGGAGGGCCTTTTCGATCCCGCGTTGGAGGAGGGCGTCGTGGCGGGATGGGGAACGGGCCTGGGGAGGCGAGGGGAGGGGCGGAATTGAACTCGCACGAGGGGACGCGGGGCCGGGAGGGCGTCGGTGGGGGCGGATACGGTGAGGGGATGACCTCCCTCCTCCTGGGGCCGGACTCCCGTGCGCGCTGCGCGTGGGTCGGCGACGACGCAGAATACCGCCGGTACCACGACGAGGAGTGGGGAACGCCGCTGCACGGGGACCGGGCGCTGTTCGAGAAGATGGCGCTGGAGGGTTTCCAGGCGGGACTGTCGTGGATCACGATCCTCCGCAAGCGTCCGCGGTTCCGGGAGGTGTTCGCGGGCTTCGTGCCGGAGGCGGTGGCGGCGTTCGACGACGCCGACGTGGAACGGCTGATGGCCGACACCGGCATCATCCGCAATCGTGCCAAGATCCTCGCGACGATCGGCAACGCCCGGATCGTGCAGTCGATGGCCGACGGCGAGCTCGATGCGCTGATGTGGTCGTTCGCCCCGCCGGCGACCCGAACGCGGCCCCGGTCGTTCTCCGAGGTCCCCGCGGTCACACCGGAGTCGACCGCACTGAGCACGGAGCTGCGCCGGCGCGGGTTCCGCTTCGTCGGCCCGACGACGATGTACGCGCTCATGCAGTCGGCGGGCATGGTGGACGACCACATCGAGGGGTGCTGGAAGGCCTGACGTCCCGTCGGGAAAGAGAGCAGGGCCACGGTCCCTCGCCCGATATACTCGGCACATCGGGGGATCTCCCGGCGCACGACGCCGGGTGGCTGCAGGCGCGCGGTCTCCCATCAGACCGTGAGGAGCAGGAGTGGCAACGCGCATGGCCGCGACACCGCCGACGCTGGCGGGGTACAGCTACGTGCGTCCACTCGGGTCCGGCGGGTTCGCCGACGTGTTCCTCTACGAACAGGACATGCCGCGCCGCGTCGTCGCCGTCAAGGTCCTGCTCGCGGATGCCGTGAACCCCGAGGTGCTGCAGACCTTCAACGTGGAAGCCGACATCTCGGCGCGACTGAGCGCCCACCCGTCGATCGTCACGATCTACCAGGCGTCCATCTCGGCGGACGGGCGGCCGTACTTCGCGATGGAGTACTGCCCCGACACGATGAGCGCGCGGTACAAGAAGGCCCCGCTCCCACTCGCCGAGGTGCTCGACATCGGCGTCCGCATGGCCGGCGCGCTGGAGACCGTGCACAGGGCCGGGCTGCTGCATCGCGACATCAAGCCGTCGAACGTGCTCATCAACTCCCTCGGCGCGCCAGTGCTGGCCGACTTCGGCATCGCGGCCGCCGTCATCGAGGAGGGCGAGGGCGAGACCATCGCGATGTCGGTGCCCTGGAGCTCCCCCGAGGTCCTCCAGGAGCGCGTGTCCGGATCGATCCCCAGCGAGGTCTGGAGCCTCGGAGCGACGCTCTACACGCTGCTCGCCGGCCGCAGTCCGTTCGAACGCGCCGACCGCGGCTCGAACTCGCGCGATCAGCTCACGGACCGCATCATCAAGGCGCGGTACACGGCCGTGCCCGTCCCCGGCATCCCGCCGATCATCGACGACCTCTTCGCGAGCGCCATGCATCGCGACCCGGCGAAGCGGCCGGCGAGCATGGCGGAGTTCGCGGAGAAGCTGCGCTGGGCGCAGTACGAGCTCGGCATCTCGCCGACGGCCTTCGAGGCGGCGTCGGCGGAGTGGGCGGCGGCTGCTCCGGTGAACTTCTCGGACGCGACCGTCCGCGGTCCCGTCATCACCACGGTCGCGCCCGACTCCCGGAGGGCCGCGCGTGCGGCCCGTCCGCAGGTGGCACCCCGCGAGCGGGACGACGTCCCGGCGAGCACGCGCGGCCGGACCCGGTCGCCCCTGGTCGTCGGCATCGTCGGCGCGGTGATCGGCGCGGCCGCCATCGCGGGGATCGGCACCGCGGCCCTGTTCCTCACGGGGATCCTCTGATGGCGGCAGGCAACCGCACCGGCGCCGATGCCACGACCCCACCCCGGGGCAGGCTGATCGCGCTGATCTCGGGGATCCTCGCGCTCGTGGTCGTCGTGGCACTCGCGGTGACGGCGCAGGGGTATCAGTCCCAGGAGGTGCCGCGCCTCGAGCCGGCCGTCTGGGTCATGCGCGACAGCGGACAGTACGCCCGCGTCAACACCGAGCTCGCCGAGATCGACACGGTCCGCGACGTCGACGACCCCGAGGCGGTGTGGCAGAGCGGCTCCAGTACGGTGCTCTTCGCCCAGGGGAACCGGCAGCGGTGGGACGTCGATGCGGCCAGCCCCTCCGATCTGCTCGCCGACAGCTCGGAGGAGGGCACGCCGCTCGCCTCGCAGCCGACGCCCGCCGGGACGCGCGACGTGCTCTCCGCCGGGGTCTACGTGGCCTACCGGACCGACACCGGGCAGGTGTCCGTGTCGACCCTGGCCGCCGGGGCGGGGACAGCCCTCGTCGACCCGTTCGCGGAGGTCGAGGTCGAGGAGGGGGAGGACCCGCCGACCTACACCGCCGACGCGATCGGCCTCTCGCCGGACGGCCTGCTCGTCCTCTACTCCGCGGACGAGGGGGCTGTCCGCCGGTTCGACATCGACGAGCACCGCTTCCTCGGAGACGAGTCGCCGGTGGCCGACGCGCCGGAGGCGGGCGAGGGTCTGGCGATCGCGGTCGTCGGCGAGCGCTGGGCGATGCTGCAGCCGGGGTCGGGGGAGCTGTGGCTCTCCGGACGCGATGAGGTCGTCGCCCTGGACGTCGCCGAGGACGCACACCTGCAGCACGGGGCCGCCGAAGGCGATGCGGTGCTCGTCGCCGATTCCGACGGCCTCGTGTCCGTTGACCTCTCGTCCGGCGAGTCCGATCGCGTGGCGGAGGCGTCCGGCGTCCCCGCCGCACCGGTCTCCGTCCGCGGGGAGACCTACGCGGCCTGGCTCGACAGCGGCGGCGGGACGCTCTGGAGCGCGGGGGAGACCACCCCGCTGCAGGTCCCTGACGAGACGCTCGACGCGGCCGCCATCGAGCCGGTCTTCCAGGGGAACGGCGACCGCGCGGTGCTCGTCGAGACCGGGACGGGGCTCATCTGGACCGCTCCGGACGGCGTGCTGATCCCGCTCGAGCAGTGGAAGATCGAGGACGACACGGAGCAGCAGGAGGGCACCATCGTCGTCGAGGACGTGGCGGAGCAGCTGCCGCCGGTCGCGGTCGACGACGCGTTCGGCGTGCGCGCGGGGGAGCAGGTCATCCTGCCCGTCCTGCTGAACGATCACGATCCGAACAAGAAGGACGTCCTGACGATCGACCCCGAGTCGGTCTCGGCAGGACTCAGCGACCCTGCGTTCGGGGACCTCGCGCTCGTGGCGAACGGGCAGTCCCTGGTCGTCGATGTGAAGGCGGGCTCCGGCCAGGCGAGCTTCACCTACGCCGTGACGGACGGCGCGGCCGTCTCGCCGCCGGCGACCGTGACGCTGACGGTCGTCGATCCCGGCGTCAACTCGGCCCCGGTCTGGTGCGGCGTCGAGGCCTGCACGCAGGACTGGCCCGCGCCGCAGATCCTGGCCGGCGGCAGCACGATCGTCTCGGCGCTCTCCGGCTGGGTGGACCCCGAGGGCGATGCGTTCATCCTGAGCGACGCCTACGAGACGGACTCCTCGGCGCCGGTGATGGTGGCGCCGACGGACGACGGCCGGGTCGCGATCCGGCACACCGATCCGAACGCCGCGGACGCCGTGATCCCGATCACGGTCGTGGTGCAGGACGTGCACGGCGCGACCGCGGAGAAGACCCTCGAGGTCCAGGTCAGCGGCAGTCCCGCGCTCCAGGCATCGGCTGTCGCGGTGACCGCGCGCGTCGGCGAGCGGCAGTCCATCCGGATCTCCGATCACCTGTCCGGAGGCTCCGGGTCGTATCGCCTCCTGGACGCCGTCCAGACCGCCGCGACCGCGCAGGGCTTCGAGGTCACCCCGAACGCGGCCGCGGGCACCGTGGAGCTGACCGCGGCGAAGCCGGGCCAGTACGTGGTGACCTACACCGTGCAGGACGTCACGACCCAAGCCGAGCAGTCCGCCGTCATCCGCATCACGGCGGTCGACGGCTCCGCGGCGCTCGCCATGGCACCCCTGACCGCGTTCGTGCGCGAGGGTGAGGACACGACCGTCGATGTGCTCCGCGCCGTGCAGAACACCAGCGGACGCGTGCTGCTGCTGTCCGACGCCGTGAGCTCCACACCGCAGCTCAACGTCCGCGTGGTCGGCAACGAGAGCCTGCGGGTGAACGGCACGACCGAGGACGGAGAGCCCGGTCTGATCGGCACGGCCACCGTCACGGTCGCGGATGGCGCGGGCGGGGCGGTGCAGGGCACGGTGAGCGTGTTCCTCACCCCGCCGTCCACCGTCACCCGCCCGATCGTCTTCCCGGACGCGGTGACGGTGCGCGCCGGTTCGCTCACGCGCATCGAGGTCGCCGCGAACGACGTCGCGCCACGCGGGGAGCCGCTCCTCGTGCTCCCGGAGGTGACGGGATCCGGCGAGCCGGACGAGCTCGTGTTCGCCGACCGCAACGCTCTGCGGTACCTGGCACCGAAGACGCCCGGCACCTACCGGCTGACGTATTCGGTCTCGCTCGAACGGAACCCGTCGCTGTCCGACGACGGCGTCGTGACGGTCACGGTCGTCCCGCCCGGAACCAACCGCGCTCCCACACCGATCATCCTCACCGGTCGCGTCCTCAGCGGCCAGACGGTCACCGTCCCCGTGCCCACGACCGGGATGGACGGCGACGGGGACCGCGTGGTCCTCTCCGGCGTCGATCAGCCGAAGAAGGGCGGCGGCACGGCGACCATCTCGGCGAACGGCGAGGCGATCGTGTACCGGGCGCCGGCCGGCGGAGTGGACGGCGGACAGGTGTCGTTCCGCTATACCGTGCGGGATCCGCAGGGCGAGGAGGGCAGCGGCGCTGTCCGCATCGGCGTCCTCGACGCGGATGTCGACGACGCCGCTCCGGTGACGTTCAGCGATTACGTCCGCGTCGAGGCAGGATCCCGCACACCGGTCGTGCTGGACCCGCGCTCGAACGACCTCGACCCTGCGCAGAGCGAGCTCGAGATCACCGCGCTCGTGCCGAACGCGCCCCCCGTCAAGGGCAATCCGCTGTACGAGCGGCTGAACGCGCTGATCGATTCGGACACCTCCCTGAAGGACGGCCGCGTCGTGCTGCGCGCCGGGGAGACGGCGGGGACGAACTCGTACTTCTACACCGTGAGATCGACGCGGACCGGGAGCACGGCGCAGGGCCTCATCGTGTTGACCGTCACCGAGGGCACGGTCGCCGATCAGCCGGTCATCGCGGACACCGTGCTCACGGCGCGCGACCGTGACGATCTCGCGGACGGCGGTGTCGATGTCGTGACGGACCGGGTGCGGTGGCCGTCCGGCGACGTCTCGTCCCTGCGCCTGAGCCTGTGGGGTGAACAGTCCGGATACACGGTGCGGGGCAACCGGATCATCGGGGAGGCGCCGAAGGAGGGCGCGCTGGTCCCCTTCCAGCTCACCGGCACCGCCGCGGGCGGACGGGACGTGGCCGCCTACGGCTTCCTGCGGATCCCGGCGTTCGACGATATGCAGGTCCAGCTCGTCCCCGGCGCGACACCGGTCGTCGTCGACGAGGACGCGTCCGTGTCGTTCGCGGTGCAGGACTACCTCGATCTGCCGTCGTCGGATGCCGTGGAGATCGGCTCCGGCGCCTTCACCGCTCAGCGGGCCGCAGCGTCGTGCGCGGCCGACGGTCCGCGCAAGGCGGAGTACCGCGCCGGTCGTGAGGCGCCATGGTCGGACACCTGCCTGATCCCGGTGCGCCTGGAAGGTCAGAAGCGCTGGTCCTTCGTCGACGTGCCGGTCAGCATCCGTCCCTCGGAGCCCCAGCTGCTGCTCTCCTCGATCTCGCACACGATCGCCCCAGGGGCCACCGAGAGCGTCGACCTCTACGCCAACATGGCCGCCTGGGAAGGCGGACGCGAGGGCAACGCGGGCTCCCTCGAGTACCGGATCGTGTACTCGGGGTCGGCGTTCGTCGTCACGCAGAGCGGGGCGAAGCTGACGATCGAGGCGCGCGCCGATGCACGACCCGGCAACACCGAGAACGTCAGCGTGACGGTGCCGCAGTATGGTCAGCCGTCGGCCTCCGTGCGCCTGGTCGTCGGCGCGGCCCCGCCCGACGCTCCACGGGGGGCCACCTTCACGAAGCAGTGCGTCGTCACCAGCGCCAACTGCTCGATCGACGTCGTCGACGTGGCCGGCGAGTACGACCCCTTCGACGGCAAGCCGGGCTCCGGCTTGCGGCTCATGTCGCTCGGGGCAGGCGCGCGCTGCGACGTCGCCTCCATCTCGACGACCGGCACCAAGACGATCACGGCGAGCTGGCCCCGCGGCGGCCAGGCTCCGGGAGGACAGTGCGTGATCCCGTTCGTCGTGGCCGACGCCCAGGGGCGGACCGGCACGGGAACCCTCACGCTCGACCTGCAGGGCTTCCCGCAGGCGCCGGCGAGCGTGACCACCGTGGGCTTCACCCGCTCGACCGTCGTGCTGGAGGTGCCGCTCGGGGAGGCGCGGCGCGCCCACCCCGGGGTGTCCGGCGTGACCATCCTTCAGGACGGGGCCGCAGCCAACGCCTCCTGCAGTCCGGCCGGTGCCGTGTACCGCTGCACGGTCAGCGGTCTGACCAACGGCGCCCCGCACACCTTCACGGCGGCCGCGGTCAACGCCGTCGGCACCTCGGCGTCCACCTCGCCGCACACGAGCTGGGCCTACGCGGCTCCGGTCGTCGCGAACGCGACGGCCACGCCGGAGTATCGACCGGGTGTCTCGGACCGCGGGCGCGGGGCGGTCAGGGTCTCGATCGACGCCGCCGACGACGCCGTCTCGTTCCGGATCGAGGAGACGGGCGAGGTCATCAACCGCACGGGGGCGACCACCACCGCCGACATCGCGCTGTCGCCGGGAGCGCAGACCCTCACGATCGTCCCGATCAGCCAGTTCCAGCCGCCGACCGGCGGCGGGAACGAGGGTGGTGGCTTCCGCACGTCCGTGACGGTCGCCGGCTCCGTGTACTTCGACCCGGCGGCGACACAGGCGACCGCGGTCTCCAACACGGCGGTGAACGTCTCCGGCATCGCCGCGCAGGCCAACGGCAGCGCCAAGGGCGTCCAGGTCACCTACGTGGCGTGGCGGTCGGGCAACGTCAGCTGCACCGCGAACGGGGACGGCTCGCTGTCGGTCTCCGGCGGAGAGGTGCGCTCCGAGTCCCCCTCTCTGCAGGGGTTGCGGCCGTACCAGCTGTACTACGTCAAGGCGTGCGCGTCGAACGGCTACGGTGTGGCGGAGTCGTCCCCCACGAGCGTCTTCACGTTCACGTTCGTCGACGGCCCCGGTGGCGACACCACCTACACGGTCGCGAAGGACCCGCGGCGCGACGGGAACCGCTACGACTACGGCCTGGCCTCGGCGCCGCGCATCGACGTGGAGAACGGCTTCGTGCCGCAGTACTACCTCTACGGGCAGTGGGTCGGCGACTTCGCGCTCACCCCGGATTCGTCCCCGGGTCAGGTCCGCGCACGCGCCTGCCATGCCACGCAGACCGGCTCCTGCTCCGGAGAGGTGAACATCACCGCGACGACCGCACCGACCGTCGTCAACGCCGTGTTCCAGCCCTGCATGCCCGTCGTCGAGGGTGATGTCGTGACGGTGTCCGGCGCGGCACGCGGCTCGTACATCCTCGAGGTGACGCCCCTGGTCGACACCCCCGGCACCTTCGACGTGAAGCTCACGTGGACCGGCGCCTACGAAACCCTGACCCCCATCACGCATCGCGTCACGGGCCTGTGCCCCTGATCGCCGAGCACACCGACACGAATACTCTTTCCCTATGCCAGCCACCGCAGCCGCCCCCGTCACCCTCGCCCCCGAACAGGCCTCCTGGTTCGCCGAGACGTTCTCGATCCTGACCGGCAACGTCGAGCAGGCGATCCTCGGCAAGCGCCACGTGGTCGAGCTCGTGCTCGCGACCGCCGTCAGCGGCGGCCACGTCCTCCTGGAGGACTATCCGGGGACGGGTAAGACGGCGCTCGCCCGCGCCGTCGCCCAGACGGTCAACGGCACCAGCAGCCGCATCCAGTTCACGCCCGACCTCCTCCCGGGTGATGTGACCGGCATCACGGTGTACGACCAGAAGGAGGGCACGTTCGAGTTCCACGCGGGGCCCGTCTTCGCGAACATCGTGCTCGCCGACGAGATCAACCGGGCGAGTCCGAAGACCCAGTCCGCGCTGCTGGAGGTCATGGAGGAGGGCACGGTCACGGTCGACGGCGTCACCCGTGCGGTCGGCTCCCCGTTCCTCGTGATGGCGACGCAGAACCCCATCGAGCAGGGCGGCACCTACCGGCTCCCCGAGGCGCAGCTCGACCGCTTCATGATCAAGACCTCCATCGGATACCCGGACGAGGCGGCGACCATGCGCATCCTGCAGGGCGCCGGTCGCCCGAAGACGGTGCTCGACGGCATCGTGGACACCGACACGATCCTCACGATGGCGGAGATGTCGCGCGGCGTGTACGTGAACCCGCTGGTGTCGGATTACATCATGCGCATCGTCGATGCCACGCGCCGGGCGTCCGAGGTCCGTCTCGGTGCCAGTGTGCGCGGCGCCCTCGCGCTGTCCCGCCTGGTGATGACGTGGGCGGCCAAGAACGGACGCACGTTCGTCACCCCCGACGACGTGCGCGAACTCGCCGTCGTCGCCCTCGCGCACCGCCTGGTCCTCGAGCCGGAGGCCGAGTTCGACGGGGTGACGGCCGTGGCCGTCGTCGGGCAGATCCTCCTCGACGTCGAACCCCCGCGCGAGAACGGCACTGCGTGACCTTCAGCACCGAATCCCGCCTGACGCGGACGACCGCGGGCACGAGCACGTCGACGCGGACGTCCACCGTCACGCGTTACGACCGCACGCGCCGCGGTCCCGTGCGCGGCGCGGTCTTCGGCGCGCGTCGCGTCGCCCGCTCCGTGGGCCGCGCGACCAGGGCCACCGTCGGCTGGGTCCGCGAGACGGTGACCACGGCGGGCATGCTCGTGGCCGTCGCGGTGGTGCTCGGTGTGCTCGCCGGGCTGCTGTTCGGCTGGGTGGAGGCCTGGGCGGTGGCCACGATCGCGCTCGTGCTGCTGGTGGCCTGCGTCCCGTTCATCCTCGGTGCCCATGACTACCGGATCGATCTCGTGCTCGATCGCGACCGCGTCGTCGCGGGCGCCGAGATCGGCGCGACCCTGGACGTCCGCAACAACGGCGAGCGCCTCTCGCTCCCCGGTGTCGTGGACGTGCCGGTGGGCGAGGGCCTCGTCGAGGCGCACGTCCCGCTGCTGCGGCCGGAGGCGCATCATCGGGAAGAGCTGACCATCGCCGCGCACCGCCGCGGCGTCATCGACGTGGGCCCCATGACCATCACCCGCGGCGACCCGATCGGCATCCTCCGCCGCGAGCTCCGGTGGCCGGACGTCCAGCGCATCCACGTGCACCCGGTGACCGTGCGGCTCCCCAGCACCAGTGCGGGACTGATCCGCGACCTCGAGGGCACGCCGAGCACCACTCTGGTGGACGCCGACCTCTCCTTCCACGCGGTGCGCGAGTACGTCGTCGGCGACTCGCCGCGCCACATCCACTGGAAGTCCACGGCGAAGACGGGCACCCTCATGGTGCGGCAGTACGAGGAGTCCCGGCACGCGCGCATCGCCGTCATCCTGGATCTCGACCCGGAGTCGTACGCCGACGACGACGAGTTCGAGAACACCGTCAGCGCGGCCGCCTCGCTGGCGCTGCAGGGTGTGCGGGACGGCAGGGACGTGCTGTTCTCGGTGAGCAACGAGATCCCGGAGCACGGCCGCGCCGAGGTGCTGTCGATCCGTACGCTGCCCACGGTCACCCCCAAGGCTCTCCTCGACGCGACCTCCACGATCGATCAGACGGCGCGGGTGATGAGGCTCGAGGCCGTCACCGCTCTCACGGCGCAGTCGTACCCCGACCTCTCGATCGGGTTCCTGCTCACCGGGTCCGTCCTGCCGATCGAGCGTCTGCGTCACGCGGCGGTGAAGCTCCCGGCAGCCGTGGAGGCCGTCGCGGTGCGCAGTGAGCTCGGCGCGCAGCCGACGATGCGGACGGCCAGGGAGCTCGCGGTGATGACCCTCGGTGCGCTGGGCGACCTCCCCCAGATGCTCGCCCGCGGAGCGCTGCGGTGAGCGCCGGCGGGCCGAAGCGCGGACGCGCGCGATCCGGACGGGGGTTCGTGCCGTCGGCGCTCCTGCTCTGGTCTCTGGGATACGTGCTGGCCGGTGTGCTCCTCGCCACGGCGGCCGCCTGGCCCGTCTACGAGTCGTCCCGAGCCCTCGCCGTCGGGATCATCGGCGGCCTCCTCGGCATCGCCGTCGCCGTCGTCGCGCGCGTCCTCCGCTGGGGAACGCTGCTCGCCGCGGTCGCCGCGGCCGGCGTGTACCTGCTCGTCGCGGTGCCCCTCGCGATCCCCTCCGCCCTGACCTCCGTGCCCGCGTTCCTCGGCGGTGTGCGGGATGCGGTGCTCGGGGTCGTGCTGGGCTGGAAGCAGATGCTCACGCTGAATCCGCCGCTGGGGGAGTACCAGGCAGTCCTCATCCCCTTCCTCGTGGTGATGCTGTTCGGCTCATTCGTCGCCACGCTGCTCGTCTGGGGCGGGGGCAAGCGGGCGGCGGCGGCCGTCCCGGTGGTGGTGGCGATGAGCGTCTTCGGCATCGCCTTCGGTGTGAGCGGGACGTCCTCTCCCGTGACGGTGGCGGGAATCGAGCTCCCCGCGCCGCGCGAATGGCTGGTCGGGGTGGCGGTCTTCGTGGTGTCGCTGGTCTGGCTCGTCGGGCGCACGCGCCTGCAGCGCGCCGCCGCGCTGCGCAGCGTGGCGGCGGCGAACATCTCCCGTCGCGCGACCCCCGCCTGGCTCACCGTGCGCCGCCACCTCCTCTCGGCGGGGCTGGCCGTGGTCGCCCTGGCCGCGGGCTTCGCGATCGCCCCCGCCGCGGCCGGCTGGTCCGACCGCTCCGTGCTCCGCGACGAGATCGAACCCATGGTCGTGGTGCAGGAACAGCCGAGTCCGCTCAGCTCCTACCGGTCCTGGTTCTCCGGCGACACGCTGGACACGCCCGTGGCGCAGCTGGAGGGCGACCCCGGCGCCGTGGACCGCCTCCGCCTGGTGACCCTCGACGCGTACGACGGCGAGGACTTCCACATCGACGCCGACGACCGCTTCAGTCGTCTGCCGCGCTCCGCCCTCCCGGGCTCCGGCCGGGTGACGCTGGAGGTGACGATCGGCGACGCCTACCGCGGGATCTGGGTGCCGGCACCCGCCGGACTCGCGGAGGCGCCCGGATTCTCCGGGGAGCGTGCCGATGCGCTCGCCGACGGCTTCCATGTGAACGCCGACGGCGACACCGCGATCACCGTCGCCGATGCGCCCGGTGGCGGGGAGGGCCTCGTGCCCGGTGACCGCTACTCCGTGCTGATCGATGCGCCGGAGAAGCCCGGCGACATCACGGCCCTCCAGGGCGGCCGGTCGACCCTCGACGCCGATCGATACCCCGCGCTCGTCGAGTGGGCGGAGATGCAGGAGCAGCCGCGCACCGGCGCCGGCTACCTCGAGCTGATCGATCGCCTCCGGTCGCGGGGCTACCTGAGCCACGCGCTGCTCGAGGACGCCTCCGCTGCGGGGTGGATCGCGGCGCTCCAGGCGTCTGAGGGATACGCGTTCGCGCCCAGCTACGCCGGACACTCGGCCGCGCGCATCGAGGAGCTGTTCACCGAGCTGACGGAGCAGGAGCGGCGGGCCGGTCCCGACGCCGACCCCGAGCTGCTCGTGTCGGCGGTCGGTGACGACGAGCAGTTCTCCGTGGCCGCGGCGCTCCTCGCGCAGCACTGGGGTCTCGAATCCCGTGTGGTGCTGGGCGCACGACTCGCGACGGCGGAGGAGGTCCCGGGGATCCCGGCCTGCACCGAGGTCTGCACCGGCGCGAACATGAGCGCCTGGGTCGAGGTGCGTGCGTCGGGCGACGAGTGGATCCCGGTCGATGCGACGCCGCAGTACGCGATGCTGCCGAGCGCCATCACCGAGGGAGAGCAGCTGCCGGAGCACCCGACCGTTCCGGAGCAGCCGCGGTCCGAGGCA
The DNA here is from genome assembly GCF_904066215.1 of Microbacterium sp. Nx66. Taxonomy (NCBI): domain Bacteria; kingdom Bacillati; phylum Actinomycetota; class Actinomycetes; order Micrococcales; family Microbacteriaceae; genus Microbacterium; species Microbacterium sp. Nx66. The sequence continues at coordinate 493,583 of NZ_LR880474.1, forward strand.
CTGGACCCGCCGCAGGCGCAGAGCGACGCGAACAACGACGCGCCCCCGCTGGAGGAGCCGGGCTCGGAGGTCCTCGCCTTCCTGCTGCCGATCCTCAAGGGCGTCGGACTGGGGCTGCTCGCCCTGCTCCTGCTGGCCCTGCCGTTGCTCGTGCTCCTCGTCGCGAAGAGCCGACGTGCACACGCGCGCCGCACGGCCCCGGACCCCGAAGTCCGGCTCGCCGGCGCCTGGGAGGAGCTCGCCGACGTGTACGCCGACCACGACGTCCCCATGGTCGCGCACGGCACCCGGACGCAGCGCGCACAGTCGAGCGGTCGTGCGGCCGCGCAGCGGCTGGCCGCTCTCGTGGACCGCGCCGTCTTCGCCGAGCACCCGCCGACTCCCGACGACGCGACGGCCGCGTGGACGATCGTGGATGCGGAGCGGACGGAACTGGCGAAGGCGGGGACGCGGTGCCAGCGCCTGCGCACACGTGTGCGGCCGACGTCTTTCGTCGCGAGGGCGCGCTCTCTGCGCCTCCCCGGCTTCGGCGCGCGACCCACGCTCGGTACGCTCGGAGGGACCGGTTCACTGGATGACCGGAAGAAGGGGGACTCATGACCGCGCCCGCGGACTCCGGTCCGGCCACGATGCTCGCCATCATCGTCGGACTCGGCCTGCTCGTCGGCCTGGCCGTCTACGTCTGGTACGCCCTCGCCCTGTCGCGGCTGTTCCCCCGCATCGACGGGGAAGGGTGGAAGGGGTGGGTGCCCGTCCTCAACGAGGCCGAGATCCTCGCCCGCGGCGGAGTGCCGGCCTGGTCGGTGGTCTTCTACTTCATCCCGCTCGTGCAGCTCTACGGGATCTATCTCAAGGTCGTCGCCACGCATCGCATCAACCGGCGGTTCGGGCGGGGCGCGGGGATGACGGTCCTCGCCATCCTCCTGCCGCCCGTGTGGGCGACCATCCTCGCGTGGGGCCCGGCGCCCTATCCGGAGGGGGACCGACTCGCGGCGCTCCAGCCGGGTCCGCGCCGTAGTGCTCCGCCTTCCGCGGCTCCCGCGCGCGACGCTTCGGGGTACACGATCCCCTCCCTCGCTCCGGCGGGGAACGGATCGCCGGAGGCGCCGTCGCTGATCTTCCCGGACTACGCCGCGCCGCCCGCGGTCGCTCCGACCCCACCCCCGGGTGCCCCGCCGACCGCGGGTGCGCCGCAGGGCGAGCCCGCGGCACCGAGGTCGTTCGCGCCGCCGGTGTTCGCTCCGCCTGCCGCGCCGCCGGCTCCGTCGTCCTCGACGCCGTCTCCGTCGTTCGCACCACCGGCGCCGCCCGCGCCGTCGCCCGCGGCTGCTCCCGTTCCGCCGGCTGCGCCCGTTCCGCCGACTGCCTCGATTCCGCCTGCTGCCCCGGTTCCGCCGGCGGCGCCCGTGCTTCCGCCCGCGGTGGCTCCGACACCACCCTCCCCGGCCGCACAGCCGACGCCCTCCGCTCCCGCGCAGCCGACGACCGGCATCATGGCCGCGATGGGCGACGTACCGCCGGCCGCCCCGCAGCCCGCGCCGGCCCCTGCTCCCTCCGTGGACTCGCCGCCGAGCGAGGAGCCCGCTGCCCCCGCGCCGGCTCCGGAGGCGAACCGTGTCGTCCGACCCGTGCCGCCCTCGTTCCGCGACGGCGGTCAGCCCGAGGCCCCGCAGATGCCCACGATCCGCCCTGTTCCGTCGATGACGGCTGCGGCACCCGCGGCGGAGCAGAGCGCGCCGGCGCCTGCCCCCGCGACAGAGGCGCTCGCGGTCCCGGGCGGTCTGGTCCCCGACGTCGACAAGACCGTGGTGACACCGCGCCCGACCGACGACGACCTCGATGCCACGGTGGTGGTCGCCCGCAAGCGCGGCGTGCGGCGGGTCCTCGTGCTGGACGACGGTCGCCGGTTCTCGCTGTCCGGTGCGAGCGTCGTGATCGGCCGGAACCCCACAGGCGAGCCGGGCGAGCAGCGGCTGGCCATCCCGGACACCACGCGCACGCTGTCGAAGACCCACGCCCGCCTGGTGGTGCAGGAGGACGAGTGGCGACTGACCGACCTGCACGCCACCAACGGCGTCGTGGTGGTCGCGGACGACGGCTCGGAGACCCTCCTGGACGCCGGGGAGAGCGTGGTCGGCACCGGCCGGTTCATCCTGGGCGAAGTGGGCATGCACGTCGTCGCGGAGCGCGATTCGTGACCGTGGAATCCGTCGTCCTCCGGGTCGCCGCGCTGACCGACACCGGGCTCACGCGGACGGCCAACGAGGATGCGGTGCTCGACGCACGCCCGGTCTTCCTGGTCGCCGACGGCATGGGCGGTCACGACGCCGGTGACCGCGCCAGTGCGGCCGTCGTCGCCGCCTTCGAGCCGTTGCGGGGGCGAGCGGTCGACGTCGGCGACATCAGCGACGCTCTGAGCCGTGCCACGGCCGTGGTCGAGGCGATCGCCGCCGCGCACAAGCGCGGCGCAGGCAGCACCGTGACGGGTGTGGCCCTCGTGGAGCACGAGCGCGCGCCGCACTGGCTCGTCTTCAACGTCGGGGACTCCCGGGTCTACCGGCACCACGGCACCGAGCTGGCGCAGCTCACGATCGACCACTCCCTCGGGCAGGAGCTCGTCGATGCCGGAGAGCTCCGCCCCGAGGACCTCGCCTCGTTCTCGCGCCGCAACGTCATCACGCGGGCGGTCGGCGCTCCGGACAGCACCGCGGACAGCTGGCTCCTCCCCGTCGTCGACGGTGAGCGGCTCCTGCTGTGCTCCGACGGGCTCACCGGCGAGGTCAGCGACGAAGCCATCCGTGCGACGCTGACCATGAACGGCCGTCCGGAGACAGCGGCGGCGGCTCTGGTGCGCCGCGCGCTGCAGGGCGGCGGACGCGACAACGTCTCGGTCCTCGTGATCGACGTCATCTCCGGCGGCGCGCGGCCCCGTCCCGACGACGCGGCGGGCGGACGGGCCGCGGTGTCCGCGCTCACCGACTCGATGCTCGACGGCACGACGGTCCCGGTGCGAGCGCGATGAGCGACGATGAGGTCGAGGAGACCGTCATCCTGACGCGGCGGGATCGCCGGCGGGCCGAAGCGGCCGTCGACCCGGTGCCCCCGGCGGCCGATGACACCTCGTCCGCCGTCGACGAGGCGACCATCGTGGTGGATCGCGCGAAGACGGCTCCGGCTCCCGACCGGACCGACGATGCCGCAGTGGACGCGCCCGAAGGCACCGTCGCCGATGAGCCGGACGATGCCCGGCCCGAGGACGCCGCGGGCGAGGCCATCGACGACGCGACCGTGGTCGTCGATCGGTCCGCACCTCCGGCGGCCGACGCCCCCGAGGACGCCACCGTGGCGGTCGCGCGCCCGGCTCGACGCCTGCGGCGGAAGAAGGGTGCCGCCGCAGCAGGCGACGGCATCGCACCGAAGACCGCGGGGCCGCGGTTCACGGTCGATTCCTTCGCCGCCCCGGACGGCGCACCGGCCCCCGCGATCTACAAGCCCCGACCGGCACCCCGCACCCCCGTCGCCCCGCCCGTCGTCGTCGGGGCGGCCGCACCCACGCGGGTGGTGGAGCCCGGGCTGCCCTCCGTCGCCAAGCAGGCGCAGCGGTGGAGCGTCTTCACCCTCGCTGCGACCGTCGGCGCGAGCGTCGTGTCGGTGGCCGGTCTCGTGGTGCTGGGCTTCGTCGTCTTCGGCTGAGGAAGCAGGCGCCGTGCGGTCCTCGCTAGGGTGGGACGTCGGTGGAGGGGACGGACGGATGGATCAGGGTGTGAAGCGGTCGGCGACGACGAGCAGCACGTCGCGCAGGCCACGTGTCGCCGGCGTGTTCGCCCTTGTGTTCGGTGCTCTGACGACGATCGTCGCGATTCCCTCGCTCGTCGCGGCGGGGACCGACCCGGGATTCCTCTTCGCGGGTCCGGTGGCTCTGGTCGTCGCAGCGGTGTCGTTCCTCTTCGCCGGCTTAGCCTTCCGGTTCGTCCGGGAGCCGTCGACGACGCTCACCGCGATGACCCCACTGCTCTGGCTCGTCGCGGCGGCGCTCTTCGTCGGTGTGCTGGGCAGCATGGGGGCCTTCGTCTACGGTCAGGTCGTTCAGAACCAGCAGAGCGCGGCCGTCGGGCTGCTCCTGCTCCCGTTGGCGGGAGGTGTCATGATCACCGGTGCGGTGCTCGTGGGGGCGGTCGTCAGGGCGCGACGGGCGGCAGCCGCCGGCCGGTGAGTCGGCCTCTGACTCTCAGACCTCGGGCTCGGGGCGGTCGAGGAGGCCGCCCTGTCGTTCGACGTCGGCCGCCGCGTCGGGCGGGGACTCCCGGCGTCGCCGGAGCACGATGAGGATGCCGAGGACCCCGAGCAGGGTCGCTCCGGCGATCGCGGCGATCAGCGCCACCTCGCGGGTGAGGATGAAGGGCGGCACGCCGTGGTCGGGGTCGACGCTCACGACCGGGGGTCGCACCGCGCTCTCCGCGGTGTCGAAGAAGGGGCTGACGGGCCCGCGCGTGGTGGGGTCGGGGAGGAGCTGGATGGCGGCCGACGGCCGGATGAAGCCCCAGCCGTTCACGTCGTCGCGGTTGTCGGCATCGGCGCGGAGTGCCGTGGCCGTCAGTCGATACGCCCACCCCGCCGGAGGATCGTCCGGGTGTGCCTGGGCGACCAGCGCGGCCGCCGCGCTCACGTAGCCGGTCGCGAAGCTCGATGCCGGGGCGTCGGAGGCGAACAGGCAGTCGCCGCCGCCCGTCGCCGCGGTGAGGACATTCGCGCCGGGGGCCGTGACGCCGACCTGCGGCCCGTGGATCGAGCTGTCGGTCGCGAGGCCGTTGGCGTCGGCCGCGCTGACGCCGAGGGCCTGTTCGTAGGCGGCGGGATACCGGGCTCCGTCTTCCGCCTCGGGGTCGGAGGCCCTGTTGCCGCCGCTGGCGACGACGAGCGCTCCGACGGCAGCCGCGTGCTCTACCGCCCCGCGCAGCGCAGGCGAGTCCGTCTCCTGTGACGACGAGACGTTGATGATGTCCGCGCCGTTGTCGGCCGCCCAGTTGATGCCGTCGGCGAGGCGCTGGGCGCTCGGGCCCCACCCCTTGTCGACGTCCTGCGGCGAATCGCTGCGGAACGCGCGCACGGACAGCAGGCGCGCGTCGGGGGCGAAGCCCACGACACCGGAGCCGGAGACGGGCTGCGCCGCGATCTGCCCGGCGATGGCCGTGCCGTGCCCGGTCAGATCGCTCAGGCCGTCAGCGCGTTCGCCGTCGCCGACGAGGTTCACGCCGCCGACGACGACGCCGGCGAGGTGCGGATTGCCGGCGTCGATCCCGGAGTCGACGACCGCGACGACCACGCCCTTCCCGGTGGCGAGACGGTTCGCATCCTCCGCCCCGAGGGCCGTGAGTGCCGACGGCGCCTCCGCAGCGAACACCACGGTGCCGGGCTCGCAGGCACCGGTCGCCATCGACACGATCGTCGTGGGGGCAGCCGGCGCGGCCACCGCGGCGGCCGGCGTCCCCAGCACGGCAACACCCACCACGAGGGTGGCGAGAGCGGCACGGCGGCGCATCACTCGTCCCCGGAGCCGGGCGACTCTCTCGCGGCCTCGGTGGTCAGCGCCGGCCCGGCGGCGAAGAAGTCGATCCACGCGCTCGGCACCCGTCCGACGTCGCCCGGGGTGTAGCCGAGCTGTGCGAGTGGTCCGCTCGCCGCGTCTTCGGCCGACTCGTCCAGGACGGCGCCCGGGACGGCGTAGGCGGTGCCGGACTCGTCGACGAGCACGGCCATGCCCACCGCTTCGTCCGACGGGCCGCTCGTCTGCACGAGGGCGCCGCCGCCGACGGTGACGCCGACGCGGTCGCGACCTTCCGGCAGCTCGGTGCTGGTGGACCCGAGGACGGTGCGGGCGTCGTCACCCAGGACCGCGCACGGCGTCTCGTCGGATGCGAGCGGCGTCAGCGGAAGCGTGGGCCAGTCGTCGCCACCGGCGTTCGGCACGGTGGGAACGTCGGCCACTTCCGCCGGCGACACCTCTTCCTCGTCCGTGCCGGCCTCCTGCGCACTGCCGAGCAGGTAGAGCTGGTACGCGAGCGGGCTGAGGCGCGCGAGCTCTCCGGTCGCGAGCGCGACGTAGCGCTCGTCCGCGGGGCTGCCCTGCACGTGCACGATCGTGCCCGCCGTCAGGTCGGTCCCCGGCACCTGGGCGCCGACGGCGTTCAGTCGGATCGGCTCCAGATCGGCGCCGCTCTCGAAGAGGTTGAGCCAGCGCCCGTCGACCTCGATGACGTCGCTGGTGCCGAGGCCGACCGCGCGCAACACCGCGTTGGCGTCGTCGGCGGGGACGGCGTATCGCAGGCCGCCGGCGATCACGAAGAGCTCGTCGCCACGCTGCACCACAGCGCCCGTGCCCGTCGACGGTGCCGCGATCGGCGCCCCCGACAGCGAGACCGCGGTGCCGGCGGCGTCGTCGACGCACGCCGTCCATGCCGTGTTGATCAGGGCACTCGGGGTGGGCAGGTCGTCGGGCGCGCCGAGGATGCCGATCGAGCCGCCGACCGGGATGCCGTCGAGGGCGGCCTGATCCGTGCGCACGACCTTGAACTCGCCGGCGGGGATGAGCAGGCGGGCGCTGGCGGTGTTGATGACGGGGTACAGCGTCCCCTCGACCGAGACGTAGCGGGCGCCCGTGTCGGTGGCGACGATGAGGCGGTTGTTCTGCCAGTCGCCCGGGAGGCCCGGCTGCATGATGCCCCAGAACACGCCGACGAGGATCACGCCGACGGTGAGGGCGATGCCCGCGATCACGGCGCGCAGCGGCTTGGCGGGTTCGAGCTCCTTGCCGCCGGGGGCGCCGCCGGTGAAAGCGGAGAGGAGTCGTCGTCGGCTGAAGCCCTGGGCCTCGATCAGGTCCTTCTTGGTCGCCATCGGTCAGACGAGCCCCGCCGTGATGACCCCGAGCGGGAGCAGGAGGGCGAGCGCGACGACCTCGACCGTGTCGCCGAGCCGCGTGAGGCGGAGGCGGGCCTTGGGTGTGAGCAGCGTGAGGCCGATGAGGACCACGGTCGCGACCACGAGGATGAGCAGCATCCAGGTGCGCACGTCGGGGAGGGCGAGAGCGACGGTCACACCGGTCGCGGCGAGGCCGATGGCCCCGATCGCCATCAGCACGAGCACCCCGAGACGGGCGTGCATCTGCCGCGACTGGAACATCATGCCGACGAAGGCGAGCACGCACAGCACGGCGCCCGTGACACCGCTGGCGGCGACGAGCGGGGTCGCGATCAGGGCGGCGAGGCCGAGCGCGGCACGGAGCGCGATCAGCGTGCGGGTACCGGCCGCGGCGCGACGCTTCACCTCCTCGGCATCGATGGGCTGCGGTGCGGAGAACATGTCGGCATCACTCTGCGGCGAGATCACCCGGATGCGGGTGGAGCTCAGGGCCAGCCACGGGATGCCGTTCGCGAGCAGCGCCGTGGTCGCGAGCATCAGGGCGTACGAGGCGAGCGGATCGCCGAAGACCGCGGCCGCCGTGGCCGTGATCCCGACCGAGGCGCCGAGGGCGATGGGCACGAGGTGGATCTCGGGCTTGTCCTGGGTGACGGCCAGGCTGAGGCCTCCGACGACGACGAGTCCGAGCCCGAGAGCGGCGAGCGGCCAGCCCCAGATGCTCTGCGCGGGGACCGCGAGGTAGCCCGCGAGCCCGCCGTACGCCGCGGCGGTGAGGCCGAGCGCATGACCGGCCTCGGGCTGCCGCAGCCGCATCAGCACCGCGGCCGCGACGCTGAGCACGACCGCGCCCGATCCCGCGATGATCGCCGGGAGCAGAGACGTCGGCGGCGTCGCGACGAGGAGCACGGCGCAGAGGGCGAGGAAGGTGAGGCTGACGAAGAGGGCGGTGCGGGAGCTGTCCGCGGGCGTCCAGGAGTTGTGCTGCTCCGCCGTCGCGTCGATCACGGCTTCCACGACGTCGTCGTAGATGCGCGGCTCGCGCATGAGCCCGCCGCGCACCAGGGTCAGCAGCTCGCCGTCGTGCACGCCCTGGGCCGCGGCGCCGCGAGCGGGGTCGAGGGGCGTGCCGTCCGCCCGCTGCAGCGCGTATCCGCCGTGCGTGAGGGTCGGATCCAGCACGCCCAGACTCCGAGCGAAGCCGGGGATGATCTCGACCAGGGGGACCTGCGATGGCACCCCCACGTCGAGCCTGCGGTCGTCGCTGACCACGGAGATCCGCAGCACGGTTCCTGCCACGGTGCCGCTCTGGCTCATATCGGTGGTGTCCCCCCACGTGTGCGATGCTCTCCCGCCGCAGGCGTTGCGGGGGTCCGGCCCGGACTCACTCTAGTTGACAGGCCAGATACTATCTGTTGCGAACGCGTGGACGAGCGATGGCGGCGTCGCGCGACCGGAGGAAGGCGGGGGAGATGTCGGAAGAGATGAAGATCGGCGGCTCGCAGATCGAGGCGCTGGTCGGTGAGCTCCGTGGGGCGCGCGACGAGATCGCGCGACTGCTCGGCGACCTGCAGGCGAGCCTGGACCGGCTCGCAGGTGAGTGGAGCGGCGAGGCCCATCGCGCATATGCGCACGCCCAGGGGCGCTGGAATGTACTGATGCAGGAGATGCAGGACGAGCTCGACCGCGTGCAGCGACGGACCGGGGACTCGAACGACGTCTTCGCGAACGCACAGCGGTCCACCAAGAGCTTGTGGAGTGAGGCATGACGAATCACGATTCGACGCATGAGCGTCTGGGAGCCCTGCGCGCGGCGGACCCCGAGATCTGGACAGTGTCCGACGATGATGGGCTCGTACAGGTGTCGGTCGGGGCCGACGGTGCGTTCGACCTGCTGCGCCTGTCGCCGCAGTGGTGGCGATCGGTGCGCGCGGAGGATGTCGGTCCGCTGATCCTGCGGCTGTTCCGTGCGAGCGAGGCGTCCAGGAATCAGACGAAGGTGGAACTGGAAGAGGAGCTGGGGAACCGCGCCTCAGCGGGCGAGACCGCCCCCACCGTGGAGACGCCGAGAACGCAGGGCCGCGCCGCCCTCAGCGCTCGGCTCGGCAACCTTCTCGCCGCGTTCTCGGAACTCGATGACTATCGGCGATCCGTCGAAGCAGCGACGCGCGAGTCGATTCAGCTGCGCAGCCCGTCGGGAAACGTGACGCTCGAGCTGGTCGGCGGGACTCCTCGCGCCCTGGACGTCGACCCCTACAACGTCCAGTTCACGCCCGAACAGACTCTCGCGTCCGAGATCGTCGGACTGTTCCAGGAAGCGGACCATTGGCTGCGTGATCAGCGTGACCGCGTGCTCGGTGACCTGCCGGAGCTCGAGGCGGTCGTGTCATCCGTCCGCGCCCGCACCCACCCCTCGCACTGACCACCCCTGCACCCGCATAGCGACGACGGAGGACCATGAGTTACGAAGACTATGAGGCGGCGCTCGAAGATCTCGAGGCGGACTCGAAGGTGTGGAGCGACCTGTCCACGACGTACGGCGAAGTGGCCGGGATCGTCGAGGAGTGCGCACTGGCCCGATTCGAGATGGACGGAATCGGACACATGGTCGGTGCCGAAGAGAACTACAACACGGCGCAGGACACGATCTCGACGCTCGTCGACGATGCCAAGATCGCGCTCCAGGCCGTGTCGGACAAGCTTGTCCAGACGAAGCGGAACTACGAGGCGGCCGACGGCTACTCGCAGTGGTTGCTGGATCAGGGCTGAGCCGGAGCCTCGGAGAGGAACAACATGGAGTTCATCACACCCACCGACCAGGGTTCGTTCGACGACCTGGTGCGCAACGTCACCGACGGCATCGCCGAGACCGGCCAGAAGCTCACGGAATGCAACGAGGCGTACGACGCCAAGAAGGGCGACATCAGCCTCTGGGATAAGTTCCTCGACTGGTTCAAGAACACCATGAACGAGGTCAGGGAACGTCTCAACGACGCCATCGAGAAGTACAACGAGTTCGTCGCCACGATCGCCGACTATCTGAGTCCCGGCAATCCGTTCGCGATGTACGCGAAGCACGACAAATGGATCACGGTCAAACAGAAGATCACCGGCTCCAAGACGACGATCGAAGGTTCCTACCTGCGCGCGGACAGCACGTGGAAGGGCGACCCCGGCGATGGCTACGGTGACCTCGCGGAACGGCAGAAGGCCGCGATGGACACCCTGGCGGGGTACACGGACTCGATGATGGACTTTCTCAACGAGTACGCGGAGAAGATCCTCAACGCGTGGATCGACTTCGGTGAGCGGATGATCACCTACATGCTCGACCAGGTCGACGCGGCGTCCGAGTTCATCTCGGCAGACCCGCTGAAGTGGCTCGACATCGTGCCGAAGATCGTGAATGTCTGCACGAACCTTGCGCAACTCGCGGTGGACATGACGGCGCAGCTGGCCCGGAACTTCACCGCATCGAAGAGCACCGCCGACTCGCTCAAGCAGGGGATGGCCAATCTCTACGGCTTCCCGAACGGCACCTGGCCGGCTGCCGTCATCTACTGAGGTGATCATGCACGAAACCCGCATCCGCCGTGCGCGGAAACTGCTCGCGTGGACGGGGGCCCTCTGCCTGGCCGCCTCCATGAGCGCGTGTGCTCCGGCGTCGCCGGTGCAGCCGATCGCGACAAGCATCGACGACCTGCAGGCAGAAGCCACGGTCGAGAACTTCTTCGAACTCCTCGAGGACGGAGATGCGCGATCGGCGGCGTTGATGACCGACCTCGACGTCGACATCGACGCCGACGAGGCGCTGCTGCTCGCCGACGAGGTGTACTCGTCTGTCGATTCGAGGCCTGAACTCGTCGAGGTCACCCGGGCGGAGACGGTCGCGGACGGCGCGCAGGTACAGGTGCGGTACCAGGTCGGAGACGACACCAGGGACGAGACCATGCACCTCGTCCGCATCCCGAAGGAGGGCACGGTCCCGGAGCATCGCCTCGTCCATCTGTCGTCCGAGACGGTCGGGGTGGACATGTCGGGTGCGGAACGGCTGCCCGACGGCACGGAGTACCGCATCAACGGCGTGGACGTGACCGCGGCGATCGTCGCGGCAGTGCAGAATGCGTCCGCCACGGGAGGGGCACCGCGCGTGCTGGCGTTCGGTGGCAGCTACCCGATCGACGTCGTGGTTCCGGGTGGCGACGGATTCACCGACACGTTCCTGCTCGAGGTCCCCACCTTCGTCGGTGGCGATTCAGCCGGCGAAGGATTCGCGGACTTCGTCCGTCAGCACGGGTTCTGAGTGGTGAGGGCACTCATTCATCGATCGAACATAGAAATTTCCATACGGATCTGTCCAGGCCGTTGGAAATGGGCACCGACCTGCCTTAGCCTATGTGCGGAAACAGATTGGTCGGGGGTTGTTCCGAAGTCGTCCCGTATCGGGAAGGCGCTCCCCCGCGTGTGTCCTCATGGGGACCGGAGGGAGTGAGTAATGGCTGATGTCATCTCCGCAGAAGAGGGGGCTCTGCGTCGCGGAGCCCAGGCCGTGCGGGAGACGAAGTCCGGGATCGATCAGCAGACCAAGAAGGTCCGCGGTGAGATCGAGCAGCTGCGCGGGTTCTGGACGGGTGCGGCTGCCGCATCGTTCACCACGCTGATGTCGCGGTGGGACGAGCAGGCTCGTCAGCTCAACGAGGTCCTCGTGACGCTCGAGGATGCCCTCGCCGGCACCGAGCGCGACCAGGCCGCGACCGAAGAAGCTCACCAGCAGACCATCTCGGGCCTCGGCTCGATGATGGGCGCCTGAGCGCAGACCGCAGAGATTTCAAGGAGAACATGATGCAGTCGATGTCCGTTCGCCCGGAGCAGGTCAACGCTCTCGCGGCGCAGATCCGCAGCGGGTCGCAGGGTATTCGTTCCGAGCTGGACCGCCTCGAGTCCGAGGTCGGCAAGCTGCGTGCGGCGTGGGATGGTGCCGCGCAGCAGGCCTACGACCAGGCGCAGGCCAAGTGGAACCGCTCGCTGAGCGAGATGCAGCAGCTGCTCACGCAGATCGCCGGGAAGACCGAGGAGATCTCGGGTCAGTACGTGCAGACCGACAAGTCGGCTGCGGGGCGCTTCGGCGCGTGAACCCGGGGCGCGGGTCTGGCGCAGAGATGCGTCGGGCCCGCGCCGTCTGCTGTGCTTTTCGGTGAGCCACCGGACGGTACAGCAGGCGTGACGGGATCGCCGGAGGAAAGAAGAGGGGGCGTCGATGACCATCGGAATCGACCTTGATCAGATACTCGCTGAGATCAAGCGCATTCAGCGGGACATGCAGCAGCTTCCTGCTGCATCCGAGGTCGCCGTCTCGGAAGGTGGCGTGTCGGAAGCGACCGCGGATTTCCGCTACGCCGTCAAGCGTGTCGCCGACGGCATGGGCAAAGCGACACAGAACTCGATCGTCGCGCTGAACGACGCCAACGAAGCCATGCGTCTCGCGGTCATGGCCATCGCGGAACAGGATGCAGCGATCGCCGACGAAGCGAAGCTCATCCTCTCCTTGTTGGATTCCGCCGTGGAGCAGGCTCCGACGACGCCCCAGCCGACGCCCGCAGGGGCGCAGACCTCGGAGACCTCGACGGATGAGCCCGAGGAGATGGACTACTGATGAAACGCGGACGACACCTGGTCGCTGCCGCGATCGGCGTGGTCGCGATGAGCGTCGCGGTCGCCGTGCCGGCGACAGCATCGGATGCGTCCGAGGGCGGGCTGTGGTATTTCAACCGGGGCAAGGTGCAGGCCGCACAGGACGCCGGCCTCGACGGTTCCGGAGTGACGATCGCCGTGATCGACACCCAGGTGAATCCGGATGCTCCCGGTCTGCGGGGCGCTGACCTCCAGGTGCGGGAGGAGTCGTTCTGTTTCGACGAGTCGGGAAAGCGGTATGACGCGATCTCCTCGGACTATGTCGCGGCGAATCACGGCACGAACGTCGCCTCGATGATCCTGGGCACGGGAGAGGCGGTCGGCGGCACCCCCATCAAGGGTGTGGCGCCGGGCGCGACGGTGCTCTATTACAACTCGATGATCACCACCAGCGCGCCGGAGGGGAACGACGTCGAGTCCACCTGCCTGCAGGAGAACGGCGAGCTGATCAATGACGATCTGAGCGATGAGGGAATGCGCCGCCCCTCCGGCCTGGCAAAGGCGATCTCGGCGGCGGTGGACGACGGTGCGGATATCATCTCGGTTTCGCTGGGCGGGCTGGTCGACGCCGCGGATTCGGTGGCGAAGGCTCATGCGGCCGGAGTCGTGGTGTTGGGTTCGCTGCCGAATGTGGGCGGGGTCGGTGACTGGCCTTCGAGCTACAACGGTGTCGTCGCCGTGCAGGCGTTCGGCCCCGATGGCAAGATCCAGTACTCGACGTACGATCCGGTGCTCGCCGAGCCCTCGCCGAATCTGAGTGAGGACGTGAAGGTGGCGTCTCCGGGGCTGGAGATCATCGCGCAGGGCACCGCGGACTCGTGGGACGCGCAGCAACTGCGTTCGGGGACCTCGTTGGCGACGCCGATCGCGGCCGGCTTCCTGGCGGTCGTGAAGCAGAAGTACCCGGAGGCGACGTCCAATCAGCTCATCCAGAGCATGATCCACAACACCGGGACGAAGGGCGAGCACGAACCGAAGTGGAACAACAGCGGCGGGTACGGGGCGATATCGCTCTCCGGCATGCTGGCTGTCGATCCGACGAAGTACCCGGATGTGAACCCGCTCTGGGACGCCGACGATGAGAACGCTGTTCCCCAGCAGGCCAACGTGGACGAGGAAGCCGCACTGCTCGCCGCGAGCGCTTCTCCGCAGCCGACGAGTGAGGCGGGCGATGATGCGGGTACCGCGGGGACGGATCTCGTACCGCTGCTGATCGGCGGTGGGGCCGTGCTCGCCATCCTCGTCATCGGCGGAGTGGTACTCGCCGTGGTGCTGACGAGCTCATCACGACGACAGAAGACGCAACAAGGGGGAGACCGATGACTGGACCGTACGAAACCGAGCTCAATCGCATTCGCGGACTCGAGGACTGGCGCATCCCGAAAGCCGCTTCCCTGCAGACGGCGCTCAACTCCCTCGTCGGTGCACTGGGCACCGTGCTGGATTCGTCGGCGTGGAAGGGCAGCTCTTTCGAAGCCGCACGAGAGTCGCTGGGGAAGCTGCAGGAGAACTTCCGCATCCTCGAAACTTACGTCGGACAGCTCACCACGACGATCGAGAACGCGAACACCTACCGTCGCAACGCCGCATCGACGGAGCTTCCGTCGACCAGGATCGACCCGTTCTGGGCGAACGCCGCCAAGGTCGGTTCCGTCGTCGTGCACCCCGTTCTCGGCCCGCTCGCCGCGGACAAGGCGCTCGATGTGATCGGCGGCTTCCTCGGCAACAAGCGTGAGGAAGAGGCGAAGCGCATCGTGCAGCAGATCGAGTCGGCCCTCGCGCCGTCCGCGAAGTCGCTCACGGCCGCGTCCGCGACACTGTCGGAGTTCGACCCGCGGGTCGCGGTTCCCGCACCGCCGCAGAAGCCGGTGGACCCGGGCACGGATGTCACCGCTCCGCACATCTCCTATCCCGGAGGCGGAAGCTCCCCCGGCGGCTCCAGCCCGGGTGGCGGAGGCCATCCGGGAAGCGTGAGTCCGCCTGCCTCCCCTGGCGGTGGACAGATCGGCGGGGTGAACCCTGGGGGCTGGGAGCCGACACCTCCCGGCGGCGGCTGGGAGCCCACCCCTCCCGGCGGCTGGGAGCCGACCCCTCCCGGTGCGGGCGGCGATGATCCCTCGATCGACTCTCCCGGCGGCGGCCTGCTTCCGGGCGGGCCCGGTGGCGGTCTTCCCGGCGGTTCCGGTGGTCCCGGCGGCTCCGGTTCCGGCTCGCTTCCCGGCGGTGCCCTTCCGGGCGGGGTCTTCCCCGGCGGTGGCGGGGGACTCGGCGGCATCGTGGGCGGTGGCGCCGGTGCGGCGGCGATCGCGGCGAGCTCGAAGATCGCCGGCTTCGGCAGCATGGGCGGACTCGGCGGTGCCGGCTTGGGGCCGGGCGCAGGCGCTGGGCTCAAGGCCGGTGGCGGTCTGCTCGGTAACTCCGCCGTCGGTGGTCTCGGCGGCGTCGGTGGAGCAGGAGGCCCCGGCGGTATGGCCGGTGCCGGCGGCGTCGGCGGGGCGGGTGCCTCGGGCACCGGGTCCTCCGGCGCGGCAGGAGCCGGTGGCCGTCCGGGCATGGGCATGATGGGCGGCGCCGGTGGCGCCGACGAGGAGGAGAAGGCGAAGCGTTCGGGCCTCGGTGGTCCTATCGCGCCGAAGCTGGAGGACGAAGAGGAAGCCGGCCCCCGCGCCAAGGGTGCTCGCGCCGGATCCCGCGACGAGCCTGCCAACTGAATGACGCCGCTCTGGTCCGAAGAGGCCGGGCGCGGCGACCGCGTCGGATGAGTCCGGGGAGTTCGGGGTGCCGCAAAGAAGGGGGACCAATGGGGGGTCGAGGTAGCCGTCGTCATTCGACACAGACCTCGCCGTCCGCCACAGGATCGATGCGGCGAGTGTCTCGCGGTCTAGCCGCGGTCGTCGGCGTGGCCGGCTTTGCGATGGCGGCCCTGGTGCCGTCGACGGCGGTGGCAAAGACGGCGGAGTCGGGCTTGTGGTGGTTCGATCGTGGCCGGATTCAGGAAGCCCACGATGCGGGCTTCGATGGTTCCGGTGTCAAGGTGGCCGTGATCGACAGTCAGATCAATCCGGATGCGGTCGGTCTCCGCGGGGCGGACGTGACGGTCCGGGAGCCGTCGTACTGTCTGGATGCGTCTGGGACGCCGTATCCGTCGGTCGCGACAGATTATGTGGCCTCCCATCATGCGACGAACGTCGCATCGATGATCGTGGGAACGGGGGAGGCACCCACTGGCGGCGCCCCGGTGAAGGGCGTCGCGCCCGGGGTGGAGATGCTGTTCTACACTGCGCCGGTGGTCGACGGTGTCCTCGACGACGAGGGCGAGGATGCTGAGTGTCTGCAGGAGGGTGGCAGCAAGTTGGCGGCGGACAACCGGACAGGGCTGGACCATGCCGTCTCGGACGCAGTGGCTGACGGGGCGGACATCATCTCCATCTCCTCCGGTGGCATGGACGCATCGAAGGGCATCGCGGAGGCTTACGCCAACGACGTGGTGGTGGTCGCCAGTATGCCGAACGAGGATGGGATCGCCTCCCCGCCGGCCAGTCTGAACGGTGTCGTGGCCGTGCAGGCGTTCGGTGAGGACGGCAAGATCCAGAACGGGCAGTACGGGAAGCCGAACGTGAGTGACGACGTCATCGCCGCCGCCCCGGGAATCGGTCTGTTGCTGCAGGGCGCGTCGGACTCGTGGGAGGCGCAGTCGCTCGGATCGGGGACGTCGTACGCGACGCCGATCGTGGCGGGGATGCTGGCGGTCGTGAAGCAGAAGTATCCGGGGGCTACAGCGGGGCAGCTGATTCAGAGTCTCATCCACAACACGGGCACGAAGGGCGAGCACGAGCCGAAATGGAACTCCGGCACGGGATACGGCGCGGCGTCTCTTGCCGGGATGCTGGCGGTGGATCCAACGAAGTACCCGGATGAGAATCCGATCTTCGATGCCGATGATCCGAACGCCTCCCCGTCACTTGCGATGGTGAACGAGGTCAAGGCGGCACAGGATCGGGAAAATGCGACAGCGAGTCCACGACCCTCTTCCGCGCCCGGCGGGGCCGAGCAACCATCGGATGTGTCGGCGATGCCGTGGGTGATCGGCGGCGGGATCGTCGTCACTGTTCTGGTTGTGGGCGGGATCATCCTCGCAATCGTCGTGGCGCGAAACTCACGACGACAGACCGCCGCGCAAGGGGGAAAGCATGAGCAGTGAGCGCAATCGGTCACTCGACTCGTTGTGACCGAACGGAGGGGGAAGAAGATGCCGGAGGGAAATGACGTTCTCGCGTCTATGGAGGCGTTGAACGCGAAGATCGATGCGCAGATCGCGCGTTCGCGTGTGCTCGCGGAAGAAGCGGCGCGGGTGTCTGCCGAGGCGACGCAGACCACGGCGACGGTCACGTCGTCGGACGGTCGGGTCACGGTGGTGGCGCAGCCGACCGGGGCGATCGCCGAGGTACGGCTGTCGAGCGCCGTCGACGATGCGATCGCGCTCGGCGCGACGATCACCGACACGATCGCTGCGGCTCAGCGCGCGGCGGCCGACGCCGTGGTCGAGTCCCTGGCGCAGACGCTCGGTGCGGATTCCGGGCTGGTCGACGCTGTCCGGCGGGACGTCCAGGTCGCGTTTCCGGCCCCGGGCGACGACACCCTCGGGTACCGCTGATGGCGACGATCGAGGTCAACCCGTCCCGCCTGGCCGCGGCTGCGCGCTCCATCGGCGATGCGTCCGCGAACATCGACGCGGCCCTGGAGCAGCTCGTCGGGATCGCCGGCGTGCTGCGGGATTCGTGGTCGGGGGAGGCCCAGTCCGCGTTCGACTCCGCGCACGGGCGCTTCGACCTGTCGATGCGGGAGCGCAGCGCCCTCGTCGAGGCCATCGCGACCACCCTGGACGATCTCGCGACGTCGTACTCCGAGACGGACCTGGCCGGCCAGCGCGCACTCGGGGGGTAACTGAACATGACGATGTCGGGAGGATGGAAATGACCACGGGAGCGGCGAACCAGCAGATCGTCGTCGACGCGGATCTGCTGCAGGCTCATGTGCGGGCGCTCTCGGATGCCGCGGACATCCTGCGCGGCGCCGCGGCGAACGCGGCCGGCGGCGTGGGCGGAGAGGCGTTCGGTGCCCTGTGCACCCCCCTGCTCGGCCCGGCGGTGTCGGCACTCGCAGAGGCATCCCGGTCGACGCTCGCGACGGCGAGCGCGCTCTCGGCACTGACGTCTGCGGCTCTCGCAGCCACTGTCGGACAGTTCCGCGAGGTGGAGGAGACCGCCGTGACGACGTTCCGCGCGATCGAAGGACAGGCCCTGTGACCGCGGTCGCCGCGATCAGCGGCCAGGTGCGATCCGGGTCCTGGGCAGCGGGCGCTGCGGGCTACACGTCGGCGCAGGCCGATTGTGCGAGCATCCCCGGCATCGCCGGTCTGCTGATCCAGTACATCCAGCCCCTCCGCGAGTGGTTCGACGATCTGCTCGGCGACCCGGGCACCGTCGGCGCCTTCGCGGCGCGCTGGGAGGACGCGGAGCGCGCGCTCGGCAGGACGCACGCGATGCTCAGCGACGCTGATCGTCGGCTGGTCGACCTGGACGGCCGCACGGTCAGGGCGTTGCGCGAGCGCTTCTCCGATGTGCTCTCCGTGAGCGAGGACGGCGTGCAGTGGACGGGCGCGACTGCGAGCGCCGTGCGTGCGGTCTCGCACATCATCGAGTCCACCCGCGTGCTGATCTGCGACTTCCTCGGCCGTCTCAGCCGATTCGCCGAGGACCTCTTCGGATGGTCGGTGAACCCGCTGTCGAAGCTCAAGGAGCTCGAGCGGTTCGCGAACTCCGCCGCGGAGTTCGTCACGGTCGGCGGCGCGCTCGTGAAGAACCTCATCAGCGCCGTCGTCTCACTCGCGGAGCTGCTGTACAAGCTCGTCCCGCTGGTCGGCGACGCGCTGCAGCGGCTCCGCGGAGTGATCGCCGACATGATGCCCGTGCTCGGGGGGCTGTTCGGCGGCCCGCTCGGAGTCCTCGGCGGCAATGTGCTGGACGACTTCCTCGACACGGACGTGAATGTGCGGGAGATCGACCCGGATGACCTGAGCGGGAGGGCGCTCCTCGCGTGGATCGAGGCGCACGAAGTCACCAACCTGCGCTCCCTCTCGGATCTCGTCGCGGTGAACACGACGACGGACGCCATGGGCGGTCAGGACGCGACGGTCATCGACATCAAGCAGGTGCGGGCGGCGGACGGTTCGACCCACTGGGTGGTGTCGCTGCCCTCGACGCAGCCGTGGGAGTTCGACGGGCCGCACGGTGCGATGAACGACCGCGACAGCAACCTGGCTCTCATGATGGACAACCCGGTCTTCCGTGGACAGTATGAGCGCGCGGTCCTGCAGGCGATGAAGGAAGCGGGGATTCCCGCCGGCGCTGATGTCGTCCTGACCGGTTTCAGCCAGGGAGGCATCATGGCGGCCAACCTCGCTGCCGACCCGACCTTCCCTTACAAGCCGCTCGCGGTGGTGACGAACGGTTCACCCGTCGACAACTTCGCGGTGCCGCCGCACGTCCCCGTCTATGCGTTCCAACACGCATCGGACGTCGTGCCGATGACCGATGGAAGCGCGGTGGCGGTGCCCGGACTACCCGGGCTGGCCCCCATCGACGTCCCGCACACGCCGATCACGGTTCTGCCGCCTAACATGCATCAGATCACGCTCCCCGACCCGCCAGGAAAGCACCTCTTCGATGCGCACGACAATGATGCGTACGCGGAATCCGTCGCCGCGTGGGAACGACACTATCGGTCTGAGAACGATGGCGAAGACCCCTGGGATCTCGCCGGACTCGGGGGGCAGGTCATCGACCACCAGGTGTATTCGGGGGTGGAGCATTGAGGCGTCATCGCGCTCTTGCTGCCGCCGCGCTTCTCGCAGGGGCGGTCTCTTCCCTTACCGGTTGCTCGCTCGTAGCTGGCGATCTGGCGGACGACGAGGTCGAGGAGATCCCCGCGGCGCTGTTGGCCTCCGATGTCGGAGTCACCGAGGCGTTTGCAGAGAAGGCGACGAGCGGCCTCTCCTTCGAGCTGTCGGTCGGCGTCTATCTCGATGATGCGGAGTTCACCGAGTCGGACCTCGCGTCGGTTCTTCAGATCATCATCGATGAGAACGATCTGCCGACCGATGACATCGAGCTTGCGGTCCGTGACGTCGACGGTGCGGCCATCGACCTCGAATCGATGATGGAGCGGCTGGTCCCGGGAGTCGTCGACACGTCTGTGTATGGGCACGTCACGCTCACGACCGACGGCGCACGCGAGATCATCGACGCCGTCGGAGCGGGGGCATCGTGATCCCCCGAAGTGCCTGCGGCGGCGCCGCGCGGCGAGAGCCTCGCGCAGTGGATAGGGTGCAGGTGTGTCAGTCGAGATCGTAGAGCGGCGTCGGATCGTCCTCCAGAGCGAAGATCGTCGCATCGACCTCTCCCTGCCGCTCGACGAGACGCTGGAGGACGCCCTCACCCTGAGCGGGATCCCCGACGCGGACCGGTTCGTCACGATCGGCCCCGGGGGATACGAGATCCCCGGCGACACCGAGTGCGAAGACCTCGTCGACGGTGGCCTCTATGCGTTGATCGACCGCACGGCTCTGGCTCCGCAGGCGCGCCCGGCGGAGAAGGCGACGGGCCAGACGCGCGCCGACCACGGCGCACGGTGGTGGCTGCTGGCCGTGAGCGGGATGCTGCTCGTCGCGGTCTTCGCCCAGGGCGCCGTCGATCCGCTGATCCGGCTTCTCGTCGCCCTCCTCGTCGCGGCCGGTGCGATCGGTGGCGCTGTCGCGTGGGCGCGACGAGACTCCGCGGCGGGAGTGCGCGGCATCCTCGGGGTGCTCGCGCCGGTGCTGCTGTCGTTCGCGGCCGGCGTTCTCCTCATCCCGGCCGGGCTGGAGGACGCGTCGCACCTGTCGACCGCCACCGGGTTCCTCGCGGCGGGTGTCACCACCGCGATCATCGCCGTCACGGCTAGGGCTCGCCCGATGCGCGCCGCGGCCGGGACGGCGACGGTGCTGCTCGTGGGCCTCGCCGCCGTCTGGGGCCTGGCACTGCTCCTGCGGTGGGGGGAGGCGGAGGCCGCCGCCGTCTCGCTCGGCCTCGTTCCGCTGGGCCTGCGTGCCCTCCCGAGCAGCCTCGTCAACCTGCCCGAAGGCTACTTCATCGACTACAAGCACTTCATGACCAGCCGGTGGACCGTGCGCGGAGCCATCCCCGAGTCGGTCGGGCTGCTGCGTCCGGAGCGCATCACCGCCGTGGTCGACGATTCCTCCGCGCGCCTCATCGCGGGCACCGCCGTGCTGAGCATCGTGGCCGCGGCGATGGCTCCGGTCGCGTTCCTGCGGCCCTGGCCCGATGACGCGTTCGTGGTATCCGGCGGGATCGCTCTCCTCTGCTGCCTCGCGCTCGCCCTGCTGCTCACGCCGCGGCACACCACCTCGCGCCTCCTCCGGTGGTTCCCCCGTGCCGCGGCCGCCGTGGTCTGCCTCGTCGCCGGCATCCAGGTCGCGGCGGCCCTCGGGAGCGGCTTCCACCTGCTCGGAGCGGCCCTGCTGTTCCTCGTCGGGTTGGCGGCGGTGGCCGTCGTCATCCCGGTGTCCAAGGGCGCGAAGTCGCTGGTGTGGTCGCGGGTCGGAGACGCGTTCGAGTGGCTCGCCGTCGCGCTCGCCCTACCGTCGGCCCTGCTCTACGCGAATGCGCTCTCCCTGGTTCGTGGAATGATGGCCGGATGAGCGGGAACGGCCCATCACAGTCCTGGCCGAGCGGGGGTCCGATCCCGCCGATGGCGCCCGGCGCAGACCGTCCAGGGGAGATCCCCGCGCTGCCGCCCGCCCTGATCGCGGCGCCGCCGGGCGTCGACGGCACGCCGCTCCGCCAGACGCCCGCGCCGCCCACGCCGATCGCCTCGTCGCGACGCACCGTCCCTCGGCCGGCCGAGGGACTCGGCCCCGCCTTCCGTGGAGCCCCAGCGGGCACCATCCAGCGGATCGCCGCCTTCACCCTCGACGCGGCCGCCGTGTTCCTCGGGTCCGCCGTCGTCCTCGTGCTGACCCAGAGCGTGCTGCTCGCGGGCCTCACCGTCTTCGAGCTCGCCCTGTTCCTCTGGGTGCTGGAAGCGCGAACCGGCCTCACCCTCGGCAACGCCGTGCTGCGCCTGCGCAGTGCCCGCGCCGACCGGCCGTGGTCCCCGGGGATCGGGCGCCAGTTCGTCCGCGGCATCATCACCGGCGCCGGCTTCCTCGTGGCCGTCGGCAGCTGGGTCGTCGTCGCCTCCAGCGCCTGGGATCGCGGCGGCAGACGGCAGTCCTGGGCCGACCGCGTGGCCGGCACCGTCGTGGTCGCCGTGCCCGCCAAGGCGGCCGTCGAGGCTCCGCCGACTCCTGCCGCGGTGGAGGCCGCTCCGCTCGCTCCGCCGCAGGTCGTGCCGCTGGTGGCGTCGCCGTCTGTCGTGGACGAGGACTCCCAGCCCACCGACGCCCGCGCGGCCTCCCGCCGCACCGAGACCCCGGAACCGGCGGCACCCGGATCGGATCGGCCGCTCTTCACCGTCGCCCCGGCGCCCGGGTCGCAGGCGGGTGCCGAGGCCCCGGCCCCTGCCCCCGAGACCGGGGCGCTGCTGCTCATCTTCGACACGGGTCAGCGCGTGCAGCTCGCCCTCCCCGTCGCCGCGAACCTCGGGCGCGGCCCCGTCGCCAGCGCCCACGACGACCGCCTCATCGTCGTCACCGACCCCGACGCGTCGGTCTCGAAGACCCATCTGCGCATCGAGCACTCCCGCGGCCGCACCTGGGTCACCGACTTCGGTTCCACGAACGGCTCCGACGTCCGCAGCGACGACGGCCAGACGACCGAGCTGGTCGCGGGCGAGCGCGTGCTCCTCGACGACGCCGACCGTGTCCGCATGGGCAACCGCAGCTTCACCATCAGCCTTCTGCTGGGCACCGACAGCAGCGCCGGAGAGAGAGCATGACAGGACCCCGTCTCGCCCCGCCCCGTGTCCCCTCCGGGAGGCTCCCGGTCCAGGCCCCGCCGGAGCTGCAGCCGAACGACGGCGGCATCGGGATCCTCGGGTCGCTGCTGCCCATGCTCGGCAGCGTCGGCGCGATCGTCATGGTCACCATGTCGAACCAGTCCGTCACGGGTCTGCTCACCGGCGGCATGTTCCTGCTGTCCTCGCTCGGCTTCGTCGCCGTCAACGGCTGGCGGCAGCGCTCCCAGCGGCAGGCGGCCACGCTCGGTGCCCGCCGCGAGTATCTGGCGTACCTGACCGAGTTGCGGCAGACCGTCCGCGTCGCCGCCCGACAGCAGCGCCGCTCCGCGAACTGGCACCTGCCCGCCCCGTCGACCCTGCCGTACCTCGCGGAGGAGCGCACCCGCGTCTGGGAGCGCGGCGTCAACGACCCCGACTTCCTGTCGGTCCGCGTGGGCGTCACCGATCAGCCGCTGTGCGTCACGCTCGAAGCCCCGGAGCTCCCGCCACTGGCGCAGCTCGACCCCGTCGCCGCCTCGGCCGCGCACCGCTTCATGCTGACGCACGAGGTCCAGAAGAACCTCCCGCTCGGCGTCACCCTCCGCGACTACGCCCGCATCGAGATCACCGGCGACGAGGACGAGACCCGCGCGCTGGCGAGAGCCATGCTGCTGCATGCGGCCACCATGCACGACCCCGACGTGCTGCAGATCGTCATCGCCGCGGATACCGGCGTGCTCCCGCAGTGGGAGTGGGCGAAGTGGCTGCCGCACACGCATTCGCGCACCGTGCGGGACGGCCTCGGCGCCGCCCGCATGATCGGCTCGCAGCTGTCCGAGCTCGAGGACATGCTGCCGCCCGAGGTGCGTGAGCGCTCGCGCTTCGCCCGCGACGGCTCCGGACCGAAGACGCCGCACATCGTCATCGTCACGGACGGCGCCACGACATCGTTCAACGACGCCCTCGTCACCGGCGACGGCGTGCAGGGCGTGACCGTGATCGACCTCCCCGCCCGCTGGGGCGACCTCGACGACCCCAACGCCCTGCGCATCGCTTTCGAGACCGGCGGTGCCAGCACACGCGCCGAGCTCGTCAGCCTGCAGGTGCCCGCACGGCCGTTCGAGGCCGATGCGATCACCATCGTCGAGGCGGAGGCGACCGCCCGTCGGCTCATCGCCCTGTACTCGGGCGGCACCGCGATCGCCAGCAAGAAGAGCGCGACCGGCCAGGCCGAGCTCGTCGAGCTCCTCGGCCTGCCCGACGTGCGCGACCTCGACCTCGACGCCGCGTGGGCACCGCGCCTGGAGCGCGATCGGCTCCGCGTGCCGATCGGCCAGACCGAGGACGGCAGCCCGCTCATCCTCGACATCAAGGAATCGGCGCAGCAGGGTATGGGCCCGCACGGCCTCATCATCGGCGCCACCGGCTCCGGGAAGTCGGAGGTACTCCGCACGCTGGTGCTGGCCCTCGCGATGACCCATTCGCCGGAGCAGCTCAACTTCGTGCTCGTCGACTTCAAGGGTGGGGCGACGTTCGCCGGCATGGCCGACATGCCGCACGTCTCGGCGATCATCACGAACCTCGGTGAGGAGATCTCCCTCGTCGACCGCATGCAGGACGCGCTCCAGGGCGAGATGGTCCGCCGACAGGAGCTGCTGCGGGCCACCGGCCCGTTCGCCAACGTGGCCGACTACGAGAAGGCGCGTCGCGGCGGACGCACCGATCTGGCGCCGCTGCCTGCCCTGCTCATCGTCGCCGACGAGTTCTCCGAGCTCCTGTCGGCGAAGCCGGAGTTCGTCGACACGTTCGTCAACATCGGCCGCCTCGGCCGCTCGCTGCAGGTCCACCTGCTGCTGTCCTCCCAGCGACTCGAAGAGGGAAAGCTGCGCGGCCTCGACACGCACCTCTCGTACCGCATCGGTCTTCGGACGTTCTCGGCGGCCGAGTCCCGCACGGTCCTCGGCGTGCCGGACGCCTATCACCTGCCCACCCAGCCGGGCGCCGGCATCCTGAAGTCCGACACCGAGACGATGACGCAGTTCCGTGCCGCGTACGTATCGGGCCCGCCGCCGCGTCGTCGCCGGAGGGCGTCGTCCGGCGGCTCCGGCCAGAGCACCGGCTCGACGGCGGTCGAGCTGTTCACCGCCGCGCCGGTGTGGCGGGCGGAGGCACCCGTGGACGAGCCGGAGGTCATGGTCGACGCCGAACCGGAGGAGAAGCGCAACACCTTCGAGATCGCGGTCGAGTCCATGAAGGGACGCGGCCCCGCGGCCCACCAGGTGTGGCTGCCGCCGCTGGTGACGCCGGCCACCCTCGACCAGCTCTTCGGCGACCTCGTCGAGGACCCGTCGCTCGGGCTCGTCTCCCCGCGCTGGCGGGGTGCGGGGGCGCTCACGGTCCCGCTCGGCATCGTCGACGTGCCGCTGGAGCAGCGCCGCGAGAACCTCGCGGTCTCCCTCGGCGGCGCGGCCGGCCACATGGCGATCGTCGGCGCGCCGCTGAGCGGCAAGAGCACGCTCGCGCGGACGACGGTCGCCGCGCTGGCGCTCACCCACACGCCCCAGGAGGTGCAGTTCTTCGTCATCGACTTCGGCGGCGGCAGCTTCACCGGCCTGCAGGACTTCACGCACATCAGCGGCGTCGCGACCCGCTCCGAGCCGGACGTGGTCCGCCGTACGGTCGCCGAGGTCACCAGCCTGCTGAACGCCCGCGAGGTGTACTTCCGGCAGAACGGCATCGACTCGATCGACGCGTACCGCCAGCGCCGTGCGCAGGGTCTCACCGACGACGGCTATGGCGACATCTTCCTCATCGTCGACGGCTGGGGCACGCTGCGCGCCGAGTTCGAGATGCTGGAGCCGCAGATCCAGGCGATCGCCGCGCGGGGTCTCACCTACGGCGTCCACGTCGTGATCACGGCGGCGCGTTGGATGGAGATCCGGGCGAACATCAAGGACCTCATCGGCACCCGCATCGAGCTGCGCCTGGGCGACCCGACCGACTCCGAGGTCAACCGCAAGGCGGCGGAGAACGTCACGGCCATCCCCGGCCGCGGCCTCAACGACCGCGGCCTGCAGATGCTCACGGCGCTGCCCCGCGTCGACGGGGTGGACGACGCGTCGAGCCTCGCCGACGGGATCGACGACCTCGTGGCACGGGTCGCGGCGGCGTGGCACGGACCGGCAGGGCCCAAGCTGCGGCTGCTGCCCTCGCGCATCAGCCATGCCGATCTGCGCGCCGTGGCGGCCGCGCAGTCGCCGGACGGCACGGAGCCCCGCGAACTCCTGCTGGGCATCGATGAGGCGAACCTCGCCCCGTTCTCGATCGATCCGGTCGCCGAGCCGCTGCTGTACCTGTACGGCGACGCGGACTCCGGCAAGTCGTCGATGCTCCGCGGCGTCGTGCACGAGATCACGCGCCTGTACGGGCCGACCGAGGCGAAGATCTTCGTCGTCGACTACCGTCGTGCCCTCCTGGGCGAGATCCCGCAGGAGTACCTCGGCGCCTACCTCACGTCGCACGAGATGACGGAGGGCGGGATGAACGAGCTCGCCCAGTTCTTCCGCAGCCGCATCCCGGGACCCGACGTCACGCCCGACCAGCTCCGCAGCCGATCGTGGTGGAAGGGCGCGGAAGGGTTCGTCCTCATCGACGACTACGACCTCGTGGCGACCTCGCAGGGCAACCCGGTCGCGGTGCTCGCACCGCTGCTCGCGCAGGCGGCCGATCTCGGCCTTCACGTGATCCTCACCCGCCGCACCGGCGGGGCGAGCCGCGCCGCGTACGATCCCATCATCCAGCGCATGACCGACCTGGGTGCGACCGGCATCCTGCTCTCCGGCAGCCCCGAGGAGGGCCAGCTCATCGGCAAGGTGAAGGCGGTTCCCGCGATCCCCGGCCGTGCGCAGATCGTCAGCCGCGATCGGGGCCTCGTCTCCGCGCAGCTGCTGTGGGTGCCGCCGAGCTACGAGTGACAACCGAGGAGAGACCGAGATGACCTTCGAACCGACGCCGGCCGCAGCGCCGATGGTCCCACCCGTGCTGTACCTGCCCCTGAGCGTGACGTCGACGCCGGAGGAGCAGCTCGTCGAGATCCGGGAGCTGAAGGACGGGCGGCGTGCGCTGCTCGCCTACACCGCCCTGGACCGGCTGCTGGAGCTCGCCGGCGAGCGGCAGCCCTGGGTCCTGGTGCGCACCGAGGACCTCGGTCAGATCAAGGAGGCGCAGCCCTACGACGTCGTCATCTTCGACCTCGACGTGCCCGCGTCCTACCGCCGGAACGGAGCCATCGCATGAGCCGCATCGCGATGGACCCGGAGGTGATGGCCGTCCATGCGGACATGCACGAGGAGGCGGTCGAGCTCATCGAGACGAAGCTCTCCGGCATTCCGACGGCCGTCGACGGCGGACTCGCCTCCGACACGGTCGCCGCCATCATGCAGCGGGTGGGGGAGGGCGTCGACGCCCTGTACCGGATCAACGGCACCCTGGGAGAGATCGTCCGCGCCATCGCCGACGACGCGGAGACGAACGAACAGGACGTGATCGACCAGCTCGACCCGGTCGCGGCCATCGTCGAGGACCTCTGATGACGATCGACACGACCACATACGGCGACGCCGACCAGGTGCAGGCGGCCGCGGACTGGCTCGACCCCGACCTGAAGGACGCCGCGGACGTCTCCTCCAACGTCACGACCTTCATCCCGACCGGCGTGCGCGGGCACTGGTTCGGCGAGTCGGCGGACGACTACGTCACGATCCTCTCGCGCACGACCGACGCCGCGAAGGAGATCAAGGACCTCGCCCGTGACGCCGCCGAGAAGCTCCGGTCGTACGCCGGGCAGCTGCGGCGCATGAAGGAGGACTTCGCGACGCACCGCGACAATGCGCGGGCGGCGGGGCTTCCGGTGAACGGCATGATCATCGGCCGGCCGGTGTCCCTGATCCCGGTGTGCCCCACGTCGAGGGACGACCCCTACTGGGACGAGTGGCAGGAGCACCTCGACCGCATCGAGCTGTACAACGAGATCGCGGCCGACGTCGGCTCCTGGTGGGGCGAGCTCGAGGTCTGGATCAGCGAGAACCTCGACGGCTTCCTCGGGACCATGCCGAGCCAGTCCACGGCGGACAGGATCCTGTCCGGCCTGCGGGAGGCGAGCGGCGAGGTCCCGAAGATCTACCTCGAGGGCCAGGGCCTGGCGTGGGCGGAGACGGCGGCCGAGCTCACCTCCCACGCGGAGGATCTGCGTCTCGGAGCATCGGACTTCGTTCGCGAGCTGCGCTCCGGCAATCCCGCCGTCAAGGCCGCTGCCGAGGCCGCCAACCCCACCGGCATGCGGTGGGCTGCGGACGAGGCCGAGGATCTGGCCCGCGGACTCTCTCGCGCGAGTCGGGCGGTGCCGTTCATCGGCTGGGGCGTCGACGCCTGGAATCTGGGCTCGGCGATGTCGTCGGGCGACGACCCCTCGTCCACCGCGGTGGAGATCATCGGCGGTGCGGCGGGAGGCGCGGCTGCGGCTGCCGGTGTCGCCGCGCTCGCGGCGGCCGGTGTCGTCACGCTCCCGGTCTGGGGCACGGCGGTGGTTGTCGGCGGGGCCGCGGTGGCGGTCGGCGCCGGTGCGGTGTGGGCTTACGAGAACTGGGTCCCGCAGGACGTCCGGGAGTCGATCGACGCCGGCATGGCGGATGCGTGGGACGCCACGACGGACTTCGCGGAGGACGCCTGGGAGAACACGACCGACTTCGTGGGCGACGCCGGGCACAACATCGGCAAGGCGTGGAAGGGACTGTTCGGGTGACAGGTCAGCAGCAGTCGACCTCTCCGGAGACGATCTGGGTACCCGGTCATCCGGGGTGGGAGGGGCAGCAGCGCGCGACCACGACGCTCACGGTGTTCGGCGTCGTGTTCGCCATCGTGGTCCTGCTGTTCAGCCTGATCCTGTTCGCCGATCCGGCTCCGGCGATGAAGGCCCTGGGGATCGGTGTGCTCGTCGCCGTCGCCGTCGGCGTCTGGCTGATGGTGGCCCACGCCCGCGTCTCACGGGTCCGAGTCGTCCGGCCGGTCGTCGACGGTCCGGCGATCGCGTTCGGCGTGGCCGCGGGGATCGTCTGGCCGCTGCGCGCCCTCGCGCCGGTGGGGGCCCTGCTCCTCGCGGCGTGGGCATGGAGCATCTTCACGGTGCCCGCGGACCGACTGCCGCTCCTCACCCTGCTCCTCCTCCCGGTGGTCGCGCTGATCATGACGATCGCCGGCATCCGGTCGTGGTTCCGGGCTCCCTCCGCCCATCGCCTGACGCTGCGCCCCGACGGGCTGCAGCTCCGGATCCCGCGCAACAACGTGGCCGTGGAATGGGAGGAGGTCGTCAGCGCCGGCGTGGAAGGCAACCGCGTAGTACTGCGGACGTCGACCGCTCAGCCGTCTTCGTGGGCGGCGGCCGATCTCGCCAGCGACCCGGTGCTCCTGGCCGAACTCGTCACCTTCTACGCGAACCGTCCCGACGTCCGTGCCGAGATCGGCGCGGGCACGCTTGCCCGTCTGCGGTCCGGCGAGTTCTAGCGGCGCCTCTCAGCGGGCGCCGGCGGCGTCGGCGAGATGACGCGCCTCGTGGCCGAGGACCTTCACGATGATCCCGTGTCGCCGGAGCTCGGCGACCGTGCGGGCGCCCTCCTCGGCGTCGAGCCCCAGGGCCCGGATGTTCGCCACCACGACCACGTCTCCGGTCCGGAGCGTCGAGATGAGCCGCGCGAGGCGGTCGTTCCAGCTCTCCAGGATGTCCGGCGCCGGGTGACGGAAGCCCTCGATGGGCACGCCGAAACGGGTGAGGTCGGCGCGCTGCTCGACGACCGACGGCATGCCCTCACGAGCGACGACGAGGCCGACCAGGCGGGAGCCCGCGGGACGCGCGGTCCAGAAGTTGCGGTTCTGCTGCAGCTCCGTGAAGCACTTCGGGCACTTTGCTGCGTCGTGCGGGAGGTGGAGCGGGCTCGTCAGCGCATCGTCGAGAGACGGCGTCGTGCCCGCCGGGTCCATCGTGTCGCTCATCCCGCACCTCCGCCCTCTATTCTGCCCTGCCGGGGCGTCCCGCGGCGACCGGATCAGAGCAGTCCGAGGGCACGGACCGCCTCCCGCTCCTCCACGAGCTCCGCGACCGAGGCGTCGATGCGCGTGCGGGCCCAGTCGTCGATCTCCAGGCCCTCCACGATGCGCCACTCGCCGTCGACGGACTGCACGGGGAACGAGGAGACGAGTCCCTCCGGAACGCCGTACTCTCCGCGCGAGACGACGGCGGCGGAGGTCCAGTCCTCGGTCCCGCGGACCCAGTCGCGCACATGGTCGATCGTCGCGCTCGCGGCGGAGGCGACGGAGGACGACCCGCGGACCTCGATGATCTCCGCGCCGCGCTTGGCGACCCGGGGGATGAACGTCCGGTCCAGCCACGCCGGGACGTCGCCGACGATCCGCTCCAAGGCGTCCTGCACGGGCTTCCCGCCGACGGTCGCGTGCGACACGTCGGGGAACTGCGTGGCCGAGTGGTTGCCCCAGATGGGCACCCGCCGCACTGTGTGCACGGGGGCGCCGAGCGTCTGGGCGAGCTGGGCCCGTGCGCGGTTCTCGTCCAGCCGCGTGAGGGCGGTGAAGCGGTCGGCGGGCACGCCATCGGCCGCCGCGGAGGCGATCAGCGCGTTCGTGTTGGCGGGGTTGCCCACCACGGTCACGCGGACGCCGGGGTCGGCGTTCGCGGCGATGGCGGCGCCCTGCGGCCCGAAGATGCCGCCGTTCGCGGCCAGCAGGTCGCCGCGCTCCATGCCGGGGCCGCGGGGGCGGGCGCCCACGAGCAGGGCGAGGTCGCAGCCGTCGAAGCCGACCGCGGCGTCGTCGGTCACCTCCACGTGCTCGAGCAGGTCGAAAGCGCCGTCCTGGAGCTCCAGCGCCGCGCCCTCCGCCGCGCCGAGCCCCTGCGGGATCTCCAGCAGCCGCAGCCGCACCTTCTCGTCCGGACCGAGCATGTCGCCGGCGGCGATGCGGAAGAGGAGCGCGTAGCCGATCTGTCCGCCCGCGCCGGTGATGGTGATCGTGGTGGCCATGTCACGAGCCTACGTCCGTCGGGGCGTCGGCGTGCGGAGTACCCTCGACGCATGACGTTCAATCCCGACGCCGACCTCTCCCGCAACACCACGCGCCGCCGCGGACGTACGGCGGCGATTGCGGGCGGTTCCGGCGTCGGCGTGCTCGCCCTCCTCGCCCTCATCGCCGGCCCCCTGCTGGGCATCGATCTCAGCGGGCTCGTCGGTGGCGCGCCCGGGGGCGGCAGCGAGCCCGCCGGCGGTTCGGCCATCGAGAACTGCGACACCGGTGCCGACGCGAACGCGAACGTCGACTGCCGCATGGCGGGGGCGCAGCTGGCGCTCGACGCCTTCTGGGCGGACAACGTGGAGGGGTACCAGGCTCCGCAGCTCATCGTCGTCGACGGAGCGACCTCCACGCAGTGCGGCACCGCCTCCAACGCGGTCGGCCCGTTCTACTGCCCGCCGGAGGAGACCGTCTATATCGACCCCACGTTCTTCCAGCTCATGCAGCAGCAGTTCGGGGCGTCGGCCGGGAACCTCGCGCAGCTCTACATCGTCGGGCACGAGTGGGGCCACCACATCCAGAACATCATCGGGACGATGGAGCAGTACCCGAACAACGGGACGGGTCCCGGCAGCAACGGCGTGCGCATGGAGCTGCAGGCCGACTGCTACGCCGGCGGCTGGCTCGGCCGCGCGACCGAGCAGACCGACGCCGACGGCGATCCGTACCTCGAGAAGCCGACGGAGGAGCAGATCCGCGACGCCCTGAACGCGGCGTCGACCGTCGGCGACGATCACATCCAGGAGCAGTCCGGGCAGGTGAACCCGGAGACCTGGACCCACGGCTCCAGCGAGCAGCGTCAGCGCTGGTTCGCGGAGGGATACCAGAACGGGCTCGATGCGTGCGGGCAGGTGTTCACCCTCCCCGCCGATCAGCTCGACCCGTAGGCCCGGTGGTCCCGCCGGTATCAGATAACGTGGACACGGCAGGACCGCACGACCGGTTGGGGGACCGAACATGACGAAGACCGACGGGCTCTATCCGCCCATCGAGCCGTACGAGACCGGAGTGCTGCTCGTCGGCGACGGGCACCGCGTGGCCTGGGAGATCAGCGGCAACCCCGAGGGCAAGCCCGTCGTGTTCCTCCACGGAGGTCCGGGCAGCGGGACGTCGCCGTGGCAGCGGCAGTTCTTTGACCCCGAGGCCTACCGGATCGTCCTCCTCGATCAGCGCGGATGCGGTCGGAGCACGCCGTCCGCCGCGGAGCCCGATGCCGATCTCCGGCACATCACCACCGCGCACCTCATCGCCGACCTCGAGCTCCTGCGCAAGAACCTCGGCATCGAGAGCTGGCAGGTGTTCGGCGGGTCCTGGGGGAGCGCCCTCGCGCTGGCCTACGCTCAGGCCCACCCGGATGTCGTCTCCGAGCTGATCCTGCGCGGCATCTTCACCCTGCGTCGCGCCGAGCTCGAATGGTTCTACGAGGGCGGGGCGGCGGCGCTGTTCCCCGACCTGTGGGAGGACTTCATCGCGCCGATCCCGGTCCTGGAGCGCTCGCGGATGATCGAGGCGTATCACCGGCGGCTGTTCGATCCGGACCCGGCGGTCCACGAACCGGCGGCCCTCGCGTGGGCGGCCTGGGAGGCGGCGACCGTCACCCTGCGCCCCGACCCGGAGCAGATCGCGGCGATGGCCGATCCCCGCCGGGCCGTCGCCTTCGCACGCATCGAGAACCACTTCTTCGTGCACCGCGGCTGGTGGGCCGAGGGACAGCTGCTCGCCGGGATCGACGCCATCCGGCACATCCCGACCGTGATCGTGCAGGGCCGCCACGACGTGGTCACGCCGATGATGACGGCGTGGGACCTGCACCGGGCTTGGCCGGAAGCCGACTTCCAGGTGGTCGACGATGCGGGCCATTCCGCCGCCGAACCCGGCATCCGCGCGGCTCTCCGCGCCGCAACCGATCGGTTCCGGCCCGAGGCCTGACGCGTCCCCTCAGGCGCGGAGTGCGCGCATCAGGGTCTTCACGAGGCCGACGGCGCCGCCGTCCGCGCGATGGCGGGTGAGACCCTCGCTCACGGCCGCGCCGGTGCGGGAGGAGACGAACCACGGCGGCTTCGGGAGGATGGTCAGGCGTCCGCCGCCGTTGGCCACGGGCAGCGAGCGCGGGAACGGTCGGAAGGGGCCGCGCAGCACGGAGCGCTCGACCCGATCCAGCAGCAGGGCATTGTGGACGACGCCGATGCCGCTGCCGACGTCGTCGATCGTGCCGCCGGGGAAAGCGCCCCAGGTGAGGGTCGGGGTGATGAACCCGAAGGCGGTCCACCCGTTGATCGCGATCGAGCCGTAGTGCAGGGCGGTGAGCGCCCGCTCGAACCCGCTGCCGAGTGCCTTCTCGGTGGCCGGGTCGATGAGCAGGTTCGCGCCGAGCGTGCCCTGCAGCTTCTCGTTCGCGTGGGCGACCGCGGCGTCGAGGAACTCCTGGCCGGTGCCCGGCAGGCTCACCACGCCGAGGACCGGGGCGAAGTACTCCGTGCTCTCCAGGGCGGCGGGGTCCTCATCGCCGTCGATCTCGACGAGGAGCCGGTCCCCGAGCACGAGCGCGTCCGGGTAGTCGTCCGTGGCGGCCTGCATGCGGGAGGGGGCGCCGGGGTACCAGATGGGGCGCTCCGGAGCGGTGGCGTAGGCGTGGCGCAGCGCGGCGCGGAAGTCATCGGCCTGGTCCCAGTCGGCGGAGAGGATGACGACCTGCCCCGCGATGCAGTTGTGGCCGCTGTTCTGCAGCCGCATGGTCGCGATGTGCTCGGCCTGATACGCGAGGTCGGCGGCCGTCCACTTCCCGGGCACGACGATGATGGGGGAGACCCCGCCGAGCTCGGCGGTGATGGGCTTCTTCAGCAGCGGGCGGTTCTCGCGGCGGCGGCGCTTCGTCGCCGCCGCGCCCTCACCGGAGGACGGCCCCCAGACGATGGTGTCGAACGTTGCCGCCGAGCCGGTGATGTGCACGTGCGCGAGGCCCGGGTGCTGGGTGAGATACGCGCCGGCCGCCGGGCCCCCGCGCACGATCCGCAGCAGTCCGGGCTCGATGAGCGGGGCGAGCGCGCGCTTGTAGACGGGGACCAGGGCGTCCTGCGTGGGGTTCACCTTCAGCAGGGCGGTGCGGTTGTAGGCGAGCAGTTCGTACAGCACGTCCAGCACGGGGATGGAGGTCACGTTCCCGGCGCCGAGCACGAGGCCAACGCCGCCGGACACCGTCGGCGTGCGCTGGGCCAGACCCGCACCCGCCCTGGCGGCGTTCGGCGTGGTCCCCGGCTCGAGCCAGACCTCGCCGGTGAATCCGGACAGCAGGAACCGGTCGATGCCGGTGAGAGGGAAGGCATGCACGCGTGCCCGGCCACCGGGCGCCCGGTCGACCCGGATGCCGTCCAGTGGATTGGCCCCGTTCGCGATCCGGGTCAGCGTGGCGATCGAGGCGTCGAGCGCCCCGAGGACGCTGTACGGACCGCTCAGCCACTCCTCGCCGCGGAGCGGATGCCGCGCGTCCAGGCCCTTGGAGGCGGCGGCGGTCGTCGCCCAGTCGTCGGCCGTCGCGGCGACGCTCGTGCGGACCTGCCGGAGCAGCGTCGCGCGCTGCGCCACGGTGAGCGCGGTCCACACCGACGTCCCGGTCTGCAGGTCGGCGACGGCGGCGTCGAGCCGCTCCGCCTCGCCTTCCCCGAGAGCGGGAACGGCAGGCGCTGTCGTGGGCGCAGAAGTCATCGGCGTCTCCTTCGAACGGGCTTTCAGCTTAGGCGTCCGCGCGGAGATCCGCCGAGTGGCGAGACGATCAGATGAGCGAGAGCTCGCGCAGCTTCGACTCCACGTCGGCGTTCGACGGCTCGACGTGGTGCGAGGCGTCGGGGTAGACGACGACGGGGATGTTCGTGCGGCCGGAGATGTCCTTCGCGATGTCGGCGGCGTCGGGGTCGGCGACCAGGTCGACGTAGGTGTACGCGACGCCGAGCTCGTCGAGCTGCTTCTTCGTGCGGATGCAGTCGCGGCACCAGTCGGCGCCGAACATCGTGATGGTGTCGGAGGCGGGGTTGGTCATGCCTCCAGCCTACGTCCGTGGGGGAGGGGCGGCTCCGAAGAAGCCCGCCAGTGCGGCGGCGAGAGGTTCTGGCGCCTCCTCCGCCATGTGGTGCCCGCTGTCGATGCCGTGGCCGCGGACATCGTCGGCCCAGTCCCGCCAGATGCGGAGAGGGTCGCCGTAGAGCTCTTCGAGATCGTCGCGTTCCGACCAGAGCACGAGCGCGGGCATCGCGAGTCGGCGCCCGGCGGCGCGATCCGCCTCCTCGTGTGCGCGGTCGATCGTGAGACCGGCGCGGTAGTCCTCGAGCATCGCCCGGATGACCGACGGCTGCCGCACCGCGTGCAGGAACTCGGCATGGTTCGCCGCGCCCATCGTCGCCGGGTCGGCCTTGGGGGCGTACCAGGCCTCCGGGTCCGCGCCGATGACGCGCTCCGGGATGTCCGGCTGGGCGAAGAAGAACCAGTGCCACCAATGCACGGCGAAGGTCGCGTCGCAGCGGCGAAGGTGCTCCGAGATCGGCAGGCAGTCCAGCAGCGCGACCTGTTCTACGGTCTCCGGGTGATCGAGGGCGAGCCGGAGCGCGACGTAGCTGCCTCGGTCGTGCCCGACAAGGCGGAAGCGCTCGTGACCGAGTCTCTCTGCGACGGCGCGGATGTCTCGGGCGACGGCACGCTTGGAATGGGCCGAGTGATCGGAGGTGGGCGCCGGGCCGCGGGAGCGTCCATAGCCGCGCAGGTCGGGGCAGATCACGGTGAAGCCGCGCTCGACGAGCAGGGGAGCCACCCGATGCCACGTCGCCGAGGTGCGGGGGTGACCGTGCAGGAGCACCACGGGCGGTCCCGAGCCACCGTGACGGACGAGGATGTCCGCCTCGGAGGTCGGGATCCGAGTGGTCGTGAAGCCGGGGAACAGCGCCTCGTCGGCGGCGCTCATCGCCCGGGGTCCGCTTCGGCCGGCAGCTCCTCGACCGGGATGATCACGACGTCCTGCACCTTCCAGTCCAAGTCGGCGATGCCCTCGGACGCGGCGGTCAGGTCGGCCGTGCGGACGGCCCGGTGATGCGGCACCACGAACGCCTCGATGTGGAACACCTGGCCCTGATCCCGCATGCGCACGGCAGCCTGATCCACCCAGGGGCGGCTGCGCAGGTAGGAGACGACATCGCGGGCCAGCGGATGCGGCTCCGCGCTGTCGAAGGTGCGGGCCCGCTGATCCATGAGATCGACGATGGCCGTCTTCGTGTTGCGGAAGCCGTCCCAGATGATGCCGAGCGAGATGAAGAGCGCCGCGGCGCCGTCGAGCCACCAGATTCCCGCGCCCACACCGAGCACGCCGACGATCGAGGCGACCGTCGTCTGCCAGTCCGCCTTCGCCATGTCGGCGTCGGCGTAGAGCAGCTTGTTGTGCAGGACGGGGGCGAGCTTGGCCTTGGCCGGACCGTAGAAGAACACCGGTCCGACGATCACGACGGCCATGACGGCGACCATGAGCCAACCGAGCCAGATCGTCTGCCCGAACAGCTGCACCGTGCCGATGGTCGGGTGCTCCCCCCGGAGGAGTCCGGCGACGGCCTCGACGGCGAGGTTGAGGCCGACCGCGAGGAGCGCGACACCGGCGACGAGGTGCCCGACGCCCATCACGCGGTGCAGGCCGTAGGGGTGCTTCCGGGTGGGGCGGCGCCGCACGAACACCAGGGCGAGAAGGAACGCGAACTGCGGGATCAGGGACAGCATGTCCTCGATCCACGCGGTGCGCATCGCCTGGGACTCGCCCACGACGAGCGCGATCACGGTGATCGTGATCGAGGTGTAGACGATCGTGAGGATCTCCCAGCGCACGGCTTTCCGGGTCGCCTGCTGCTGTTCGTCGGGGAGCTCGGTACGCCCGAACCGCTTCGTCTCGGTCATCGGTCGACCTCACCGTCGAGGTACGTCTCGAGGGCCGAGAGGAATGCGTTCTCGCCCAGGGGGACGAGCATCACGAGCTCCCGACCGCCCGCGCCCTCGATCCCGGGATAGCCGCGGGTCACGCCCGCCTTGTCGATCCACGGGGTGTCCGGGGTCAGGCCGCCGGCGACGAGATCGAGGTCGCCGGTCTCCAGCATGCCCACCAGGCTCTCCTCGGTCGCGACCGTCCAGGTGACGTGGGCGTCCAGGCTCGCGGCGAAGCCGTCGACGAGGGCGACGACCGGCCCGTGGGGCCGGCCGCCGTCTGTCTCGACCAGGCCGGGGTCGGGCGAGGTGCCGACCCGCAGCTCTCCGCCCGTGACTCGGTCCAGGGTGCCGTCCGGGTCTGCGGGGACCGTCGCTCCGCACCCGCTCAGGGCTGCGGCCACGATCAGGCCGACCAGGGCGCCGACCAGGCGGCGTCCGGCGGGCGTGCGTCGAATCCTCTCACTGCTCACGGACTCAGGATGACGCGTGGCGCCGTCCGGGTAAAGGTGTTGACGAGCGCCGTCGCGGAGGACTAACGGCTCTTGATGGTAAGGGTAGCCTTACCTATAGTGGAGGCATGAGCATCGCGTGCGAGCACCTCGAGGATCCGGACTGGGAAGCGATGGAGGGAGCCGTCCTCATCGCCGGGGACGCCGCCGATGTCGGAGCCATCGCCCGCGTCGCGTCCCGGCTCCCGTGGGATGCGCACGGCGTCATCCTCATCGAGGCGGCGGCCCGTATCCAGTTCCGGCACATCGACGTCCCCCAGGGGGTCTCGGTCCGCTGGCTCCTGCGCGCCGAGGGGCCGCGCGCCCATGCCCGCGGCGAGCGTCTCGCGAACGCCGTCTACGCGTGGTGCCTGGAGTGGACGTGCAGTGAGCCCCCGGAGCACTGGACGGTGTGGCTCGGCCCGCACACCCCGCCGCACGTGGCGCGGATGGCGCGCAGCCTCCTCGGCGTCGCGAACTGACCGACGCCGGCTTCAGCGGGTCGCGCCGACCACCGACGCCGTGGCGTTCGCGGTGATCGCGTCGAGCGCGCGGCGGAGCGCCGAGCTCGACGTGTGCGCGGTGTACGGGAAGTAGACGACCTCGACGCCCACCTCCGCGAACTCGCTCTCCAGCCGCAGGCCCTTCTCGGTGCCGCGCCAGTCGTCGCCCTTGAAGAAGTGCGTGAAGCGCACGTCGCGCCAGGAGTCCATCTTCGACGGCGTCGTCTCGACGTAGACGTCGTCGACGAAGGAGATGTGCCGCACGATCTCGGCACGCTCGGCGGTCGGGATGACCGGCTCGATCCCCTTGACCTGACGCAGCATCTCGTCGCTCACCACACCGGCGATCAGGATGTCGCAGTGCTGTTTGGCGTGCCGCAGCAGATTGAGGTGCCCGACGTGAAACAGGTCGAAAGCTCCGACGGCATAGCCGATACGCGTCCCCATGATCTCCCCAGATCGATCATTCCCCAGTCGAACGGATCCCCACCCGTTCGTCGCGACTCCCACAGCCGCAGACGACACTCTAGCAGGAACATGTCCTGCGGCCCATAGGAACCCATGGAACGATGGATGCCGGAGCCGATGGGGCTGCGGAACGAAGGGGACCACGTTGGGGGCAGGGGTCACGGTCATCGTGCCGACGTACAACGAGCGCGACAACGTCGCCGAACTCGTGGAGCGGACGGCGGCGGCATTGGCGGGACGGGACGCCGAGATCCTCTTCATCGACGACAGCACCGATGACACAGCGGCCGAGGTGGAGCGCCTCGCGGCCGACGCCCCGATCGCGGTCCGGGTGCTCCATCGCGCGGACAACGTCGGGGGCCTCGGCGGGGCGGTCGTCGTCGGCCTGGGGGCCGCGAACGGCGACGTCTGCATCGTGATGGACGGCGACCTCCAGCATCCGCCGGAGCTCCTGCCGACCCTGCTGGACCGGTACGCGGACGGCGACGCGGACGTCGTCGCCGCCTCCCGCTACATCGGCGGCGGAGACACCAGCGGCCTCGGGACGGCCGTGCGCTTCGGCGTCTCCCGCGCCGCCACCTGGCTGACCCGCGCGATGTTCCCGCGGCGGCTCGCCCGGAGCACCGATCCGATGACCGGGTTCTTCCTCGTCGACCGGCGGCGACTCGATCTCGCTGCCCTGCGGCCGCAGGGCTTCAAGATCCTCCTGGAGATCCTCGCCCGCACCGATCTGCGGATCGCGGAGGTCCCGATGGAGTTCGGCGAACGCCGCCACGGTACCTCGAAGGCGAGCCTCCGGCAGGGGGCCACGTTCATCGCCCACCTGGCACGGCTGCGCTTCGGAAAGATGTCCCTGTTCGCCGCGATCGGCGTCCTCGGCGCCATCGCGAACCTCGCGATCATGTGGGCGCTGACCGCCGCGGGCGTGCCCTACGTGTGGGCGGCGATCATCGGCGCCGAGGTCACGATCGTGGGCAACTTCCTGCTGCAGGAGCGGTTCGTCTTCGCGGACATGCGCACCGACGCCCGCAGCGCCGCGGCACGCTTCGCGGCCTCGTTCACGTTCAACAACGTCGAGGCGGCCCTGCGCATCCCGGTGATGGCGCTCATGGTCGAGACGTGGCACATCTCCAGCGTGCTCGCCACGGCGCTCTCGCTCGTCGTGGCGTTCTTCGCCCGCTTCCTCTTCCACTCGCTCGTCGTGTACGCGCCCCGTCGGCGACGGGAGGAGCGGGAGGCGGCGGGTGAGCCGGAGCCGGACACCGCGACCCTGCGCATCATCCGCGCCATCGACGCGGAGGCGATGAAGCCGGGCGAGCTCTAGGCGTCGTCGGCGGATAGGTAGTCCGCGAGGGCCGCATCCGCATCCCTCGGCGTCCAGCCGGTGGCCGTGATCCGGGCGAGGTCCAGGACGCTGTTGCGCGGACGCGGCGCGATCGGTCCGGCCTGGTCGGCGAAGTACTCCTCCGTCGTCACCGGGGTGACCGCGGCCGGGTCGTGCCCGGTCAGCCGGTAGACCGCGCGGGCGATGTCGGCCCAGGAGCGCGGTTCGCCGCCCCCGGTCACGTTGTAGAGCCCGAACGGCGCCGAGACGTCGAGCAGGTGCCGGATGGCCGCGGCGAGGTCCGCCGTGAAGGTGAGCCGCCCGATCTGGTCGCCGACGACCCGCGGCGCGACGCCCCGCTCCGCCAGCGAGGCCATCGTCCGCACGAAGTTGCGGCCGTCGCCGATCACCCAGGAGGTGCGCAGGATGTAGTGACGGGGCACGGTCGCGATGATCGCGTCCCCCGCCGCTTTCGTCTGCCCGTAGACACCGAGCGGACGGACCTCGTCCGTCTCCGTGTAGGGGCCGTCCTTCGTGCCGTCGAACACGTAGTCGCTGGACACGTGCACGAGCGTGAGGCCGTTCTCGGTCGCGATGCGGGCGAGCGCGGACACGCCCGTGACGTTCGCCGCCCAGGCCTCGGCCCGCCCCTCCGCGGTCTCGGCGTGGTCGACGGCCGTGTAGGCGGCCGCGTTGATGATCGTCCCGTAGTCGCGCCAGCGCCGTGCGACGGCCAGCTCGGGGTCGCGGAGGTCGAGCGTCTCCCTGGTCGTGTACTCGACGTGCTCCGCGTCCCCGAGAGCCGCCCGCAACGCCAGGCCGAGCTGACCGGACGCCCCGACGACGAGGGTCTTCCGCGGGCCGATCGGGGTCACGTCGGCCAGTCGAGGATGCGCCCGGTCCTTCGGGGAGATCTCGACCTGGTCGAGCGGGATCGGCCACGCGATGGCCGCCGTCTCGTCGGCGAGATTGAGGAAGGAGTACGCCGCGTCCGGCGACCAGTGGTCGTTCACAAGGTAGGTGTAGGCGGTGTCCGCTTCGAGCGTCTGGTACGAATTGCCGACGCCGCGAGGCACGAGGATGGCGCGCGACGGGTCGATCTCCGCCGTGAAGACGCGCCCGAAGGTCTCGCCCGCCCGCAGATCGACCCAGGCGCCGAAGATCCGGCCGGTGGCGACGGAGACCCACTTGTCCCACGGTTCGGCATGGATGCCGCGGGTGGTGCCGATCGCGTCGTTGAACGAGATGTTGTTCTGCACGGGACCGAAGTCCGGAAGGCCGGCGGCGACCATCTTCTCGCGCTGCCAGTTCTCCTTGAACCAGCCGCGGGCATCGCCGTGCACCGGGAGGTCGACGAGGAGCAGGCCGGGGATCGGCGTCTCGGTGATCGTGAGCGCCTTGCCGAACGCGGTCATCACTGCCCCCGGGCGGCGTAGAACGACTCCGTGGCGTCCTTGGCCGGCGCCCACCAGTCCTCGTTCGCGCGGTACCACTCGATGGTGGAGGCGAGGCCCGACTCGAAGTCGGAGAACCGCGGCGCCCAGCCGAGCTCGGTGCGCAGCTTCGTGGAGTCGATGGCGTAGCGCAGATCGTGACCGGCGCGGTCCGTGACGTGGTCGTAGGCGTCGGCGGGCTGGCCCATCTGCGTGAGGATCAGCTCGACGACGGACTTGTTGTCCTTCTCGCCGTCGGCGCCGATCAGGTACGTCTGGCCGATCTCGCCCTTCTCCAGGATCGTGAGGACGGCCGAGGAGTGGTCGTCGGCATGGATCCAGTCGCGCACGTTCTGTCCGGCGCCGTACAGCTTGGGTCGGATCCCGCGCAGCACGTTCGTGATCTGGCGCGGAATGAACTTCTCCACGTGCTGGTACGGGCCGTAGTTGTTCGAGCAGTTGGAGATCGTCGCCTGCACGCCGAACGAGCGCACCCAGGCGCGCACGAGCAGGTCGCTGCCGGCCTTCGTGGACGAGTACGGCGACGAGGGGTTGTACGGCGTCTGCTCCGTGAACCGTGCCGGGTCGTCGAGCTCGAGGTCTCCGTACACCTCGTCGGTGGAGATGTGGTGGAACCGGCGATCATGCCGACGGGCGGCCTCCAGCAGCGTGTACGTGCCGATGATGTTGGTGTCGAGGAACGGCCGTGGGTCGTGCAGCGAGTTGTCGTTGTGGGACTCGGCGGCATAGTGGACGACCGCGTCGGTCCGGGCGAACAGGCTGTCGACGAGCGCGGCGTCGGCGATGTCCCCCTCGACGAGTTCGACCCGGTCGGCGGGGAGACCAGCGAGCGAGGCGCGGTTGCCGGCGTAGGTGAGCTTGTCCAGCACGGTCACGTGCGCGTCCGTGTGCGCGACCACGTGGTGCACGAAGTTCGATCCGATGAAGCCGGCGCCGCCGGTCACGAGCAGGCGGGTCATCGAGCGCCCCTTTCGAGCAGTCCGAGCAGGTAGGTTCCGTAGCCCGACTTCACGAGGGCTTCCGCGCGCGTCCGAAGCGCCTCGTCGTCGAGGAAGCCCTGACGCCAGGCGACCTCCTCCGGCACGCCGATCTTCATCCCCGTGCGGCGCTCCATCGTACGCACGTAGTCGGCGGCGTCGGTCATCTGGTCGAAGGTCCCGGTGTCCAGCCACGCTGTCCCGCGGGGGAGGACCTCGACCTGCAGCTTGCCCCGTTCGAGGTAGGCCCGGTTCACGTCCGTGATCTCGTACTCCCCGCGAGCGCTGGGCGCCAGGTTGCGAGCGATCTCGATGACGTCGTTGTCGTAGAAGTACAGGCCGGGCACCGCGTAATTGCTCTGCGGGGCGGCGGGCTTCTCCTCCAGGGAGACGGCCTGGCCGTCGGCGTCGAACGCCACGACTCCGTAGGCTTCCGGCTCCGCCACCCAGTACGCGAAGACCGCGCCACCGTCGATGTCCGCGAAGCGCTTGAGCTGCGTGCCGAGGCCCGGCCCGTAGAGCAGATTGTCGCCGAGGACCAGCGCGACGCTGTCGTCGCCGATGAAGTCCGCGCCGATGGTGAACGCCTGGGCGAGGCCGTCCGGCGACTCCTGCTGCGCGAAGGACAGGGAGACGCCGAACTGGGAGCCGTCTCCCAGCAGCCGCTCGAAGTGCGCGGCGTCGTGCGGCGTCGTGATGATGAGGATCTCCCGGATCCCGGCGAGCATCAGGGTCGACAGCGGGTAGTACACCATCGGCTTGTCGTAGACCGGGATCAGCTGCTTCGAGACCCCCAGCGTGATGGGGTGCAGCCGCGTGCCCGAGCCGCCCGCCAGAATGATGCCCTTCATATATGTCCCCCTCGTGAAACATCGATGCTCGTGGCGGCGTCACTGAGAGGACGGCCATCCCCTGCCGTCCGACGACCCCCACAGTCGTACGCTCGACTCTAGCGGAGAACTCCCCCTTTACACCGCCCGGGCCGAGGTCCATAGTGGGCCTCGTGGGATCCGAGGACAGCCCGGCGCTGTCCGTCACCTGGGCGCACCGTGCCGAGCAGTCGGCATCCGCCTGGGCGCGCGCACACGCCAGGGGAGAGGTTCCGAGCGTCTGGCCCTACGGGCTGGACGCTCTTCGCGACCACGCCGTCGTGGAGGTCGATGAGCTCCCCGACCCCGGCCGGATCGCACGGCTCCGCGCACGCGCCGGCGTCGGCCCGCGGCCCCGTGCCGGGTTCGCCATCGCGTGGGACGAGAACACCGCCTATCGTCTGCAGATCCTGCGGCCGCGGACGCGGTACGCCGCTGGCGTCATCTGGCTCACCGACATGGCGGCGGCCGGCGCTGCACCCGGTCGACTGGTGGCGATGCTGCGGGCGGCCACGGCGCTCTGGGTGCTGAGCGAGGCACAGGTCGTGCCCCTGCAACGGCTCCTCGGGGCCGACGCGCCCCGCATCTTCGTCGTGCCGTTCGGGATCGACCACGAGTTCTTCGGCGCGCGGCCACCCGCCGCCCGACCCCGGATCGTCAGCGCCGGCAACGATCGCGACCGGGATCCCGCGACGCTGTACGCCGCGCTCGCCCTGGTCCTCGCTGCGCGCCCGGGAGTCGACGTCGTCGTGCAGTCGCCCTCCGCGCTGCCGCCTCCGGAGGGC
Source organism: Microbacterium sp. Nx66 (assembly GCF_904066215.1). Classification (NCBI taxonomy): domain Bacteria; kingdom Bacillati; phylum Actinomycetota; class Actinomycetes; order Micrococcales; family Microbacteriaceae; genus Microbacterium; species Microbacterium sp. Nx66. The sequence continues at coordinate 537,135 of NZ_LR880474.1, forward strand.
GTCCGGCTCGTGCGTCGGCTGCCGCACACGGAGCTCCGCGATCTGTACGCGACCGCGAGCGTCGTGGTGACCGCGACCCGCCCCAACCTCCACGCGTCAGGGATGACCGTGGCGCTGGAGGCTCTGGCCACGGCCCGCCCCGTGGTGGTCTCGGACACCCCTGGCATGCGCGATTACGTCAGCGCCCGCACCGGTGTCCTCGTCCCGCCGGAGGAGCCGGAGGTGCTGGCGGAAGCATTGCTCGGAATGCTGGACGATCCCGACCGCGCCGCCGAGCTGGGTCGGCAGGGCCGGATCGAGGTCGAGCGCCGCTTCACGACCGCGACGATGGTCGACGCCCTCGTCCGCGGTCTCCGAGCGGACGGCTGACGTCGACGCTCAGACCGAAGGGGGCACGTCGCTGATGATGTACTTCGTCTTGCCGCCCGTGTAGGGCAGGGAGTCGACGAAGTCGGTGCGCACCGGCACCTCGTTCGCGATCCGCTCCTGCAGTGCGGCGACCGCGCTCTCGATCTGACTCCGCGCCTCCGCGCCGTCACCCTCCACGACGCGGATGGTGATCGAGTGATCGGCGAGCTGGTGGATCTGGAAGAGACGCACGGCTTCCGGGTGTGCGGCGAACATCCCCATGAGGCGGTGCGCGAGCACGGTACCGCTGGGGAGACGGATCATGTCCGTCGTCCGCCCCTGAGGCTGCTCCATGAGCGGGAGGGCACTGCCGCAGCGGCAGGGTTCCGATCGCAGGATGCCCTTGTCGCCGGTGCGATACCGGATCAGCGGGAAGACCCTGTTGCGCAGATCCGTGATGACGAGGTCACCCAGCTGGCCGGGGGCTGCGGGGGCCCCGTCCTCGTCCACCACCTCCACCCGGCGGACGTCGGCGAAGACGTGGAGACCGTCGCGATGAGCGCATTCCCCGGCGATCCATCCGAATTCGGAACCGCGATACTCGTCGTGGACGGGAGCGCCGAAGACCGACTCGAGCCGTGCGCGGGCGGAGGCCGTGAGCGGCGCCGCCGTCGTCGCGATCGCCTTCGGGATGGGGACGCTCAGCTTCCGGCGCTCCAGGAAATCGGCGAACTCCAGCATCGCTCCGACGTACCCCTCGATCAGGCGCGGTCGCGTCGCGGTGAGTCGTCGATGGAACGCTTCCATCGTCTGCTCCGAGATCAGACCGGCGTCGAGGTAGACCTGAGTGGTGGGCCACCAGGCGAGGTCGTTCTTGATGGTCGCCAGCCGCCCGAAGTTCCAGCGACCGACCCGGGCGAGGTCGTCGTACGGCTCGATCCCCCACCAGGAGTACATCCTCCAGCTCAGGGCCAGAGCCGGCACCCTGGCGTCGTGGAGGGTGGCGAGGGGCTCTCCCGTGCTGCCGCCCGTCAGAGCAGGTCGCGCACTGGCTTCCGTCGCCTCGGGCGTGCGCATCTCCGCCGCGTGCTGCTTGACGGTCGCCCGGTCGAGGATCGGCAACGACGCCCAGGCTTCCGGATCGGTCAGGGAATCCGGGCGGACGCCGAGCTCCCGGTAGCGGGCGCCGTAGAACGCGGAGGAGTCCATGGCGAACGCCGCGATGTCCCGAGCGAGCCTGTTCTGCATACCGGCGAACTCGGCCGGGGCCAAGCGCTCGTTCGAGAGGAGTTCACGGTGGAAGGCTCCCGCTCTCGCCCGTACGGTCGCGGCCTTGGCGCGGAAGAACGCGCCCTTCAGTGATGCGGACATGGATGGAGCCTCTCGTCATTGAGCGGGCGGGTGGGAGGGTGGGTCAGACGCGGTGGCGGCGCCGACGCTTGTGTGCGACGCCCTCGCGGAAGGCGTCCCGGTGGGCACGGCCGGCGTCCGCCCATTCGCGGCGGGAGAGGTCGGGTGCCCCGGTCAGCGTCGATGCCGCCCGCCAGGCCTCGACCACCGCTGCGGCGTCGAGGTCGCCGTCGTACAGGAGCACCCACTCGGCGCCCACTTCGCGCGCCAGCGCCTCATTCGCCTCGTTCCGCGGCACCAGTACGGGCCGTGCCATCGACAGGGCGGCGAGGACGCTGCCCGAGTTGTGCATGAAGCGGTAGGCCAGAACGATCAGCTCGGAGGAGGTGGCGAGCTGGACGAGCTCGGCATCGCTCAGGAAGTCGAGGTGCAGTTCGACGGCGGGGAGACCGGACGTCCGTTCACGGAGGTCGTCGCCGAGCTCGGGGGTGGAGGGGCGACCGCCGATCTTCAGGCTCAACGTCGGCTCGATCGTCACCGCCTCCGCATAGGCGTCGATGAACCCTTCGAGCCCTTTGTAACGACGCACCCCGCCGAACGATCCCAGCCGACCGGGCACACGCTCGGCGGAGGGGAACGCGGCGTACCAGTCGCGGTAGTGACCGTGCAGGATGAGGCTGTGCGGCGTGCCCGGAGGGAGCGGCGTCGTCTCGTTGATGACGATCCGATAGTCGGTGTGCCGATCGATGGACCGCAGCAGCCACAAGCGTGGCGCGTTGTCATCGGGAAGCTCGATGTTGTGGACCGTCCGCACCACGGCGATACGTCGAGACAGGCGGTGCCTGGCGACGAGGGCCGCCGTGAGGAGGAACTTGCCGGTGGACTTCCACCAGGTCGATCCGTGGAGCTTGGCCTCGGGCCAGTGCCAGTGGAAGGCGTCGTAGCGGCCGAAGAGGGCGGTCTTCCACGAGAACCGGAGATGCTCCAGGCCCTCCGTCGTCCCCAGGGCCTCGTCGAGCATCTTGTTGTACGGATTCGTCGTGGGGCGCGGGGCGCCGAGGGACTGCATCACGCGGATGCTCGACGCGGATTCGGTCATCGTGTTGTCCTCCGAGGGGCGACGGTATTCGTCGTAGCGGCGGCCGAGAGCGGCGGCGATGGTGCCGCGGCCGCGGTGGATCAGGCGGGTGCCGCGGGCGTGATGGGCGATGTTCGAGGTCGCGGCGCCGAAGGCTCGACGTGCTGCACCGACGACGATCCGGGCGATCCCACCGATCAGGGAGCGCACCCGGAGCAGACCGCGGCGCAGCCTCCCTCGGGTGAGCTGCAGGTCGATGCGGGTACCGGCATTGGCCGAGCTGAACGCCCGCTGCGCCGCCCACGCGCGGCTGAGGCGCGCGGCGACGACGAGGTCCTCGGTCTCGGACTCGTTGCACCAGACGATGCGGCCGCCTCGGCCGACGAGTTCGCGGGTGAAGAGCGTGTCCTCGCCGCCGCCGAGCCCGAGGGACGGGTCGAAGCGCACGCCGAAGCGGCGCACCGCTCGGAGGTCGAGCAGCAGGTTCCCCGCCGCGGCGACCGAGAGCACGGTCCCGGTCGGGCGGGGCGGACGACGGAACGTGCCGGATGCGAGCAGCCAGGGATCGACGTCGTCGTCGAACACGGAGATGACGCGGCCCATGACGGCATCCGCGTCGAACGCGCGCCAGGTGGTGATCAGCGCCGAGAGCCAGCCGGCACGGGGGACCTCGTCGTCGTCGATGAAGGCGAGCAGGTCGCGGTCGGCGCACTCGTCCAGCAGCCGGTTCCGCGCGGCCACGATGCCCGGCGTCGGCTCGACGACGTACCGGACGGGCAGGGCGGCGTTCGCGGCCACCTCGCGCGCGGAGCCCGCGGCGTCGTTGTCGACGACCAGCACCTCCACGTCCACGCCGAGGTCCGCACACTCCGCGATCCGGTCAGGGAGTGCGCGCAGCAGCGCCGCCAGCAGCTCCGGCCGTCGGTAGGTGGGTACGCCGATCGTCACGGCGATCGCGTCGCCCGTCCCCGGTCCCCTCGTCATCCGCCTCATCCCCATGGCAGTCGTGCGCCTGTCTCCCCGCGCCGGCTCATCGTACCGTGAACGACGGGTGCGCCGAGCCGCCTCTGGCGTATAGTCGGTGTCCTGGGAGTCGACGCCGGTCGCGACTCTGGGGAATTCGACCGGCGACCCGAGCGGACCGTGTGGGCGGATCCGGGGGGAGGATCGCGTGTCAATCGTGCACGGACGGCTGGCCGTCGTCGTCGTGAACTACGCCTCGGCGCGGCTGCTCGAGCGCAACCTGGTGCTCGTGGAGCGCGAGGCTCGTGCCGTCGACGAGGAGGCCCTGGTGGTCGTCGTCGACAACTGGGCCGGTGCCGCGGAGCGCGAGGCCGCCGTCGCGGTCGCAAAGGCGCACGGATGGACCCTCATCACCCCCGAGACGAACAGCGGATTCGGCGGCGGCGTCAACATCGGGGTCACGCGGGCGCTCGCCGACGGCGCGACCGACGTCCTCGTGATCAACCCGGACGCGCACATCGACCGTGTGTCTCTGGGGCGCCTGGCCTCGGTCACCTCGGCCTCGCGCACGACCCTCGCCTCGCCGGTGATCACCGACTCCGAGGGACGCACCTGGTTCGCCGGCATCGACCTCCTGCTCGACGACGGCACGATGCGGGCGCGTCGCAAACGCCGGGCGGACGACGCGCGCCCCTACGAGCCGTGGCTGAGCGGTGCCTGCCTGTGGATCACCCGCGAGGTGTGGGCGCTCTCGGGCGGCTTCGACGACGAGTACTTCCTCTACTGGGAGGACGTCGACTTCTCGCGCCGTGTGGTCTCGGCCGGCGGGACGCTCGTGCTCGTCGAGGAGGCGACGGCCGTGCACGACGAGGGCGGCACGCAGCGCGCCGAACCCCAGCTCGCGAGGGCGAAGTCGGAGGGCTACTACTTCTACAACATCCGCAACCGGATGCTGTACGCGGTCCGGCACCTCGACGACGAGGCCGTGCACCGCTGGCGCCGGTCGATACCCCGTACCGCCCGCGAGGTGATCCTCCGCGGCGGCCGCCGACAGCTGCTGCATTCCGCCGCTCCGCTGCGCGCCTACGTCCGCGGGGTGCGCGAGGCCAGACGGATCGCGCGCCTGTCCGGCACGGAATCGAAGGGAACGTCATGGTCGTAGACGCCTACCGTCAGCTCGCCAGGGCGCAGAAGGGCCATGCCCGCGGCGCCCCCGCCTACTCGGTCTACGTGAACCGCAGGCTCGGACGCGTGCTCGCCGCGCTGGCGTTCCGGCTCGGCCTCACGCCGAACCAGGTGTCGATCATCAGCGCCGTCCATTCGTTCGCCGCCATCGGCCTCATCGCCTTCGCCCCGGTCACGGTGCCGCTCGGGCTGCTCATCGCGCTCCTCCTCGTCCTCGGCTATGCGTGGGACTCCGCGGACGGTCAGGTCGCGCGGCTCCGCGGCGGCGGGAGCCCGCAGGGCGAGTGGCTGGACCACTTCATCGACACGCTCAAGATCGCGTCGCTGCACCTCACGGTGCTGATCGGCCTGTACCGGGTCCTTCCGGAGTCGCCGGCGCTGCTGCTGATCCCGATCGTGTTCAGCATCGTCGCCTCGACCACGTTCTCGGGCATGCTCCTGAACGACCTCCTCAAGGGCAAGCACGCCGTCGCGTCCACCCATGAACGCGGCGGAGGCACCCTGCGACGCTCGCTCGTGCTGCTGCCGACCGACTTCGGGCTGGTCTGCCTCGTCTTCGTCCTCTGGGGCTGGACGCCGGGGTTCCTCGTCGCGTACAGCGCGCTCTGCGCCGCCGCGGTCCTGTTCCTCGCGCTCGCCGCGGTGAAGTGGTTCCGCGAGATCGGAAGGCTCGGTGACCCGGCATGACCGGCGGCTCGATCCTCATCGTGTGCGCGGCCAACGTCTGCCGGTCGCCGCTGGCCGAGCTGGAGCTGCGGCGCCGGCTCGGGGAGGGCTCCTCGCTCTCGGTGCGCAGCGCCGGCGTGCGCGCCAACGACGGAGACCCGATCTGTGCCGACGTCGCGTCGCGGCATGCCGACGAGGACTGGCGGGCACGGGCGCAGGCGCATCGAGCCCGCGAGGTCACCCCGGAGATGCTGGCCGCAGCCGACCTCGTGCTGACCGCCTCGCGCGATCTCCGAGGGGAGCTGGTGCGGGCGGCGCCGGAGCACCGCGACCGGATGTTCACGCTGCGTGAGGCCGCGCACCTCGGCGTCGGCTTCGCGCCCGGCGGCTCCGATGTCATCGCCGACTACGTCGCTCACCTCGACCGGGCACGGACGCGTGCGGTGCCACTCAGCGGCTCGCCGGGTCGCGGCGGCGGGCTCCGGCGTCTCCTCGGTCGTCGCTCCGTCGAGGACCCTGCCTCCATCGCGGATCGGCACGGGAGTCGGGGTCATGCCGGCACCCTCTCCGAGGTCGAGCAGGCCGTCGACGCGATCGGCGGGCAGCTCGGGAGACAGCGCCGACACTCCTCCTGACCGGAGGGTTGTGGTTTTCCACGGTCCGCACTACCATTAGCCGACGCCGTGTTCTGCATGGCTGGGGGGAAACCGGAGCCGAGGGGGCTCCGGCTGGGGATCTGGGTTCTGGGGAGCTGCAGTGTTCACTGTTTCAGCATGCCGTTCTGGGGACGGCTCATCACGCGCACGCCGTGCGCTTTTCATCGCGCCCGTCGTGGCGCTCGCGCTCGTGTTCGCCGGATGCACGGCGGCACCGGACACCGCGGCGTCGCCGGAGCCCGAGGGCACCAGCACGACCGACTGGACGCCGCCGGCCGATCCCGACGCCCAGGGGCCCACCGAGGCCCCCGCGCTGACCGAGGAGAGCGGTGCGCTGGACGCGGAGATCGCGCTGTCCACCGACATGGTCGTGACCGTCGACGACATCTCGACCACCGAGGTCACCCCCGAGACGCCGGGCGAGTATGCCGGCTCCGCCGTCGTGGTGACCGTGAAGGTCGCCAACGACTCGAAGCGGGCGCAGAGCATCGACTCCGCCGTCGTCAGCCTCGTCACGGACGACGGCGACGTCGGGGTGGCCACCACCGCGGGTCCGAACGAACCTCTCCATGGAGAGCTGGCCGCCGGCGACGAGGCCACGGGAACCTACGTCTTCATGCTCGACCCCACGAAGGGTCGCGCCGTGAAGATCAGCGTGAACTACGCCGCCGGCGAGCCGGTGGCGACCTTCGCGGGCGAGCTCTCCTGAGCCGTGGGCGCGACGACTTTCACCGCGTCTCGTACGTGACATTTTCGAAGAAGAAATCTGGGGCTGGGGAGCAACATGGGTAAGACATCCACTTCGAGGCGGGCGCTGAGCGCACTCGCGTCGGTCGTGACGGCGGCGCTGCTGATCACGGGCATGACCACGCTGGGGGCGACCGGGGCCGCGGCGGCGGATTCGCCGTCGACGCCGCCGCCGCTGCTGCAGCGGAACGACGACGTCGTGACGTCGGATCCGATTCCGACCGTGCAGATCGACAACGGCTACGTGTGGTCGCAGACCACGATCGGGTCGACCGTCTACGCGGTGGGCAAGTTCGACAACGCCAGGGCGCCGCTCGCCGTACCGGGGACCAGCCTCACCGCCCGGTCCAACGTCCTCGCATACGACATCAACACCGGTCAGCTGCTCTCGTTCGCACCGCAGGTGAACGGCGTGATCAAGGCCGTCGCCGCCTCGCCGGACGGCAGCCGCATCTACATCGGCGGCTCCTTCAACTCGGTCAACGGCCAGACGCGCTGGAACTTCGCCGCGCTGGACGCCGTGACCGGGCAGCTGGTGCCCGGGTTCTCGCCCTCGATCGGCGGCAGCGGCGTGTACGCCCTCGCCACCTCGGGCTCGAGCGTCTACGTCGGCGGTCTCTTCACGCAGGGCAACGCGACCCCGCGGAAGAACCTCGCGGCCTTCTCGGCGACGAACGGCGCGCTGCTCAGCTGGGCGCCGCAGACCGACCTCCAGGTCGACGCCATGGTGATGGACCCGGCGGGTCAGAACGTCATCGCGGCCGGCCGCTTCTCCCAGGTCAACGGCGACCTGACGATGCGCGGCACCGTCGCGCTCGACAAGACGACCGGCGCGGTGGACAGCGGATGGGCGCTGCCGCAGACGGTGAAGAACGGCTCGAACACGGGCGCGAACTCGGGCAAGGCGGGGATCTTCGGCCTCGCGGCCGACGCCAACGCCGTGTACGGCACCGGCTGGGTCTACGCGGATGCGGCCACCGGCAACCTCGAGGGCACCTTCGCGGCCGAGGCCGGAAGCGGTCAGGTCCGCTGGATCGCGGACTGCCTGGGCGACCACTACGGCGTCTACTCGACCGGCAAGACGGTCTACACCACCAGCCACACCCACGCCTGCAGCACCATGGGCATGCACCCCGAGCAGAACCCGCGCACGCACCGTTACTCGGAGGCGTACACCGCCGACGCCCGCGGTCTGCTGGGCAACCAGCCCGCCGCCGGAGGCACGTACAAGAACTGGGCCGGGACACCGGCGCCCTCGGCCTACGCCTGGACGCCGGACTGGGCCGTGGGCGTGACCACGGGCATGGGTCAGGCCGGACTCTCGATCACCGGTGCGGGGAACATGATCTCGATCGGCGGCGAGTTCCGCTCCGTGAACAACGGCCGCTTCGAGGGACTCGTGCGGTTCTCCACCAACCCGCCCGGCGGCGCGAAGGACGGCCCTCGGCTGTCGGGGGCGAACTGGACCGGCACGGCGCAGTCGTTCATCCCTGGACGCGCGCGGATCTCGATCCCCGCGAACTGGGACCGTGACGACCTCACGCTGACCTACGAACTGCGTCGGACCGGCACCGCCGCCCCGGTGGCCACCGCCACCGCCCGCGGCACCTGGTGGGACCGCCCCTCGGTGAACCTCGAGGACAAGACCGCAGCTCCCGGATCGACGCAGGAGTACACCGTCGTCGCGAAGGACAGCGCGGGCAACTCCGTCTCCAGCCAGGCGATGAGCGTGACCATCGCGGCCGGTGCCGTGTCGAACTACGTCAACGCCGTCACGGCGGACGGCCCGCAGCTCTACTACCCGCTCGGCACCGCCGCGCAGGACTGGGCCGGGTCCAACACCCCCGTGTTCGGCACGGGCGTCACCGCCTCGACCTCCGGGGTGGAGAACACAGCGACGGGCGCCTCGACCTTCACCGGGACGAGCGCGGGACGCGTGGCCTCCGGGAGCAAGATCGCCGCGCCGTCCGAGTTCTCGACCGAGCTCTGGTTCAAGACCAACACCACCAGCGGCGGCAAGCTGATGGGCTACGGCGCCGCGGCGTCGGGTGAGTCGACCAGCTACGACCGTCATCTCTATATGACGAACAACGGGCGTCTCGTCTTCGGCACGTACAACGGCAGCACGCAGACCGTCCAGAACGACGCCGCGCTCAACGACAACGAGTGGCACCACGCCGTCGCGTCGCAGAGCGCGGAGGGGATGAAGCTCTACGTCGACGGCAAGCTCGTGTCGTCGCTCGCGGGGGCCACCACGGCGGAGAACTACACGGGATATTGGCGTATCGGCGGAGACAACCTCGCCGGATGGCCGTCCGAGCCGAGCTCCAAGTACTTCAAGGGGGCGCTGGATGAGGTCGCGGTCTACCCGTTCGCCCTCACGGCGACCCAGGTGAAGACGCACTACGGAATCGGCAAGGGCTTCCAGGCCCCGACCGCTGCCTTCACCGCCACGCCGACCGACCTCGCCGTCGCGTTCGACGCGGAGGCTTCGGCGCCCGCGGGCTCGGCGACGATCGCCGGCTATCGGTGGGACTTCGGCGATGACTCGGCGACGGCCACCGGCAAGACGACGAGCCACACGTACGAGGCGTCCGGCACCTACACGGTGGCGCTGACCGTCACGGACAGCAACGGACTCGCCACCACGGCGGAGAAGCAGGTCGTGGTGAAGGCACCGAACGTCCTGCCGACGGCGGCCTTCGAGACGACGGCGAACGGGCTGTCGGTCTCGGCCGATGCGTCCGCCTCGACGGACTCCGACGGCTCCCTCGCCTCCTACGCATGGAACTGGGGGGACGGCACCACTTCGACCGGTCAGGTCGCGACGCACGTCTACGCCACGCCGGGCACCCGCACGGTGACCCTGACGGTGACCGACGACCGCGGCGGGAGCGCGTCGACCACACGACAGGTCGAGGCGACGCATGCCGACCCGGTCGCCGCCTTCACCGCGACCGCGTCGGGGCTGAGCGTCAACGTCTCGGCAGCCGGATCGAGTGCGTCCGACGGCGCGACGCTGTCCTACTCGTGGAACTGGGGCGACGGGTCTCCCGCCGGTTCCGGGGCCACGGCAGGCCACACGTACGCCGCGGCCGGCGCGCATGACATCACCCTCACCGTGACCGACAGCCTCGGCGCGTCCAAGGCCGTCACGAAGACCGTGACCGTGACCGCGCAGGTCTTCGCCGCGTCCGACGCGTTCGGTCGTGTCGTGTCCAGCGGCTGGGGCGCCGCCGACAAGGGCGGCACCTGGGCGCCGATGAGCGGCTCCGCCGCGGCGCTCTCCGTCGGCGACGGCGTGGGCAAGGTCAACCTGGCACCCGGTGACACCAGGGAGATGCTGCTGCAGGGCACGTCCCTTCTCGACACGTCCGCGCGGATCACCTACACGCTCGCCTCCGGGCCCTCCTCCGGGGCGGCGTACGAAGGTCTGGGCGCACGGCGTTCCGGGTCCTCGGGCTACCGGGCTCTCGCCTGGCACCGTCCTGACGGCACCACCTGGCTCGTGATCCACCGCAACGGCACGGCGATCGCCAGCACCGCCGTCTCCGGTCTCTCCTGGAGCGCGGGCAGCTCGTTCTCGCTCCTGATGGAGACGACCGGGTCGTCCACCACGACCATCCGCGCCAAGCTGTGGGCGGCGGGGTCGGCGGAGCCCGCCAACTGGCAGCTCACCACGACGGACGCGACGCCGGCTCTGCAGGTCGCCGGTGCCCCGACGGTGTTCTCCTACCGGTCGGGCAGTGGCACCGGCACCAACCTCGCCAGCTTCGACGACTTCACGCTGAAGAACCTCGGCACGCCGGCGCCGGAGCCCGAGCCGCAGCCCGAACCGGAGCCCGCGAACGTCGCTCCCACCGCCGCGTTCACCGCGACCGCGACGAACCTCACGGTCGCCGTGGACGGCAGCGCCTCGACCGACTCCGACGGCACGATCGCCTCGTACGCGTGGGACTTCGGCGACGGGACGACCGGCACCGGTGCGACCACCAGCCGCACCTACACCGCGGCGGGGACCTACACCGTCACCCTCACGGTGAAGGACGACAAGGGCGCCACGCACACCACCAGCAAGCCGGTGACCGTGACGGCGCCTCCCGTCGACCCGCAGCCCGAACCCGAACCCGAGCCGCAGCCGGCTCCGGTGGCGGACGACGGCTTCGACCGCACCGCGGGGCCCGGCTGGGGCACCGCCACGGTCGGCGGGGCGTGGACGATCGCCGGCGGCTCGCAGGCGGCGGCGACCGTCGCTGACGGCCAGGCGAAGCTGAACCTCATCGCCGGCGACACCCGGCATGCGACGCTCAACACCACGTCCGTCGCCGATGCGGTGCTCGAGACGCAGTTCCGGGTCGATCAGGCCCCGGCCGCGGGTGGCGCCTACGTCGGCGTGATCGCGCGGCAGTCGGCGGCCGGGAAGTACTTCGTCCGCGCCTGGCTGCGTCCTGACGGCACGGTCTGGCTCGTCGTGCACCGCGAAGGGACCGTCCTGCGCACGCAGGCCGTGCCCGGACTGGTGTGGGCCGCGAACACCTCGTACAACCTCGAGGTGTCCGTGACGGGGACGACGTCGGCGACCCTCTCCGCCAAGTTCTGGCCGACGGAGACGACGAAGCCGGCAGCCTGGCAGATCACCACGACCGACGCGGCACCCCTGGGTGCGGGTGCGGTGGGACTGAGCGGCAACCGCTCCGGCAGCGCGACCGCGCCGCTCGGCGTGTCGTTCGATTCGTTCCGCGTCACCGCACCGCAGTAAGATCCTGACGCATGGCCACTGCTGTCCCGATCGCGCTCCTCGCCTTCGGTGGAATCGCGGCAGTGGCCATCGTCGTGTTCGCACTCCGGCTGCTCCCGCGTACCGCCTTCGTCGTGTGGGCGGTCGTGCTGTTCTTCGTGCCTCTCTGGGTAGGGGTGAACATCAGCTTCTACTGGGCGGCGATCACCCTGCTCACCGTCCTGCTGATCATCGTGAACTGGTCGGTGGTGCCGTTGCGGGCGGCCGATGCCTGGGTCGCCGCGTTCGTCCTCGTCGTCGTCGGGTTGTACGGGTTCGGCACGGTCGACCTCGCCTCCCTCGTGGCATCGCTTCTCGAGTGGGTGATCCCCTACATCTGGGGGCGCGTGGTGCTCGCTCGCGTGACGACCGAGTGGATCACCTCGACGATCGCGGTCGTGGCCATCGTGGCCGCCGCTCTCGCGGTCGTCGAGTTCCTCACCTCCTTCAACCCCTTCGTCCTCATTCCCGGATCCGGCGTGGTGTACGACACATGGAGCCCGCTGCAGGAGCGCGGCGGGGTGCTGCGTGCGGAGGGGGCGTGGGGGCACTCGATCGCGCTCGGCGCCGCGCTGGCGATGTCCTCCGCGTTCGTCGTGGCGACGCGATGGCGACTGTTCCCGAAGATCACCGGCATCGTGCTCATCGCCACCGCCACGGTCTTCACGTTCAGTCGGGCGGGCCTGCTCACACTGGTGTTGACACTCGTCCTGTCCACCTTCCTCATCGTCGGGGTCTCGACGCGCTTCCGGGTGACGGTGGCCGTCGCCGGGGTGATCGGCACCGCGATCGTCATCCCCGTCATCGATTCCGTCTTCGGTGCCGCGGGGGACGAGGCCGGAGGCAGCGCCGACTACCGCACGGACCTGCTGGTCCTCCTGGAACAGGTGCAGCTGTTCGGGAACCCCGGCGACTGGCATTCCCTCGTCTCCGGCGACTACTACCTCGGATACTTCGCCCGGTCGGTGGACAACGCCCTCGTGCTCACGCTCCTCCGGTACGGGTACGTGCCGACCCTGCTCATCATGGCGGCCGTCGTCTGCGCGGCGCTGATGGCCGTGCGGCGCTCGACGCGGAGTCCCGCCGCCCTCGCCGTCGTCGGACAGCTCCCGAGCCTGGTCGTCGTCGCCCTCATCACGCAGTACAGCATGTTCCTGTGGTTCTGCGTCGGGCTCGCGGTGACCTGGGCGCGCGACGCCGGAACGCGATCCACCACCGCGGAAGAGGCCTTCCTGCGGGATCTCGGGACGGCATCACCGCCGGCGACGACCGGACCCGCTCCACAGGTGCGGCAGACGTGAACGGGCCGTGCAGATGGCTCCTCTAGAATCGAGACCTCAGGGGGAATGGGGAGTCATGGCCGAGAGCCGGGTCAGCCTGCGTGTCATCGCGGGCTCGCTGCGCAAGTTCTGGTGGTTGATCGTGCTGTGCGGCGTCGTGGGCGCCGCGGGGTCGTACGGATACGCGTCGCTGCAGACGCCGTTGTTCCAGGCGACGACCTCGCTGTACTTCGCGCTGAACCAGGGCACGAGCGCCTCGGACCTCAACCAGGGCTCGGTGTACACCCAGAGCCAGATGCTGTCGTTCGCCCAGCTGGCGACGAGCTCGCGCGTGCTCGATCCGGTTATCGAGGAGCTCGAGCTCGACACGACGCCCCGCGCGCTCGCGAGGGACATCGAGGTGACCATCCCGCAGAGCACCGTCACCCTGCGGATCACCGGCATCACGGACGACCCGGAAGCTGCGGCCGAGCTCGCGAACGCCGTCGCCGAGCAGCTCATCACGGTCGTCAAGGACGTCGCTCCGAAGGATCCGCAGGGCGAGTCCACCATCACCGCCGAGGTCATCGACGACGCCGTCGTCCCCGAGTTCCAGTTCACTCCGAGCAAGCCCAGGGACGCGGCCCTCGGCGGTTTCCTCGGAGGCGTGCTCGGCCTTGCGGCCGCCGTGCTCATCGGTGTGCTGGACACCCGTGTCCGCAACGAGGAGGCGCTGACGCAGGCCGGCGGGGATCCCGTGCTCGGCGTCGTCTCCAAGTCGCCGCTGCTGGAGGCACGGGGAATCGCCGTCGCCCAGGAGCCGCTCGGCCACACCTCGGAGGAGTTCCGCCGCATCCGGTCGGCGCTCGCGTACGCGAACGTGTCGTCCCGGGTGAAGGTGCTGCTGGTGACCTCCGGTATGCCCGCCGAGGGCAAGTCGACCGTGTCGGTGAACCTCGCGATGACCCTCGCCGCGCTCCGTAATTCCGTCCTGCTCATCGACGCCGACATGCGCCGCCCGCGTGCCCACGAGCACGCCGGCATCGACGGTTCGGTCGGACTCACGAGCGTCCTGCTCGACGAGGTGGAGTTCGAGGTGGCCAAGCACCGCGTCGCGGACACCACGCTGGACATCCTCCCCGCCGGGACGATCCCGCCGAACCCCGCCGAGCTGCTCACGTCGGCGCGCATGGCACAGCTTCTCGACTTCGCCGCGGCGGACTACGACTACGTCGTGATCGACTCGCCCCCGACGCTGAGCGTCGCGGACGCCAACCTCCTGGCCACCCAGACGGACGGTGTCATCCTCGTCGTCGACGCCACCAAGACGCGGCGGGCGGCACTGGCGAAGAGCATCAAATCGCTGGAATCGGGCGGCGCCCGCATCCTCGGCACGGTCCTCAACCGTGCGCGTCCGGACCGGCATCGCAGCGAGTACTACAGCGAGTGAGCGACCCGCCGTCCTCCCGGGGGAGGCGTGCAGCATATCGGCGGAAGGGCTCGAATCGTTTGCCATCGTCCAGACGGGCGGTTATTCTTCATGGGTTGCGAGGGGGGCTCGCACTTTGTCGCCGGGGTTGAAACTGCGGCGAAGCGTGGGTGATCGTGTATTCCACCCCAGAAACGGTGACATCGTGTCCTTTCCGTTCCCTGTTCGTCTCTCATCGCCAGCGGCGCCACGGCGTCGCCATCGCCTGCTCGCGGGTGCCCTGGGCGTCACCGTCGCGCTCTCCGGAGTGCTGATCGCCGCACCGGCCTCCGCGGCGGTCGCCGCCGCCTCGCCTTCGGCCCGACCGGCGGCAGCGTCTGCGGGTCCCCTCCTCTCCGACCCGATGAACCGCACCGTCGCCTCCGGCTGGGGCGCCTCTCCCGTCGGGGCCTGGCGTGTCGTCGAGGGTGCGTCGAGCGTCGGGAACGGGCAGGCGATGCTCGCCAGCCGGAAGCCCGGGATCACGGCGCGGGCGACCGTGGCCGGGGTGACCGCGGCGGATGTGTCGAGCCGCTACACGGTGACGGTCCCCGCCCTCCCCGTCGGCGGTCCGCTCTACCTGGCCCAGGCCGTCCGCATCGTCGGCAAGGACTCCTACGGTGTGCGTCTCCGCGTGCACCCCGACGGCTCCGCCTACGTGTCCGTGGTCCGGATGACCGACCTCACCACTGTGCAGAACCTGAGCGAGCGACGACTCCCCTTCCCGGTGACGACGGGCATGTCGCTGCGCGTCGCCCTCGACGTGACCGGGACCAGTCCGGTGACGCTCGCGGCCAAGGCCTGGGCGGCAGATGGGGACGAGCCGTCCGCGTGGCAGGTGACGCACGCCGATTCCTCGGCCACGCGGATCACGGCCGCGGGTGGTTACGGCTTCGCGCTGTACACGTCCTCCGGAGCGAAGGCCGCCGTCCCGCTCGCGATCGACGACGTGCTCGCAGCCGCGCCCGCGCCGGTGGCGACTCCCACTCCGACGCCGACGCCGACGCCCGCCCCCGCGCCGAACCCGGCTCCTGCGCCGAACCCGGTTCCGGTTCCCCCGGTGACGCCGACCACCCCGGTGACACCCGCTCCACCTGCCACCCCGGCCGGTGTCCGCGGGAAGCCGGGCGCCGCCGCCCCGGGGTCGCTGTCGTACCCGGCACCCGCCACCGCGATCTACGCGGCGCCGGGCGGATCGGACGGCGCTGCCGGTACGAAGAACTCGCCGGTGCGCACGATCGCGGCCGCGCTGCGGCTGGTACCGAACGGCGGCACCATCGTGCTCCGCGGTGGCACCTACCACGAGGAGATCGTCGTGCCGCCGCAGAAGCGCGTCACGATCCAGCCCGCTCCGAACGAGGCGGTCTGGATGGACGGCGCGAAGACCGTCACCGGCTGGAAGCCCGCAGGCAAGACCTGGACGGTCGACGGCTGGGGGACCGCGCTCGACTCGAGCCCCACATACACGAAGGGAGCGCCCGACAACACCCAGCCGGAGTGGCGCTTCGTCGATCCCGCGCACCCGATGGCCGCGCATCCGGACCAGGTGTGGGTCGCGGGCGTGCAGCTGCGGG
This sequence comes from Microbacterium sp. Nx66, assembly GCF_904066215.1. Classification (NCBI taxonomy): domain Bacteria; kingdom Bacillati; phylum Actinomycetota; class Actinomycetes; order Micrococcales; family Microbacteriaceae; genus Microbacterium; species Microbacterium sp. Nx66. The sequence continues at coordinate 553,206 of NZ_LR880474.1, forward strand.
AGGTCGCCTCTGCCGCGCAGGTCGTCGCCGGGACCTTCTTCGTCGACGATCGGGCGAAGCGGCTCGTGATCGGCACCGACCCGACGGGCAAGCCCGTGGAGGCGAGCGTGCTCACCCAGGCGCTCTCGATCCGGTCCGCCGGATCCGAGGTGCGCGGCATCGGCATCCGCCGGTACGCCACCAGTGTGCCCCAGATGGGGACCGTCATCGCCGCAGCGAGCGACATCACGCTCGCCGACGTGACGATCCGCGACAACTCGACGACCGGCTTCTACTCCTGGGCGCCGAGGACGACGTTGACGCGCGTCTCGTTGATCGGCAACGGTCTCCTCGGTGGCGGCGCCTCCCAGGCCGACGGCTTGAAGGTGAAGCAGATGCTCTCCGTCGGGAACAACGCCGAGCGCTTCAACCACTCCCCGGTGTCCGGCGCGTTCAAGGTCACCCGGACGCGCGGAGTGACCGTCACCGACAGCGCGTTCACGGGTAACGCCGGTCGTGGTCCGTGGTTCGACGAATCGGTCATCGACATCGTCTTCACGGGTAACGACGTGATCGGCAACACCGGTCACGGTGTCATGGTCGAGCTCTCGGAGCGGGCGGTCGTCGCCGACAACATCATCGCCCGCAACGGCGACTTCGGGCTGTTCGTCCTGAACTCCGGCAACGTGAAGATCTGGAACAACACCTTCGTCGGCAACGCCAACCGGAACGTCAGCATCGGTCAGGACGGTCGCCGAGCCTCCGACCCGAACGCGGCGGGCCACGATCCGCGCACGCGCTTCGCACCGCTGGCGCCGTGGATCGTGCGCAACACCGTGATGTCCAACAACGTCATGGCGGAGAGCGCGGGCAACTGCCTGGTCTGCGTACAGGACTACTCGACCACCTTCACCGGTGCGCAGATGATGTCGAGCGTGAACGGCAACCTCTACCACCGCACCGCCCCCGGCACGCCCCGATGGTTCTCGGCATGGTCGAAGGGATCCGTCTCGCGGGATCCGGCGGTGGCAGACACCCTCGCGGCGTTCACCGCGGCGACGGGTCAGGACCGCCGCTCGCAGTTCGTGCAGGGAGCCTCCGTGGTGTCCGCCACGTACGTGCTGGCCCCCGCGCAGGCGCAGCGGCAGGCCGCAGTGGCGGTCCCCGTGCCGGCGGATATCGCCTCGGTATCGCGACTCCCCGGCAACAGCGCGACGCTGGGAGCCCTGCCGCGGTGACGATCTAGGTATGGGTTCTCTTCTCGCTGTCGGCGCCCGCGCGCTGACGATGGTCATCGCGCTGGTCTGCGGCGTTCTCACGACGCGGATGATCATCGGAGACGCGGGCGTCGGCAGCTTCGCCCTCTACACGCTGCTCACGACGATCCCGTCGCTGCTGACCTTCACCGATCTCGGTAGCGGCGCCGTGCTCGTGAACGCCGTGGCCACGAGCGACGACGTGAGGACGGACGAGAAGCTCCGCTATCAGCTCACGTCGGTCGGCCGGGTGCTGCTGATGTTCGCGGCCTCCGCCATGGCGATCAACACCGTGCTCCTGGCCACCGGTGCCTGGGAGATCGTGTTCGGCGATGCCGGAGGAGAGCCGGGGGCGTCGCTGGCCGCCTTCTTCTGCGTGACGATCTTCTGTCTCGGTATCCCGCTGGGCATCTGGGCGCGGATCATGCTCGGGCAGCGCAAGAACCACATCGTGATCCTGCTGCAGGGCCTCATCTCGCCGCTCACGCTGGCCGGGGTGTGGCTGCTGCTGACGTTCGGTGGCGAGAATCTGCATTCCTACGCGGCGATCGCGTCGTTCGCGGCCTCGCTGATCGTCTCGATCCTCGGCGTCCTCATCACCGCTCGGACCACGTCTCCGTTGATCCCCGAGGCTGCGCGCATGGTTCTGCGCCCGCGACGGTTCCCTGGCGTACGGGTGATGGACGTGGGATGGCCGATGCTGGCTCAGATGGTGACGTATCCGATCGCGGTGGGGTCGCAGCGGTACGTGATCGCCCAGCTCGGCGGTCCGACCGACGTCGCCGAGTACGGTGTGGCCGGGCAGGTCTTCTTCGCGCTCAACGGTCTGGTGATGGCCGGTGGGCTCGCGCTCTGGCCGCATTTCGCCCGCATGCGACACCAGGGCGATCTCCGCCGCGGACCGTTCCTGCTCTCCGGACTGTTCGCCGTGGCGGTCGCCCTCGCGACGGTGGTGGTGTGGCTCGTCGGGCCGTGGCTGTTCGGGTTCATCACGCAGGGAGAGCTGGAGGTCCGGCCGACCACGATCTTCGCGTTCGGCCTCATGATCATGCTCACGGCGGCTGTCTACCCGCTCGGGATGTTCATCATGGACAAGCCCGGGATCCGATTCCAGGTGATCCCCACCCTCAGCATGGCCGCGGTCGGGGTCACCCTGGCGTTCGTCCTCACACCGATCCTCGGTATCGCCGGTCCGCTCCTCGGTGTCGCCTTCGCGCTTCTGGTCTGTCAGCTGATCCCGTTCTCGATCTACATCGTGCGTCATCGGGCGCGGCTCACGGCCGAGGCTGCCGTCTCGGCGTGAGCCCAGGTCGCGTGCGCCCGGCGCCGTGCGGATACCGGCGGGTCGTCAGTCGAGGACGCCGGCGGTGACGCCGGCGCGGTAGACCGCAGGTGCGTGCCGACGCAGGGCTTCGTCGCGGCTCTCGGCCACACTGCCCACGAGGTCGTCCCACCGTGCGCACACGTCGTCGAGTGCGGCGGCGATCGCCGGAGCATCGTCGGGTGCGACCAGCTGCGCGGTGGCGTAGCCGCCCGCGGCCTCGCGCAGACCGCTGCTGTCGCTCGCGATGACGGGGCGGAGCCCCAGCACGCCCTCGACTGCAGTGTTCCCGAACGGCTCGTCCACCCGGGAGGGCACGACCAGCACGTCGGCTTCCGCGAGGAACGGCCAGATGTCGGCGTGGAATCCCGCGAAGGTGACGGAGACCCCGGTCTCTGCGGCACGGGCGCGCAGTTCGCGCTCGTACCATTCGTATCCCTCGAAGACCGCCCCGAGGAGCGTGACCTCGACGGGCCGCCCCTCCGCCTGCACTGCCGCCGCGGCGTCGATGACGAGGTCGGGACCCTTCCGAGGCGAGAGCCGCCCGACGTACAGCACGCGGAGGGCGCCGTCGATCCGGGGCCGCGGCGGCGCGGGGTGCGGGGGCGACGCGACGCCGTTGGCGACGATCCGGGTGCGGTCGGCGAGAGCGGGCAGCGCGCGCCGGATGGTGTCGAGGCTGAAGCGGCTGTTCACGAGGGTGCGGACCGAGGCGAGGTGCGGCATGTAGAGCAGGCGGTTCACCAGCGTGCTCCCGGAGGCCTCCGCCTCGTGCACGTGACTGACCGCGCGAGTGCCGCGGAGTCGGGCCACGAGGGGCCATTGCGGAATGATGATGGTCGACACGTAGACGGCGTCGGGGCGCACGCGTCCGATCAGACGCCATGCGGCGCCGAGGCCCCGGAACATGTCGCGGAACAGGCGGGGCAGACCGCGCGGGGTGAGCAGCACCTTGCGCAGGACGAGCATCGGCAGGATGACGACCTCTGCTCCGGCGGCGCGCAGCGGCGGGACGAGCAGACCCGAGCTCGGAAGGGCGACCACCACACGGGCGCCCGCCTCCGCGAGACCGGTCGCGCTCTCGAGGAGCATGCGGTCCGACCCGAACATCTCGGCACCGGGATGCACGAGAAGGACGGTCTTCCTCTTCACGCCGGTGGTCATCGTGTCGCGTCCGCGGGGGCGGGTGCCCAGTCGGCGCTCCGTCGGCGCGCGCGCCGCGCGGACGCGTGGACGCTGGAGCCTTCGGACAGACGGCGGGCGAGGTCTTCGTACTCGTCCGCCACGTCGTCCCAGCGGAAGCGCGTGCGGGCGATCTCCTGCACCGCGGCTGCATGTGCGTCGCGGGTCGTGGGGTCGGCTTCGGCGGCCGCGACGTGGGTCGCGACGTCATCCGCGTCGGCGAAGAACCAGCCGTTGCCGCCGAGGACCTCCCGGTTGAAGGGCACCTCGTAGCCGATCACCGCGGTGCCCGCCCCCATGGCGCGCAGGAGCGACGGGTTGGTGCCTCCGACGGAGTGGCCGTGCAGGTAGGTGGCGGCGTGGGCGTAGAGCCCGTCGAGGAGCTCCTGGTCGTAGACGCCGCCCACGAGGCGGATCCGCTCGTCGCCCTCGGCGGCGTTCCGGATCTCCTGGATGTACCCGGCGGCGTACGGCGCGGAGCCGACGACCACGAGCGGCAGTCGCGCGGCGCTGGCGCGGTATCCGCGGACGATCTCGAGCACGTGGTTCTCCGGCTCGAACCGAGCGACGACGAGGTGGTAGCCGTTCGGAGTGAGGTCCATCTCGGCCAGGCGGTGCGTCGACGGCTGATCGAGGATCGGCGCGCCGTATCGGATGAGCTCCGTGGGCACGTCGAACTGGTGGTGGTAGTAGTCGGAGATGCCGGGGGCGTCGGCGATGAGCGCGTCCGCGGTGCGGACGCCGAACTGCTCGGCCCAGCGATAGTACGCCTTGCCGCGGGGACCCCACTTCGACCGGCGCCACTCCAGACCGTCCATGTGCAGGGCGACGGGCGCCCGGCGCAGCCGGAGCAGCGGGAGGAACGGCGAGTTCGCGGCGTTGAAGACGAAGGTCGCGTCGGGGCGGCGGTGGAAGAGCAGATGCAGGGCCGACAGCCCGGTGTGGCTGAGGGTCTCGATCTGCTTCACCGGGACCGCGGGGAGGTGCACCACGCGCATGCCGAGGTACTCCTTCTCGCGGTGCTCGGAGCCGCGGGTGTACACGACGACGTCGTGGCCACGGTCGGCGAGCCGTCGCCCCACCTCTTCGATGGCCGTCTCGAATCCGCCGTAGGCCGCAGGCACGCCGCGGGTCCCCACCATCGCGATCGTGAGGGGTGTCGTAGTGCTCATCCGCTCAGTATGCCCCGCTCGGCTGCGCCATGACCTTCGCGGTGCGCCACATGATCTGCAGATCGTTCATGACGGACCAGTTCTCCACGTAGCGCAGGTCGAGCCGCACGCTCTCGTCCCACGACAGGTCGCTGCGTCCGGAGACCTGCCACAGACCCGTGATCCCGGGCTTGATGTACAGGCGGCGGAACACAGTGCCGTCGTAAGCGGTGACCTCGCTGGGCAGCGGCGGCCGCGGACCGACGACGCTCATGTCGCCGACCAGCACGTTCCAGAACTGCGGGAGCTCATCCAGCGACAGCTTGCGCAGCACCTTCCCGACGCGGGTCACGCGGGGGTCGTCCTTCATCTTGAAGAGGAGGCCGGCGCCCTCGTTGTGGTCCTTCAGCGCCGCGAGCTGCTTCTCGGCGTCGGTGCGCATGGAACGGAACTTGACCATCTTGAACGTACGGCCGTCCCGGCCGACACGCTCCTGGAAGAAGAACACGGGCCCCGGAGAGTCGAGCTTGATGAGAGCGCTGAGCACAGGTGTGAGCAGCGCGATCGGAATCAGCGCGATGGCGGCCACCAGTACGTCGAGGGCGCGCTTCAGCAGGTGGACGCCGCCCTCGTAGGTCGGGATCTTCACCTGGATCAGCGGCAGGCCGTCGACCTGGCGGAGCGAGATGCGAGGACCCGCGACGTCCGTCAGGCGGCTCGAGAGGACGAGCTCGGCGGCCGTGCCTTCGAGCTGCCAGCTGAGCTGCTTGACGAAGTCGGGGGACCCCTCGGGGCGGCTCGCCACGATGATGGTGTCCGCCCCGAGCTGTGCCGCCGCGGGGGCGACGGTGTCCAGATCGCCCACGACCGGGTAGATGCTCTCCCCGATCCTGAGCGCGCCGGCATTGCGATCCAGCAACGTCGTCCCCACGACGTGGTAGCCGTTCTCCCCGCCCTTCTGTAGGGAGTCGATCACATACTCGACGTCCTCGGTGGCGCCGACCACCAGTGTCCTCGACGCGAACCGTCCGGACAGGCGCTGCCGCTGCAGCCAGCGACGCCAGGCCCAGCGGGCGAAGAGGAGACCGAGCATGCCGACCGGGAGCGCGATGAAGAACAGCGGCTGCAGCCCTTCCCACTCCAGGAGCACGCCCGCAATGGCGGTGATGCCGAAGGCGAGACCCGCCGCGTGCGCGACGCGACGGTACTCCGTGGCCCCAGACCCGAAGATGGCGGCGGCTCGGCTGTTGAGCGCCGACAGCATCAGGTACCAGGCGAGACCCAGCAATGCGGCGTTGCGCACGGCCTCGATCACCGTGACGCCGGTGAGCAGCTGGACCGTCGCCGTCAGTGCGACGGCGATCAGGATGACAGCCGCATCCGTGATCCGCAGTCGCATCCGATAGCGACGCTCCCACTGCAGGCGTCGTTCGAGCGTCGCCGAGACACGCGGCGTGCTCGCCGCATGCGTCACCGACGCGGTCGCCCGCGGAGCCGTGATCGGCGTGAAACCCGTACGAGCGATGCTCAGAGCATCCTCGACGGAAGTCATGCCGAGGCCCCTTGAGCCGTGAATGTACGCAGATAACCCCAGTGCGCCATCGTTTCCCCAGTTTTCCCCAGACCATGAACCCCACGTTCACGGACACGTCTGCGTCCCGACCCCTCGGGTCCTGCTGAAGCTTCGCGATCCCACATCGAGAAGGTGTCCTCGTCGTCCCAAACCGACGAGGCGTGCAGCAGGCACTGCAGACGGTCATCACTGTAGCGGATTCGGCCGCCTGACGGAAGCGCTTCCCGGGGGTGAGTGAAAACCCGTTCCGGAATACCGCATGCGAGGGTGCACCCGGAGCTAGTCTGTCGCGGTGACCGCGCACCCGACATCGAGTCCTCGCTTCCGTCTGCAGCCCATGCGGCCGCGCGACCCCGGACAGCCGCATCGGGCCGCGAGTCCGCTGGAGCTCTTCTTCGACCTCGTCTTCGTGGTGGCGGTGAGCATCGCCTCGGCGCAGCTGCATCACGCGCTGAGCCACGGCGACTTCCTCCACGGGATCACCTCCTACGCGATGCTCTTCTTCGCGATCTGGTGGGCGTGGATGAACTTCACCTGGTTCGCGACCTCGTTCGACACGGACGACTGGCCGTACCGGATCGCCACGTTCGTCCAGATGGCGGGCGTCCTCATCCTCGCCGCCGGGATCCCCGGGGCCTTCGAGGAGGGCGACTTCACGCTCCCCGTGGTGGGCTACGTCGTCATGCGGATCGCGGTGGTGGCGCAGTGGCTGCGCGCCTCGCGGAACGAGGGCCCGCTCCGGCGCGTCGCTCTGCGGTACGCCCTCGGCATCGCCGTCGTGCAGGTGCTGTGGCTTCTGTTCCTGCTGATCCCGTCCGGCCCCGTGCAACTCGCGGCCTTCGTCGTCTTCGCGCTCATCGAGATCGCGGTCCCGGTGTTCGCCGAGCGCCGGCACCAGACACCCTGGCATCCGCACCACATCACGGAGCGCTACGGTCTGTTCACTCTCATCGTGCTCGGCGAGAGCCTCCTCGCCTCCGCCAACGCGATCATCGACGCGCTGGACGAGGTGGAGGCCCTGGGTCCGCTCCTGGCCATCTCGGCCCTCGCCTTCGTCGTGACGGCGGCGTTGTGGTGGATCTACTTCTGGCCGCCCCACCACCGGGCCATCACCACTCTCGGCCGTTCGCTGCGCTACGGCTACACGCACTACTTCGTCTTCGCGGCGGCCGCGGCCTTCTCCGCCGGCATCGAGGTGGAGCTGGACGTGATGACGGGGGAGAGCCATCTCGCTCCCGTGGCGGCCACCTTCACGGTGTCCATCCCGATCGCGGTGTTCCTCATCGGGATCTGGTGGGTCGCCATCCGCGACAATGCCGACCACGTCGTCAACACGGTCATCCCCGTGGGGGCGCTGCTCGTCCTGCTCGACCCGTTCGTGCCCGTGCCGGTGGCGCTGACGGCAGCGGTCATGGTGGGGATCGTGGCGGTGCTGGTGATGCGGCCGCCGATTCCCCGCGGCGCCGCGGCGACGGACGCCTGAGCGCCGCGGTCAGACGCTGGCGGCGAACAGGTCCAGGCATTCGACGCGCAGGCGCGCGATCGCCTCGGTGTCACCGCGGAGGTGACGGATGAGGGCGTGCTGCATCATGCCGTCCGTCAGCGCATACGCGAAGAGCGGCGTGAAGCGGCAGGGCCGACCGCGCAGCTCGGAGTAGCGCTCGACCACACGCCAGATGGCCTCCTGCAGGTCGGCCTCGACCTCCGCGATCGTGTCGCCGAAGCCGGACTCGAACAGCGATTGATTGCGGAGGTCGTACCAGAGCCGGTGCAGGCGGGCGTCGTCGTGCACGCTCCTGGCGAGTTCCTCCGCGGCGCCGGCCGCCAGGTCCTCCGCGGTCTCCGCCTCCTCCATGACGGCGAGGTAGCGGTCACCGAGCCCGCCCTTGGAGATCCGCACGGCCTCCGCGATGAGGTCGTTCTTGTCGGTGAAGTAGTAGTGCAGGGCTCCGTGCGAGAGCTCCGAATGCTGGGCGATCTCGCGGAGTCCCGTCCTGGCGAACCCGCGCTCGGCGATCGCCTCCAGCGCCGCTTCGGCCAGCGCTCGCCGGCGGATCGCGAACTTGTCCACCCCTGCGCGTTCCGCCCTCTTGGTCGCCGTCGTCATGCTGTGCCCCCGGTCTCGTCCCCTTCGGGATCGGTGCGGGCAATGCTATGGCATTCTCGCGGATCTGGACAGACGTCCAGGAAAAACTTGACAGGTGCCAAGCCGCGTGTTGCACTGGATGCGCCACGGCCGCGCATGTCCCCTGCATGCCGGCCGTCTTCGTGGCCGCGCGAGCGATTCCCCCATCGCCCCGGCCCTGCGTTGTCCGCCGAGTTCTTCGAGCGCCAGCGCTGCAGAGCGGAGCGATGTCCCCGCATCCTCCGCTCTGCTCCCGCTTCTAGGCTCCTCATCGGTCGCGCATAGCTCCCTGATTGTTCACTCGTCGAGCATCGGGGGCAACGCCGCCCACGCTCGAGAGGAGCACATCATGAGCCGAATCCCCGAACCGACGTCGACGCCGCAGGGGCCCATGTACGAAGGACGACCGCTGGATCGCGCGGACGAAGAGGTGGTCGACCAGGGCGTCGCCTTCGATCTCCGGACGCTGATGAGCCGCCGCGGGCTCCTGATCGGCGGCGGCCTCGGCCTCGGCGCCGTCGTCCTCGCCGCCTGCGCCCCGGCAGCCACCGGCTCGTCGTCGACGACCGCCACGCCCACGCCCAGCGCCGGCGCCACCGCATCGGACTCCGCGATCACGGAGATCCCGGATGAGACCGCCGGTCCCTACCCGGGCGACGGCTCGAACGGTCCCGACGTCCTCGACGAGGCGGGGATCATCCGCCAGGACATCCGCTCGTCCATCGACGGCGGTGCCACCGCGGACGGGGTCCCGCTCTCGTTCGAGTTGCAGATCCTCGACCTCGCGAACGGAGGGGGGCCGTTCGCGGGCGTCGCCGTGTACGCCTGGCACTGCAACGCCCAGGGGGAGTACTCGCTCTACTCGTCGGGGCTCGAGGACGTCTCCTATCTCCGAGGGGTGCAGGTCGCTGACGAGGACGGCAGGGTCTCCTTCACGTCCGTGTTCCCCGGGTGCTATTCGGGGCGGTGGCCCCACATCCACTTCGAGGTCTACCCGGACGCGGCGTCGATCACCGAAGCATCGAACGCGATCGCGACATCCCAGCTCGCGCTGCCCGAAGACGCCTGCGGAGCGGTCTACGCGGAGACGGCATACGCCGGATCGGCGGACAACCTGGCACGGATCACGCTGACCTCCGACAACGTCTTCAGCGACGACGGCGGGGCATCGCAACTCGCGACGACGACGGGGAGCGTCGCCGGCGGCTACACGGCGACGCTCGTGATCGGCGTCGACACCACGACCGCCCCGAGCGCCGGTTCCGCACCGGGCGGGAGCGGGAGCGGACGCCCGCCGGGAAGTTGAGGTCGTCGGAGCGTGGTTCCGTGGATCTGCTAGACTGATCGTGCAACGTGTGCGTTTCGCCCCCTCTCGGCCGCCTCGTCGCCACTGATCAGGGCCATCCACGGACCACGCACATCGACGCGCGCGGAATCCGCCCTCGGTCTCTTCACGTGCGGAGCGCGACAGCGCGCCCGCCCCACAGCAATGAGCATGAGCATGAGCACCACCACCATCCCTCCGTCCACCCCTCTCACCTGGAAGCAGGCCGACGTCGACGTGCACGTCGCCACCCGGAACGGCGAATTCGCCGGATTCGTCGAGTTCGACGGATCCGCGCACCGACTGCGCGACGAGCGTGGCACCGATCTCGGATCCTTCCCCTCCCTCGACGACGCCTTCCGTGCGCTCGCCGAGGCGAACGAGCCGAAGCGCGCCGCGGCGTCGCCGACTCGCCCGCGCCCCCGCCGTCGGCGCATGCGGCGGGCGCGAGCCTGACTCGTATGCCGGCTCGCGTATGCGGGCGCGGTTAGTGTGGCCACAGCGATCGGCATCCGCCCTTGGCTACCTCAGCTCAAGGGCTCCCGATCGGCAGGAGAGCATCATCTCCCTTTCACCCTCCCCGTCCGTCACCGCCACTCTGGGGCCCGTGCGTCAGACCTATGCCGGCAACGCGGACTTCCCGCCGCTCGCCCGGGCCTACCGGGACGTGCAGCAGGTCGTGAAGGAGACCGGGCTCCTGCAGCGGACGCCCGTGTTCTACTCGCTCGTCGGCGCCGCGCTGGTCGTCGCCTTCGCCGGTTGCGTCGCCGGATTCCTGCTCCTCGGTGACAGCTGGTTCCAGCTGCTCATCGCCGCCGCCCTGGGCATCGTCTTCACGCAGGTCGCGTTCCTCGCCCATGAGGCCGCGCACCGCCAGATCCTCTCCACAGGACCGGCGAACTTCCGCCTGGCCCGCGTGCTCGCCGGCATCATCGGCATGAGCTACCACTGGTGGGATTCCAAGCACACCCGCCACCACGGCAACCCGAACCAGGTCGGCAAGGACCCTGACATCCAGGTCGACACCATCTCCTTCCTGGAGGAGGATGCGGCACAGTCGCGTGGCATCGTCCGGCTCATCACGCGGAAGCAGGGCTGGCTCTTCTTCCCCCTTCTGACGCTGGAGGGGCTCAACCTGCACTTCCTGGGTCTGAAGCACCTGATGACGCGCAAGAACGTGAAGGGTCGCTGGATCGAGCTCGGACTCATCGTGCTGCGGTTCGCCGTCCTCCTCGTGCCGCTGTTCCTCCTGCTGCCCGTCGGCATGGCCTTCGCGTTCCTGGGTGTGCAGCTCGCGGTCTTCGGCGTCTACATGGGCGCATCCTTCGCCCCCAACCACAAGGGCATGCCGGTCATCGCGCCGGACGCCAAGCTCGACTTCTTCTCGAAGCAGGTGCGCACGTCGCGCAACATCCGCGGCGGATGGTGGGTCACCGGGCTCATGGGCGGCCTCAATCACCAGGTGGAGCACCACCTCTTCCCGAACATGTCGCGGCTGCACCTGTCGAAGGCTCGCGGCATCGTGCGCGACTACTGCGCCGCCAACGGCATCCCGTACACGGAGACGAGTCTCGGGCGCTCGTACGCGATCGTCATCGCCTACCTGAACCGGGTGGGCCTGGCGGCGCGCGACCCGTTCGACTGCCCCGCGGCGGCACAGCTCCGTCGCGCCTGACGCACACGGAGACGACGAAGGGGCGAGCAGACAGCTGCTCGCCCCTTCGTCGTATCCGCGCGGATCAGCGCTTCGAGTCGTCCGTCTCGACGACGTCGATCGTGATCTTCTCCAGCGGACGGTCGTCGTCGAGCTCGTCGTCGAGGACCTCGTCTCCGCGGAAGCTCTCGACGGACGCCTCGACGTCGTCCTCGTTCTCGTCGTCCTCGTCGATCGTGGCCTCGGTCACCGCGATCTCCGTGGGGAGGCTGTCGTCGCTGAAGATGCCGTCGGGCCGGATGAGCTCGCGCACCTCGGCCATGAAGCTGGTGAGCTGCTGCTGCTGCCACCGCAGCTGACGGGCTCGGTCCTCGGCGTCGCGGAGGACGGTGGAGGTGTGGCCGGTCACCGCATCGACGATCTTCTGCGACTTCACGCGGGCACGCTCGAGGATGTCCCGCGCACGGACCTGTGCGTCGGCCTCGATCGCCTGCGCCTGCGAGCGCATGAGCTTCTCGTAGCCGTCGGCCTTCGCGGAGATGCGCTGGGCGTGCTCCAGCGAGGCCGTCACCTGCTCGTTGGCGTCGGTCGTGATGCGCTCGGCGTGGGCGACGGCCTGGTTGTGGAGGACCAGGAACTCCTGCTGCGCGTCGTCCTGCCGGCGGGTGAGGGTCTCCTCGAACTCCAGCACGCGGGCGTTCATCTCGCGTACCTCGCGCTCGGCGTCCGCCCGCAGCTGGGTGGTCTCGCGCGTGACGAGGGAACGCAGCGCGGCGGCCCCCTTCTCGGCCTCGGTGCGGATCGCCGTGGCCTCCTGCGACGCCTGGCTGACCTTCTCCGCGGCGTGTGCGGCCTCGCGCTCGATGCGCGCCTCATGGGCCGTGTACTCGGTCTCCATCTTCAGTCGCACCTGGTCGGCGTCGCGCTGAGCCTGGGAGATGATGCGCTCGGCATCCGCCTCGGCCTCGGCGCGCTGCGCGGCGACTTCTTCGCGGGCAGAGGTCATCAGGCGGTCGGCCTGCACGGCGGCGTTCTGGATGAGGACGTTCGCCTGCTCCTCGGCCACCCGCAGGATCGCCTCGAACTGCTGGCGAGACGGCGCTTCCTCACCGTCGGCCTGCGGCATGTCGACGAGCTCGGAGGTGAGCGTCGCCACCTGCTGCTCCGCGTCCGAGGCCTTGGCGTTCGCCGCGGCGAGCTCGGCCTCGAGGGCCTCCCGTGCCTCTCGCTCCTCGGCCTTGACCGCGTCGACCGACTCGGCCTCGCGGGCCTTCGCCTCGGCCACCTCATCGGCCGCCTGCTGGAGCTGGGCTCGCATCGATGCGAGCGCGGCGTCGACCTCGCCCTTGTCGTAGCCGCGGAATCCGATGGTGAATGCGGCCGAGGTTGAGGACGACGTGTCGCGGGGATTCGTCTCGATCAGCTGATCGAAGAAGTCCGGCGACCGCTCGTCGTCGCGGGGAGTGCCCGAGGATTCGCTCATGGGTTCAAGCCTTTCTGGCGTGTCCGCGACACGAAGCGGACTTCGTTTCCGTGGACGGGATCGCAAGCACGGAGGAGGAGGCCTCCGGCATGCGCCACGACCGGGTCGTCATCCGAGTCCCCGCGGGGCGCGGCGCGCGTCTAGCCTAATTGCGTCGCCTGAGAATCGTGACCCCCATCTGCGGGGGCCGGTGAACGCTGATCAGGCCTGGCGGAACCAGCGCGCGTTGCGGTCGTCGAGCACAGGGCCCCGCTCGAACACGGAGACGGGTCCGTCGGCCACCTCGATCTGACGGGTAGCGGCCTCCGCGGCTACCAGGGCCCGCAGCTCCCGCCACAGCGGCGCGGTCTGCGGGAAGCCGAGGTACTCGCGGAAGGTCTCGACGCGCAACAGCGTTCCCTCGGGACCCGGAACCAGTCGTGCGACCGTGTCGTCCGGTTCCACGAAGCGGATACCCAGTGCGTCGTCGGGGAGCAGAGAGAAGCTTGTGCCGCGGTCCGCGATGACCGTGCGCACGATCTCGGCCGCGGCTGTGGGGGAGTCACGGACGACCAGCGTGGCGCCGAGATCGGCGAGGATCTCCTCCGTGCGGGCAGCGGTGTACCGATCGCCCGCACGCTGTCCCGCGGAGGACGCGCTGCGCCGTACCCACCCCCGCAGGAACGCCGCTCCGACGATGAGGCCGAGGATGATCACGAAGAGAGCCGGGATCACTGCGGTGTCCACGGGCAGCGCCCCTTCCGTACCGGACGTCGGAGCGCTTCAGCGCGGGTCGGTGAGGTGGTCCAGGTGAAGATCGCCGGAGGCGTTGAGAGCCTGCACGATCTGCTGGATGCGGTGCGGGTCCACCGCTGGCGGCTCCGCGTCGTCGAAGCCGAACTGCAGGGGGATGGCGGGGTGGATCCACACGCTGGCCCGCCGGTCGATGCCGCCCTCGAGAGGCCGCCACGTCATCATGAAGCTCTCCTGTCGGCGCAGCTTCGTGGCGATGACGATCTTCAGATGCGCGAGCGTCTCATCGTCGATGAGGATCGGATCCGAGTGCCCGTCGTACCGGAGTCTTCCCATGATGCTGACGGTACACCCCTCCGGGGTCTCACCCCGTCCGGGGCGCGAGAGCAGCGGAACGGGAGTGAAGGGGGTGGCGTTCGCGTCGCGGGACGCCCGCCCTTGGTACGGTGACCGCGGAGGACACCACGTCCCCTGGGGCCGCCGAGCAAGAGAGAACTTCGAGATGAAGCGCACGTCCCGCTTGCGTCTTGGTCGCATCGGGATCGTCGCCGTGCTCGCGATCGTGCTGGGATCGCTGGTGCCGGCCCTCACCACGACCGGCTCCGCGGTCGCCGCTTCCGACGGCTACATGGTCTATCCGGCCTCGGGCAACATCCAATCGAAGGTCGGAGACGGCTGCCTCGGCAACTATCGCGCCCACGACGGCATCGACATCTCCCGGAACGGCGGGACACCGATCCTGGCGGCGTACGACGGTGTGATCAAGAGCCGCACGTCGAACGGCGGATACGGCAACTACGTCGATGTGCAGCACCCGGGCGGCTACGTCACCCGGTACGCCCACATGGCGGCATCCGGCTGGTACGCACCGGGGACGAAGGTCCTGCGCGGGCAGCAGATCGGCGTCGTCGGGAACACCGGCAACTCCGCCGCCTACCACCTGCACTTCGAGGTGTGGCTGAACGGCAAGGTCTACTCCCAGATCAACCAGGGATTCACCTGCCTGTCGAACGTCACGCGGGGTGGGACGATCCCGCTGTTCTTCCCCGGTCTCGGAGCCAGCGACGCGGCGGGGATCGACACCGCCGACTTCACCGGCAACGGAAAGTCCGATCTTCTCGTCGTCGCGGGCAACGGGGACCTCCGACTGCGAGCGGGGGACGGCCGCAGCGGCCTCGCCGGCCCGACCACGCTGTTCGGAGGCGGGTGGGCGAACTCCCGACGGCACATCACCCACTCGGACTTCAACGGAGACGGCCATGCGGATATCCTCGTGGCCCGCTCCGACGGCGCCCTGGAGTACTACGCCGGGAACGGCGCCGGCGGCTTCCGGGCGGCGACCACCCCGGGAGCCGGGTGGTACGGAATGCGTCACGTCACCTCCGGTGCGGATTTCACCGGGGACGGACGGCAGGACGTCATCGGGGTGTCCCCGACCGGGACCCTCGTGATCTTCCCCGGCAACGGGGCGGGCGGCTTCCGCACTCCGAACGTCACCGTGGGCAACGGCTGGGAGGGTTTCCACTACCTCGTCGCCGGAGACTTCGACGGCGACGGACGGGGTGACCTCATCGGGGTCGCCGGTGATGGCGTGCTGAGGCTCTACACCGGCGCGTCGGGCCTGCGTACCTGGCGTCAGGCCGGGACTGGGTGGCAGGAGATCACCGAGGTCACCGGCGGCGCGGACTACAACGGGGACGGCCGTGCGGACCTCGTCGCGCGCACGGCCGCAGGACAGCTCTATCTCTATCCCGGCAATGGCGCCGGAGGATTCGGCACCAAGATCCTCATGGCCTCGGATGCGGCGGACTACCTCGCGATCGAATAGCCCCGTCGCGTGACTGGCCCCCGCCGACGCGTATCGTGGGCGCATGGCCGCTCCGACCCTCGATGACATCGCGGCGGCGCTGTACGCGGGGCCGCCCGAGGAGTTCACGGCCGCCCGGAATGCGCGGGCGAAAGACCTCGACGATCGCGCGCTCGCCGCGGAGGTGAAGGCGCTCCGCAAGCCGGCGGTGGCCGCCTGGGTGGTCAACGTCTTCGCGCAGGAGCGCGCTGCGCAACTGGGGGAGGCCCTGGCGCTGGCCGCGGAGCTGCGCGAGGCGCAGGCGGATCTGGACGCTGCGGCGCTGGCGAAGCTCGGCCGGGAACGGCGCGCCCTGACCAGGCGGCTCGCCGAGACCGCCGCGGACCTCGCGGGCTCCCGCGGAGAACGGGTGACGGCGGCGACGCGGGATGCGGTCGAGCAGACGATCTCCGCGGCGTTCTTCGACCCGGACGCGGCCGCCGCCGTGGCGTCCGGACGTCTCGTGCGGACGTTGGAACCCTCGGGCACGGCGGACGACATCCGCGACGCGGTGGCCGGGACGCTCCCCGCGCTGCAGCCGCAACCCCCGCGTCCTCCGGACGAACTGCAGGAGCGCCGGAAGCGCCGGGACGCGGAACGTCGGGCGGCTGCTGCGGAGAAGGACCTCGCGGCGGCGGAGCGCGCCCTCGCGAAGGAGGACGAGGCGGTGCAGGCGCTGCACGACCGCGCCGAGGAGCTGGCCGACGGGATCGCCGAGCTGGAAGCGCAGCTGGAGCAGCTGCGTCAGGAGGCCGACCGCGTCGCCCGCGACCGTCCCGCCGCGGAGAAGAGGCGCACCGTGGCCGTGGAGAAGAAGGACACCGCTGCCGAGGCCGTGCAGGCGGCGCGCGAGGCCCTCGACGGCCTCTGAGCGTCAGCTTCGGGCGGCGGTCTTCTCCTCGTCGGAGTTCGGCGTCCATCCGAACCAGCCGTCGTCGGACGGGATGACGCTCCAGTCGCCGCAGACGAAGACGGTCTTCGCCTCGTACGCGGAGGGGGCATCGTCCAGAGTCCAGGTCGGGGCAGAGGTGCGCTCCGTCTCCACGCAGTCCTCCGGCAGTTTGGCCGTGCTCGCCAACAGGAGGACGGCGTCGTCGGCGTCCTCGATCGTCGACGTCCGGAGCGTGAGCGTGGTCGCGTCTTCCGGAACCCAGTCCGCATCGACCGGCGCGTCCGCGCGGAAGGCGTCGACGTCATCGAACGTCCTGGTCGACTGCTTGTGCACGAGACCCTCCACGGCGGCGCATCCGCCGAGCAGCAGGGTGCCACCGAGGAGCAGGGCGGCAGCGGGGAGGAGGGTGCGTCGTGTCATGATTCCACTCTGCTCACGGGCGCGGCGAACGGCGTCCGTCGGGGGAGGTATCCCTCGTCATCATCGGGAGTGATCTCTCCCGGAGGTGCCTCCGATAGCCTCGGAGGATGCGGGAGGAAGTCCTCGAGGGCGGCAACGCGAGCGGACCCGTCGTGCGGGTCGGGGACACCGTCCGGAAGGCGTGGACGGCCGCGACTCCGCACGTGATCGCCTATGTGCAGGCGATGCGGGACCGCGGAGTGGATGCGCCCGAGCCGCGCGGTAGAGACGCGCAGGGGCGGCAGATCATCGAGTTCGTCCCTGGCACGCTCGCGATGGACTCCGCACCGCTCTCCGCCGCCGAGCTCGGCCGCGTGGGCGGGATGGTCCGGCGGATCCATGACGTGTCGGCGCGCCATGTCCCCGCCACCGATGCGGTCTGGGAACCTCCCCTGTCAGCGCCGGCGCAGGAGCTCATCTGCCACAACGACCTGGCGCCGTGGAACCTGATGCTCGGCGACCGCTGGGTCTTCATCGACTGGGACGGCGCCGCCCCGAGCACTCGGTCCTGGGACCTCGCCTTCTCCGCGCAGACGTTCGCGCTTCCGGATCCGGCCCGCGACCCGCAGCGCTCCGCCGACGACCTGGCGGCCTTCGTCGATGGATACGGTGCCGACGAGGAGCTGCGCGCGGAGCTTCCGGACATGATGCGCCAGCGCACGCAGGCGATGCTCGATCTGCTGCGCTCGTCCGCGGAGACGGGACGCGAGCCGTGGGGGACGATGTACCGCACGGGTCACGGGGCGCACTGGAAGGCGGCGCTCGACTACGTCACCGCGCATCGGGATGTGTGGCAGCGCGCGCTGGGGTGACGTTCCGCCGGTGTGATTCTCCTATGGTGATCGACATGAGTGACGACCTCGGCCGCGCAGTGATCGCGGATCTCTGCCGGATCCCGAACCCGGAGTCGATCGACAGGACGGCGTACGTCGACCTCGGCGGTGTCTCCCAGTTCGTCTCGATCCGCGGGCGCAGCACACGGAACCCCGTGCTCGTCGTCTGCCATGGCGGCCCGGCCCTGCCGTCGCTGCCCTCGTCGTGGGTCTGGCAACGAGGCGTGGAGGAGTACTTCACCGTCGTCAACTACGACCAGCGCGCGAGCGGCAAGTCCGCGAGCGCAGTATCCGAAGGCATGGACCTCAGCGTCGACCGGTACGTCGACGATCTCGCGGAGCTGATCGCGTGGCTCCAGCGGGAGCTCGGCGTGCAGAAGGTCGGAGTCCTCGGGCACAGCTGGGGGACGGTCCTCGGTCTCACTCTGGCCCAGCGGCGCCCCGACCTGCTGTGGGCGTCTATCGGCGTCGGGCAGGTCATCTCCGGACCCGAGAACGAGGTGGCGAGCTTCCGCCACGCGATGCAGAGTGCTGTCGCGGACCGGAACGAGCAGGCGATCTCGGAGTTGCAGGCACTGGGGGAGTACCCGGGCGAGCAACCGCTGACCGTCGAGCGCATCGTGACCTGCCGGAGATGGGCGCAGTACTACGGCGGCCTCTCGGCGTATCGCTCCGACTTCGCGTACTTCACCGAGTCCCAGGAGCTGTCCCCGTATTACACGGACGCCGACCTGGAGCTCATCGGCATCGGGCAGCGGGCGACCATGCCCGAGGTGCTGCCGGCCCTGCTCGGCTTCGACGCCCGCGACCAGACCGCGTTCGAGGTGCCGATCCTCCAGTTCCTCGGACGGCACGACTGGACGACGCCCACCGGACCGGTGGCCCGCTGGCTGGAGACCGTGACGGCGCCCGCGACGCACGTCGTCTGGTTCGAGAACTCCGCACACCTGTGCATGTTCGAGGAGCCCGGGAAATTCCTCGTGAGCCTCGTGACCCACGCGCTGCCGCATGCGGTCGTTCCAGGGCAAAGCAAAACCCCCGCCATGTAGAAGCTAGGCGAGGGTTTCTGGGCTGATTGTAATGATCAGCCGTGTGACTCCGACCGGCATCGATCCGGTGACCTTTCGAGTAAGAGTTTCGCCCTATCAGGGGTTTCTGCGGACTTGCGGGTGCTTTGAACAGTCCTGATCGCGCCTGCTTTCGGTTGCCAGCGAGTGCCGCGAGCTGGCGGTGAATCTGCGGAATAGATGCGGGGTTCTGGACATTCGGTAGCGTCTGCTCCGTGTCGATGGTCGCGCTTTATTCTTTGGCCACGAACCGATCGCGGTCCTCGTCCAGGCGCGGGGTCGCCCACGGCACCGTTTCCGCGAGCGACGCGAACCGCTCGGTGGGGTCGTCCGGCGTCGTGGGCATGCCCTCACGGTACTCGTGTCTCGCCTGCGCGAGGACTCCGGTGTTGTCTCCGCGGCCGCCAAGATGGAAGCATGACGTTCCCGCTCAACGACGAGATCGCCGCCGCCTTCGCGCAGTTCTTCTTCGGCGGCGGTAGCGGGCCGAGCCACTCCACGCTGTCACGACTCTTCGCGGGCGCCGGATACGTCGACGCTGATCCCTACGACTTGAACACGCAGGCACCGAACAAGCAGCAGCGCGTCCTCGCGGTGTTCCGAGCGGCCGAGCGGCGGCCCGCGGGCGCGCTCGTTGACGGGATGCTCAACGCGCTCCGGCTCGACGGCGCGTTTGGGAAGTATGCCGACGACAAGCACGTCGCTGACCTGCACGCGGCGGTGACCCACGCCGGCTGGGCGCTCTCGGCGTACGGACGGCTCGAGTACGCGGGCGACATCCACCTCGAGACCGGCGGTCGCGCCGCGCTCGATGAACAGCTCGAGCGGCTGCGGCGGAACATCGACGACCCGGCGGCGCTGCTCGGCGGGGCGAAGGAGCTGCTCGAAGCCGTCGCGAAGTTCGTCCTCGAGGAGGGCAACCGCCTGCCGGAGCGCGCCGACTTCCCGGCGCTGGTGGCGCTCTCGTTCGAGAAGCTGGGGCTTCGCCCGGCGGTCGTCGACGACTCGGTCCCGGGCGCGAAGCAGGTCCCCTCGATCTACCAGTCGGCGAAGACCGTAGCATTCACCGTCAACGAGCTGCGGAATCTGCAGGGCACCGGCCACGGCCGGACGCTCCTCACCGGAGTGACTGCTGAGGCGGCGCGCTACGTCATCCGCGAGGTTGTACACGTCGCCGACCTGATGTTGTCGACGCACGACCGCCAGATGGGGCGGTAGGCAGGCGCGGCCGTCGGAGGCCTTCGGGCGCGGCTAAGCCACGTCGCTCAGTAACTGATTCACCCGGCTCCGGCTGACGCCGAGCGCCTCCTGGAGCTCCTTGATGGGCGTGCCAGCTGCGCGAAGCGCCTTGCACACCGCCGCTCGCTTGGCGAGCAGCTCGGCGTGCTCGGCCTCGTTCGCCTGCAGACGTGCGACGATGTCCACTGCCTCTTTCAGCAGGGTCACCCGTGTCTCGGCGCGCTCGACGGCGGTCATGCGAACACTGTATAGCCATATGCACATATCTGTACAACCTGCTGTACAGATATGTGCAATGAGCATTACACTGAGTGGATGCCCCAGCCCAGCTCGCGCCGCGCCATCAAGGCGCAGTCGGACCCCCGCCGTATCGTCGCAACTATGACGCGGTCAATCTCTTGCGCGAAATCGCACCTCGAGCTCGACGGGGCAGGCCGATGACGCTCATCACTGCCGCGAATGGCAATCTGTCAGCGGCGAGGGGGGCCAAGAAGGACGAGTTCTACACCCAGCTGGTTGACATCGAGAAGGAGCTCAGTCACTACCGGAAACACTTCGCCGGCAAGGTCGTCTACCTCAACTGCGACGACCCAAGGGTCAGCAACTTCTTCCGTTACTTCTCCGAGAACTTTGAGGCGCTGGGCCTGAAGCGACTCATCGCCACGTGCTACCAGAGCGAGGATCCGGGCCAGTTCAGCCGGGGCGACTCCTCGCGCGCTGTCTGGCTCGAGTACGACGGCGACAAGAACGGCAACCGCGTGCCGGACGCCAACGAGATCGGCGTGCGTCCTCTCAAGGGCGATGGCGACTTCCGGAGCGCCGAGAGCGTCGAGCTGCTGCGCCAAGCGGACATCGTCGTCACGAACCCGCCATTCTCGCTGTTCCGCGAGTTCGTCGCCCAGCTCGTCGAGCACGACAAGCAGTTCATCATCCTCGGGAACATGAACGCGCTCACCTACAAGGAGATATTCCCGCTCTTCCAGAACAACCAGATGTGGTACGGCCCGAGCATCCGCAGCGGCGACCGCGAGTTTCGCGTGCCAGCCGACTACCCGCTTGAGGCTGCAGGGACCCGGGTTGATGCGGAGGGAAACCGATACATTCGCGTCAAGGGCGTTCGTTGGTTCACCAACCTCGACTATGACGAGCGGCACCGAGACCTCGAACTGACTAAGCGATACCGCGAGGCCGACTATCCGCGCTACGCGAACTTCGACGCAATCGAGGTCGGCAAAACCGCGGATATTCCGTCCGACTACGCCGGCCTCATGGGCGTCCCGATCACGTTCATCGACAAGTACAACCCAGAGCAGTTCGAGATCGTCGGGTCGAGCAAGACCTTGGGCCAGCCCATGTCCCAGATCGCCGAGAAGGGCACCTACCAGCAGGGCGGCCCACGGTTCTACCTGCCGACACCGCGCGGCTATCGACGCATGTACGACCGGATCGTCGTGCGAAACCGGCGCCTTTCGGGCGGGAATCGGGGATTGGACGCGCGTGTCGTATCGCTACCTCGGTAATAAGACCAAGCTCGCTGACTGGATCGTCGGCGAGATCGCGGAAATCGTCCCTGCTGGGTCGAGCATCGCGGACCCCATGTGCGGAACGGCCTCCGTGTCGCTCGCGCTCGCTCGTGCCGGCTACGACGTCACGGCCTCGGATGCGCTCACCTTCCCGGTAATTCACGCGCGCACGCGGCTGCTCGCGAAGAAGCCTCCCGAGTTCAAGGTGTTCGGTGGCTACGCCGAGGCACTCGAGTGGATGCGCGCCGCCGAGCCTCGACGGGGGTACTTCTCCCGCGAGCTTGGAGCCGCGGGTGCCCCAGCAAACGGCCGGGCGCCGAGGCTCTACTTCTCCGCCGAGAACGCCGCGCACATCGACGGCGTGCGTGCGGGCATTCTCGAGCTCAGGGCGGCTGGTTCGCTCACTGAGCTCGAACACAGCGTCCTGCTCCAGCATCTACTGCTCGCGACGAACAAGGTAGCGAACATCAGCGGTACCTACGGGTACTTCCGCAAGACGCTATCGAGTACTGCCCTTCGCCCGCTCACCTTCGAGCCGCTCGAGTTCGAGACCACGCCGGGCGAGCACACCGTGCTGCAGGGCTCCGT
This sequence comes from Microbacterium sp. Nx66, assembly GCF_904066215.1. Lineage (NCBI taxonomy): Bacteria > Bacillati > Actinomycetota > Actinomycetes > Micrococcales > Microbacteriaceae > Microbacterium > Microbacterium sp. Nx66. Next base: position 575,433 of record NZ_LR880474.1, read on the forward strand.
CGAGGATCTGGCGTCGTCGCTCCGAACGGAGGCGGTCTATCTTGATCCGCCGTACACGAAGCGCCAGTATGCCGGGAATTACCACGTCCTCGAGACCCTCGCCCAGGAGGACGAGCCGGTGGCAGCAGGCGACGGCGGACTGCGTCCGTGGATGGACCAGGCCTCGGACTTCTGTTACCGCCGCAGCGCCGGTCGCGCTTTCCGGGCCACGATGGAGCGGCTCGATGCTCGCCACGTGTTCATCTCCTACAGTGAGGATGGACAGGTGAGTGGGGAAGAGTTGCTCTCGATCCTGGGAGACTTCGGCAAGGTCACCGTGCACGAGCAGCCGCATCTCCGCTACCGGAGCAACGACCGAGTCAAGGACGGATCCGTGCTGGAACGTCTCTATCACGTGGAGGTCTTCTGAGCATGGCGCAGAAGCTGAACATCGAGCGCATCTGGTGGCGAAACGTCCAACCCGGCGAGTTCTATAACATCGAGCGCCACTATCAGATTCGCGGCGGTGGCGGTTCGCTGTACATCGAGGTCCCGGCGTCGATCGTGCCCGAGACGCTCGACTTTCTGGGGGTGGCCGGAACGAACGTGGACGCCCTGCCTGCGATCACAATCCAGGCCGGGGTCGCTGGCGTGCCGGGGATCTCAGGACCGATTGAGTTTCAGCGTAAGGCGGGCGGACGGATGCGGATCGCGCGGCAGAACCGGCAACAACCGAACTCGCAACGCCATCCGGCGTGGACCGTCGCTCGCGGATTCCCATCGGCACCGGACGATGTGCGGAACAAAGAGGAGGCGCGTCCGTTCTTCCCCGAGGGCGGCCTGCGCATCTACATCGCGAAGACGGTTGAAGGTGACTACTACGCTGGCTTCACCAAGGGCGTCCGCCCCACTGCCATGGCGAGGAACGACCCGGCATGGGATCTGTACACGCAGGGCAAGACCGTGGGCGGAGTGATCGATGCGGGGTGAGGTGGAGCGTGGCTGACAAGATCGATGACATCTTTGCGTCGTGGGGCGCCGGACGAAACGTGTTGCTCTACGGTCCGCCGGCAACCGGCAAGACGCGGCTCATCAGCCAGCTCTTCCAGTCGCTGCAGGAGCCTCCGGAAGGCAGCCGCGGTATCCTGTTCGATCCCAGCGACGCCGCGTCGCCCTTCAGCCGACCCAAGCAGCCGATCACGATCCCGCTCCCGGCGAAGGTCGTGTGGACCACGTTCCATCAGTCGTACGGCTACGAGGATTTCGTCCTGGGGCTCAGGCCGGCCATGGACGCCGAGGGCACCCGCCTCGAGCCGTGGGCCGGCGTGTTCCTGGATGCGGCGATCGAGCTCGCGGACGACGACTCAAAGTACAACTCCGTGGTGATCTTCATCGACGAGGTGAACCGCGGAAACGCGGCACGCATCTTCGGCGAATTCATGACTTTTCTAGACTTCGACTACCGCGACGGCGGCAGCGTCCCACTCCCAGTGCCGCTCCGACAGCTGACGTTTGCCGACGGTGCAAGCGAGCAGCTCCATCGGCCGGGTGGGGCGTCAACGACGATCCCCGACGGCTTTACCTTCCCGAGGCACGTCTACGTCGTCGCCACCATGAACAGCGTGGATCGCGCTGCGGTCCCGATCGACAGCGCGCTCGCGCGCCGGTTCGACCGGATCGAGATGCGGCCGGACCTTGACGCCCTCGCCGGTCATTGGGGCCTGGACACGACGGCGATCCCGACGCCGACTGAGGACAACTTGGAGACGTTGGACCCGTTCCAGACCGCATACCTCCTGCTCGATCGGCTCAACGTGGTCATCGCCTCCGACCTCGGCTCGGAGTTCGAGCTGGGCCACGGGCTCCTGACGCCGATTCCGGCGACGGTGACGCCCGCCGACGAATCCGAGCAGCCGATCTCAGAGACCGACGCCTGGCGAAGCCTGTCGAAAACCTGGGACGACGTGCTCTTCCCACAGCTCGAGGATCGATACTCGGGACGGCCCGAGCAGCTCATGCAGCTGCTCCACGTCGACACGGCGCCCCCGACGGGCGACTACGCGTGGACCCTGCGGGCGTCGAAGAGTGGGACTGCGCAGGCCCGTGCCCTCGCGCCGGTCCGGACGAGCGAGCTCCCGCTCGACACGATCAAACGATCCTTCAGGTGGCTGGCTCGGTAGTCGCGTCGCCGCGAATCCGACTCCAGGAGTACGGTGCCCCGGCGGTGCATCGAGTTGATGAGATCGACCTCGTCGCTCTGACCGAGGCGAACAAGCGCTGGCGACGCGCGCTTGGTCTCGCGAGCGATCCCATCCGGGTGGAGGACGTCGGCGACGGTCGCATACTGCTGCGGGCAGAGGCGGTCACCGGGCTCGTCAGGGTCGGAAGCACCGACATCGAGATCGCTCCGAAGTTTCTTAGCACGGTCGAGGGCAGCTGGCAGACCGTGCTTTGGCGCATCCTCTCGATCGTCGAGGGCGGGCATGTCGACGACGCGTTCACCACCGCACACGAACTGGCCGAGTTCTCGCTCCCCGACCTCCTCGCCGAGATGTTTCTGACGTCATACGCGAAGGGCGCTGCACGCGGCCTGCCTCGCGGTTATTGGACCGAAGCATCGTCCGGAACGGTGCTGCGCGGGAGCCTCGATGTGGCGCGCCTCGACCGGTGGATCTCACGCCCCTGGGAACTCCCGTACGTCGCCGACCTCCTCACCGACGACACCTCACTTGCACGGCTGCTGCGGTGGGCAGCGGACTGCCTTGCTGCGATCGTGAAGGCCCCCGGCCGGTCGCGCGCGATGAGGGAAATCGCCGCTGGGCTATCTCATGTAGACCGGAGGCCGCCTCACCTCCTCGACGCGCAGCGGATCGTGCTGGGCACACAGCACCAAGGGCTCGAGCCGGCACGAATCGTGGGGCTCCTCCTACTTGAGGGTGCGGGCGTCCATCACGCCAGCGGTGAGCACGCTCTGTCGGGCTTTCTCTGGAACTCCGATGCGATCTACGAGAACTACGTGTACTGGCTGTGCACCCGAGCCGCGAGTTCCCGCGGCGAGCGGGTGAGCAAGCACACGACGAAGTTCGGCGAGGTCATCGCAGGGCACGGCTCGCGACTTGAAACCACCCCCGATGTCGTCTTTCGAGACCATCAGAGCGCGGCGGTCGCCGTCATCGACTCCAAGTACAAGCGCGTTGGATCACGCCCGAAGGCCCCGGACACGTATCAGGTCCTCACCGCGGGCCACGTCCTGGGCTGTCGCAGGGTCTCCTTGGCGTACCCAGTGGCCGAGCGTGCTGAGCCGACCGTGTGGCGCGTGCCGTCAGCTCTGGGCAGCGAGGACATCGAGCTGACCGCGCTGCCGCTCAACCTCATGGCGTTGGCTCATCCGGACGGCCCTCAGCTGCTCATCGAGACGATTAGCGCCTGGCTCGACGGCGAGTTGATTCCTCCGCCCGAGATGAGCCCTCCTGAGGCGCCATGAGACCGGTCGTTATCCTCGACTCCACCACCGTGAACGGCCGCCGTCCGTTCACTCACGTGGATTTCTGAACGCGGAACACGCGCCAATGTCATCGAGAACGATGCTCAAACTCAGCCAGAGCGCTCGCTAGAGTCGGGATATTGGCGCTTACTGTCCGTACGCTGGTAACGGTGTTACTCGCTACTTGCGTTACCCGATTGCTGTCGCATGACAGGGTTCGCAGCCTCTACAACCGAGGCCAGTAGGTCAGCATCGCTTAGTTGCCGCAACGACGCTCGTTCCACAGCTTGCTCCATTGCAGGAACGACGGAGATGAAAGCTGCCGTGTCGATCTCAAACAGCTGTGGCTCCAACAACTCGCCGCCAACCCAGATCATGACTTCGAAGCCGCGGCGAACGACGGGACTCACGAAGACTTGCACGCGTCCTGGCTTCAGCAGGCACCAACGGTCTGAGCCGTCATGGCGCAGACTACGATCCGTGCGGGCAGACCTCCAGCCGCGCGAGCTTAGAATGACGTCGAGCTCATCGTCCACTCCGTGCTCGTACTCGTCATCCGCTGAGTCATAGTCCTCGTCATCAAATCCGCATGCCTCGGGGGCCCTTTGCGGAGAGCCACTGACCAACTCTCCGGCCTCTGGCACGATCGCCGCAAGTGCTTGACTGTGCGCGATATACACAGCAGCGACGAGGTCCGATACGTTCGTTTTCGCGTCTGGAGGAAGACTGTCCCACCGTGCGTGGTCGTCGCCTGTCAGCCGGGCCTGAGTATCGCTAAACCTCTTTGCCGTTTCATCGATGATGCGAACTTGGAAGGGATCCATTTCATCTCGCCATGCGTTCCCTGTCACGAGTGCTCCTTGATCTTTGGGGTTGCCGGCCGGATCAACGCCGCCCGACGGTCTGGATAATCTTCATAACCGTCTCGACGTCGCCTCCGTCTACGAGCCATGCATTCGAGTTTGGCGTGCGACTGCGATGAGGTTCCTCCTGCGGCGTGTGCATGAACTGTGCAGAGATGAGCCATGCAGGGTCATCCGACAAGCGGACGATGGCGTCGACGAGGGCTTGCACGTCTTCGTGTGTCGGTCGTGAACCGTCGCCGTGCCCTCCGTTGGTTCGTGCCATGAGCTGAACGATATGTCATTGCCGCGGACTAAAACCACAAGTTTCGTGGAGTGCGGGATGCATTCCGAAAGGATTTCTACTCATGTATCAATGAGTCCGCCATTTTTGCACGTCGCGACTCTGCGAATTGGCAGCTTTGCCTTTTCTGCGAGTGGTATTAACGCCATGTGAGGGATGGACAAATGGACCAGCCGAGCGTCACGTCGTTGACGCCGAGCGAGCGCACGGTGACGCTGATCGCCTTGGACATCGATGGCGTGCTCAACGGCTTTAAGAACACTCGCGGAGAGCAACTGGCCGTGGCGGAAGTCGGTAGGTGGAAGATCCGCTGGAGGCCGCTGGTGGTCGGAAGGCTTCGAGCGATCCTCGCTCGCTCGGACGTCCAGGGCGCCTGGCTGACTACCTGGCTGGAGCAGCCGTGGTTACTCGACGAGTTCGAGGCTGCGCTCGGTCTCGACGGGCTGATGCCTCATCGCGCAGATCATCCCTCGGTGGATACTCGCGAGGGTAAGACGATCATCGACCAACGCTTTGACCAGAGCATCGCATTCGACTCGAACTCCGAGTGGTGGTGGAAGCGTCGGGCCGCTGAACTGCTTCTTGACCGTGTGCAGCCGGCGCGATTCGCATGGATCGACGATGAAATCGGGAACGTGGGCATCAAGGCCGACCCATGGGGACCGCAACAGAATCATCAGCGCCTGCTCCTGCGGACAAGGTCCTTGCCGGGGCTCCTGCCGCGCGATCTGCAGCGGGTCGAAAGCTGGCTGAATGAGGACGCTCCCTAATAGCGCCTTTGCCGAGGCCAGTAGCCAGTCGTGCCGCTGAGGATGCGGGGCAAAGGTGGCGCTGTCATTCGGGCGGTCAAGGTCTGCTGACTCGCGGGACGTCAGCCGCCCCGAATGCTCGGTCCGGGAGATGTGGTTGGGTGCCGCCGTAGCGCTCGTAAACACGTGCAGCGTATGCCTAACGCTCATTGTGGCCGCGTGCATGTTCCACGCGGCGCGTAGCGACGTCGCGGCCCATCAACCAGGATTCCGCAAAGGGGTGTTGCCCAACGGCTCAGGCGACTGAGCACCGCCGCTGGAGCCTGAATTGAGCTCCGCCCCTGGAACGGTCCGTACGTTTCGCTCTCAACCCCGAAAAATGGGGCTTCGCGCCGATAGTTCGGATAACTGTGAATATCGGCGGTTAGAAACACACCCCTTGAAGTGAGATGGGGCTGAGCACGAGCTTAACTGTCGGAACCGCGTTGAAGTGGCACAACCCCGCTTTGCGTGCCACGCCTGGCATTGCTGACAGCATGTGTCACCCATGCTCGGTGGCCACGCCGTTGTGCGATTCAGCCAAAACTGTTCACTTGTCGTTTCCGTGCGTATTGGGTTCGGCAGAGGGTTGCGGTGGGTTTTCGTCAGCGTGTCGTACGCTGCAGCAGTGCGCCCAGGTGACTGCCGAAGACGATCGTTTTCGGCGGGAGATGGACCCCGGAGCCTAGACCGAGGAATACCCTGAATATTGTTCGCGATGCTGCGCGGGTACTCGCTGCGGGAGCCGCGTGGCTCGGATGGGTATCCCCGGTTCTCGGGACCGTCATGTATATGTGGGGCGGGGCGCCATTCCATACCGGCGCGGTGAGTGAGCTGCGGGCGCGCACGCCCGGGCCTGTCGTCAGGATCGTCGCCTGTGCGACGCGGTCGCAGAGCGCGGCGTCATCGGGTCCGGTCAGTGGTTGTGCCGGGCGTCCTGGGCTTCGGGGTCACGCATAGGAACGCCCCGTAAATTGAAAACTGTGCCACTCGCCCCAACGGTCAATGCAACTCGTCCCGGTGGTTCTTGCCGCAACCGTGCTTCTCTCCGTGCGGTCGGAGCCGCGCTGGCCGCGGTCTTCATCGTCGGCCTGAGCGCCTGCGCGCCCGATCCGGTCAGTGAATCGTTTCTCAGCGGAGAAAACACGGGCTTTGTCTCCGGCGACGGTGCGATCGTAGAGATCCCTGAGGCTGACCGTGGAGACCCTGTCGACTTCGGCGGCATCACAGAGACCGGCGAGAAGCTTGACAGCGCTGACCTTGCAGGCGAGGTTGTGGTCGTTAATTTCTGGTACGCCGGGTGTGCACCCTGCCGTGTCGAGGCGGCCGACTTGGAGAGCGTCTGGCAGGAATACAAAGGGAACGGCGTCTCGTTTGTCGGGATCAACACCCGTGATCAGGCCGATACCGCCGCCGCATTCGCCAACGAGTTCGGTGTCACCTATCCGAGCCTGATCGATGCCGACACGGCGGGGGCCAAGCTCGCCTTCGCCAAAGTCGTTCCGATCGCCGCCACCCCGACCACTCTGGTGCTCGACAAGCAGGGCCGTGTTGCCGCGCGCATTATCGGTCCGATCGAGGGTACCTCAATCCTGTCCACACTCGTCGAGGACGCCCTCGCGGAGTCGTCGTGACGATCTCGGCGACGCTATGAATCCCGAAGCGATCATCGGATCCGGCGCGCTCTGGCTCGCAATCCCTCTCGCCATGCTCGCCGGACTCGTGTCGTTCCTGTCCCCATGCGTGCTCCCTCTCGTCCCGGGCTACCTCGGCTTCCTCGGGGGAACGGCCGCTCCGCGAGGCGCTGCGTCTCGCGGAGCTCGCTCAACAACCGGGGATGCCGGATCGCCGTCGCGAGGACGGCTACTGTTCGGAGTGCTGCTGTTCATCTTCGGGTTCAGCATCGTCTTCGTGTTCATCACGGCACTCAGCGGCACGGTGGGCGTCTTCCTGCTGCAGTGGGGTGACCTGATCACACGGATCCTCGGTGTGATCATCATCATGATGGGGCTCGTGTTCCTCGGCTTCTTCGGCTTCGCCCAACGTGAGCTGCGCTTTCACATCGATTCCAAGTACGGCATTGTCGGTGCCCCGCTCCTGGGCATCGCGCTGGGCATTGGCTGGGCACCCTGCATGGGCCCGACCCTCGCCGCCATCGTGGCGATCTCTTTCAACGCCGGCGATCCCGTGCGTGCCAGCTTCCTCGGGCTCGCGTACTCCCTGGGCCTCGGTATCCCGTTCCTGCTCGTCGCTCTCGGATTCGGATGGGCGACGAAGACAATCGGGTTCCTCCGCCGACACATCCGCGTCGTGAACGCCATCGGCGGGGTGCTGCTCCTCGCGCTGGGCGCCTTGATGGTAAGCGGAATCTGGACCGACATCATGTCCCGGCTGACGGCGGTGATGGGCACCGTCATCCTTCCGCTCTAAGACTGGCGAGGCAGCGGACAGTGAAGCGGTGAGTTCCGAGGAGAGCCTCTCGATGGCCGCCGATGCCTGCAGCCCCGATCGGTTTGGTGCAGACGATGTCAACGGCGGGATCCTGCGGTTGCAGTCATCGGGGATCGACTGGCGACCCACAACGGTCGTGGCGCCACCGAGTAGGGAATGAGATGGAAGCTTGTTCGCGCATCGCCCGCGGGGTGGGGAGTGGGCAGCCCATTAGCGATTGGTCATCCACTGCTGTACAGTCAGTGTGTGCTGACTATTACTTCCCGTATCGACGTGATGAACCGGCTTGGCCGGGCGATGGCAGATCCCACGCGCTCACGGATCTTGATGACTCTGCTCGAAGGACCCAGTTATCCTGCAGTGCTTTCGCGGGACCTGGTCCTTACCCGTTCAAACGTTTCGAACCACCTGACATGCCTACGCGATTGTGGCATCGTGGTCGCCGAGCCTGAAGGTCGCCAGACCCGCTACGAGATCGCCGACCCGCATCTTGCAGCGGCCCTCGTCGCGCTCGTCGATGTGACGCTGGCTGTCGACGCGCATGCGCCGTGCGTGGATTCAGCGTGCATGGTGGTTGGTTGCTGCGCGACGGGAGTGGACGCGTGAGCGCGGCGTGCGGCTGCGAGCACGAGCCCTCTAGTACTGCTGACGAAGAATCCGACGCGGTCGAGCAGCCCTGGTGGCGAGACCGCGGGATCATGGTGCCTGTTTTCTCCGGCATAGCGTTCCTGGTCGGACTGATTCTCGAGTGGTCGGGTCAGGAGATCCCGGCGCTGGTACTGTTCTGGATCGGCCTACTGCTGGGTGCGTCGACGTTCACGCCCGGTGCGATTCGGAAGCTCTTCAAGGGCAAACTCGGCATCGGGCTGCTGATGACAATCAGCGCCATCGGAGCAGTCGTCCTCGGCTACGTGGAGGAGGCCGCGGCCCTGGCGTTCTTGTACTCCATCGCTGAGGCACTCGAGGACAAGGCGATGGACCGCGCCCGCGGCGGGCTGCGTGCACTGCTCAAGCTCGTACCGGAGACAGCGACCGTCTTGCAGGGCGGCACTGCCGTGCACGTCCAGGCGAGAGAGTTGATGGTCGGTCAGGTCATGGTTGTCCGACCGGGCGAGAGGATCGCGACCGACGGGATCGTCCGCTCCGGTCGCTCCAGCCTGGACACATCGGCTATCACTGGCGAATCGATCCCGGTCGAGGTCGAGCCCGGCGATGTGGTCTCGGCCGGCGCGATCAACAGTGTCGGTGCACTGGAGGTCGAGACAACTGCGGCCGGCAGCGACAACTCGCTCACCACGATCGTTGAGCTGGTGGAGAAGGCGCAGACGGAGAAGGGTGAGCGTGCTCGTCTAGCCGACAAGATCGCCCGACCGCTGGTGCCAGGCGTTCTGATCCTCGCGGCGCTCGTCGCGATCATCGGTTCGGTGCTGGGCGATCCTGAGGTGTGGATCACCCGCGCGCTTGTGGTACTCGTTGCGGCGTCTCCGTGTGCGCTCGCGATCTCGGTACCGCTGACGGTCGTCGCCGCGATCGGTGCGGCGAGCAAGTTCGGTGTAATCATCAAGTCCGGTGCTGTTTTCGAGCGCTTCGGTACGGTCCGCCACGTTGCCGTCGACAAGACCGGCACACTCACCCGCAACGAACCGGCAGTCACCGCCGTCCTCACCGCGAACGGCGTGACGGAGGCTCAGGCCCTGGCGTGGGCGGCAGCGTTAGAGCAGCACAGCACGCATCCTCTGGCTGCCGCGATCACCGCAGCGGCCCCGGGTACTCTGGCGGCTGCCGATGTGACCGAGCAGCCCGGGCACGGCATCGACGGCACCGTTGACGGATCGAGAATCACCGTCGGCAGCCCCCGCTGGCTGGACGCCGACGACCTGACGGACCGGGTGGCGGGGCTCGAGGAGCAGGGCATGACCGTCGTGATCGTGCACCGTGACGGGTCCCCGGTCGCCGCGATCGGCGTTCGCGACGAGCTGCGTCCCGAAGTCCCCGACGTGGTCCGGACGCTGACAAGACAGGGCATCGGCGTGACGATGCTCACCGGCGACAACACCCGCACCGCTCGTGCACTGGCTGCGCAGGCCGGCATCACTGACGTGCGAGCCGAGATGCGCCCCGAAGACAAGGCGGCCGCGATCGGTGAGCTGTCGAAGGCAGGGGCGGTCGCGATGATCGGCGACGGCATCAACGACGCTCCGGCCCTCGCTGGCGCGGACATCGGTATCGCGATGGGCGCGACCGGCTCCGACGCGGCGATCGAATCCGCGGACGTCGCGTTCACCGGCCATGATCTCCGCCTCATCCCACGGGCGTTCGATCACGCCCGCCGAGGGCGACGGATCATCAACCAGAACATCATCCTGTCGCTGCTGATCATCACGGCACTGCTCCCGCTCGCACTCTTCGGAGTGCTGGGGCTCGCGGCCGTCGTCCTGGTCCACGAGGTCGCGGAGGTCATCGTGATCCTCAACGGGCTGCGAGCCGCCCGCGCACACACTCCGCGGCTGGAAAGCTGATGCTCGCAACCATCGGATCAGCGATCGGCTTGTTCGCAGCGACCAACATCGACGACATCGTCGTGCTCACCGTGCTGTTCCTCGCCTCAAGCCGGGGGAAGCCCCGGCCCTGGCAGATCGTCGCTGGCCAGTACCTCGGGTTCATCGCCCTCGTCGTGATCAGCGTGATCGCCGCGCTCGGCCTCACGATCGTCCCGGACGAATGGGTCGGTTTCCTCGGCCTGATCCCGCTCGGCATCGGTATCTGGACGCTTGTCGCCGGCCTGCGCCGCAACGGCGATGACGATGACGACGACGCCAAGATCACCGCGGTTGGAATGTGGGGTGTTGCGGGGATCACGATTGCCAATGGGGCGGACAATATCTCTTTGTACACGCCGATCTTCCGCACCACCGCACCCGGCGACGTCGCCGTCATGATCGTCGTGTTCCTCGTTCTCGTCGCCGTCTGGTGCGCCGCTGGACGGCTGATCGGCACCAACAAGGCTGTCACTGAGGGGCTGGAACGCGTCGAGCACTGGCTCGTCCCGGCCGTGTTCATCGGTCTGGGTCTGTTCATCCTGATCGAATCCGGCGTCATCGTTCGTCTGATTGAGGTCCTCGCATGACGTCGCCCGAGGCAGAAGCTCGCCCGTCCGCTCCGCGGAAATTGTCGCCGGCACAGCGCTGGCAACTCACTGGCGGAGCGCTGCTGATCGCCGCGGTTGTTGTTCTGATCGATCAGGGAACGAAAATGTGGGCGGAAGCAAGCCTCACCGAACGCGAGCGCATCCCCCTGATCGGGCGGCCTGGCTGGTTGCAACTTGCTTACAACCCCGGAGCGGCATTCTCCTTCGGGGAGGGCTACACCTGGGTCTTCGCGCTACTCGCCGTCGCCGCCACCATCGCAGCGATCGTATTCGCACTCCGAGTTCAGCGCCCAGGTTGGGCGATCATCGTCGGCGCGCTCGGCGGAGCTGCAGCATCACACGCAGGCGATCGTCTCTTTCGGGGCCTGGATTCGCCCGCGGACATGTCGTGGACTTCCTCGCCTATGGGAACTGGTTCATCGGGAACATCGCCGACATCGTGATCTTCGCAGCGGCGATCGCGGCGCACTCCTAGTCTCGGCGACCTTCTGCGGCAGCGACTGGACCAGCCCTCCGACGCGCGTGACCTCCGCGGCTTTGGCCGCTTCGTTGCTTTTGACTCGTTGGAAATCGTCCCAACCGAGATAGGACGCCGCGTACGGGGCGGACACGCCGGAGGTGATGCCGAAGCTGGCGAGAGCAACGGCGCTGAGGGCGCGATGTCCGAGCGCCCCGCGCCGGCTGATGCGCAGCTTCCAGAAGGAGTCGCGTTCAGCGGGGGTGGGCGCGCACCCGCAGTCCTCGGATGATGCAGCTGCTTCGTTCGCGATGTGGGCGTTCACGCTTTCCCTTCTTTCAGTCGCATGGATAACGTGTTCGCGCGTCCATCGTCTCCTGGGGGGCTGCCGCTTCCGTGGCACCTCGCCACATGTGACTGATTCGCGCTGGGTATGGTCGGCGCGTAACTGCGTCGTCGCTGCGACCCGATGGCCGGGGTCCGTACATCAGTCATGGCGCTGATCCTTCTTTCGGCGCAACTGTCGTGCGACGAGAGCTGTGGCGATGACGCCAACTCCGACCACGCCTACGGCGATGATGAGGGGAATCGCGATGGCTGTGGTTTCGTCCTGGGGTGGGGATGTCGGTGCCGACGACGGCTCTGAGTTTTCCGTTTCACCGCTCGTTGTGGGGGTAGGCGACGGAGTCGACTTACCGGGTTGAGCGCGGGACTCTTCATTTCCGCATGCTGGTTTGTCCCACCCGAATTCGGGGTCCACGCCTGTCGGTGCGTAGGTGAACGTGTAGCTCTCGGAGATGGGGTGCCCATCGCTGGAGACCGCGTTCCAGAGGACGGTGTAGACACCAGGTTTTCCGAGTCTCACCGGAGTGGTGAGGACGTTGCGGTCGATAGTCGAGCACGCGCTCTCGTAGTACAGACCATCGGGGCCTTGGACCTGCGCGAAGCTGGCCTGGCTGAAGTCGATGAGCTCTCCGCTGAAGGTGAGGGCGACGGCGTCGAGCTGTGTCACCGTCTCTTCCGGCGCGGGTACCGCGTCGAGGAGGTTATCGTGCGCCATGGCCGCGGGTGCGGGGGCGACGATGATGCTCAAGGCAATCAGGGTCATGATGCTGCCGGCGAGCCAGGTCGGGCGTCGGGTCGAGGTCACCGCGATGCGTCCTTTCGGGAGGTGTGCGTGGGGAGGGTAACTGAGTTTGTGCGCTGGGGGCGCAGCACCGAGGCTGCGATCAGGGCCGCGAGCAAAGCCGCGATTCCGACGATGATGATTCCTCCGACGCGCTGGTCCTGGAGCGGGGTGGATCCCCAGCTCCGTCCCATGGCGCCGAACCACTCGGCGACGATGAGGTCTGTTCGGGTGATGGTGGCGATGCCGATGAACACCGTCGTCAGAGTCAGAGTGATGAGTGCGGTGAAGGTCCACCGCCGAGATCGCCCGGGAGCGGGCACGGCGCCATTGCGCCGGAAGAGCGAACTGACGAAGAGGCACCCGATAACGAGGAGGTGCGTGATCATCCATTCGCTTCCGAGTTGGTCGTAAAGCGACCATCGGAAGAGGTCCGAGTATGTGATCAGCCACATCGTGGCGGTGAACAGTATGGCGGTGATGATGGGGTTGAGCGCCAGCCGAATTGTTCGGCTGGCGGCAACCCACAGAAGCCATTCGAGAGCTCCGCGGCTGTCGTCGTCCCGAGGATGTATGACGGTGAGTGCGAGCACGAGGGGCGCAGCGGAAACGAGAAGTACCGGTATGACGAGGCCGAGAAGTGCGAAAGAGAGGAAACGCATACTGATCAGAGGTTCGTCGTACACAGCGAGCGGGCCACTGGTGGTCCACACGAGCGCGCCCATCCCGATCACCCAGCCGATGGTGCGCCGCATCGGCCAAGGCTGCCCGAGACGTCTCATGCGCTCCACCCCGGCAAGGTAGAAGAACACCGCGAAACCTCCCACAATCACCCACAGCAGATCAATGCTCCACGCCGTGAACCATCGCTCCGTCGTGAATTCTGGCGGGACTGGGGCGTCGGTGAGGATCTCCGCGGCCGTGGTCTGAGGAATCGTGATCGTGTCCGCGGGTGCGGCTGTTCGGGCAAGGGCCGCGGCGGCGCCGCTTGCGATACCCATGAATGCCAGCTCGACGCACACGAACATCCAGAAGGTGTTGCGGCCCTCGCCCGCTTTTGCGATGAGTCGACCGCGGTAGGCGGCTCCGAGGATGCCCATCACCACCAGCGCGAGGATCTTTGCGAGCAGGATCAGCCCATACGGCGTGACGAGGTCGTCCCATCGTCCGAGGGCAGTGAGCGCCCGGGCATACCCCGATACGGCGACGACGACGAAGGCGATGAGTGCCAACGTCGAGTACCGTCGGAGTATGTCCTCGAGGGTGGACGATGGAAGGCCCGGACGGATCACGATGAGCAATGTGAGCCCGCCGAGCCACACCGCCGCCGAAACGATATGCAGGGTGAGAGACATGACTGCCGCGTCGTGGTTGGCCAGTTCCCCGGAGTGCCCCTGAGTGGACATCGGAATCAGGCTGATGATCGCGAGCATCGTTGTGACGAGCACGGCACCGTAGCCGCGCACCGCGAATGCGAGCACGGTCACGACCGACGCGAAGATGGCGGTGATGAGCCAAGATCTTCCAAGCTCGGTGTCGAGGAGGAAACGGCCCAGTTGTGCGCCGAACTCTGCCTCCAGGCTCACCTTCGGGTTGAACGAGGACAGGAAGGTGAGGAAGGTGACCGTCCCGCTCGCGACGGTAAGAATTGCGGCACCCGCCGAGGCAAGATTGAGCGCGGTGAGGAAGGGCTTCGTGCCGGATGCGAGAGCGAACAGAGCGAACACGAGTGGTCCTACCATTGCAGCGCCAGAGAGGTTGACGAGTAGTTTCGCGACCGGGAGGCCCCAGCGAACCACCGCGCCGGGGTCGCTGGTCAGCCTCGGTGCAGCTCCTCCGCCGATCACCAGCCCGATGACGACGGCGACGATTGCAGAGACGACGAAAATCGTCAGCCCGGCGACGCGGAGAATAGGAGGCGTCACGGTGTCGCTCCCTCCGTCGAAGAGGTTTCTTCGTCAGGGTCTTTCGTGATCGGTTCTGTGCACGCATCGTTCTTCGGAAGCTGCTGAATCGCTCCGGCAAGTGCTTGGAGAACGGCGTCGGCCGACAACGTCGTCGTGTCCACATACACTTGCGCTGCGGGCTCCCGCCCGTAGGTCGTCAACCGTAGATTTGGTGTCTCCGCTTCGTCCACGATCCAATCGACGCCCCCCAAACTCACACATTGCAGCGTGGTGGGAGCCGGTGAGTCCAGCCCGCAGGTGAGCAGCACGCTGGTGGGACTTCCCCATGCGCCAGTGGCTTGCGCGTCCGTCCACACCCGCGCCTGATCACCGATAGAGTCGGGTAGCCGGGCCGTGACCTCCGCGCACAACGGATCGTTCGCTTTCGGAGCCGCCTCGAGATGCACGGTGGGAGCGCACCCGCTGAGCAGAAGCAGCGCGCCGAACGCCGCACCAAGCGAGAGCGATTTTGTCTTCACAGCGTGTTCCCTTCGTGAAAACGGAAATCCTCGCCCGCTCGCTGCTGACGAGTAGCGGTGGTGACGAGCAGCATCAATACGGTTCCCATGCTCAACGCCCACCCGATCCACGGCATAAGAACCACCGCTGGCGTGGTCCCGGTATAGAGGGGCACTTCGGTGACGTTTGCGCCTTGCGTGTTCACCGCGAGCTCTGCAAGTGGGGTCCCATCAGGGCGGATGACCTGGCTCGTGCCGGTCGTCGACACGTTCACGATGCTTCTTCCGGTTTCGATGGCGCGCATACGCGCAATAGCGAGCTGCTGGAGGTTCTCATCTGTGCCTCTGAAGTCGGCGTTGTTCGTCTGGAACACGTACAGTTGTGCGCCCTTCGCCGCGCTGTCCTCAATGACGTTGTCGTAGATGACGTCGAAACAGATCGCCAGACCGACGGGAACACCGCCGACGTTCACGAGGGGCGTGTTTGAGCCAGGCGTGTACTCGCGCTGAATGAGTCCGATGAGGTCAGGAGCGATGGCCTCGTAGAACCAACGGTCCGGGACGTATTCGCCGAAAGGCACGGGGTTGGCTTTGTCGTGGATCTGCTGCGGTCCGGCGCTCGTCCACAGGATCGACGTATTGAAAGTATCGTCGCCGCGCACGGTCGCCGCATTCACCAACACCGGAGCGCCGGCGTCTGCTACGAGTCGGTCAAGCCGGTCGGTGACGTCTGCATCCTGGAAAGGATCCGCGTCGACTGCGCCTTCTGGCCAGACGAGAAGATCCATCCCCCGACCGAGGAGAGGAGCTGTCGCCCCTTCCTGAGCCCGCATGATGTCGCCGGGTGCTTTGGTGTCGAAGTAGCCGCTTGGTCCGTTTCCTTGCACCCATCCGACACGTATGGCACCTGCCTGCGTAGTGGGGAACAGGGGGGCGAGCGCGGTGGCAGTGAGAGCGAGAACTGCGACTGCTCCCGGTCGCCGTCGTCGATGAGCGAGTGCGTCCAAGCTGCTCGCGCAGATGAGGACCGTCAGGAAGGAGAGCCCGGTAGTTCCCACCCAGGAGGCGGCTTCCGCGAACGGGCTTTGAGTAAGGGTGAATCCGATCCGCGCCCAGGGGAACCCCGTGTAAGGGAAAGTTCCCATCACGGTTTCGCGCAGCACCCACACGCCTGCGATGAGCGCAGGCGTGATCATGGAATATCCGCACCGCGAGCGGCTGGTCATCACCCTATATGCGAGCGCAATCAGCATCCCACCGGCACCAAAGAGCAGCGATTCCAGTCCGGCCAACGCCACCCAGGGGATGGGGCCGAGAAATCGTGAGACCCAGACGAGGTGGGTGAAATAGAACGCGGCCCCGTAGACGAGGGCAACCAAGAACGCCGCGGGTAGCGAACGCCCGCGCAGTGTCCACAGGCCGATCGTCACACTCGCAAAGGCCACGGGCCACCAGCCGAGCTCCGGGTACGCAAGATCCAGCGCGGCGCCGGCGATAGCGGACGCGACTATCGCAACGGGCAACGGTACTGCCGTCGACATGGTGCGTGGATCGAACCCGATGTGACGACTACACCTCCTGCGGGAGGCGATTGGGCGCCTCACGACTGCATCAACGTTGAGGGTCATCAGAGTTCAGTTTGCTGAGGTAGGAGTTATACGCGTCGAGCTCTGAGTTCCCATGCAGATCGACGTACCGGTCTGCAGCAGCAGCAGCGGCCGTGTCGCTGCGGAACCAGCGGTGCATCACGTACACCAGCATCAGCACCGTGGGCGCTTCGCCATACGACCAAGCCAGCGCGCCGGCAAGCTGTTGATCTTCGAGGGGGTCGACGCCCAGGGCCTCCGTGGGTGCGACGAACGAACCGACCAGGATCGTGCTGGCCATCATGAGAAACACTCCGAAAAACGCGTGGAGTGCGGCTTCGGCGAACACATCGAGTGCCCGCGCTCCGTGACCCAACCTCACCGGGAGTGGATCCGAAGACAGGATCGGAATGGTGAACAGCACGCCGGCGAGGAGGAACGCCAACTCGAGCATGACGTGGCCGGCAGGCAGGGCGAGGATGACGTCCGCCGAGCCCGCGAGGTAGAGGCCGTAGAAGGCGAACAGGTAGAGGGGAACCGTGCACCACGGGCTGAGCAACCACCTGGCGGCGCGACTCCGAAGACCGGTATGCGCTGCCGTGAGGATCATCCGGCCGGCTCCACGGTGCGGTGTCGCTCGGAGGAGAAGAGTGCCCGGCGAGCCCAGAACCAGCAACGGCGGCACCGTCATCATCAGGGTCAGCTGCTGGAACATGAACACAGAGACAAGGACTTCTCCGTACGCCTCTACCCCAAGGCCAGTGACTGCCGCCAGGAGAACACATCCGAGAAGAAAGCTGACGGTCCGCCAGACGGACCAGCGCCGACCATGCATCCATAGGCGGACCGCTCCGACGAGATAGAGGGCCGCAAGGACTCCGGCGATGACGGGCAACACAGGAATGGTCAGATCCGCCGGCGCGAGCAAGGACTGCAGCGTTGGCGGAGTGTCGGGGATCGCGCCGCTCACAAGCATGGTGTTGACGCGAGGTTCCCGCAGATCATTTCCGGATCACCTTGATCGTCGCCCCCGCCGCCAGGAAGACCACAGCGGCGACGGGCTGAGCTATCTCCCACACGACACCGGAGAAGGGGAAGGGCATCACCGGATTCCAGAGCACAGCCACCGCGACGAAGATCGGTACCCACCACCAATGACGGGCCTGCACGGCGAACCATGCGATGATCAGCCCGAAAATCGACGCAACAAACAGGACGAGTGGCGCCCAGCCCGCCTGGACGAGCAAAGGCGCGAGAAACAGGATGGCGGCAGCGACGAGGCTGGGGGCGAGAGCATTGCGCTGATAGGTGGAGGGAACACGTTGTTTGGGGCTCATGGGCGGGCCATCTCTTCGGCTGGTGCGGGATCTGTGGATTCGGGGCGAGAAGGCGAGGAGTGTCGGCGACTGGCGCGCAGACCCGCGATCACAAGGAACACGGCGCCGATACCCAGGGCGACATCGGCCAGATTTCCGATGAAGAGGTTTCCGTAGGCGAGGAAGTCGGTGACGTGTCCGATTCCGAACGACGGGGGAGAGAAGAGGCGATCGATGAGGTTGCCGATCGCGCCTCCCACGATGAAACCGAAGCCGACTGCTGACCATGCGTTTTGGGTTCGCGTAGCGGCTCCCACGAGCAGAGTGGTCGCGATGACGCCGACGACAGTGATGACCCAGGTCGCATCTTCGCCCAACGAGAAGATCGCCCCCGGGTTGAACGCCAATTGAAGACCGAGCCAATCGCCGACCAGGGGTATGCGCTGATCCTGGCTCAATGAGCTCAGAGCGAGGGCCTTGGTTCCCTGATCGACCAAAGTGACGATCGCGGCGATGATCAACACCACGGCGAACCTTCGTGCCCGGTCACGCATCGTGACCCCCCTCCCCAGCCGCCGTATCTCTAGAAGCCTGGGCACGGTCTTGCTGGTGGCGCCGGCGTCCGGCCAGAATCACTCCGACGACGCCGAACCCGAGAATCACTGCCAGGCCGCCGACGAAGAACACGGGCAGCATCTCGGACTCTGCTCCGCCTGATGGTGTGCCACCGTATGTCTGCCTGGCAGGAGCGGGCTCTGGCTCCTCCGTAGTGTTGTCGGATTCTTCCGGGCTGGGACTGGGATTGGGGCTCGGCGTTGCGGGTGGCGCGGTTTTCGTACTCGGTCCGGGCTGTCCGACGGTGTACGAGAACTGCCCGCTGATCGGATGCCCGTCCCCAGAGACTGTCTTCCAGCGCACTGTGAACAGACCATCGGCGGCTTCCGGGGAGAGATGCTGAGTGATCGATTGACCGCTCACCGTCGGCGAATCGACAGCAACGTCTTCTCCGCCTTCATCAAGGACCTCGATGATCGTCGTGCCGGCCTCGTTGTTGAGGGTTCCCGTGAACATCAGTGAGATCTCATCAGGCGAGCCGCTGATGGTCGAGTCGGCAACGGGGTACGACGAGTCGAAGTTGTCGTCAGCGACAGCGACCGTCGGGGTGGCGACGACGACTGCTCCTGACAACAGCACGGCGGATAAGACAATGGCGGTGCGTCTGGGGAGGTTCTTATGCATGGGTGTCGTGCTCTCCGGGATGCGATTCGGGTTCGATCTGGAAAGTGGAGTGCTCGATGCTGACGGCGAAGTGCTCGCTGACGCACTCCTGAAGAGTTGTCAGCAACGCCGCGGAGGTCTCCATGGTGACGGTGTCGTCGACCACGACGTGGGCACTGAGGGTGGGGAGGTCCGTTGAGACCTGAGTCGCGTGCAGATCATGCACCGCGACCACGTGCGGAAGGGCAAGGATGTGGCGGCGGACATCGTCCAGATCGAGACCCGGGGGTGTCGATTCCAACAGCACACGTCCGGATGCTCGCAACAGGATGAGCGTGCGAGGGATGATGAGCAGGGCGATCAAGATACCGGCGACGGCATCGGCCTGATACCAGCCGAAAGCGGCGATGAGGATCGCGCTGGCGATCACGCCTACGGAGCCGAGGGCGTCGTTGACGACCTCGAGGAATGCGGCGCGCATGTTGAGATTGCGTCCGCGGCCGCTGAACAGGACGAGCATGGATGCGATGTTGGCGACCAGGCCGACGATACCGAAGAACAGCAGGCTTCCTGACGCGATCTCTGGGGGTTCGAAGAGCCGCCGTATACCTTCGACGAGCGCGAAGATGCCGACCCCGAGGAGCAGCGCTGCTTGGGCGAGTGCTCCGAGAACCTCGGTCCTTTGCAGGCCAAAGGTGTACTTGGGGGTGGGAGGGCGATTCATGAGATGCGCCGCGGTGACGGCCATAGCCAACCCGGTGACATCGGTGAGCATGTGCGCCGCATCGACGAGTAGTGCGAGGCTGCCGGTGATGATCGCCCCGATCACCTCGATGACGAAGACCGAGGAGGTGATCGCGAAAGCGATGATCAGACGATTGCGGGGAGTGGCGTCACCCACTCCGTGCGAGTGCCCTGCTTCTGTCATGGTGATCCTTTCAGGGGCGGTCGATGATGTTGGGGGCGACGATGGCAGCATCACTCCATGCCCCCGGAATCGTGTCTGCGCCGGTTCGGGAGTACTTCGGGATGCCGACCGTGAACAGTCCGGGAATATGCGTGTTGGCTTGTGTCCGAGCACCGGTGGGTTCCGGGGCGGGTAGCCACTTGTCGCCGGGTTCGTAGCCGGTAGCGAGGATCATGGAGTGCGGCTGCATCGTCGACTCATCGGCAAATGTCACGACGGCTCCGTCGGCCTCCACGACGGGGGGCGCGTGGCTCACGCCGGCCAGAGCGGTGGGCGCGGGGCCGGAACGAATCGAGTGGTTGCGGCGCAGCCTCGGCCAGATGGACCATCGCGCTGACGGCCGCGGTCGTTCTGTTCGGGTGGATAGAGTGACATCTCGCGAGTGAGCGAGTTCTTCGGCGATCTGTACGCCGCTGAACCCTCCGCCGACCACCAACACGGTCCCCGAAGGGATCTGGCCCGGGTGTAGGTACTGACTGGAATGTAGAACCGTTCCGGGTGCCGACAGATTCTGGCGCCAGGTAGGGACTCGGGGCACTGCCGCAGATCCTGTGGCACAGACAACGTTTCGCGTTTGCACGTCCCCGATGGACGTCGAAAGGTGCAACGTGGATCCGTCTCCGCGGCGTTCCACCTCGAGAGCGCGAACGCCCCAGAGAGGTTTCACGCCGAGCGTCTTCTCTACAGAAGCCAGGTAGTCGCTCATCTCGCGACCGCCTGGATGACGGCGATTGTCCCCGGGAAAGGGGAACCCGGGGAGAGTGCTGTTGCGAGCATCGCTGAGAAGCCTCATCGAGTGCCAACGGGTTGCCCAGCTTCGTTGACCGGTCGGCGCGGAATCGATGATGACGAAGTCTTTCTGTGCCTCCAGCCCATAGGACGACAGCGCGGACGCCATCGCCAATCCAGATTGGCCGGCCCCGACGATAATCGCTCGGCGATGCGATAACGAACGCACCATCACTGCGTCCCGTTCACCGCAGCTTCGATGCCGTCCTCGAGGTCCGTCCACTTCTCCAATACGACCTGCTCCCCGTCGATGAAGAACGTCGGAGTGCTGCTGACGCCGAGTCGCTCGCCCTCATCAACGTCGAACTCCACTCGTTGTGCGGTCGCCGGATCCGCGACCGCTTCATCGAAAGCAGCCATATCCAACCCGAGCTCCACAGCGAAACCCCGGAACAGGTTCGCACGCGACTCCTGAGCCTCACCCCACTGGGCCTGTGTTTGGAACAAGCGGTGGTACATGTCTTCCAGCCGTCCCTGCTGGGCCGCCGCTTCTGCCGCGATCGCAGCGTTCTTCGAGTTGAAGTGGCCAGGCAACGGGAAATACCGGATGACGTAGGTGATCTCCCCATCAAACTTCTCACGAAGGTCCTCGACCAGCGGGTAGAAGGCGCCACACGCCTCGCACTCAAAATCGAGGAACTCGACCACGGTGACCGCTGCGTCGCCGCCATCGTCGAGCACATGTGAATTCTCTCGCACCACCTGAGGGCCGTCGTTGCCTTCTGTCTCGGGCGCGGAGGCCCGATTCTCACTGAGAAGGACGTACACCAGCGCGACGACAAGGAGGACAACGACGAGACCCACCGTGACGAGGATCGCCTTTTGAGACGCTTTCATTTCTCTCCAACCACAACACAGCACAACGAACGTGAACCCCACCGAATGTGAAGCGCCATCGTGAGATGGCTGATCGATGTCAGGTGCGCGACAGAGAGAGTTGCGTGAGGGAAAGAGTTCGTGCAAACGGGCGGTCGGGTGCGGCCCTCATCTCGGGCATGCGCGGAAGTCGCTCGCGATTTCCGTTCGGCACGCGATTTACGAAGGCTCGAGCGACGATGAGGATCAGGAAGGAGCAGACGAGGCCAAACACGCACCCTGTAAGGCCGATCAGTGCGTTCGCGGAGGCGCCGTCTATCAGGAGCCGTTCCGATGAGGCGCCACCAGAACCATGCGTCGACGAGCCAACCGCACCATAGCTCGTAAGCTCGGTTTCCATCGATGCAGTCGAGGTAGCAGTGAGATATGGAGAGGCGTCCGCGTCGCGATGACCACCGGACCATGCTCCGACAATCAAGAGCAGGGCCAACCCAAGGCCTGTAATGATCTTCGTTATCAGGAGCTTGTCAACAGACGCCGCCTGGTTACGAGACCGGCCAGACGTGATCATTTCACGAGGATGTTACCAGCCTCGACAATCAAACCGTACGGGTACGCACCCTCGTGGACGAGGCCTCCTGGACTAGTACCTACTAGGGCCCTCCATGACTGACACCACCACCAAGCGCTCCGTCCTCTTCGTCGGTGTCCACAACGCCGGACGCTCGCAGATGGCGGCCGGATGTCTCCGCGACATCGCAGGCGACCGCGTCGAGGTCCGCTCGGCGGGATCCATGCCCGCCGAGCGGTCCAACCCGACTGCTGACGAGGCGATGGGCGTGCTCGGAATCGACAGCACAGCCGAGCAGCCCAAAAGTGCTGACAACCGAAGCCGTGCAGGCGTCTGACGTCGTCATCAGTATGGGATGCGGCGAGGCCTGTCCGTTCTTTCTTGGCAAGCGCTACGAGGACTGGAAGCTGGACGACCCAGCGCGCCAGGGTATCGACGCCGTCCGTTCGAACTGCGACGACATCCGCGCACGCATCGAACAACTCGAGAGTGAACTCACCTGATCTCGTGGGCGGGATGGCAATCCGGTGGTGCATCGTCAGGAATGTGTCACCGCAAAGCGCGTAGAGAATCCGACGCCGTCCCCGTCCGAGTGACATCTAGCGTCATCTCACCGCGCTTCCGACATTATCGCGGCCGATGCACTCGTTCTCAGTGGGGTGTCCGACTGAACGGACATCCGGACGGGTGCAGCGGGGGGCTCCAGCGCACAAGACGCAGAACCTCTGATGTTTATCTGATGTACTCTGGTCTCATGAGCACCGCGACTTTCACCGATCTCCTCCGTAAGCCGAAGGATGTCCTTGCCCACATCGACGAGGGCCAGGTGCGTATCACTCGTCGGGATGGCGATGACCTGGTGATCCTTCGTGGCCACGACCTCGACACGCTCGAGCTTGGCGTGAAGCTCTCCAGTGAACTGCTCCGCGCTATCGGGCGGAACAGGGGCGATGTCGGCGCTGCGCTGCGGGAGCTCTTCGCGTGGACGAGTGAGTTCGATGAGGGCGAGCTGGCCACTTACGCGAGCGAAATTGAGCGGCTGGTTTACTCCGCCAGCGAGTTGGGCACGTTTGAACGCCTGCTGCGTGCTCAGCACGAGTGGCGGGAGACTGCTGCGGCTTACGCCATGGGTGCGCGGCCGGCTAAGCCGATCGATCTGACGGAGACGTCTGCGCGGGTCGAGCGCCCGTAATGGCGGGAAGGCGGGGATCGTCGGTTCCGCGACCGACAAGGGTCAGCGAGTACGAGATCGTCTTCGGCGACGTCGCGGCGGAGCGCGGGTGGCGCGACCTTCGCGCGACCGCGAAGAACGCCCTCGCGGATGCCTGGGACTACCTGACCGCTCACCCGACGCGGTTCGACAGCTCGCGCTGCTACCAGCTGAAGGGCAACCTATCTACAGCGGTGGTGGGCGGGAGGACCCTGCCCGTCTGGCAGTACAAGGTCACGGACGGCGCGAGGCTTCGCTACGCGGTCGACGCTCCCCAGCCGAAGGGCAAGAAGCCGGGACGGGTGATACTCATCGAGGCATCCCCGTCGCATCCGAACGACACGGACTCGTCGAAGAACTTCCGGTAGGCGCGATCCTGAGTGAAGCTCGGCACGTTCCAGGAGGTGGTGGACAAGGCGCCACGCCTCGATGCAGTGTCCAGTGGAGTCGCCATCGCTATAGTTCAGTGTCCCGTGTATAGTCATCGTGTGCTGACTATTGCTTCTCGTCTTGATGTGATGAACCGGCTGGGTCGGGCGATGGCCGACCCGACGCGTTCGAGGATCCTGCTGTCGCTGCTGGATGCCCCGGGTTATCCGGCCGAGCTCGCCCGTGATCTTGAACTGAGCCGCACGAACGTGTCGAACCATCTCACCTGTCTTCGGGGCTGTGGACTGGTGATCGCGACGCCGGAGGGTCGTCGCACGCGGTACGAGATCGCAGATCCGCACCTGACGGTGGGCCTGCGGCATCTTCTCGACGCGGTTGTGGCGGTCGATGAAGGCGTGCCGTGCGTTGACGAGAAGTGCGAGTGCTGCGCATGAGCGCGGAGTGCTGCGGCGACGACGAGCCGCGGAAGACAGGCACCATCCACCGCGTCGAGTTGTCGCTACCGCAGGGGGGAGACGGCTGCTGCGGCCCAGAGGTCGTGCAGGCGGCGGCGGGCGTATCTGCTCATGATGACGGCGATGCGTGCTGCGGCCCCGCCCTGCCACCAGCCGCCGGCGCCGATCACGAGTTCGAGGTGCGTCCACCGTGGTGGCGGGACATCGCTCTACTGCCGTCGGCGCTGTCCGGTGTGTTCCTACTCGCCGGGTACGCGTTCGAGTGGACGGGCCTGGAGATTGCCGCACTGGTGCTGCAGTGGGCAGCTCTGCTCGCTGGCGCGTACACGTTCGTTCCCGGTGCGATCCGGCGCGTGATCCGTGGCCGGCTCGGTGTCGGTCTGCTGATGACGATCGCTGCTGTCGGCGCCGTCCTGCTCGGGCACGTCGGTGAAGCAGCGACCCTGGCGTTCCTGTTCTCCCTCGCTGAGGCGCTGGAGGACCGAGCGATGGACCGCGCTAAGGAGGGCCTGCGCGCACTGCTGTCACTGATCCCGGAGACGGTGCGCGTCTCACGGCTCAGTGGCGACATCACGGTCCCTGCTGCCGATGTGCGCGAGCTCGACATCCTCGTCGTCGGAGCGGGCGAGCGTGTGGCGACCGACGGTGTCGTCGTCGAGGGACGCTCCAGCCTGGACACATCGGCGATCACCGGGGAGTCCATCCCGGTCGAGGTCGGGCCCGGCGACGTGGTCGCGGCAGGTTCGGTGAACGGGTCGGCGACGTTGCGGATCGAGGCGACCGCGGATGGCCGCGACAACTCCCTCACGCAGATCGTCTCGCTGGTGGAGCAGGCCCACGCCCGCAAGGGCGATCGGGCACGACTAGCGGATCGGATCGCGCGCCCGCTGGTTCCCGTCGTCCTGATCGCCGCGGCGCTCGTCGCGCTGTTCGGCTTCGTCGTCGGTGACCCCTGGACCTGGATCGAGCGGGCACTGGTGGTCCTGGTCGCGGCGTCCCCGTGCGCGCTGGCGATCGCGGTGCCGGTCACCGTGATCAGCGCCATCGGCTCCGCGTCGAAGTTCGGCGTGGTGATCAAGTCCGGGGAGGCGTTCGAGCAGCTCGGCACGATCCGCGCCGTCGCGCTGGACAAGACCGGGACGCTCACCCGCAACGAACCCGCGGTGGTCGACGTCCGACCCGCCGACGGGACCAATCGCGACGACCTGCTCGCCTGGGCTGCCGCCATCGAGGCGACCAGCACGCACCCCTTGGCCGCCGCGATCACCGCGGCATCCCCGAAGGCGCTGTCCGCCATCGATGTCGTGGAAGAAGCCGGCCACGGCATCGCCGGCCGCGTCGACGGCACACTCATCCGCGTCGGGAACGCGCGCTGGCTTGACCCGGCCGTGCTCAGCACCGCCGCCGAAGGGATGGCTGCGGAGGGCATGACCGTGGTCGTCGTCGAAGCCGACGGCGCTGTCGCCGGGCTCATCGGCATCCGTGACGAACTGCGCCCGGAGTCGGCCGAGACCGTGCGGATGCTCCACAGTCAGGGCATCGAGACCGTCATGCTCACCGGCGACAACGAACGCACCGCCCGCGCCATCGCCGCCCAGGCAGGCATCGACGATGTGCGGGCCGAGCAGCTGCCCGCCGACAAGGCCCACGCGATCGAATCCCTGACCACCGTCCGCCCGACGGCCATGGTCGGGGACGGCATCAACGACGCCCCAGCACTAGCGACCGCCACGGTCGGCATCGCCATGGGACTGAAAGGTTCGGCGGCCGCCATTGAGTCCGCCGATGTCGCGTTCACCGGCCACGACCTCCGCCTCATCCCCGGCGCGCTCGCGCACGCGCGCCGCGGGCGACGCATCATGACCGCGAACATCGCCCTGGCCCTCGCCATCATCATCGTGCTCTTCCCGCTGGCGCTGTTCGGCGTTCTCGGTCTGGCCGGTGTCGTCCTGGTACACGAGATCGCCGAGGTCGTCGTCATCCTCAACGGCGTCCGTGCAGCCCGACGCCCCGCTGCTCTCCGAGAGCTAGCGCCGGCACCCGAGCCCGCACGCGCCTGACCAACCCTGCGGTGATATCGCCGTCCGAGCTGGAGCCATCCTTCGTGAAGACCCCCGTCAAAGTCAGCCTCATCACCGGTGCCGTCGTTATCGTCCTCGTGATCGCAGCTCTGGTCGTGGTCATGCTGACCCGGCCCGCTGCTCCCGACCCTTCCGGCTCGGCGGGCGCACTGCCCGGCGCCCGGACTGACTCGCACGTCCTGGACGACGCCGGCCCGGATGCGCCGACGCTGGTGGAGTTTCTCGACTTCGAGTGCGAAGCCTGCGGAGCGTTCTACCCGGTGGTCGAACAGATCCGCGCCGACTATGAGGGCGAGATCAACTACGTCGTGCGGTACTTCCCATTGCCCGGACACTTCAACTCCATGAACGCCGCCCTCGCCGCCGAAGCGGCAGCTCAACAGGGCAAGTTCGAGGAGATGTACGCTCGCCTGTTCGAGACCCAGGCTCAGAGGGGCGAGCAGCAGACCTCTCACACCCAGTTGTTCCGGACGTTCGCCGAAGACCTAGGCCTCGACATGGACTCGTACGACGAAGCAATCGCCGACCCCGCCACCAAGGAAAGAGTCGAAGCAGACCGCAACGACGGCCAGTATCTCAACGTCAGTGGCACGCCGACCTTCTTCCTCGACGGCGAGAAGCTCGAGCTCACCCAGCTCAGGGACCTCACGGATGCCCTCGACGAGGCCGTCGCTCGCTGACACTATCGAGCGTGCGCGAGGCCCGCCTCAGCGGACAGACTTTGAATCAGAGGATTTCGTCGACCAACCTCTCGATGCGTGCCCGGATCTCGTCTCGGATCGGGCGAACAGCCTCGATGCCCTGACCGGCAGGATCGTCGAGCTTCCAATCCTCGTAGCGCTTGCCAGGGAAGAACGGGCAGGCGTCGCCGCATCCCATGGTGATCACGACGTCGGAGGCCTGCACGGCTTCGGTGGTGAGGATCTTGGGCTGCTCGGCGGTGATGTCGATGCCCAGTTCCTTCATCGCTTCCACGGCGATGGGGTTGATCTGGTCGGCCGGCATGGAGCCGGCGGAGCGGACCTCGATGCGGTCGCCGGCGATGTCGCGGAGGAACCCGGCAGCCATCTGGGAGCGGCCGGCGTTGTGCACGCAGACGAAGAGGACGGAGGGCTTGGTGGTGTCGGTCATGAGGGCTCCTGTGGGTGGTGGTCAGTGCGTGAGCTCATCGACGAGGGCGCGGACGCGGTCCTCGATGTCGTCGCGGATGGCTTCGACGCCCTCGCGGGATGCGAGGGCAGGGTCGCCGACGGCCCAGTCGTCGTAGCGGACGCCGGGGATGATCGGGCAGACGTCGCCGCAGCCCATCGTGATCACCACGTCGGCGGCACGGACGGCATCGTCGGTGAGGGGCTTGGGGAAGCGTTCGGCGGCCAGGTCGCCTTCGATCTCGGCGAGGATCGAGCGGACGTGCGGATGGATGACGTCCGCGGGAGCAGATCCTGCCGAGCGGGCGACAACCCTGCCGGCGGCGAGCTTGTTGACAAGCGCGGCAGCGAGCTGCGAACGCCCCGCATTGGCCACGCAGACGAACAACACCTGGGGTACAGCGGAGTCGCGGTCGCGCGTGAGGTCGGCGAGTCGCTGACGTGCGAAGCGTTCGGTGAGCGGGACAAGCGCTCCCGTGACTATTGCCGTGCGGGCGAGTGACGTGTACGACTCACGAACGATGCCCAGCACGGTCTCCGGGGCGAGCTCGGGGACCTCGGCGGCGAGCTCATCGGCGAGGTGGGTGATCCGCGCATCGAACTCGGGGTGGCCGGCGCGGCCTTCGGCGTCGCCGTCTTCGCCGGGCGCCGTCATGGTCGCAGGCGCGAAGGAGTCCAGCAGAGCGGTGACGGCGCCCCGGCGGCTGGGGTTGATGCGGTACCAGACCCAGGTGCCGCGCCGTTCGGAGGTGAGCACGTCGACGCCCTTGAGGACCTTCAGATGGTGCGACACGGTGGGCTGTGAGACGTGTGCGAGCTCGGCGAGATCGCACACGCAGGACTCGCCTCGCGGATCGGAAGCGATCGCGGAGAGCATGCGCAGGCGCAGCGGATCCGACAGAGCCTTTAAGGTCGCGGCGACGGTGGACGCCGCCTCGTGGCCGATGGCGTGGGTAGCGACCGGGCTGCAGCTGTCGACGGCGTCGGTGAGCGTGACGTTCATGAGGTGATCCTTTCGCCGGTGTAGGGATCGGTGTGGAACCAAGCGCGCGCCGCCCAGAGGGAGACGTAGACGAGTCCAACGAGGACGGGCACCTCGATGAGAGGGCCGACGACGCCCGCCAGAGCCTGCCCGGAGGCGGCGCCGAAGGTGCCGATGGCGACGGCGATGGCGAGTTCGAAGTTGTTCCCGGCCGCGGTGAAGGCCAGCGTGGTGGAGCGGGCGTAGTTCAGGCCCAGGCTCTTGCCGAGCAGGAGCCCTGCGAACCACATCAGCCCGAAGTAGACCAGCAGTGGCAGCGCGATCCGCGCGACGTCCAGCGGGTTGGCCAGGACCGCATCGCCCTGCAGCGCGAACAGCAGCACGATGGTGAACAGCAGCCCGTACAGCGCCCAGGGGCCGATCACGGGGAGGAACTTCTCCTCGTACCAGGCGCGGCCGCGACGCTTCTCGCCGATCCAGCGGGAAGCGAAGCCGGCGACGAGTGGCACGCCGAGGAAGACCAGCACGTTCAGGGCGATCTGCCAGACCGAGATCTCCAACCCCTGAGTGTCCAGACCCAGCCAGCCGGGCAGGACGGTGAGGTAGAACCAGCCCAGCAGTGAGAAGGCGACCACCTGGAAGACAGAGTTGATCGCGACGAGTACGGCGGTCGCTTCCCGATCGCCGCAGGCGAGGTCGTTCCAGATGACGACCATCGCGATGCAGCGGGCGAGACCGACGATGATCAGCCCCGTGCGGTACTCGGGCAGATCTGGCAGGAAGATCCAGGCGAGGGCGAACATGACCGCAGGGCCGACGAGCCAGTTCAGCACCAGCGAAGACACGAGGAGCTTCTTGTCGCCGGTGACGGCCGCGATCTTGTCGTAGCGGACCTTCGCGAGCACCGGGTACATCATCACCAGCAGCCCGAGCCCGATGGGCACCGAGATGCCGCCGACCTCGAGGTGGCCGAGCAGGTCCGACAGAGCGGGGACGAATCGGCCGAGGAGAAGTCCTGCGACCATGGCGAGCCCGATCCACAGTGGCAGCCACTTGTCGAGGGTGGACAGACGCCGGACGGCGGCGGGAGCGGAAGCTGCGGTTGCGGTGGTCATGCGAGCAGCGCCTCGATCTTCTCGGCGATGACGGGCTTCGGGTGCGCGCCGATGAGGATGTCCGTGCCGGTGCCGTCGCGGAAGAAGCCGAGGGTGGGGATCGACGTGACGCCAGCGGCGGTCACGGTCTCGGGATTCCGATCCGCATCGACCTTGACGATCTTCACTCGTCCGTCGTACTCGGCGGCGAGCTGCTCAAGAAGCGGAGCGACCTGGCGGCACGGACCGCACCAGGTGGCCCAGATGTCGACGACGACAGGGATGTCGGAGTCGAGAACTTCGTCCTCGAACGTGGCGTCGGTGACGGCGGTGAGCGTGCTCATGCGAAGACCTCCTCGGCCTCGATCGGAGCGGCCGGGTCGTTCTCGAGGTTCGAGAGGTAGTGCTGGGCGTCCTGAGCGGCGGCGCAGCCGGTGCCGGCGGCGGTGATCGCCTGCCGGTAGGTGTGATCGACCAGATCGCCGGCCGCGAACACCCCGGGGATGTTCGTGCGGGTGGAAGGATGATCCACTCGGACGAACCCGCCTGCGTCGGTGACGACCTGTCCTGTGACCAACTCCGAGCGGGGGTCGTGGCCGATCGCGACGAAGACACCGGTCGCCGCCAGCTCGCGCTCGGTGCCGGTGACGGTGTCACGGAGGGTGACGGATTCGAGCTTCTCGTCGCCGTTCAGCCGGGCGATCTCGCTGTTCCATGCCACCTCGATCTTCGGGTGGTCAAGCACGCGCTGCGCCATGATCTTCGAAGCGCGGACCTCGCCGCGACGGTGCACGACGGTCACCTTGCATGCGAAACGGGTGAGAAACAGGGCCTCCTCCATCGCGGAGTCCCCGCCGCCGACGACGACGATCTCCTGCTCGCGGAAGAAGAACCCATCGCAGGTGGCGCACCAGGACACGCCTCGGCCGGTGAGTCGCTCCTCATCCGGCAACCCGAGCTTGCGATAGGCGGAGCCCATGGTGAGGATCACCGCACGCGCACGGAACGTCTCACCCGCGCCAGTCACGATGGCCTTGATCGGTCCGTCGAGGTCGACGCTGACTGCGTCGTCGAGGAGGATGCGGGCGCCGAACCGCTCGGCCTGCTGACGCATCGACTCCATCAACTCCGGTCCGTTGACGGCGTCGACGAACCCAGGGAAGTTCTCCACCTCGGTCGTCGTCATCAGCGCACCACCGGTGGTCACCGAACCGGCGATAACGACCGGGGCGAGGTTTGCCCGGGCCGCGTAGATCGCGGCGGTGAAGCCTGCGGGGCCCGATCCGATGATGACCAGCTCAATCTGTTGATTCGACATGAATCTATATTGACATTCTTCAAAGTAAGGCGCAATCGGCGGCGAGACAGTTCACGGACACTGCACCTGGATGCCAAGAAGCGACCTCCCAATCGGGAAGTCGCCCTCTCGTGGGTCGGTCAGACTGCGCCGACGGGCCTTGCGCCGATCTGCGCAGTACGGATGGCGTGCCGCAGCAGCTGGCACCCTCGGCGTCGAAGCCGCCGGCACCGCCGCAGACCCCGGTGTCGGGAAGGACGAGCTCGTTGCGCTCCGCAGCCTCGTGATCTCCGGCAAGGTGAGCTGCGACGCTGCGGACCTGCTCCTAGCCCGTGAGCGCCAGGAAGGTGGGGGCGCGGCCATAAGACTTCGCACCGACGATGAACAGGTCCTTCTCGGGCTGCGCGAGCTGGCGTGCGCCGGTGGCTCCGACGGAGCCGCAGGAGTGGATGTTCGGGTCGATCTCCGAGGCGATGCTGGCCACGGCGTCGAGCACTGGCGAGGATACGGCCATCGCAGCCGTCCTGGTCGACCGTGTGCACAACGAATGGCTGGCCCTTGCGGCCGCTGTCTACGTCTTTGTCGCGCCCCTGCCGCGCGATTCCCGTCACCGTTGTGCCGTAGAGGACGCGGTCACCCAGCACATCGACGAGTGGGGTGAGGTACTCACTCACCCACTCCGCCCCCGTCGGGTAGCCGTTTGCCGGCGCCGTCCCGGTCGGCTCGAGCAGGCGACGCGCTGCAGTGTCGGTGAGCTCCGGCCAGCCTGAGAAGAGGCGTGCATGACCCCACTCGGACACGGCAGCACCAGCGGAGGAGCCACGCTCGACGACCACGTCATCGACGCCACGTTCGGTTAGATGGGCGGCTGCAGCCGGATGGCCAGCCCAAGCCCGTCATCGATCACGATGGCATCCTCGATCAGTTGCTCGATTCTCAGCGTCAGGACGGCGCCTTTGACTACAGGCGCGCAAAGTCCTGAGCGTCCACTCGCCCAGAGCTATCCGAGGAGCATCGAAGGCATCCGCGGGGCCGCCTCGCTGGCTTAGCGGACGAGGCGTGCGATGGCCTGGGATGCTTCAGTGATCTTGGCCTCGGCAATGTCTCCGCCTGCACGTGCGGCGTCGGTGACGCAGTGGCGGAGATGGTCTTCGAGAAGACCGACAGCAACGCCCTGGAGTGAGCTCGTCAGCGCTGAGATCTGGGTGAGGATGTCGATGCAGTACTTCTCCTCGTCGACCATGCGGTGGATGCCGCGGGCTTGTCCTTCGATCCGTTTGAGACGGGCGAGATAGCGGGCTTTGTCGGTGATGTAGCCGTGTTCGCCGTGTTCGCCGTGTTCGCAGGCGGTGTCGGACTCGACCTGGTCGGTCTCGATGGTGTCGGTCATCGTGGTCTCCGGTTCTGGATTGGTTATCGGTTGAGGATCGCGCGGGCCGTGGTTTCCGGGCGAAGGTCGAGTCGCCGCAGGAGCTGCGCGTTGAGGGCAACCACGATGGTGGACAGGGACATCAGGATCGCCCCGACCGACATCGGCAGCACGAACCCGATGGGGGCGAGGACGCCGGCGGCGAGGGGTACGGAGATCAGGTTGTAGCCGGCGGCCCACCAGAGGTTCTGCTTCATCTTCCGGTATGCGGCGCGGGACAGTTCGATGACGGAGAGCACCGAGCGGGGGTCGTCGCTGGCGAGGATGACTCCGGCAGAGGCGATGGCAACGTCCGTGCCGGCGCCGATCGCGAGCCCGACATCGGCCTGGGCGAGGGCGGGGGCGTCATTGACGCCGTCACCGACCATCGCGACCTTGCGTCCCTCGTTCTGGAGCTCCTGCACCTTCGCGGCCTTGTCCTCCGGTCGGACGCCGGCGAAGACACGGTCGATGCCGAGGTCCTCGGCCACGGTGTGCGCGACGGCTTCGGCATCGCCGGTGATCATCACGACCTGCACACCCAGCGCGTGCAGTGCATCGACGGCTTCGCGCGATTCCGACCGCACCTCATCGGCGAGCTTGAGAGCGCCGATCACACGGCCGTCCTGAACCACGTGGAGGATGATCGCACCGTCATTGCGCCACCGCTCGGCAACGGGCAGCTCCTGCGCATCTTCCTCGGTGAGCAGGTGCGGTCCCCCCACCCGTACAACGGTCCCGTCGACGGTCGCGGTGACGCCGACTGCGGGAGAGGAGGTGAAGTCCGAGCTGCGGGGCACGTCGAGGTGACGGTCGGCGGCGGCGCGGACGATGGCCTTGGCGAGCGGGTGTTCACTGTCGGCCTCCGCGGCGGCGGCCAGGGCGAGCACCCGGTCGGTGTCGTTGCCTTCGACGACTGAGACCTCGGAGACGGTCGGTTCGCCCTTGGTGAGGGTGCCTGTCTTGTCGAACAGCACGGTGTCGACGGTGCGCATGCTCTCCAGCGCGAGCCTGTCCTTCACGAGTACGCCACCGCGTGCGGCGCGTTCGGTGGCGATGGAGACGACCAAGGGGATTGCGAGACCGAGTGCGTGGGGGCAAGCGATGACGAGCACCGTGATGGTGCGGATGACGGCATCATCGGGAAGCCCAACGAGCGTCCACACGATCGCCGTGATCACGCCAGCGCCGAGAGCGAACCAGAACAGCCAGCCTGCCGCCGTGTCGGCAAGGCGCTGCGCGCGCGAGGACGAGCTCTGTGCTTCGGTGACCAGGCGTTGGATGCCGGCGAGAGTGGTGTCGTCACCGGTGGCGGTAATCTCCACGCGCAGCCCGGAGTCGGTCGCCACAGTTCCGGCCGTGACCTGGTCATCGATACCGCGCGTCACGGTGCGGGACTCGCCGGTGACCATTGACTCGTCCATCGACGCGCGACCGTCGACGATGCGACCGTCGGCGGGGACGCTGCCCCCGGGGCGAACGATGACGACATCACCGACGACGAGTTCGGCAGGCGAGACCGTCACGACCTGGTCACCTTCGACGCGTTCTGCTTCGTCGGGCAGGAGCGCGGCCAGGGAGTCGAGAGCGGACGTGGTCTGCGCGAGGGACCGCATCTCGATCCAGTGCCCGAGCAGCATGATCACGATGAGGAGCGCGAGCTCCCACCAGAAGTCGAGCTCGTGGTGCAGCAGGCCGAGGCTCGCACCCCAAGAGGCGATGAACGCAACGGTGATGGCGAGTCCGATGAGGAGCATCATCCCGGGCTTGCGGTCGCGGATTTCGCTGACAGCACCGACGAGGAACGGCTTTCCACCCCAGATGTACATCACTGTTCCCAGTACCGGGGACACCCAGGCCAGGCCGGGAATGTCGGGGAGGGTGTAGCCGAGGATCATCGCGAACATGCCCGACAGCGCGACGGTGGGGACGGCGAGGATCAGCATGATCCAGAACAGGCGACGGAACTGTCCGACGTGGTCGCCATGCCCCGCATGACCCCCGTGTCCACCGTGAGCGTCGTGTCCACCATGTGCGTCATGGCCGGCATGCTCGCCGTGACCCTGGTGGCCCATCGGCGCGCCGCTTCCGTGCGGTGCAGTATCGGGACCGTCGTGGTGCACGGCGGTGTCGTGGTGAGGGGTGTGGACGGGGGGGTCTTCTGTGGCCGCGGCGGGGACCGATGGGGTGTGCCCGTGCGCTGCGTGTTCGTGGGTGTGATCAGCGTCGTCGCTGTGTGGCTGGCTCATGAGGCTATCCTCCTCGGAAACGATGAAGCTGTGCGGGGCGATCCGTGTGCCGCCCCGCACAGGTGAAGCGATGTCAGGCTGCGGTCACGTACTTGGCGGGGTCAGCGTCGAACAGGGGGCCGCAGGCGGCGCAGCAGAAGTAATAGCGGGTGCCCTCGTAGTCGCGGTAGAGGCCAGCGGCTTCAGCGTCCGCTTTCACGACGGTGCTGCCGACCATCACGGGGCATTCGGCGAGCTGTTCGGCGGACGGCGCGAGGAGGTCCTTGCGTCCGTCGGCTGGGACAGAGCCGTGGCTGTTGTGGCTGCAGCAGGATCCGGAATCAGACATGTGTGTTCCTCTTTCGTGATTTCAGTGGGTTCCGACGGTTGCGTTCCGCGTCGCATGATCACGCGGTGCGGGCGCGGCGGTCGGGGATGGGTCCGCCGCCTGGCTGCGGAACGTGCGCAGGCGGAGGCTGTTGCCGACGACGAAGACGCTGGAGAACGCCATCGCGGCGCCGGCGAGCATGGGATTGAGCAGACCGAGGGCTGCCAGCGGGATGGCGGCGACGTTGTAGGCGAAGGCCCAGAACAGGTTGCCCTTGATCGTGCCGAGCGTCTTCCGAGACAGACGGATCGCGTCGGCCGCGCTGCGCAGATCGCCGCGGACGAGCGTGATGTCGCTGGCCTCGATCGCCACATCGGTGCCCGTGCCCATGGCCAACCCCAGGTCTGCCTGGGCGAGCGCGGCCGCATCGTTGACGCCGTCTCCGACCATCGCCACGACCTTGCCCTCGCGCTGCAGCCTGGTGACCACGTCGACCTTGTCTTTCGGGAGCACTTCGGCGATGACCTCATCGATGCCGACCTCAGACGCGATCTGCTCGGCCACGGCACGGTTATCTCCGGTGAGGAGCACCGGTGTCAGTCCCAGCGCCTTCAGCTGCCTGATGGCTTCGGTGCTGGTCGGCTTGATGGTGTCCGCGACGATGAGCACACCGCGTGCTTCCCCGTCCCACCCCACGGCGACCGCGGTCTTGCCCTGACGCTCTGCTTCGCTCTTCGCGGCGGCGAGATTCTCGGGAAGGCGCTGGGACCAGTCCTCGAGAAGCGACTCGCGGCCGACAAGGACGGCGTGCCCGTCGACGATGCCCTGCACTCCCTTGCCCTCGATGTTCGCGAAACCCTCGGGTGTCGGAAGCGTGCCGACCTCTTGGACTGCGGCTTTGGCGATGGCCTGCGCGATGGGATGCTCGGAGGCGTCCTCCACCGCACCCGCCAGGCGCAGCAGCTCGCCGCGGTCGACGCCGTCAGCGGTGAACACGCCGGTGAGCGTCATCCGCCCTGTGGTCACCGTCCCGGTCTTATCCAGAACGACGGTGTCCACCCGTCGCGTCGACTCGAGAACTTCCGGACCCTTGATGAGGATGCCCATCTGCGCGCCGCGGCCCGTGCCCACCAGCAGTGCGGTGGGCGTGGCAAGGCCCAGGGCGCACGGGCAGGCGATGATCAGCACCGCGACCGCGGCGGTGAACGCCGCCGCGGCAGGGAATCCCGCGCCGAGCCAAGCGCCCAGCGTGGCGATGGCGATCGCGATGACAATGGGCACGAAGATACCCGACACCCGGTCGGCGAGGCGCTGCACCTCGGCCTTGCCCGATTGGGCGTCCTCGACGAGCTTCGCCATCTGCGCCAACTGGGTGTCCGACCCGACCCTCGTCGCCCGGATGACGAGCCGGCCACCGGCATTGACCGTCGCCCCCGTGACGGAGTCTCCTTCGCCGACCTCGACCGGCACGGATTCACCGGTGAGCATGGACGCGTCGACCGCGGAGGTGCCGGAGACGATCACACCATCGGTGGCGATCTTCTCGCCGGGCCGTACGACGAACTCGTCGCCCTCTCGCAGGTCCGCGATGGGAATGCGGGTCTCGGCGCCGGCGCGAAGCACAGCAACATCCTTCGCTCCCAGCTCCAACAGCGCGCGCAGGGCGGCGCCCGCCTGCCGTTTCGCCTTCTTCTCGAAGTAGCGTCCGGCGAGGATGAACATCGTCACCGCGGCACCCACTTCGAGGTAGATGTTCGCCGCCCCGTCCGACGGTGCCACGGTGAGCTCGAACGGGTGGGTCATCCCGGGGACGCCGGCCGTGCCGAAGAACAGCGCGTAGAGCGACCACAGTAAGGCGGCTATCGTCCCCATCGAGATGAGCGTGTCCATGGTCGCCGCACCGTGCCGGAGATTCGTCCACGCTGCCTTGTGGAAAGGCCAGGCCGCCCAAACGATGACGGGGCCGGCCAGGGCGAGTGAGAGCCACTGCCAGTAAGTGAACTGCAATGCGGGGATCATCGACATCGCAATCACAGGAAGGGTCAGCACGATGGAAGCGATCAAACGGTTCCGCAGGCTCACCAGCTCCCTATCCGGAGCGTCCTCACCGTCGACTACCGCGGACGGCTCCGGTGAGGGAAGGGCGGCCGTGTAGCCGGTCTTCTCCACCTCGGCGATCAGCAGCGCCGGGTCGAACCCGTTCGGTGCGGTGACCTTCGCCTTCTCCGTCGCATAGTTCACGGTGGCGGTGACACCGTCCAGCTTGTTGAGCTTCTTCTCGATGCGCATCGCGCACGACGCGCAGGTCATCCCGCCGATCTCCAGCTCCACGCTGGACGCGGCTGCTGACTGCGTATCCGTCATGATGTCTCCTCGATCCTTCTTGCAACTCGATGCGCACTGAGCGGGTCAGTGCCCGTCGTGCTCGGCGTCGTCTTCGGTGTCCGCCTGGTCGCCGGTGGCGGGGGTCGCCTCGAGTACGAACTGTGCGGTGTGGACCTGTCCGTCGACCTGGAAGTCCAGGTACAGCAGGTAGCGGCCGGTGGTGGGTGTCTCGGCGGTGAATTCCACCTCGGGGCCGGCCAGATCGCCCGGCTGTGGTTCCTCGCCGCGCGCGTGCACATGCAGATACGCCAGGTCGCCATCGCGCAGGGCAACGAGGTGGCCGAACGCACCGAGGTACGGCTCCAGCACCGTGACGGGTTCCCCGTCCCGAGAGACCTTGACAGTCAGTTCGCTTCCAGTTCCGGCGACCAGGTCGCCGCTGACGGTCACGTCGAAGCCGTCGACCGTGTCGCTTGTCTTGACGGCGACCTCGGGCTCCGGTGTCAGCTGCCCCGCCACATCGACGGTGCGGGAGAGCGTGGCGCTCACCCCCTCAGAGGTGAAGTCCGCATACAGCCGGTACGTTCCCGCGGTATCCCAGGACCATGGCAGCGACCAGACCCCGGTCCTCGGGTCGAGTTCGGGGTGCACGTGACGGTATTCACGCCCGTCGTTGCGGACCACGATCAGGTGCAACTGCTTATCGTGGGCCTCGTCGAAATCGGTGATCGGGACACCTGAGGGATCGCGGATGTCGAAGGAGAGTTCACCGTCCGTCTCGACGTTCGCCGGCGCCTGTACGGGGCTCATTGTGAATCCCGATGCCGCGCTCATCACTCCACTCACCCCCATCTCCTGATCGTCTTTCGTGCCAGCAGCATCCTCGGGCGCTTGCGCGTCATGCGAGGAATGCCCGGCGTCCGCCCATGCGGTCACCGTGCTGTCGGGCACGAGTGCGCCCGCGGCGGCGAAGGCGGCGCCGAAGACAACGACAAGGCCCGCGCCGTAGAGGCCGAGGCGGCCCGGGGCGTTCATGAGAGTCGGACCGCCTCGTACCCGGCCTCATCGACGGCCGCGAGCACGGCCGCGTCATCCACTGCGGAACTCGTCGTGACGAGAAGCCGGCCGGTCTGCGCACTCACTTCGATGTTCTCGACGCCGGGGACCTGGCTGACCTCGCCGCGAACAGCGACCTCGCAGTGGCCGCAGCTCATCCCGCTCACCTGGTACTCGCTCGTGCTCATGATGGCTTCCTTCCCTCGATTCGGAATACCCCGGTAGGGTACTGGTATGCCTAACCATATACCCACCCAGGGTATTCCGGTCAAGGGGGTGAAGGGAGCTTCTCATGGATAAGACCAGCTCGGATGTGCTCATCGTCGGCGCGGGCGCCGCGGGTCATTCTGCGGCGGTCACGTTGCGGCGCAGCGGTTTCGACGGGTCGATCCGGATCGTGCATGCGGAGCCGTTCGCCCCGTACAACCGCACGCTGGTGACCAAGGGCATCCTTCGTGGCCTGCTCACCCCGGAGCAATCCGCGCTGCCTGCCTTGGACTCGATCGATGTCGAGACGATCCCCGGCAGCGCTGTCGGGATGGAAGAGCGGGGCATCTTGCTGCACGATGGCAGACGGCTGATATTCGCAACGGCTGTCGTGGCGACCGGCGCCGCCCCGCGTCCCCTGCAGGCGACAGGCGTCAGCGAGGGGGTCTTCACGCTGCACAGCGCGTCCGACGCGCTACGCATCCGAGGGCATGCGGGTCCGACGTTCGAAAGGCGGGTTGTCACTGTCCTCGGTGCCGGGCTGGTCGGAGCAGAAGCAGCAAGCTACCTTGTGAGCGCTGGTGCCAGAGTGCATCTCGTCGCGCGCTCCGAAATCCCCTTGGCGCACAGCCTCGGGTTGCCGATCGCCACCCGGCTCCGCGATCTGCACGCTGCGCACACGGAGTTCCATCCAGGCCGGACAGTGCGCTCCATCTCGGCTTCCGGAAGCGGGGGTGACGTACTCCTCGATGATGGGACATCTGTATCGTCAGACGTGATCGTCCTCGCCCACGGAACAGTTCCGGCTGTCTCATGGATCCGCTCAGACGGTGCCGCGATCGAGGTCGATGACCGGCTCCGTGCCAGGACGATCCCGGCAGTGTATGCGGCCGGTGGGGTCGCCGCTCATGTCGGTCCCGACGGTTCGCTCTATCGTATGGATCATTGGGATGATGCGGTGGCACAAGGGGCTCACGCCGCCCGAGCGCTGCTTCATGATCTGCACGGCGGGGACGATCCTGGCCCGTACCGGCACGTTTCCGGGTTCACGGTGAATGTGCACGGCGTCACGCTGAGTGGAGCGGGCGTCGTCTTGCCGCAGGCGACCGCGGAAACGACGTCATCGGCCGGCGGCGGCCTCGTCTCGACCTTCAGGACCGCCGACGGCAAGAGGGCGGGTGCTGTCGGGTGGTCAGCGGCAAGGGAAATCCTGGCGGTCAAGCACGAGCTGGCAGGCGGCTTCTGAGTGTGCACAGGATCGATGTCGGGCACACAGGCGGCGGTGCTAGCGTCGTGAGGAACAGGAAGGATCGAGGATGCAGGTGACGGTTCGCGCCACAAGCCCGCAGTTGTCGCTGCGCACCCTGCTGATGCTCGGCACCGCGGCCGTCCTGATCATCGTCGGCCTCCTGGGCATGCACACCTTCACCGCGGAACCTGCCGGGCACGGCTCCTCGGGCGTCGCCCATTCCGCATCGACAGTCGCTCACGTTCCGGACGCCACGGCGAGCCTCGACGACGGTGGTGCCGCTGCCTGCGACGGGCCGTGCCACGTGACCACCGGACAAGGGCAGGGTCACGACGACATGGTCACCGCCTGCGTACTCGCGTTGCTGGCCGGCCTTCTGCTCCTCGTCCCACCGACGTTTGCCCGACGCTCCGGCATCTCCCTTCGCGAGGTGACCAGCTGGTTGCGGTGGGAAGCGACCGATGCCCTCCCTCGTGGCCCCTCGTTGACGGTTCTTTCGATCAGTCGAACTTGAGTATTCGCACGCCGACCCAACTGTGGGCGGCCCTGCGGCGCCCGTTGGCGCCGCCGCTTCAGCGAACTCTCATACGACTTACGAAGGAACGACCATGAACAAGAAGATCCCCCTCGCACTCAGCACCGGCGCTCTCACCCTCGCCCTGGTACTGACCGGCTGCGCCGACACCGGCACCGCGCCGTCCGGTACCAGCAGCTCACCGTCCGCGTCGACGTCCTCGTCGGCCTCAACCGAGGCTGACGAGATGTTCGTCACGATGATGATCCCTCATCATGAGCAGGCCATCGAGATGTCGGACATTCTGCTGGCCAAGGACGGCGCGGACCCGCGGGTGGTCGAGCTCGCCGAACAGATCAAGGCGGCGCAGGGCCCGGAGATCGACAAGATGCTCGGGTGGCTCGAGGACTGGGGTGTGGAGTACGACCCCGATTCGATGGGCGGCATGGACCACGGCTCCATGGGCGGCGACGACAGCATGATGTCCGAAGAGGACATGACCATGTTGGAAGACGCCGACGCGACCGAGGCCAGCCGTTTGTTCCTCGAGCAGATGATCGTGCACCACGAAGGCGCCGTCGACATGGCACAGACGGCGCTTGACGACGCGCAGAACCCGGACGTCCTCGAGCTCGCGCAACAGGTGATCGATGACCAGACGGCGGAGATCGCCACGATGAAGGACCTCCTCGGAGAACTGTAGAACCACGCGGGGCGGGCCGATTCCCGAACGACCCGCCCTGCGTTTCCCGCGCGATCGCCCCGCGCGAAGACCGACCCCGCGGCGCGCTCCCTGCTGCCCGCGTCACAAGCCTGGCCACCCTCCTGGCCGCTACCCGGAAACCATCATGAAACGATCATTTCTTCTCGCCGCCGCAACCATCCCCGTGCTGACGCTCGTCATTACGGGCTGTACTGCCGCGCAGTCCGACGAGCCCGATGCGACACCCCGCATCGACCACATCCACGGCATCGCCGAAGACCCCCGCGGTGACGATCTGCTCGTCGCCACGCACAACGGCATCTTCACCGTCACACCGGACGGGAACGTCTCCGGACCCGTCGGCGGCCATGACTTCGATGCCATGGGATTCACTGTCACCGGCGACACCCTGTTCGCCTCCGGACACCCCGGAGAGCAAACCCCGGCCGAGCTGGGATCCCCGAACCTCGGCATCATCCGTAGCGATGACTATGGCCTCAACTGGTCGCCCATCGCCCTGAACGGAACAACCGACTTCCACGTCCTCACCGCCAGCCCCGACGGAACCCTGTACGGCATCGCTTCCAGCCAAATCGACCTGCTCTCCAGCACCGACAACGGAACGAACTGGACCACCCATGCCCCTCTAGCGGCAGCCGACCTCGCCGCCACAGAGTCCGGGCTCTATGCCGCCACCGAAGAAGGACTGCTCGTCAGCACCGACGGTGGCGACACCTTCACCCCCGTCCCCGAATCACCCCTGCTCTACGCCCTCGTAGCACGCACAGACGGCACACTCGTCGGCGCCGGCACCGACGGGGTCCTCTGGGCCCAAGATCAGAACGGGACGTGGCAGCAGCTGGGGCCACTCGACGGAGCCGTTCAAGCCCTCAGCACCATCGATGACCGCATCATCCTCGTCGATGACCGAGGCATCGTTGGTGTCACTGTCGACGGCTTCACCGTCCTCAGCCCGGCCCGGTAACCGCAGCCCACTCACGAATCCACCATGAACGAACACAAGAATCCGTTCCGGAACTTCGTCTTCTTCATCACCGCGGCAACGATCGCCGTCGTCCTCCTCGCCTTCGCCACCTACCTCGCGATTGGAGCGATCCTCTGATGTCGCCGGACGCACGATTCGATCCGCTCCGCCTGTCCGCGCTCAGCCATCGTTCCGCACCGAGCAGGCCGCCACCTCGCCCGTCGCGTGCGTACCGACTGCACCGCCGACTTGTGCGGTTAGGGATTGTGCTCCTGGCAGCCGGACCCGCGCTCGTCCTGATCCATCTGAGCACCGATACACAATACGGAAGCCACAATGGCACTTGGTGGACGTACACGGTGGCGAGCTACGACGTCGCCATCATCACCACGATCATCGGGGTAGCACTGGTCTGGCGATCGCCGCCGGCCTCCGATGAACGGCGTGAATGACTGGCCGAATCGCGGCGTCAAGAGACAGGGACATCCCAACGTCTCATGACCTTGTCGATCTCGACGAGGCCGGCGAAGCGGGCAACGTCGCGTCCACCCATGACGCGGTTCCGAGCGAGCTTCGCCGGGAACTGCTTCAGGGGAGGGATCTCGGTCTCGTGTTGCGGCGAGGGTCTGGCGTTGAGCCTGGACGGTCGCCGCTAGCGCACGCCGGAACGGAGCCACTGATCGTGTAGCAGTTGGCTCATCGCCACGCGTGGTGTCAGGTCACCGTGTCGAGCTCCACGCCGTAGTCATCGGCGTTCTGCGTTATCGGCACGAATATCGAATCATCCCCGGCGTACTCAGCGAGCTCCGGCGGGCAATCGAGATCGCCGATCGAGAGCGCACGTTCAGGTGGCAAGAGATGGGCTTGTTCGAAGCCCTTGCCCGAGGGTCGACGATTCGGTAGCCGTCAGCGAGACTGGCGGAGATCGAGGCCGAGGGCAGACTCGGACCGCAGATCATCGGCCCCTCGATTGCGGGGCATCCAGCTCAAGAAGGGCGGTATCCATGACCGACGCATCCACTCCCCCAAGCGACACCGTCAACGATCTGACCAACCCACCCGTGCCGCCGGGAGCCTTGTTGCTGGAGCTCGTGCCGGTTCCGGTCACCGACATCGAACGAGCAAAGACCTTCTACCGAGACCAGCTCGGCTTTCGGCTCGACGTCGACATCAACCCAGAGCCCGGCGTCCGCATCGTCCAGCTCACGCCACCGGGTTCGGCATGCTCGATCACCCTGGCCGAGGGCCTGCCCACGCTCGACATGCCTCCGGGGACCCTGCGAGGGCTGCACCTGGTGGTCGCCGACATCGAGGCATCTCGTGCCGAACTGGTCGAGCGCGGCGTCGAGATCAGCGAGGTCGAGGACCTCGGCGGAGTGTTCTACGCCTTCTTCGCCGACCCCGACGGCAACACCTGGTGCCTGCAGCACATGCCCTGGCGATAGCTACGACGCCGGCGAGGGCGCCGGGGTCGGTTTGATGCGGCGGGTCGGCACACGCAGGAGGACGAGCGCGACAAGGTAGATGCCGCCGACGACGATCGCGATGTCGGCGACGTTGCCGATGAACAGATCGAAGTAGCCGATGAAGTCGATGACGCCACCGCGTGCCAGGCGGTCAGCGGCATGACTGATCGCACCGCCGAGGACCAGGCCCAGCCCGATTGCCCACCAGAGCGATCCCACCCGCCACAGGTAGACCGTGATGGCGACCGCGGCGGCAGCGGCGAGGAGTCCGAGCAGCCAGGTGAAGTCGGTGCCGAGGGAGAACGCGGCGCCACGGTTGACGGTGAGTTGGAACTCGAGAACCGGTGGCAGGACGTCCTTCGATTCTCCGCCCGAGAGCGCAGAGGCGGCCCAGATCTTGGTCCATTGGTCGACGGCGACGACGACCGCTGCGATGGCCAGCCCGGCGAGGAAGGACCAGCGCACTCCCGAGCGTCGGTTCGTGGTCGGTGACGTCACTGTGCAGTTCCCTCTTCGTGCGATAGCTCGTGCCGGGCCGGTTTTCGGTTACCGGCTTCACCAGACTATTCGCTGGGCTATGGCCGAGAGGTCAGGGCTTCGACGCCAGTCACACTTTCACGGGGAACGTCGCCAAGATGACCACACCGATGACAGCGAGAGTCAGGCCCAGAATGAAGAAGGTGCGCCGGCGCCATTCGGCGCGCTGGTTCTGGGACAGCGCCGCGAAGAACAGCACGAGCGCGAAGAGCACGGTGAGCAGAGCGTAGTTGTCTCCGCGCTGGTTGTTCACGAGTGCTTCGTCGAACTTGGCGTCCGCGCGCGCGTGCAGGTC
This sequence comes from Microbacterium sp. Nx66, assembly GCF_904066215.1. NCBI lineage: Bacteria > Bacillati > Actinomycetota > Actinomycetes > Micrococcales > Microbacteriaceae > Microbacterium > Microbacterium sp. Nx66. Next base: position 619,637 of record NZ_LR880474.1, read on the forward strand.
TTCCGCTTCCTCGGTCCCCGGCGGAATGTACTCCTCCCTGGCGAGGGGCCCCTGGGATACGCGCCCCTCCGCCGTCCAGGCGTCGAACGCGATCCGGAACTCGTCCGTGAAGCGTTCCTCGATGAAGGTGACGAGTTCCTGGTCGTCGTCTGCGGTGGCGAGCACCCATTCGGTGTAGATGGTCAGATCGTATTGGCGCGCCGCTTGGGCCCTGCTTTCGGCGGAGGCGGCCTGGACACGTGCGCTGGACGCTTGGCTGAAGGCGATAGACATCTCACCGCCCCATTTCGACGCCTCGAATCCGCACCATGCGGTGATGACCGCGGTTATGGACAGCAGCACCACCGTGGCCACCTCCAACCACCGGCCGGGATGAGTGACTTTCTCGGTGGCGTCCATGCGCGCCGTCTTTTAGGGCAGCACGATCTCGAATGCCGGGTCTCCGGGGGTCAGTACGCCGAGCAACTGCTTCAGGACGCCGAGGTCGCCGCGCACGTCCAGGCCCTCGGCGTCGAGGTCTCCGCCGGCGAGGCGGATGAGCCGCTCCTTGGTGAGGGTGAGATGCAGTGCGGCATCTGTGGCGGGTTCGCGCTCGACGTAGACGAGCACGCCGTTGCGGAGCGTGACGTGGAACGAGCGGTCGAGATCACTGAGTGTGATGTCGAATCCGAGGTCGAGGTCCCAGGCGCGCGGGCCGTCGACGGTGATCGCGACGGCATCGAACAGCTGTTCCGGGGTGAGCTGCGCTCGGATGGCTGGGGCGTTGGTCACGGTCGGGGTACCGAAGTTTCCCTCGCGCAGTTCGGTCGCCCCGGAGAGGAAGAAGTTGCGCCAGGTGCCGTTCTCAGCGCCGTAGCCGAGCTGCTCGAGGGTGTCGGCGTAGAGCGCCTTCGCTTCCGCATTGTTCTCCTCGGTGAAGACCGCGTGGTCGAGCAGTGTGGCCGCCCAGCGGAAGTCTCCCGAGTCGAAGGCGGCGCGGGCGAGCTCGAGGACCCGGTCGATGCCTCCGATCGCGTCGACGTAGCGCTTCGCCTGCTCCTTCGGCGCGTGCGGCCAGAGCCGAGCCGGGTTCCCGTCGAACCAGCCCATGTACCGCTGGTAGATGGCCTTTACGTTGTGGCTGACCGAGCCGTAGTAGCCGCGGGCGTGCCAGGCGTTCTCGAGCGCGGGCGGCAGCTGGATCGCCTCGGCGATCTCGGCGCCCTGCATGCCCTGGTTCAGCATCCGCAGCGTCTGGTCGTGCAGGTACCCGTACAGGTCCCGCTGCAGACCGAGGAACTCACGGATCTCCGCGTTGCCCCAGGTCGGCCAGTGGTGCGAGGTGAACACGACTTCGGCGTCGTCGCCGTAACGCTCGATGGCCTCGGTGAGGTACTGCGACCACACGTGCGGATCCCGCACGACCGCGCCCCGCAGGGTGAGCAGGTTGTGCAGCGTGTGCGTGGCGTTCTCCGCCATGCACAGCGCCCGGTACTTCGGGAAGTAGAAGTGCATCTCGCTGGGCGCCTCGGTGCCCGGCGCCATCTGGAATTCGATCTCCAGCCCGTCGACGGTGTGGGTCTGCCCCGTCTCGGTGATCTCCAGCGTCGGCGCGAGCAGGGTCGCCTCCCCGGTCGACGTCGTCTGTCCGAGACCGGCGCCGACTGCCCCCTGCGGGCCGCGTGCGAGTGCCGCGCCGTACATGTACCCGGCGCGCCGGCCCATCGCGGTGCCCGCGTAGACGTTCTCTGCCACCGCGTGCTCGACCATGCCCGCGGGGACGATGATCTCGACCCCCGCGTCGACGTCGGCCTGTGAGACGATGCCCTGCACGCCGCCGAAGTGGTCGATGTGAGAGTGGGTGTGGATGACAGCGGTGATCTTGCGGTCACCGCGGTGACGCCGGTAGAGCGCCATCGCCGCGGCTGCGGTCTCCTTCGAGATCAGCGGGTCGATCACGATCACGCCGGTGTCGCCCTCGACGAATGACATCACCGACAGGTCGAGCCCGCGGATCTGGTACAGGCCGGGCACGACCTCGAACAGGCCGTGCTTGGCGACCAGCGTGCTCTGGCGCCACAGGCTCGGGTTCACCGTCTCCGGAGCATCACCCTGCAAGAAGTCATAGGTGGACGCGTCCCAGATGATATCGCCGGCGGCGTTGCGGATCGCAGGCTCGTCTAGCGTGCCGATGAATCCTCGCTCGGCCGCCGCGAGATCCCGCTCATCGTCGAACGGGAGCCGTGCCTGCAGCTCTGCCTGCTGTTGCCGGATGGTCTCTGATGCGTCGCGCTGACCCATGATGGTGCTCCCGTCTCCGAAGAACAGTTCACGACGAGTCTTGCGGTCACGAAAGACGGTGACAACCACCTTTCGTCTGAACCTTGTGCCGGCCGCTGTCACGCGGCATCCTGAGGTATCGGATCACCGCGGGCCCCCGCGGGTGTCCGGTTCTGGGGACGAGGCTGGGGAGGCCTCACGCGGGATGCCTCATGGGTGGCGACTCCCTCGGTCGCACGTGCGGCATCCCGCACACCCGGACGGACGCTGGCTGATACCGTCGGCGCATGCCCCGACGTATGGCGGACCCTGAGTTTCGACAGCAGCAGTGGGACGATCGCTATGCGCTGCACATCGCGCCGGTCAACGAGTACGTCGACGAACTGCGTGAGGTCGGCCGCGGGTGGGCGCCGTACGTCGCGCCCCTTCATGGTGGAGTCGAAGCGCGGGTGCTGAGCATTCTTCGCGATCCAGGGCCCGCGACGCAGGACGGCAAGGGTTCGGGCTTCATCTGCGTCGAGAACAACGACGGCAGCGCCGAGCTTCAGGCGGTCCTGCTCGAGCAAGCAGCGCTATCTCCGTACGAGCTGCTGCCGTGGAATGCGTACCCCTGGTACATCAACCGCGCCCCGAAGGCGGCTGAGCTGGATGCCGGCGTCCAGACGATCCTGCACCTGCTGGAACTCGCGCCGAGGCTGAAGGTCGTGCTACTCCAGGGTGGTGATGCGGATCACGCCTGGCGCCGGTTGCTTAGGCAGTCCCCTGAGATCGAGCGTGAGCGGGGTCTCACCGTCGTTCGGACGTTTCACCCTTCGCCGCAGGCTCTCTTCGTGCGGGATCTCGAGGAGAGAGCTGCACGCGTAAAGCGACGAGCCGACGCGTTCGTCGAGGTGGCAGGTCTGCTCGAGCCCGTGCGATCGACGCCATGACGGGCACGGGGAGCTCGCCACGCGAGCGCTGATGACCGTCCGGTAACGATGGTCATCAGCGCCTTTCGCGTCTCGCACTGAGAACCGAAGGTGTCAGTAGGCGCTGATACGGTCAGCGTCGACATCAACCTGCTCGGAGAGGCATCCCTTGAACATCACAGCACCCAAGCTCGGCGCGACCATCGCACTTCTGGCACTCCTCGGCATCAGCGCCGTGGGGTGCGCATCTCCCGAACCGTCCAGCTCGTCGTCTGGCGGCGAGTCCTCCTCGTCCGAGACCGAGCAGGTCCAGGAGGAGGAAGCTCCGGAGCCGGTGAGTCTGGAGGGCTCCTGGAAGCAGAACAACTCCAACTCCGAGGACGCGTGGCAGGAGGCCACGATCACCGGTGACACGATCGAGGTCCACTGGGTCGCCGACGGCGGTGACACGAAGTCGCTGTACTGGGCCGGCACCGTCGAGGTCCCGGCAGAGGGCGACTCGTTCACCTTCGATTCGGCGAACGACACGTCCAAGACCGAGTCCTCGATCATGGCATCGAGCGACGCGACCAAGACGTTCACGTACGAGAACGACGAGCTCAGCTACGAGGTCACCGCGATGGGCACCACGATGACCGTGCGCCTCAGCCGCGAGTAAGCACTTCGCTCACTAGTCGGCACAGCCCCCACGCTCTCGGAGCGAATGGGGGCTGTTCTGTTGCAGTTGGTGGCTCGTTCCAGGCGAGTCCCGACGGACACATGGTGTCGCGAATCTTCAAGCACGCTGGTTCTCGCGCCCCGTAACGTCGAAGCCATGACAGGAAGAGGACACCGTTGAGCGCGTTGATGGGCGAAGAGATCAGGACCGCGGAGGTCAGTGGCGACATGAGGACGGCAAGAGGAACGTTCGAGGTGTCGCTCGAGCCCGCGGAGCACGATCAGGCGGGCATCCGCCGAATGGTCATCACCAAGACATGGCGGGGTGACCTTGCCGGGCAGGGGGCCGGGACGATGCTCGCAGCTGGCGATCCGGCAACCGGAAAGGCGGGCTATGTCGCCGTGGAAACCGTTGACGGCGAGCTCGACGGGTTGCGCGGAGGCTTCGCGTTCCAGCAGTTCGGAACGATGACGGCACCCGACCAACAGCTGCGCTACGAGATCGTGCCCGGCTCGGGAACCGCGGACCTGGCAGGAATCACCGGAACGCTCGACCTCGAGATCATCGACGGGAACACCGCTACCTGTTGACCTACGCGCTGAGCTGACAGCACGGGTGAAGCGCAAGCGGCTCGCCTGTTGAAGGTGTCTCAGGCCTGACTGAGATTGCTCGCGGCTTCAGTCTGCTGGTCAGGCGCGGCGGCGTCGAAGACGCGCGTTCTGATGACCTGGTCGACGCCGACGAGGCCGGCGAGCTTCACTACATCGCGGCCGCCCATGATGCGGTTCAACATGAACTGCGGCGGGAAGAGGTCCAGCAGCGGGTTCTCACCGTCGAACGACCGCGAGGTCCTGGCGGCGAAGATGCGCGTGGTGTCGAGAGCTCTGAAGCTGTCGATCGAGAGGATGGACGTTCGGGGATCGGGCCAGATCAACCGGTCCAGAGGCTTCGCACCGGTCCAGTGCTGCTTGATGCGCTTCATCACTCCGACCGAGGCGTTCGTCGCGCCGACATACGCCTGGCGGTACTCGTCGAGCACCATGACGTAGAGGCCGGGCACCCCATCCCACTTCGTGAGATCGGTGACCTCGGTCATGCCCGGTTGGCTGGTGATTGCCGCCTGCAGCGCGGCATCGAACTCGGCAGTGTCGAGGGAGGCGAAGTGCGCCATGTTGAGGTCGTAGTTCGCCAGTGCCAGCTCCTGGAGGAACGAGCACCATGCGTCTGTGTAGATGCGGTGGTCGGGGTCCTCGTATCTGTCGTCGATCGCGTCCCAGAGATACGGGTCCTCCTCGCGGTACCAGCGTTGCAGGGAGGAGCGCTTGTTGATCCGGGCGTAGGTCTCGCGCGACATGCGGAGGCCGAGCTCGCGGCTGCCGCGGACCTTGAGTCCGAAGTGCACGGCGCTTTCGACCGGACTGGTGCCTGCTCGGCGACCACGCTGCGACGAGACGGCGACCCCCCAGATCTTCCGGGCTGGTCGCGGATGCCACCGGTGCCAGAAGAGCACGTGACCGGAGTCGACGAGCATCTGCAGGGACGCGTTCGCGTCGGCGCCGATGTCGACGTTGAAGATCCGCGCAGGGTCGAACTCGAGATGCTCGCCCTCGGGGATGATGCTCTGCTGGTTCAGCTCCCACGGATCAGCATCGAGCACTAGGTAGCCGGAGTCAGTCAGCTCTCGTCGCAGCTGTGCAGCGTGCTCGGTCGACGGCGCCCAGACGAGTGTCTCGCGCGGAGTAGCGGTGATCTCGAGTTCCACGATGGCGTTCAGCCCTCGGGGCGCCACGCGGCGGCCTCGGCGGCCATCGCGGCTCGAGCAGCCGAGAGCCGGGGGAGCCTGCCGGGGTTCTTGTCCAAGTTGATCGGTGGTGTGAGGCGCACGATGACGCTGGTCTCGACGTCGCCGAGCGGGACCCGCATGTCCGCTGGCGCCGGCCAGACAGAGAGCTGGAGGCGCGCGTGCATCCACTCGTTGAGGCGTGCGTCGCCGCCGTCGGCAAGGGCGTAGTTCGCGAAGCGCTCCGGCTTCGCGAGGTTGCGCGGGACCGCATGCAGATCGAGGAAGTCGCGCAGGAGGGCGGCGAACGACCGCCGGACCGTGGACCCGCCGGTGCGGGGCTTGGACTTCGGGTTCGTGGCGAAGTGACCGTTCAGGTCGCGCGAGACCAGGCTCTCCTCGGCCTTGCCGACGTACAGGGGATGATCCGGAGCCGGCTCAAGCTGGAGATCCCGCCAGGCCTGCTCGTCGCCGTAGATGGCGTACAGTCCGGGACGGGCGGGGACGAGTTGCGCGGCCTCCATGATCGCCCAGCGCTCTCCGGTGAGCGCGGCGACGGCAGGATTGGTGAGGTCGTGCAGGGAGTCAGCGCTCACGCCGAGGTCCTGCCGAAGTGCGCACGAACCTCGTCGGCCTGCTCGGGGGTCAGCTCCCAGCGCTGGTTCTTCAAGTGGTCGGGGTAGCGCTCGCGCAGATAGCGGCGCACAGTGATGCCGGGCCGATCACCGTCGTTGTGACCGAGTTCGCGGCCGAGCTCGGCGGGGGTGATGACGTCGTGCGATGCGCTCATGAGGTCATCATGCACGATGCCCTCGTTGACCGCATTCCCACGGATTGTCCTCGAAGGTCGGCAGTGTCCCGGGTTGTTCTCAGTGCTGCAGGCCATCTTCTCGCTGAGGTGCGGAGGAGCCAGCAAGACCATACCGATCGAGGTGCACACCGCGAAGCTCGGGGAAGGCATCGGAGACGCGCTTCGGTGGCGCGGGAGTCCGCGGCACCTTCGGGGCGGGGGTGTGCTGAGCCGCACTCTGCAAGCTGGACCGAACCATGTGCGAGGTGAACTGTCGCGGCCGCATCATCAGCCGGCCGTTCCATGCGGGACCGAGATCGATGAGGTGATGGTCGGAGGAGACGATCACGTCCGCGTCGACGGCGGGGTCCTTCGCGAGGGCGAGGATGTTATTGTCCTCGTGATTCCCGATGGCATAGTCGCGGACGACCGGGTCCACGATCGCGCCTCCGGAGTCGTCGCAGGCCTCGGCGACGAACTCGATGTACTTGGCCGTGGTTCGTTCAGACTGCCCGGAGGCGATCATCAGGCGGTGGACGTTCCGCAGGATGTGCGGCGAGGTGAACAAACGCACCTGCTGATCGAACGCGAGCGAGAGAGCGTCGGATGCCGCCGAAGGGGAGGGGAGCTTGTCGGGGAGCAGCATTCCGGTGCCGCTACGGATGTGGTCGAGGTAGACGTTGATGTCGTAGACGACCGCGATCCGAGGGCGCTCCCGCTGGCTGTTCATGAGGTTCCCAAGTCCTCGATGAGCTTGAGCGTTTCCTCGGTCGTGTAGACCTTGCCGCCGCGCTCTTCGAGCATCTCGGCGTGCAGATCGTTCATCTGCTGGACGCGGAGCTTCTTCTTGAACTCCTTCATGGCGACGCGCAGGAATTCGCTGCGGTTGCCGCCGCCGAACGCATCGGCGAGCTCCTGGAGCAAAGGGACGTCCGTCTCTTCGACGGCGAAACTGATCGGTCGTGCAGCCATTCGAGGCCTCCAAGCGTGTTAGTAATGCATTAGTAATGGTACGTCGAGAGGTCGACATCGACAAGAGTGGTCTCGAATCCCGCACGCAGTTCGCGGGATATCGGCCACCATTGCGATTCGGCTTAGATGCTGGCTGATATGTTCGGCGGCATGGCCCGCAAAATCGTGCATCAGCTCGTCGACGACATCGACGGAGAAGTCCTGGAAGTCGGATCCGGCGAGGCGGTGACCTTCTCCCTGAACGGCACCGCGTACGAGATCGATCTGTCCGAGAAGAACGCAGCAGCGTTGCGAGAGGCCTTTGAGCCGTGGATCGCGGCAGCCCGCCGGGTGTCCGCCGGCGGTACTCGCGGAGGCCGTGGGCGCCGGAACTCGCAGGGCGCCGCCAAGCGCGACCTCTCGGCAATCCGCGCGTGGGCGAAGGAGAACGGTCACCAGGTCTCCGACCGCGGCCGCGTCCCCGACGCGGTGCAGCAGGCGTACGACGCCGCGCACTGAGGCCGCCGTGGGAGAGGCGCGCGGGTTCGAGCAGGGGACGAACTGGAAGGCGAAGAACGCCGCGAGTATCCGTCTGCGCGTCGGCGACGGAAAGAAGCACCCGGTTCGTTCCTCTGATGGCGCCCCGCGGCTTACGTCTGAGGAGCAGCGGCGAGCGGACGTCCTGCGTGAGCAGGAGCGTGAACGCATCGCGAAAGAGCGCCAGGCGCGCGCGGGGCGCGCACGTGGGCAACGGCGTGAGGCCGGGCTCGACGCACGCCATGCTGAGCGCGATCACACACCAAAGGGGTGGGTGCCGGCGAACCGGCGAGGGTACGTCGATCCGCTCTCGCAGGCAGCTGATCCACGGCCGACGGCGCCGCTCAAGAAGAAGAAGTTCCGTCGCGGCCGCCGCGAGCTACAGTAGCTGAATCTCAGCGGTACTGACGAGCCTGCGCCGCGAGAATCGCTTCGCGCATCACGTCGCCGAGTTCGGCGACGATGATCTCGATGCCGGCGTCGCGGATGGAAGCCGTCAGCCACGCGCCCGGGCGATGCAGGTAGCTGGCCGCCGCCTCGTCAGCCACGGCGAGGATGAGCCGGGTCGCACCGAGCTTCTGACCGGCCCAGGCGAGTTTGAACGCGTCGGTGGCGAGCTTGCGGGGCTGCGCACCCTTGAGTGCGCCGATACGGGCGTAGGCCTCCACGAGGACCATGCGGTCTGGGGTCGCCCGTCGATCTCCATGTGGGCGTCATCGATCGCGATCCGAGCGGGAGTGAGCGCGACGCCCAGCTGCTCGGCGACGGCCGCGACGATCGCGCGCTCCGCCATGCGCTGCTCCGCCATGCGCTGCTCGGCCGAGTCGGAGGCGTGCGGGGTGGCGGATGACGGACTCATTCCGCGGCCACCAGGTCCGCGCACCCGATGGCGAACTTCGACGTATAGTCGACATGGCCACAGGCACTGCTTTCTGCAGCCTGGAGCTGGTCGCTCGAGACGGGCGCTTTGCCTGCAGCGGCGTGGAGAGCGTTCACTGCTGCGAGCATCTGCTCGCGTTCATAGAGAACCCATCCGAGCTCCGTGTTGCCGTCCTCGAGCTGGACAAATTCCTGGCGCCGATAGCGCGTCTGCTGAGCACGCGTGAGCGTAGTGCGAAGGTATTCGAGGTCTTGAGACCAGGTACGGGCGGTCATGACACCCTCCTTTCGGGTCTCTACGCCAAGCCGAGGCCTAGGGTCTTCGCGAACGACTCGAGCGTCACGGTGAGTCCAGGCGAGCTGAGTTCGATGTCCGCGGTCGGGCTCACCGGCAGGGCGTCTTCGGCGCGCTCCCACAGCGCCGCGGCGCGAGCCTCGGGGAGCTGCGGACGCTGCGCGATGGTGCGGGGGCGGTAGAAGACGCCGTCGACGTCGGGATATGCCTGGTGGATGGCGCGGGCCCACGGCCGGGACAGCGACCGATCGCCAGTGTTGATCTGATCGTTCCCGCCGACGTCCGTGACCCAGGTGCTGTCGATAAGGTCGAGGAGTGTGATCTCGCGGGTGGTCGCGAACAGCACGAACCGAGGCTGCGTGCCCCCGGTCCCTCCCGCTCCGACGCCACCGCGTTCGATGACGCCTCGGTCGCTGAAGCACTCTGATAGGCAAACGAGCAGGAGGCTCTGAACTGCCGTCTCCGGTGGAACCGTGATCTGGGGCGTGACGTAGGTCACGGCGTGGTTCGGATGGTGACCCACGGGATCGGGGTGGTGATCGAATCGGCTCCCCGTGGGCCCGAAGTGGCGGAGCTCGTGCCACCGGGCAGGGTGAGCGCCGCCGGCGTCGTAGATGCGTCCGAAGATCGTGCCGGCCGGCAGCGTACGGACAGCGCTCGGGGGGAGAGGATGCGGGAACTTCGATGCGTCGGGGGCAGGAAGCGCGCTCATCGGATCGAGAACGCCTGCTCGGCCAGCGCCGCGACAGGTTCTGCGGGCTTGCCGGCTGCGAGCCACTGGGCAGGAGTCAGCTCGCCGTCTCCCAGGTCGGGGTGAGCGTGAGTGAGGAAGTACTCCACGGCCACGGGGTTCGCCCCTTCGGGCAGCGCTCGGCTCACCGTTCCCCAGCCCGGGAGCTCACCGTGGTCGGTGAACTGGAACGTCGGGAACCGCAGGCCGCGGCCGGGGCCCGGGATCGCGAAGAGAGTCCCCTCGCCGTGGCGCTGGCGCACTCGGCCTTCGGTCACGTCGAGCAGTTCTGCGACGCGCTTAGTCGGCAGCGCCTCAGCGAGGATGTCCTGCTGGCGGAGGGCCGTGAGCACGCTGGGGCGCTCTTCGACAGGCAGCGCGTTCTCCGGCTCAACGAGCGAGCCGGCTGCGCGCAGTGCGTCCAGCTCAGCCTCCGTCAGCGACGAGTGCCCAGGCTCTTCCTCGAGCCGGAGCGCCTTGTTCACGCCCTGCAGGATGCTGATGAGGTGAGCGCGCCGACCGCTGGAGCCCAGCACGTTCAGCTCGTGCGCGAGCTCCTCGGCCTCGTGGTCCGTGAATTCCACAGGACCGACGATCTTGATGGTGATCTCGCGACCTTCGTCCGACCGAGTCGCCGTGAGGTATGCGCGTCGATCGCTGCGGAGGGGGTGTGCGGTTGCGTTCGACATCATCGGATCCTAACGGTCATTAGCGAGTATAGCTTGCGTAAGCGGCGGGGGGTCACTGTTGATGCAGAACCTCAGCGATCAGGTCGACATCGTCGTAGTCGGCGCGGCCGGGGCAGGCGCCCGTGACCTAGCTATCGACGTCCCGCGTCGATGTGTTCAGAGCGACGTGACCACGTAGCTGCGTGGGCCGGCGTGCGCGCAACGTGAGCTGCCCCGCGAAATAAACAAAGTAAATACGATTCGGCTCATCGAGTTCAGCATCGAGCCGGGTTCATCATCATCCAGGCCGCTGGCGGTCCAATGACACACTTAGCTCCATCGGCGTCCGCTGAGGTCTCATTCCCGTGATTAGAAGGGCAGAGAGGTCAGATTTGTGCCACGCCCGGAGACGAGTTCTGGGCGGATGAGCACAGGGCTCAGCGGAATGCTCCTACGGAGCTGGGGCGCTCGCTAAGCCCCCAGCAACCGGTTCGGGGCAGCGCGATCTGCGCCTCGAAGTGGAGAGCGCATGAGGCCAGTCGCTTCCGGGCTGCTCGCATCATCCCGCGGAGGGTGACGATCCGCCGGTCCATCAGCTGCGAACGACGGCGCCATCGCCTTGATCAGCGCGGTGCTTGTACCGTCGTCTTCCGCCGCGGATCTCGTTGAGTGGAAGTGGGCTGAACGCGAGGCCCGCGAGGTCGAGCACTCCTGCGTTGCAGGCAAACGTGTCCCGATCGAGACTGACCACGGTCCTGCCGTCCTCGCGCTCAAACTTACCGTAAACGTGCATATGGCCGTGCATGTGCAAGCGGGGGAGCGCAGCATCAGATACACGTTGCACACGCTCTCTCTGTGCAGCAGATACGGCCAACGCCTCGGGAGGAAAATCATGCGGATTGTTCGTGAGCAGCCGCTGCACCTCCGGTACCGCGATCGCTGGAGACTCGTGCGTGAGCATAAGGTCGGCCGGGCCGCCGGCAATCGCGGCGGCTTCCATCGGTTCCGTGATGAGTTCATCCTCGAACCAGTCCTTGCCCGCAGTTCGAAACGCCTTGTCGACGCTGGACGCGCCGCCGAGCGATAGCACCTCGCGTCCCGCGATCTGAAAACGGAACGGCCGGGGGATGAGCCACACGACGTCACTGACCCTGATCGCCATACCGGAGGCGCTTTCCTGCGCCGGGGTGATGTGGTTCCACTCTTCGTGGTTGCCAGGCGTGACCAGCACGCGCTCGATGCCTGTGCGCTTCGCCCAATAATCGACCGGGCCAGTCCCGGGCTGAGCATGCTCGAAACCGTAATCTCCGAGTTGAAGGATGGTGCGCAGCGATGGGTCATGCCGACGCATCGCGGGCAGCAGCGTTTGAATCCATCCAGCATTGCCGTGGAGGTCGCCCACGACCCACACGCGCTCATCCGGCAGGTCGAAGCTGTCGGCTGTCTCATGGATCTGCATCCATCCATCATGCCCGTGAGTGCCGACTCGGACATGGCGTCGACAACTCAACGTGGAGAATGCGAAACGGCCGAGATCAGTGGGCGCCGAGCGACCATATTGTGGTCATGTTCTGGCCACCCCTGCTGCCCAGCGAAATGCCGGTGTCCCGTTAGTGACCACGAACCGGCCTGTAAAGGACCAGCTGAAGCCCGTTTTTCGGACTGCCACTAGCGACTATGTAGTGTGGGCACCGTCGGACCACTATATGGACACGAGGCGGTCACCGGCCACCCACTGCACAGTGCTAGTCGCCGATGCTCCGTTCTTGGTGATCGGGCGCGGAAAGCTCCGCCTCTTCGAAGAGTGCGGGGAACCGCAGTCGCAGCGGGCGAGGCTTGGGGGAGGTCTCCTGATTCTCACCGGTGTTAGCCTGCGGCCGCGCCGATCGCGGTTGCTCGACGTCGTGCGGACGGTAGTCGGGAACCGTGACCTCCGTTTCTGGTTCCTCTGGGTCCGCGATCCGTGGCTGAGTTTCTCGGAGTTCCGACAGTCCCATTGTGCCCGGGACTGCGGGTAGCTCGGTGGGAGCGTGCGCACCGGAATTCTCGTGTTCGCTTGTCATCGCGTCGGCGTTTGACAGGGCTGTAGCCACCAGGCGTTGCGCGGCGCGATTTGCCTCCTGTGTCGCCTCGTCCAGAGCGATCATCATGCGTTTCTTGGGCGACAGTCGGCGTTCAACAGTCGTGTGTTGTGGCACGGACAATGTCACCGCGCTGTTGCGAGCGAAAGCGGTCTCAACAGCGTCCCTCTCGAAGGCCGTGCCGAGTGTGGTGCAGCGGCGTCGATCACTCGGCGTTGGATCGGCTGGGGTTCGGTCCGGATTCTCGCGAAGCATGCCGTACGAAATGCCACGGCCCTTCTTGCCGCGCTGTTCGATCTGAACGCCTCGGGTTCTACCGACTTCGACGAAGCTGTCCCAGTCGACAACGGCTGGATCGGCGAGCGTGTTCTCGATGCTCGCCCTCAGCACGGTGAGACTAAAAGGTTGCTTGTTGCGGGGCGCACCGAACTCATCCGCGAGGTCGCATTCTGTTTCCCAGATGATGTGCCGCTGCCATTCGCGAAGCTCACTGTCCGCGGTCGACCCGGCGCGGCGAAGACCGCTCGGCTCGCCCCGCTCGAAGCGCTCGTTCGCGTCGCTGAAGGCCTGCTTGAGGTCCGCTCGCTGCTCGAAGCCGCGCTGTTCAAGAACACGCTCATGTGCCTCGACAAGGCGTGCGTGCGTGACGACTGAACTGTTGAGACTGCGGCCGGTTTTGGTCTCGATGGAGTTCGCGACGAGGTGGTTGTGCACACAGCCTGTTCGCCCGTCTCGTTGTGTTACAACGAGCACCTGTCGGCCGGGGAACCTCTCTTCTGCGAGTGCTGTCCCGAGCTTCTGAGCCGTCAGCCAGTCGTCTGGCTCTTCGGGGTCCAACTCGTCCTTCGCGAAAGACTGGATGACGTGATACGCCTGGACGAACGCGCCAGGCTTGTCCTTACCCCACTTCTTGCGGACGTCGCGCATCTGCTGCTTCGCGACCGATACCAGCATGCCGCCCACGCCGGACGCCATGACGTACCGCTCGCCATCTTGCTCGGGCTTGTCATCGAGCGCATAGTTGATCAGCGCATCGGCCGACCGCGTCGAGCTCGCCACCACAACAGGCATAACTACACCGTCCCGCGCGGCGGCAGGCCATGGTCCACGAGGCGTGCGATGCGCTTCTCGATATCGTCGGGAACATCGCGTAGCTCAGCCACCGTAAGGAGAGCCTCCGAGACCTCCCCAGCGGTCACCGGGTCGCCGATATTCAGCCGCTTCGCGATCTGATTGAGGTTGCCGCCGATATGCGCGATGTGATTGCGAATCGGACCGAGCTCGTACCCGAGCCGATCGGAGATGTCGGCCAGGCCCCAGTCGGTCACGTTCGGGCCCTGGCGCTCGATAGCCAGCGCCCTCGCTTCCACCTCGGCGGCACCCTCACGGTCAGTAATGAGCAGGCGCAGAGCTTCGGAGAAGGAGACCTCTTCGAGGTCGCGTCCGGAGGACTTGGCCAAAGCTCGCCGCACGTCGTCGACGGCTCGTTCCTCGTCGTCGCTGAACCTCAGTGTGCGGCGCTTCGCAAAGTTGACGACCCTCTTCCTCGGACGACGCGGCGTCGCTTCGCTCGCCTTGCCGGTCCTCGTCATCAGGTCGTCCCCTTCGCTCGGTTCTTTGTGCAGTCTGGGCCTTTGCTTCCCCGCTCCGCGAGGGTGGTCCCAGACTACACAAATAACGGCAAGCAGTTTATCCGTCAGACATATCGCTGCGCTCCTGTCCTTGGATACTCCTTGGTCAGGCCTCCGGCCCGACACCCGGATGAAGGCTCCCGCCTCCACGCACAGGTCGTGGCGCCACCTTCCGAAACGGAGAAACCCCATCAGCGCCTCTTCGAGGGCAGATGGGGTTTCTCTACTCGCCGCGACCGCACGGGGCCGCGGGCGACGCAACGCTCAGGCGGCTGGCTGCTTGACCGCCGTCGGCGTGCTTGAAGTCGTCGCGACCAGGGCCGGAGAAGCCGCCTGCGGCGGTCTCTCAGCTGCCTGAGCAGGAACCTGACGATCACTGCCGACTGGTTGCGTCGTAGGCTGCTCCTCAATTGATAGCAGGACGGTGACAGCCTCGATGAGGCGAGCAGCGCGCTTGGCCTCGTCCTTATCGGACGTGACCTCGTAGCGGCCGTGCTTGCCATCACGAATGATGGGTGGTTCAGGCTGGACGTCGAGAAGCTCGTACAGCTGCTCGACGGCGTCACAGCGTGCGAACGCCGCGACCTTGATCGCGTCGTTCACGTTCTTGTCGTAGGCGTCCTGCTCGGCCTGCAGCGCGGCGATCTGCGCAGCTCGGAGCTGACTACGGGTCCTTCGCATGGTGTTCTCCTAACGGTGCGGTGTAGTGGTCAGCCCCGATCAACGGGGCTCGGTCTTAGGTGGGGCTACGGTCTCCTCGCCCCTACCCGGAGGTGCAAAGGGATCGCTGCCGACGTACTGGTCCAGGTCAGCAACGCTGATACCGAGAGCCGTGAGTTCGTCCGCGAGTCGTGAGGTCAGCGCTCGGGACCGCTGCAACGGCGTGTCCCACTCGGAGCGCCAGCCGGCAGTGCAGCCGGGCGTCCGGCAAGTGATAGGGAAGCCCGAGCTCGCAGCGGATCCGTGGTCGGTGGCGCATGAGGCGGTGGCCCCGTTCGCCATGAACCTAGCGATCCACGCTCGAACGTCTTCAGCGACGAACTCGCGGGTCAGTTTCACGCTCGCAAGATCCGCATCGGAGATGGCGGAATCCGGAGGCACCAGAACCCAAGTCTTGGAACGCTTGGTGGTCGGGTCCGGCTTGATCTCGTCGATCTGCCACCCTGCCTTTCGAAGATCCGGAGCCACTCGCCGGAGCTTGCCACTCATGCCACGAGGCTCGGGCCAATAGCGATCGTCCGAGGGTCTGCGCAAGAGCTCGTGAAGGGCCTTGCCGGTACCCGTCCAGCGACGTTTGATCGTCTCGGTGATCGCCACCAGGAACTGGTCGGTGCTCACGATGTCCTCGGCGACAGAATCTTGCGCCCGCCGGTAACGGCTCAGAGTGTCTGACCCCGTTGCATGATCAAGAGCGGCCAAGATCTCGGCGAAGTCCGCCATCCGAGGCTTGTTGCCGAGTTTCACGACGGGCAGCTGCTGCAAGGTCAGAACAACAAGGTCCAACAATGCACCCACCATCGAGGCGTAGCTCGCGTTCCAAGCGGAGTTCAACTCGCGTTCTGAGCGACGCCTGTCTGCGGGGATCACCTCAAGATCTCCCCAGACGCATCGCTCGGCGAGGTCGCCGTTGAGAACGCCGATATCGATACTGGTGAATCCCAGGACGCCCTGCACCTGCATGATGCGCACGTCGTCGTCGGTGTACAGCGCGCGGTCGACATCAGCTTCACCGGTCACGAATCGGCACAAGCCGTCCGACAACCAACGCGGCATCGACGACATATTGTCGAAGACCACGCCGCGCGAGTGAGCCCCGGCGTGAAGCAGCCGGTCCGCATCGTTCGGTGGGCGCCTCACCGGCGCGGTGGTCGGATCGAACAGGGAGAAGAGCCGTCGTGCACTACTGGTCTTGGCGGTTCCCTGTTCACCGAGCAGAGCCAAGGCCGGGCACGGAAGACCGACAAGGATCGTCGCAGCGACGAGCCAGCCGATGATCAAGCCGCGGTCCGAGGCCGGCAGATTGACGAACTCCCACAATGCGTCGAGGTTTCCGCCGCGCGCAGGGACGGGCAAAGGGGCGGTCACGGCGGTGCGGCGAAACAGCACGGGAAGGTCATCGTCGCCGTCGAGGATCTCCCAGCCGGCTGCCGTCACGCGGATGACCTGCTCACTGCGATCGCCGATGTCGATGAAGATCTCGTCGTCGCTGGGGCGCGCCGTGCGCAGGTGCAGCTTGATGGGCTCGAAACTCTCCTCCGCCTCGTACTCAAGCGCGCTCATCGCCTCAGTCAACGCGTTCTGCGAGGCTGTGCGAGCGGTCCGACGCCGGTACATGCCGCCGAGTTCCTTGCGGACGGAGCGTCTGCTGCCGAGGAGAGGAATCGCTACGTGACCGCCCTTGCGAACACCGAAAGGCTTGCCATCGGTATCGACGTGAAGGTCGTAGTGATCGAGGGCCAACTCAACGAGCTGCTGCGCGGTGGACCGCTTCCCGAGCGCCTCGGGGATATCGCGGTCTTCAGGTACGCTGGTGGTAGTCAAATGCAGGATCTCCTTTCAGATCCGCCATGGGGTCGCCGAGTTGCAGCTCGGTGGCCCTTTTTGTTTCTTCCGTATGGGTAGTGCTCGCTCAGGGTTCGAGCGTGATGTCGATCTTGTGGTTGCGGTCCCTTCGTATCCGCGCCTGCACCCTGCCGTGCGCGTGTTGAGCACCAGCAGGCCGCTTCGGGGGCGAGGCAAGAGCAGGCACGCTCCCGGGAGCCGAGGAAGATCGGTAGTGCGGAAGTCACCCCCGCACTTCTCCTGCGCGGACTGCACCTATTTCGCCTCCGAGGTGCCAATAGAGAAGTGATGGGGTTCCGTCCGCATCTCCGCTCCCGTGCGCGGGTTATCTAGGCGACGGCGGGGCGCGCCACGTGCGGAACACCACGCGGAACGTGTCGGTCCCGACAGTTGCCTCGAAGTTCCGCACGGTTTCCGCGCGCAATGGGTCCGGCGAGGACGCATCACATCGCCGGCTCGAGCTGCTCCTCGATCCAACGGTCGACATCGGCCTGACGCCAGCGAACAGCGGCGCCGATCTTCACGGCCCGGGGGAGCGGCTCACCGAGCGACCGCTTGCGGTAGATAGTCGACACAGACATGCCGGTCTGGGCGGAGAGATCGTGAACGTCGAGGAGGGTGTTCGTCGTCTGTGTCATGCGGAGTCCTTTGATAGCGAGTACCAGAAATTTGTAACTTGTGAGGTACCGTAACACAAGCTACATGATTCTGGTAACTTGTAAGCATGGAATCAATGGCATACGCGGAAGCGGTGGGCGGATTTCTTGCCGCCTACCGGCGGCGGCACGGGATTACCCTTGAGGCGATCGCGACCGTTGGACGCGATTACGGAGCAACGTGGAGCCTGTCTAGCGTCCAGGCGATTGAGCGGGGCAAGGCTGCGCCGACGGTTCCGACGCTTCTCACGCTCGCACTCGCACTTGGAAAGCTCTCTGGTGAGCCGCTTCGACTCGCCGACCTTCTTGGGGCTGCGGAGTTGCTGGAACGGCCGTACGAGCTCCGTGAGGATCAGCCCGTGCGGCGGGAGTGGGTCAACCGCGTACTGTCGGGCGCACCGATCGCGCTCGAGGATGGCGACTATGCGCACGTGGGCGCCGCGCCGATAGGTGGGGATCACGAGTGGGACGAGGAACTCGAGATGGCGGCCCTTGAGCATATGAGGGTGCACGGCAGGAAGTCCGAGTCGTATGACCAGGTGGATGCACAGTGGGGGGCCATGACGGAGGTGCCCGACCGTGACACGCGTCAGAGCGCTCGTCGGCCTAGTGTGAGCCTTGCAGAGTCTCGGGCGGCAAAGAAGCTTGGGATACGCCCACCTCTGCTTCAGCAGTACGCGGCGCGACTCTGGGGCCATTCCCTTGAAGTCGAGGCCCTGCTCCGTGCCGGCGAGGACAGCACGCCGCAGGCGCGTGGGCGCGTCACGCGTGTGCTCATTGACGAACTCCGCGCATCCACCGACGGTGAAGTCTGATGGCCAGACCTCGAATGGCGATCGGAACCTACGGCACCATCCACGTGGCCGAGGTTCAGCCGGGGAAGTGGCGTGCCCGCACGCGGTATCGTTTCGCGGACGGCAAATCCCGCCAGATCGAGAAGCACGCGCCGAGCAAGGCCAAGGCGACGGCCGCGCTGAGGCATGCGCTGACCACGATCGAGGCCGACCGCGGTGGCGAGCTGAAACCGGCAACGCACCTCCGCGCCCTCGGCCAGAGGTTCTTGGAGTCCCGGCGTGAGTTGGGGCGCTCAGAAGGCACGCTGGAGACCTACGGCTATGCAGTCACCGCTCATATCGCGCCCCGGATCGGCGACCTCTCAGTCGCCGAGGCCACACCTGAACGGCTGCAGAAGTTCCTTAACGCCGTTGAGAAGGAAGCCGGCCCGGGGGCAGCAAAGAACTGCCGATCGGCGCTGAGTGGCATGCTCGGCCTAGCGGTGCGGAACGGGGCTTTGTCGCACAACCCCGTGCGTGAGCTCGAGCGCGTCACCCAAAGGAAGAAGAAGGGCAGCACCGCAATCCCGTTGGACGAACTGCCGATGTTTCTCCAGCGCGTCCGTGAGGACGAGAAGCTCAACGAGTGGGACACGGTGGATCTGATCACGTTCATGCTCGCGTCAGGGTGGCGAGTGGCCGAGGTGTGCGCGCTCGAAGCGAGCGCTATCGACTTCGCCGCCGGCACAGCTTCCGTTGTCGCGCAGAATGTGCGTGTGAAGGGGCGGGGAATTGTGCGGCAGGAGTTCGCGAAGACCGACAAGTCCGCGCGTACCACCCACTTGCCGGAAGCGACCATGCTCCTCCTTCACAAGCGGCACGAGAGGCTGCGCGCCGATACCAACCTCATCTTCCCGACTCCGCTGATGCGCCCTCGCGATCCCTCGAACACGCAGCGGGAGCTTCGAGACCGTCGCGACGGCCTGGGGTACCCGGGATTGTCAACGCACGCGTTCCGAAAGTCGGTAGCCACGATTCTTGACAAGGCTGGACTGTCCGCGACAGAGATCGCCGACTACCTCGGACACGAGAACCCGAGCATGACCCAGGACGTGTACATGAACACCATCAAGGGCTCCACCAAAGCTGCAGGCATCATGGGCCAGAAGCTGGACGGGCTGATCTAATCCGGTGCGAGAAGCAGCCCGGGGCGGAGTGAGGAGAGGGCTTCCGCTCTACCCGATCGTAGTGTCCGTGGCTGCGGATACGATCCATCGATGACTGATGAGCAGCCGCCGGCGCCTGATCCTGCGAGCGGGCTGAATCTTGCGGACGAGCTGAACCGTGACTTCTATTCGCATTCACCATCGCAGTACCTGCGAACTCGAATCGCGTTGCTCGTCGCCCTCGGCGACGCCGATGCCGCCTTGCATCCCGCGCTCGTTGGAGGTGTCCGTGCGTGGGGTATGGGCGTCGAGCTAGAGGTGCCACTAGACGACGAAGAGATCGACGGATTCGCTGTGGTCGAGTCGATCTCGATCATGTACCTCGCGGCGGAGGCACTCCTGCGGTTGTACTTCGCGCACGTGGAACCGGAGCCTTGTCCGCCGCTGAAGCTCTCGTCGTTGACGAGCTTCGCGAAGTTCAAGCAGATGGCGGGCGACTTGTTGACCAGCCCTCCGCGCAATGAGCTATTGCGCGAGGTATTCCGCGGCAGGCTCGATGCGCCTGCTGAGGTATCCGCGGAGGCATGGACAGAGGACGCTGACGTCCTTCGATTTCTCTTGACTCGGGCAGCCGCGCTGCTCGCCCGCGAGGCTAACGTGTACAACTCGACGAAGCACGGGCTTGCAGTGCAACCTCGGAAATCCGGGCTGCGCCTCGGTAGCGAGGAGGACCCGAATGGCGTGATCATCGACCACCACGGACCGTCCATCCGGTTCCTCAGCAAGGGTCCTAGCGCCGAAGAGGGGGTGCAACAGTGGCGAGAGACGATCCAGTTCGCGTTCCCTTCCATCAACCTCGCAGTTGCATCCGCTTTCGCCGACGAGATCGACGCGATCCACGCGGTGGCGAAGGCGCGCTTGACTGGTGAACAGGGCTCAGTGACGATTCGTCAGCGAGCGTTGATTGACCACCTTCGTGCCGTGCCCTTCGCT
Organism: Microbacterium sp. Nx66; assembly: GCF_904066215.1. Lineage (NCBI taxonomy): Bacteria > Bacillati > Actinomycetota > Actinomycetes > Micrococcales > Microbacteriaceae > Microbacterium > Microbacterium sp. Nx66. Next base: position 639,954 of record NZ_LR880474.1, read on the forward strand.
AGCAACTACACGGGGCTTCTATCTCTGGGGATGCATCGAGACTTTGGGGTCAGGATTGGGCGCTAGTTGCGTTCGGGCGACGCTGCTGCCTGAGCCTGATAGTGCGGAGTTTGTGCGGAGTCCACGACTGAAAACCCCAGAGCCTGCCCGGAGGGAGGCAGTCGCTGACGCGGAAAAACCCTGATAAGCGCATAAAAGAACCCCCGCGATGTAGAAGCTACGCGAGGGTTCCAGTGGCTCCGACCGGCATCGATCCGGTGACCTTTCGATTTTCAGTCGAACGCTCTACCAACTGAGCTACAGAGCCGCGCGGCGATGATGCTGCCGCGTCCTAGACGAAGAGCCCTCTCCGAAGAAAGAGCTCGTCGCACGGAGCGACCCTGACGGGACTTGAACCCGCGACCTCCGCCGTGACAGGGCGGCACGCTAACCAACTGCGCTACAGGGCCATACTGGTGTTTTCAATTGTATCGGATGGAGTGACCCCAACGGGATTCGAACCCGTGCTACCGCCGTGAAAGGGCGGCGTCCTAGGCCGCTAAACGATGGGGCCGAGTCAGTCCCGGGGGACTTCCTTGCCGACGCTCAAGCATAAGGGATCATTCGGGCAAATCGCGAATCGAGGCCGGAACCCGCTTCCCCCGGGCGTGTTCGAGCGGGACGATGGAGGGGCCGGGGATGCCGTTCGCGCCGTTCCAGGAGTCTGGTGCTGGTGTGAAAGTTGTTGTTACTGTGGCATCTGTGAAACCGGCGGAAGGGGCCGTGTGAACGAGAAGACCACGCAGGATGCGGCACTCGCGGCATCCGCGGACTGCGGGTGTGCGCCCACCCCGGCGGAGCGCCGTACCCTCTTCCGAGACGGGATCAGCCGCCGCGGCGCTCTCGGACTCGGCGCGCTCAGCGCCGTCGCCCTCAGCGCGTTCGGCATCTCGTCCGGTGTCACGGCCGCGCACGCCGCGTCGTATCCGAGCTGGGACGACGTGCAGAAGGCCAAGCAGAACGAGGCCTCCAAAGCCGCAGAGGTGAAGCGCATCGAGGGGCTGATCCAGTCGCTCACGCAGAAGGTCTCCGAGACACAGGCCGCGGCCGAGGTCGCCTCGACCGAGTTCTACAACGCGCAGCAGGCCTACTTCGCCGCGATCGCCGAGGCCGACTCCCTGCAGGAGAAGGCGGACGCACAGGCCGCCGTCGCCGACGAGTCCGCCCGCAAGGCCGGCCAGGTCGCCGCACAGCTCTACCGCAACGGCGGTGACGACACCTCGCTGGAGCTGTTCTTCGCGGATTCCGCCGCCAACGCTGACGAGCTCCTCGCCCGCCTCGGCTCCATGGACAAGCTCCTCGAGTACAACAAGACCGTCTACAACGACGCGGTCGCCGCGCGGAACTCCGCACAATCCCTCAGCGATCAGGCCGTCGTCGCCCGTGACGAGCGCGACCGCCTGCAGAAGATCGCCGAGGAGAAGATGGTCGCGGCGCAGCAGGCCGCCGACGCCGCGCAGGCCGCGCTCGACGAGCAGTCCTCGAACCTCGCCACCATGCAGGCGCAGCTCGCCGCGCTGAAGGACACCACCGCGACCACCGTCGCCGGCTACCAGAAGGGCGTCGAGGAGCGCGAGAAGGAGCGCAAGCGCCGCGAAGCCGCCGAGGCCGCCGCGAACGCCGGCGGCAACAGCGGCGGCGGCGGGACGCCGGGGAGTGGGGGCTGGGTGCGTCCGCACGGCGGCTACCGCAGCTCCGGCTACGGCCCCCGCTCGCAGCAGTGCAACGCCAACGGCTGCTCGTCGAGCTGGCACTACGGCGTCGACCTCGCCAACGGCTGCGGCGCGGCGATCTACGCGGCGCACTCGGGCACGGTGGACGCGGCCTTCTACAACGGCGGGTACGGCAACTACGTCCGGATCCAGCACGGCGGCGGCATCGCCACCGGATACGCGCATATCAAGCCCGGCGGCTTCGCCGTCCGGAACGGCCAGTGGGTGCGGGCCGGCCAGGTCATCGCCTATGCGGGCAACACCGGCGGTTCCTTCGGCTGCCACCTGCACTTCGAGGTCTACATCAACGGCCGCTACACGAACCCCATCGACTTCATGGCGAGCAAGGGCATCTCCGTCTGACGGACGGCTGGACAGCGGAAGACCCCCGGATGCATGGCGTCCGGGGGTCTTCGCTTCGACAGGCTCAGCGACCCATATGAGGTCAGCGACCAGTGAAGGTCAGCGACCCAGTGAAGGTCAGTGACCCATGAGGTCAGGGACCCAGGTGAGGTCGGCGATCTGGGGTCAGTGGCCCTGCTCGCCGAAGCGGGCGATCGCCTCGTCGAGGATGCGCTGCGCCTCGGCGGCGTTGCCCCACTCGTCGACCTTGACCCACTTGTTGGGCTCGAGGTCCTTGTAGTGCTCGAAGAAGTGTGCGATCTCCTTCTTCGTGTACTCGGCGATGTCGTCGATGTCCTGGATGTGGGCCCAGCGCGGGTCCTTGGAGAGCACGGCGACGAGCTTGTCGTCGCCACCGGCCTCGTCGCTCATCTTGAGCACGGCGACGGGGCGGACCTCGACGACGACGCCCGGGTAGATCGCATGGTCGAGGAGCACCAGCACGTCGAGCGGGTCGCCGTCCTCGCCGAGCGTGTTGTCGAAGTAGCCGTAGTCGGCCGGGTAGCCGAAGGTCGTGTAGAGCACGCGGTCGAGGTGCACTCGCCCGGTCTCGTGGTCGACCTCGTACTTCACGCGGCTGCCGCGCGGGATCTCGATGACGGCGTCGTGTGCGCCCATGCGTGTGCTCCTCAGGAAGATCGGTTGGATGCCGCGGACCAGCCTACTCGGGGGCCGCGGATTCGACCGTGACGGACGAGACGGTGCCCTAGCGTGGAGGGATGCCTTCCCTCGCCCCCGCCGTCGCCGAGATCCGCCTCGCCGTGCGCACCGCGCTCGCCGATCTGCCCGAGGGCTCGACCGTCGTCGTCGGGGTCTCCGGCGGCGCCGATTCGCTCGCGCTGGCGGCGGCCACCGCGTTCGAGGCCGCGAAACGCGGGGTGCGTGCGACCGCGGTCACCGTCGACCACGGTCTGCAGCAGGGATCCGCCGAGGTTGCCGCCGAGACGGCACGCGTCGCCGGACGGCTCGGGCTCGAGGCGCTCGTCGTCCGTGTCGAGGTCGACGGCGACGGCGGTCCGGAGGCGGCCGCGCGGGACGCGCGGTACCGCGTGCTCCGGGACGCGGCGGGTGACATCGGCGCGCGGGCGGTCCTGCTCGGCCACACCCTCGACGATCAGGCGGAGACCGTCCTCCTCGGGCTCGCCCGCGGCTCCGGGGCGACGAGCCTGCAGGGGATGGCGCCGGATCGGGAGGACGACCACGGCCTCCGCTGGCTGCGCCCTCTGCTCGGCGTGCGCCGCGAGACCACCCGCGCCTTCTGTGCCGCGACGGAGCTGCAGCCGTGGGAAGACCCCCACAACACCGACGACCGCTATACGCGGGTGCGGGTGCGTCACCACGTGCTCCCCGTGCTGGAGACGCAGCTCGGCCCGGGCATCGCCGAGGCGCTGGCTCGCACCGCCGAGCAGCTCCGGGAGGACGCGGAGGCGTTCGACGAGATGATCCACGAGACGATCGAGGACATCGTCGAGCATGCCGAGGCCGGGATCTCCGTGAGCGTCGCCGCGCTCGCCGCCAACCCCGCCGCGTTGCGCAACCGCATCATCCGTCTCGTGGTCGACAGCGAGTTCGGGGCGAGCCTGAGCCGTGCGCAGACGATCGAGGTCGCCCGCCTCGTGACCGACTGGTCGGGTCAAGGGCCGATCGACCTGCCGGGGTGCGCCGCCGTGCGCCAGGGCGGCCGAATCGTGTTCACCGCTGCGACCCGCTGAATCGCGGGCCGCAGCGGCGTCACGTCCTACTTCTTGCCGCCGAAGAGGCCGCCGAGGATGCCGCCGAGGTCGATGCCGCCGCCGGAGCCGCTCTTGCCGCCGCCGAGGAGGCCACCCAGCACGTCACCCAACCCGCCGCCGGAGCCGGAGTCGCCGCCGCCGAGGATGCCGCCGATGACGTCGCCGATCCCGCCGGAGCCCTCCGTGCCCGCATCCGCCTTCGCCGTCTTGTCCTTGGTCGCGTTGGCGATGAGACCCATCACGATCGGCGCGAGGATGGGGAGGAGCTTCCCGAAGTCGATGCCCGGGGTCGCCTTCGACTCGGTCAGCTCCTTGGTGACCTCCTTCTCCTTCCCGCCGAGGATGTGGGAGACGATCTTCTCGCCGTCCTCCTGGTCGATGTCGTCGACCGTCGCCGGGCTCGACGCACCGCGGTGCTTGCCCAGGGCCTTCTCGATGGCCGCCGATCCCTCGGTGCTCTCCGCGTTCTTCGCGAGTCCGCCGAGGAGCACGGCGCCGCCCTGCTCGACCGCGACCTTGGCCTCGTCACGCGACACTCCGAGCTTCTGCGCGATGTCGTCGAGGGGCACCTGGCTGAGGATGTCGTGAGTCGCCATGGGGATCTCCTTCCGTCGGGGCGTGCGCCCGCGTCACCGTCAGAGTAGTGCGGTGTCGTCGCGCAGGGGAGGGTACGCGCCTGCGACCGGAGCACACCGCCGCGTCGCCTAAAATCGATCCATGCGCGCCGCGGAGATCCAGGACGACCTTGCACAGATCCTCGTCACCGAGGAGGAGATCAACGCCAAGCTCGAAGAGCTCGCGGCGCAGGTCGCGAAGGACTACGAGGGCAAGGACCTCCTCCTCGTCGGTGTGCTGAAGGGCGCGGTCATGGTCATGGCCGACTTCGCACGCGCACTGCCGTTCCACGCGCCGATGGACTGGATGGCGGTGTCGAGCTACGGCGCCAGTACGAAGTCGAGCGGTGTCGTGCAGATCCGGAAGGACCTCGACACCGACCTGCACGGCAAGCACGTGCTCATCGTCGAGGACATCATCGACTCCGGCCTCACGCTGAGCTGGCTGCTGGAGAACTTCGGGTCCCGCGGTGCGGAGTCGATCGAGGTGCTCGCGCTGCTGCGCAAACCGGAGGCCGCGAAGGTCGAGATCGACTGCAAGTACGTCGGCTTCGACATCCCCGTGGAATTCGTCGTCGGCTACGGGCTCGACTACGCCGAGCGCTACCGCAACCTCCGGGACGTCGCGGTGCTGGCGCCCCACGTGTACAGCTGACGCTTCGACAGGCTCAGCGACCCACGCTTCGACAGGCTCAGCGACCCACGCTTCGGCAAGCTCAGCGACCCACGCTTCGACAGGCTCAGCGACTCACGCTTCGACAGCTGCGGGAGCGTTGCGCCGTGGGTGAACGCACAGCGGCCCCCTAGCACGGAGGCGATACGCTGATCCGACCATGGATGTGAAGAAGCTCACCCGCAATCCGCTGATCTACGTCGCTCTGATCGGCGTGCTGCTCTTCGGCGGATTCCTGCTGATCTCCAACCTCGGCGCGCCGAAGCAGATCACGACGCAGGAGGGGCTCGAGCTGCTCTCCGGCAAGACCGTGACCGAGGTCGTCACCACCGATGGCGATCAGCGCGTGGACATGACGCTGTCGAAGCCGTTCGAGGGCTCCGAGAACGTCCAGTTCTACTACGTCGAGGCCCGCGCCGACGAGGTGGTCTCCGCGATCGACGCGGCCGCTCCGAAGGACGGCTTCAACGACGCCGTGCCGCGCGCGACCTGGTTCGACGGCTTCCTCTCGCTGCTGCTTCCCCTCGTGCTGCTCGGCCTGCTGTTCTGGTGGCTCCTGTCGTCCATGCAGGGCGGCGGCGGCAAGGTCATGCAGTTCGGCAAGTCCAAGGCCAAGCTCGTCAACAAGGAGACCCCGACGGTCACCTTCGCGGACGTCGCCGGAGCAGACGAGGCCATCGAGGAACTCCACGAGATCAAGGAGTTCCTGCAGGATCCGGCGAAGTTCCAGGCCATCGGCGCCCGCATCCCGAAGGGCGTGCTGCTGTACGGCCCTCCCGGAACCGGAAAGACCCTCCTCGCCCGCGCCGTCGCCGGCGAGGCCGGCGCCCCGTTCTACTCGATCTCCGGTTCCGACTTCGTCGAGATGTTCGTCGGCGTCGGTGCCTCCCGCGTGCGCGACCTCTTCAGCCAGGCCAAGGAGAACGCTCCGGCCATCATCTTCATCGACGAGATCGACGCCGTCGGTCGCCACCGCGGCGCCGGCATGGGCGGCGGAAACGACGAGCGCGAGCAGACGCTGAACCAGATGCTCGTCGAGATGGACGGCTTCGACCCGAACGCGAACGTCATCGTGATCGCGGCCACCAACCGTCCCGACATCCTCGACCCCGCGCTCCTGCGCCCGGGACGTTTCGACCGCCAGATCGGCGTCGACGCCCCCGACCTCAAGGGTCGCCAGAAGATCCTCGAGGTGCACAGCAAGGGCAAGCCGCTCTCGAAGAACGTCGACCTCGAGGTCGTCGCCCGCAAGACCCCCGGATTCACCGGCGCCGACCTGGCGAACGTGCTCAACGAGGCCGCGCTGCTCACGGCCCGCTCGAACGCGCAGCTCATCGACAACCGCGCCCTCGACGAGGCCATCGACCGTGTGATCGCGGGTCCGCAGCGTCGCACGCGCGTGATGAAGGACAAGGAGAAGCTCATCACGGCGTACCACGAGGGCGGACACGCACTTGCGGCGGCGGCGATGAACTACACAGATCCCGTGACGAAGATCACGATCCTGCCCCGCGGCAAGGCGCTCGGCTACACGATGGTGTTGCCGCTGGACGACAAGTACTCCGTGACCCGGAACGAGCTGCAGGATCAGCTCACCTACGCCATGGGCGGCCGCGTCGCCGAGGAGATCGTCTTCCACGACCCCACCACCGGTGCCTCGAACGACATCGAGAAGGCGACCTCGATCGCCCGCAAGATGGTCATCGAGTACGGCATGACGACGCAGGTCGGCCCCGTCAAGCTCGGCACCGAGGGCGGCGACATGTTCGTCGCCCGCGACATGGGCCGCGGCCGCGAGTACTCGGAGAAGGTCGCGGAGCGCGTCGACGCCGAGGTGCGGGCGCTCATCGAGCAGGCGCACAACGAGGCTTACGCGGTGCTCAGCGAGAACCGCGACATCCTCGACCGTCTCGCTCTGGCCCTCCTCGAGGAGGAGACCCTCGACCACAACCGCATCGCCGAGATCTTCACCGAGGTGAAGAAGCTCCCGGAGCGTCCGCTGTGGCTGTCGAGTGAGGACCGCCCGGTCTCGGAGCGGCCGCCGATCGAGGTCCCGAAGAAGGACGTCTCGCTCGCCGCCTCCGTCGAGGCGCCGACGACCCCGCCGCGCCCGCAGCAGGGCTCCGCCGGAGCGGGCAGCCCTCGTCCCGCGACGGCGTGACGTGACCGTCGACAAGGGACGCGTCGAACGGCTCACCAGGGAACTCCTGGAGGCGATCGGCGAGGACCCCGATCGCCCGGGGATCAAGCAGACTCCCTCCCGGATGGCCGAGCTGTACGCGGAGTTCTTCGCCGGGGTGGGGGAGGATCCCGCCGAGCCGCTCGCGCACACGATCAGCGTGACCCGCGGGCCGGCGCCGGACACCCTGCCCTCCGGCGCGGTGCTCCTGCGCGACATCCGCTTCCGCTCGGTGTGCGAACACCACCTGCTGCCCTTCGCGGGGCATGCGCACATCGCCTACCTTCCGGGCGAGCAGGTCGTCGGTCTCGGTGCGCTCGTGCGCGTCGTCGAGATCCTCGCCGCGCGGCCGCAGGTGCAGGAGCGGCTGGGCGAGCAGATCGCCGACACGATCGCCGAGAACCTCGATGCCCGTGGCGTGCTCGTCGTGCTCGATGCCAGCCACGGCTGCGTGACGATGCGAGGTGGACGGCAGACCGAGGCCTCGACGCTGACCATCGCGGCGCGCGGGGTCTACACCGATCCGGTGGCACGTGCGGAACTGGTGACCCTGATCGGCATGACCGTGCCAGGGGGCGGGACGTCGCGCGCATGACCGGGATCTGGGGCATCGTCAACGTCACGCCCGACTCGTTCAGCGACGGCGGGCGCTACCTCGACGCGGACCGGGCGGTCGCCCACGGCCTTCGCCTGCGAGCCGAAGGGGCGTCCGTCCTCGACGTCGGGGGAGAGTCGACCCGGCCGGGGGCGGAGCGCGTCGGGGTGGAGGAGGAGCAGCGCCGCGTCCTTCCCGTCGTCGAGCAGCTCGCGGCGGCCGGCGTCGTCGTCAGCATCGACACCCTCAACGCGTCGACCGCGGCGGCGGCCGTCCGTGCGGGGGCGCGCATCGTCAACGACGTCTCCGGTGGGCTCGCCGACCCCGACATGCGCGCCGCGGTGGCGGAGTCGGGAGCCGACTTCGCGATCGGGCACTGGCGGGGCTTCTCCGCCGACATGTACGCGAACGCCGACTATCGCCGTGTCGCCCGGGAGGTGGCCGGCGAGCTGCGCGAGCGGATCGGGGAGGCGGCGGCCGCCGGCATCGCGCCGTCCCGCGTGATCGTCGACCCGGGTATCGGGTTCGCCAAGGCGGGCGGCCAGAACTGGGATGTGCTGCGGGGCCTCGACGAGATCGTGGGCCTCGGCTTCCGCGTGCTGGTCGGGACGTCGCGCAAGCGCTTCCTCGCCGACGTGCTGCAGTCGGCGGCGCCGGGCAGTGACGGCGTCTCCGAGGAGCGCCGGGACCTCGCCACCGCGGTGACGAGTGCGCTCGCGATGCGCGCCGGCGCCTGGGCGGTGCGCGTGCACGACGTCGCGGCGACCCGCGACGCCCTTGCGATCACCCGCGCCTGGGAAGGCTGAGTGCGGAGTCGGAGCGTCACCGTACCCTAGAGGCATGGACTTCCTCGACGAGATCGTGCTGACAGGGCTGACCGTATTCGGCCACCACGGCGTCTACCCGCACGAGCGGGAGAACGGGCAGGAGTTCACGGTCGACCTCCGGCTGCGGCTCTCCCTCGAACAGGCCGCCGCCTCCGACGACGTGGCCGACACGGTCCACTACGGCGAGCTCGCGGAGCGCGTGGCCGCGGTCGTGTCGGGTGAGCCGGTGAACCTCATCGAGACCCTGGCCGAGCGGATCGCGGACGTCGCCCTCGGCGACCGCCGCGTGCAGCAGGTGACCGTGACGGTGCACAAGCCGCAGGCGCCGATCGCGCTGACCTTCGGTGACGTGGCCGTGACGGTGCATCGGACGCGGGCGCCGGAGTCGCTGGAGGACATCACCACATGAGCCGCAACCTCACGCGCCCGCCGGAGGTGCCAGGCCCCCGGCCGCCACGCCCGGAGACGGTGGCGGTCGTGGCGCTCGGCGCCAACCTCGGCGACCGCGAGGACACGATCCGCGCTGCGGCGGCACGAATCGGGCGTCTTCCGCTCGTCTCCGACGTGCGCCTGTCGCGCCTGTTCGAGACGGTGGCGCTCCGCGTGGACGGCCCCGATCCCGACGCCCCCGGCTATGTGAACGCAGTGGCTCTGGTGACCACGCGCCTCGCTCCGGAGATCCTCCTCGGCATGCTGCACGCCATCGAGGACGAGAACGGTCGCGTCCGCGGCGAGCGATGGGGTGACCGCACTCTGGACCTCGACCTCATCGCCTACGGCGACGTCGTCTCGGACGACCCCCGGATCCAGTTGCCCCATCCGCGGGCGGCGGAGCGGCTGTTCGTCCTGGAGCCCTGGCTCGACGTCGCCCCCGACGCCGAGCTCGCGGGGCGCCGCGTCGCTGATCTGGCGGCGGACCTCCGCGCGCGAGGCGAGGGATGAAGCGCACCTCTGCCGGGCTGCTCGCCGTCCTCGGGCTCGTCGGCGCCGGTGCGGGGTTCATCCTCGACCAGATGCTCACGGCGACCGGTCGAGCCACGTTCACGCCGTCCCTGTTCCTCCCGGTGCTGCTCGTCCTCATCGCCGGCGCATCGCTCGGGGTGGCCTGGCCGGTGCGGCGCAGCGTCCGGTCCGGGGTGCGCATCGACCCGTTCCGTGCCCTGCGGGCCGCGACCCTCGCGAGGGCGTCCAGCCTGCTGGGCGCGATCCTGGCCGGCTTCGGCGCCGGGCTGCTGGCCTTCCTCCTCACGCGCCCCATCGATCCCCCGATAGGGTCGACTGTGGCCATGGTGGCGCTGATCGCGAGTGCGGTCGTGCTCGTCGTCGCCGCTCTCGTCGCCGAACAGTTCTGCACCCTGCCGAAGGATCCTGATGACTCAGAACCCAGAGACCGCGCCCCTGAACCCGGCGGAGGGCACTGACCTCGACGCCCTCGACCAGGGCACGTACACGCGGCTGCGCACGGCACGCAACGAGGCCCGCCTCGAGCTCGACGGCACCTGGCACCAGATCTCGCCGCGCTACGTCGTGTCGCAGATCGTGCAGAACGTCATCTTCCTGGCCATCGTCGTGGCCGCCGCGATCGTGCTGAACATCGTGCTCGAGCAGGACTGGGTGTGGATCCCGGCCGGGGTCATCATCCTCATCACGCTCGTGACGCTGATCATCCTCCCGCGACAGGCGCGGGCGATCGGCTACATGCTGCGGGCGGACGACATCGTGTTCCGCAAGGGCATCCTGTGGCAGCGCATGATCGCGGTGCCGTACGGGCGCATGCAGCTCGTCGACATCACCCAGGGGCCGCTCGACCGGGCTTTCGGCATCTCCCAGCTCAAGATGGTCACCGCTGCGGCCACCACCGGTGTGCAGATCCCCGGCCTCACCCAGGCGGCGGCCGAGGCGCTGCGCGACACGCTGATCCAGGTCGCCGAGACCCGCCGGACCGGCCTGTGAGCGAGTCGCAGCTTCCCACCGCCGCGCCGGGGCAGACCTCCGCGGGCACGCCGTCGACGCACCTCGCGGACGGCGAATGGCACCGGATGCATCCGCTGACGCCGCTGTTCAAGGGCGGCCTGGCGCTCATCATCGTGGGCGGCATCGTGATCGCGAACATGCGCGACCGGGTCATCGCCTGGCTCGTCGGGCAGTTCGCGCCGGAGGAGGCGCACTACGACGACTACACCGGGGGCGACCCGGTGGACTGGGTGCTCGCGAACAACTTCGCGCTGATCGCGCTGCTGGGTGTCCTGGCGCTCGTCGTGGTGCTCGTGGCGGTCTTCTGGTTCGTCTGGCGCTTCCAGCAGTTCCGCATCACCGGCGACCACGTCGAGGTGCGCAAGGGCATCATCTTCCGCTCCCATCGCCGCGCGCCCCTCGACCGCGTGCAGGGCGTGAACCTCACGCGGCCGTTCCCCGCACGCATCATCGGCCTCGCGAAGCTCGAGGTCGTGGGTGCGGGCACGGACGCGAACGTCGCGCTGGAGTACCTGGCGACGCCGCGGGCCGAGGGGGTGCGCGCCGAGATCCTCCGACTCGCCTCGGGCGCGCGCGCCGCACGGCACGCCGCCCTCGGCCCCCAGGGCGCAGCGACGCCCGACGGGTCCGCTCCGACCTCCGCGCGCGCACAGCTCGTCGGCTCGATGAACGAGGGCGTCAACGGCTTGCTCGCCGGAGTGGACCTGCAGGACGTCGTGCCCGAGAGCGTCGTCAAGATCCCCGCCGGCCGACTGATCGGCTCGCAGCTCATCTCCGGGCTGCTGTGGCTGGTGTTCTTCGGCGTGATCTTCGCCATCGCGATCGGCAGCACCCTGATCGGCGTCCTCATCGACGGGGATCCCGACGGCGGGATCGTCCTCCTCGGCATCGGTCTCGGCATGGGCGTCCCGATGCTCATCGCGGTCGTCGGTATCACCTGGGCGCAGATCTCGAAGTCGCTGCGGTACTCCATCGCGCCCACCCCCGACGGCGTGCGCATCACCTACGGACTGCTCACCACCGTCACCGAGACCCTCCCGCCCGGCCGTATCTTCGCGGTCGAGGTGTCGCAGTCCCTGCTCTGGCGGCCGTTCGGCTGGTGGACCATCAAGATCAACCGGATGAGCGGCAAGAGCGCCGCCCAGCAGTCGTCGAGCAGCGGTCAGCAGTTCAACGTCGTGCTGCCCGTCGGCAAGCGCGCGGACGTCGAGCGCGTGCTGTCGCTCGTGCTGCCCGACGTCCCGGCGGAGAGCATCCCCGCGCTGTGGGATCAGGGCGTCGTCGGTCCGGCCGAGAACGACCCCTACCGGACGATGCCGCGCCGGGCGTGGTGGCGGCGGCCGGTCTCCTGGAAGCGCCACGGATACACGCTGACGACGGACGGACTGCTGCTGCGCCGCGGCATCGTGTGGCGCAAGCTCGCGGTCTTCCCGCTGGCGCGTCTCCAGGGTGTGTCGCTCAGTCAGGGGCCGATCGACCGGGCTCAGGCGGTCTCCGGAGCCCAGGTGCACACCGTGCCCGGACCGATCACCGGCCTCCTGTCGGGTCTCGAGCGGGCAGATGCCCTCGCACTGCTCGACGAGGTCAGCATCGCCGCCGCCGAAGCGGCATCCCGCGACCACACCCACCGGTGGAGCGAGCACGCCGCGGCTCCCGTCGCGCCGCCCGCTCCGCCGCAGTTCGGCGGTCCTGCCGCTCCGATGCCTCCCGCGCCTCCCGTGTTCGGCGGCCCGGCATCAGTCCCGTCCGTGGCACCCGCGCCCCCGGTCGCGCCGCCCTCCGCATCCCCGGGCTCGGCGGCCCCACCTGCTCCGCCGGTGCGGACTCCTGCGGTGACGCCGCCGCCGGCGCCTCCGGTGACCGCGCCCCGGTCGCACCGCCTCCGGCCCCTCCCGTCACGGCGCCCCCGGTCGCACCCCCCACCTGCTCCGCCGGGCGCCGCAGACGACCGCGCCTTCGGCCCCCGCGGGTGCCGACCGCGCCGCCCGCGCCGCCGGCGCGAACCGACGCGCCGCGCGAGGAGTGAGCGTGGTGCGCGACGGCCGTCTCGGCGTCGGCATCATCGGCGCGGGGCGGGTCGGACCGGTCATCGGCGCGGCGCTGGCCGGGGCCGGGCACGCGATCGTCGGGATCACCAGCGGGTCGGACGACGAGCGTGCGTCGGCGGTGCTCCCCGGCGTCCCGGTGCTGGAGACGCAGGAGGTGGTGCGGCGGTCCGAACTGGTGATCCTCGCGGTCCCTTCCGCTGAGCTGTCGGCCCTGGTCTCGGGCATCGCCGAGCTCGGCGGGTGGCAGATCGGCCAGCTCGTCCTCCACACCGATCCGGCACAGGGCATCGAGGTCCTGCGCCCGGTGGCGGAGCGCGGCGCCATCCCGTTGGCGGTGCATCCGGCGATCACGTTCACCGGGACCTCGATCGATCTCCGGCAGTTGCAGGCAGGATTCGCGGCGGTCACCGCTCCCGCCGCCGTGCTTCCGATCGCCCAGGCGCTGGCCGTCGAGATGGGGTGCGAACCGGTCGTCATCGCGGAGGCCGACCGTGCCGCCTATGCCGACGCGATCGCCACGGCCACGGAGTTCTCCCGTTCGATCATCGGACAGTCGACCTCGCGGCTCCGGGAGATCGGGGTCGAGAATCCGGGCGGCTTCCTGTCGGCCTTGGTGCAGTCGACCGTCGAGCGGGCGTTGCGCGACGCCTCGGACCCGCCACCTCTCGTCTGATCACGCGCCCGCGCCGTGACCCCGGCTCAGCGTCCGCCGGAGAAGCCGCCGCCACCGCCGCCCCCGGAGAAGCCTCCGCCGAACGAGCCGCCGGTGCCGGACGACGTGCCGGTGGACGGGGCCGAGTAGGTCGCGGCCGCCGTGGAGGAGCTCATGAACGCCACGAGCGACGTGCGGAGAGCGAAGGACGTGGGGTCGCCGATCCACGTCGGGCCGTGCGCCTCCCGGCTGTACGCCGTCTCGAGCACCCGGCCCCACTCATCCTCCATGCCGAACAGCATCGCGTAGGGGAGGAGGCGCTCGTACACATGGATGACGTCCGCGCCCTTCTCCGTGCGCCGTTCCGCGCCGGTGTAGGACTGCAGCATCCGTAACCGATCCTCCTCCGCGACGCGGATGAACTCGCGCACCCCCTGCAGGTGCTCGTACGCCTGCGCTCCCTCCGGAGTGAGGACCGTGTGCCGAGAGAAGGTGAAGAAGCTCGAAGCCGCGACGAGCAGCGTCCCGACGGAGATGGCCAGAAGCGCGGGTCCCGCAGACAGGCGACCGGATGCCACGGCGACGATGGCGACGACGAGACCCACCACCGCGACGGCGATGGCCACGGACTGCAGGATGACGGCAGCGCGGCTCCGCGCCCTGGTCGTCAAGCCCCGGCGGGAGGCCTCCTCCTGGCCCTTCGTCGTCAGCGCGGTCATCCGCGTCGCGAAGGCCTCGCTCTCGGCCGGCAGGTCCACGACGCCGTCCGCATCCGCGTGGGGGAAGAGCGCGTCGAGCGCAGCCTGGTCGAGGGGACTCGGCGCGCTGCCCTGGGGCTGTCGTCGCAGCCGGGGCGCTTCGTCCGACGCCCCTTCCTCGATGCGCAGCGTGCCGCGGACGGCGAGGTGGACGATCTCCGCCGGGACGACGTTCTTCGCGCCGGGGATGAGCGCCGCGGCGAGCAGGGGCGGCTGGTCATCGGGGACGTCGTACTGCGCCACGATGATCCCGGTGGCGCGGCGTCGACGTCGGTCGGCGGCCACGGTCGCCACCCAGCCGGTCGCCGCGAGACCCACGGCGCCGACGGCGGCGACCACCGGCCCGACATCGGCGACGGGGTCGGGGGTCCGCGCGGATGGCTGGACCACCGTGCCGGGGTCGAAGCCGACGGCCACCGTCACCCCGTCCGCCGCTGGCAGCGGTCCGGCCTCGACGCGGAAAGTCGTGGCCTCTCCGTCTGCGACCGGTCCCTCGAGGTCGCAGGGCTCCGTGGAACCGGAAGGACCGATGTAGCACTTCGTCGCCCCGGTGAGATGGGTGCTCAGGGCGGCATCGAATCGGATGTCGGCCCGGAACGCCTCGATCGGCTGCGTGCTGTCGAGGGGGAGGAGGTCCCAGTAGAACTCGTCCGCGGCGCGGGAACCGGACGCGTCGGGTGCGCTCCCGACGATGACGTCGCGCATCTCGTATTCGATGACATAGGTGGTGAGGCCATGGACGAAGTCGTCGTCCCCGGTGAGGACGAAGAGGGTCCCGTCGTCCTCCTCGGTCTCGTACGGGACCGCGGTCCCGTCCTCGTCGGTGACCGCGATGACCCGGGTGTCGATGCCGGCGCCCTTGTACGTCGTCGCCAGGCCCCGCACGATGCCGCGGTTCTGGTCGGCGTCGGGGAAGCGGGCGACCACTGTCTCCGTCACCTGCATGCGCGCCCGGCCATCGTCGTCGAGTCCGACGTCGTAGACCGCATCCCAGGATGCGTACGAGAAGTCGTCGACATCGGCGGCCGCAGCGACCGTCGTCGCCGGGCGTTCCACGGCCATGGCGACCGAGGGGGCGAGGACCGGGATGACGGCGAGGGCGAGGACGGCGCTGGCGCGGAGGATCCGGGTGGGGGCCATGGTTCGAGGCTACCGAGCCCCGCGCCGCGGGAAGAACGCCCGCCGTCGGTCTCCGCCCGACCGGCCGGAGTCCGCCGCGCCATCTCGGTAAACTGGGTACGACTTCCAAGGAGCCCCGCACATGACTGACGCGCCCGCCGCGCCCGAAACGGCCTCGGCCGCCTCTTCCGCCGAAGAGGACATCCACGAGCAGAAGGCCGTCCGCCTCGCCAAGCGCGAGCGCCTGATCGAGAAGCGCGCGGACGCGGGCGGCGGGGCGTTCCCGGTCGCCGTGCCGGTGACGCACAGCATCCCCGCCCTGCGGGCGGAGTACGGCGACCTCGAGCCCGGAGCCGAGACCGGTGTGATCGTCGGCGTCGCCGGCCGCGTGGTCTTCAGCCGCAACACCGGCAAGCTCTGCTTCGCCACCCTCCAGGCCGGGGACGGCACCCGGATCCAGGCGATGGTCTCGCTGGCCAACGTCGGCGAGGAGTCGCTCGCCGAGTGGAAGGAGTTCGTCGACCTCGGGGACCACGTCTTCGTGCACGGCGAGGTCATCTCCAGCCGCCGCGGTGAGCTGTCGATCATGGCGGATGACTGGGCCATCGCCTCGAAGGCGATCCTGCCGCTCCCCAACGCCTACGCCGAGCTCAGCGAAGAGGGCCGGGTGCGGAGCCGCTACCTCGACCTCATCGTGCGGGAACAGGCGCGGACGACCGTGCGCGCACGCGCCGCGGTGAACGCCAGCCTGCGGTCCACGTTCGCCGCGCACGGCTACCTCGAGGTGGAGACTCCCATGTTGCAGGTGCAGCATGGCGGCGCATCCGCCCGACCCTTCATCACCCACTCCAACGCCTTCGACACCGAGCTCTACCTCCGCATCGCGCCGGAGCTGTACCTGAAGCGCGCGGTCGTCGGCGGCATCGAGCGGGTCTTCGAGATCAACCGGAACTTCCGCAACGAGGGTGCCGACTCGACCCACAGCCCGGAGTTCGCGATGCTCGAGGCCTACCAGGCCTACGGCGACTACAACCAGATGGCCGCGCTCACCCAGGAGCTCGTCCAGCAGGCGGCGGTCGCGGTCGCCGGGTCGACCACGGTGACCTGGGCGGACGGCACCGAGTACGACCTGGGCGGTGAGTGGGACCGCATCTCGATGTACGAGTCGCTGTCGGCCGCCTCCGGCCGCACCGTCACGCCGACGGACGCCGTCGAGGACCTGATCGCCTTCGCCGAGGCGAACGGCGTCGACGTGCCGCCCCAGGCCACGCACGGGAAGCTCGTCGAGGAGCTCTGGGAGCACTTCGTGAAGGGTGACCTCGTGCGGCCGACCTTCGTCATGGACTTCCCCGTCGACACGTCGCCTCTCGTGCGCGAGCACCGGTCCGTCGAGGGCGTCGTGGAGAAGTGGGACCTCTACATCCGTGGCTTCGAGCTGGCGACCGGCTACTCCGAGCTCGTCGACCCGGTCATCCAGCGGGAACGGTTCGAGGAGCAGGCGAAGCTCGCCGCGCGCGGTGATGTCGAGGCCATGCCGATCGACCAGGAGTTCCTGCGGGCGCTGGAGCACGGCATGCCGCCGTCCGGGGGCATGGGCATGGGCATCGATCGCCTGCTGATGGCGATCACCGGCCTCGGCATCCGCGAGACGATCCTCTTCCCGCTGGTCAAGTAGCCGCGAGCCGCTCACTCTCCACGCCGCCCGCGGAAGGCCCACTCGGGCAGCACGGCACCGCACATCATGGTGTCCAGGAGCAGGGCGAGGCTGTAGTCCGGATCGATCTCCCTGGCCATGTCGAGGTAGCGTCCCGCGTGCGTGGCGCGGCCGAGCGCCCACGAGAGCCAGGCGGCGACCGTGAGCGGTCCGGGACGCGCTCCTCGTGGCGCCAGGGCGGTGGCGTGTCGGACGGCGTGCAGCGCGGTGCGAAGGCGCTCGCCGTCCGGCGCCGGGCCGCGACCGAGGAACACCCGTCCGATGTCGTCGGGTACCGGAGCGCCGGAGGCTGCGAAAGCCAGCTGCGCCTCCATGGTGTGGATCCCGCGGCGGTGATCGGTGGCCCACTGGGCGATGGCCGCGTCGCGCACCGGCGGGCGCCCGAGGCACCACACGAGCGCTGCGGCGGCCAGAGGCTGCAGGGGTTCACGGGCGAGGGCGACGGCTTCGAGGAAGGCGGGGATGTCGTCGAGGAGGGCGTACGCCGCGATCACCTCCGCGTCCGCCGGATCGGGGGCCCCGGCAGGCCCGGACGGGAGCGCGCCGTCGAGCCCGCGCAGCACGCGCGCGACCTGCTGCTCCTCTGCGGCGGGAACCGGCGGGAGTCCCGCGCCGGAGAACTGGTCGCCGGAGACGTCGCCGAGCGCGGAGGCGTCCGGCGGGGGAACGATGTCCGACAGCGGATGGAGCGCCGGCTCGGCGTCGTCGTAGCGGGCCCATCCTTCGGGCGTCACGCACAGGGCCTCGACGGCGCGCAGGCCCGCTCCCTCGGCGCAGCCCAGCAGTGTGTCGACCATCACGGCGTGCGGCAGGACCAGGCCGTCAGGCGTGCGCTGCGAGGGCTCGTCGGTGTACACCACGACGGCCACCGCGTCGGTGCCAGGGACACGGACGACGAGCTCGACCGCCGCTGCGGCGTAGTGCAGGACCGGGACGGCGGCGTCAGGGAGGTCGAGGCGCATCGCCCCGTCGCTGCGGGTGCCGTGGAACGGGAGGAGGGCGATGCTCTCGCGCGGCGTGAAGCCGGCGAGTGCGGGCACGATACTGAGGAACTGGGCGGAGTCGGAGGCGCGGAGCACGGTTGTCATGAGGAGAGGTTCGCGTGCCTTCGCGCCCGTCGGACCGGTGATGGACCCATGTGGATGAGAATCCTGAGAAGCGCCGCCTGTGCACGATCAGTCGCTCGCGTACGATGGAGGCATGGACAACTTCTGGCTCGCCGCGGCATGGTCGCTCCTGCCGACGGTCGGCGTCAGCATCGTCTTCTTCGTCGTGCTCCGCGGCATCCTGCGGTTCGACCGCACGGAACGGAAGGTCCATGCGCAGATCGAGGCCGAGGAACGCGCCGCGCGCGGGCTGCCTCCGCGGGCCTGAGTCCGACCCATCCGCTACTGTGAAGCGAGCGCGCCGGGTCCGGTGCGCCCCGGGGTGACGATCCCCGGTGTGGGTGAGGGGGCGTGATGACCGCGGAGTCCTGGGGCTGGTGGGTCGCCGCCGTGGTCCTGGTGCTCGACATCATCATCCGCGTCACCGCCGTCATCGTCATTCCGCGCAACCGCCGCCCCACCGCGGCGATGGCCTGGCTCCTCGCCGTGTTCTTCATCCCGGTGGTCGGCGTCTTCCTGTTCCTGCTGATCGGGAACCCCCGCCTGCCGCGCGCGCGGCGCCGGAAGCAGGAACAGATCAACGAGTACATCGCCGAGACGAGCGAGCACCTGCACTTCGGGACGCTGCGGCCCAACGCCCCCGCATGGTTCGGTCCCATCGTGCAGATGAACCAGCGCCTCGGTGCCCTGCCGCTCTCCGGGGACAACGGCGCGCACCTCATCTCGGACTACCAGGAGTCGCTCGACGAGATGGCCGAGGCCATCCGCACCGCGCAGGATTACGTGCACGTGGAGTTCTACATCCTGCAGTCCGACGACTCGACGGACAACTTCTTCCGCGCCCTCGAGGAGGTCGCCGCGCGGGGCGTGGCGGTGCGCGTGCTCCTGGACCACTGGGCGAACCGCGGCAAGCCCCGCTATCGCCAGACCATCGCGCGTCTGAACGAGATGGGCGCCGAGTGGCACCTGATGCTGCCCGTGCAGCCGCTCAAGGGCAAGATGCAGCGGCCGGATCTGCGCAACCACCGCAAGCTCCTCGTCGTGGACGGCAACATCGCCTTCCTGGGGTCTCAGAACATCACGGATTCCACCTACAACCTGCCGAAGAACATCCGGCGCGGTCTGCACTGGGTCGACCTGATGGTCAGGCTCGACGGACCCGTCGTGTTGAGCGTCAACGCGATCTTCCTCAGCGACTGGTACAGCGAGACCGATGTCGTGCTCGAAGAGATCGACATCTCCCACGCCAACATCGGCTCCGGGGACCTGGACTGCCAGGTGGTGCCCTCAGGCCCCGGCTTCGAGGTCGAGAACAACCTGCGGCTGTTCCTCGCGCTCCTCTACGCGGCGAAGAAGCAGATCATGATCGTCAGCCCGTACTTCGTGCCCGACGAGGCCCTGCTGCTGGCGGTCACCGCGGCCGTGGACCGCGGGGTCGAGGTGCAGCTGTTCGTCTCGGAGGAGGGCGACCAGGCGATGGTCTACCACGCGCAGCGCAGCTACTACGAAGCGCTGCTGCGCGCCGGCGTGCGGATCTGGATGTACCGGAAGCCGTACATCCTCCACACGAAGAGCCTCACCATCGACGACGAGGTCGCCGTCATCGGCTCGAGCAACATGGACATGCGCTCCTTCGGCCTGAACCTCGAGGTCTCGATGCTCGTGCGCGGCGAGGAGTTCGTCGCCGAGATGCGCGAGGTGGAGGACAAGTACCGGTCGCTGAGCAGGGAGCTGAGCCTCGAGGAATGGATGCAGCAGCCCCTGCGCTCCACCGTGCTCGACAACCTCGCGCGGCTCACCTCCGCACTGCAGTGAGCGGGCATTCCGTCAACCCCCGTTTCGGGCGGAGGAACCCGCCGCTACCCTGAGGGCATGACTCCCCGCAGGCTCGTGATCGCCGTGTCCTCCGCGCTCGCCGCGGCCCTCGTCCTCGCCGGCTGCACGGTGGGCCCGGGCGGCACCGCACCGCACACCACGTCGGATCCCTCCAGCGGCCCCGGGAACGCCGGGAGCAGCGACGAGCAGGACGACATGGACGCGACGCTCCTCGACGACGGGCGGATGTTCGCCGTCGTGAGCTGGGGATCCTCGACGTGCCTGCCTCGGGTCGACGAGATCACCGCCGAGGGGCAGCGGGTCTCGGTCACCCTCGTCGAACCGGAAGGCGATGGCGCGACGGAGCAGGCGTGCACGGCGGACCTCGCGCCGCGGGCGAGCGTCGGTGCTCTGCCCGAGGGCGTGGACCCGACGAAGGACATCACTCTCGTGGTGACCTACGGCGACCTGCTCGACGAGATCGATGTCGATGCCGACCCCGAGGCCACGGCGACGCCGGGCTCGGCGACCGAGTACCAGCCGTCGGCCGGCTGGTTCGACGACGGCGGGCTCGTCCTGTTGACCTGGGGGTCCTCCAGTTGTGCTCCGGTCGTCGAATCCGCCGAGGCCGACGGATCCACGGGGACCGTGACCTTCGTCACCGACGAGAACCAGGTCTGCACCATGGACATGGCGCCGCGGGCCACGGTGGTCGAATTCCCCGAGGATGACGTCGACGACGACGGTCCGTTCCAGCTGACGCTCGTCGGTGGCGGCCTCGACGGCACGGTCGAGGTGCGCTGAGTCCGCAGCGCCTGGTCAGAGGATGTGCACCGGGTGCCCGGTGGGCAGCGCCAGTAGGAGCGCACCGGGGTCCGCCCGGCAGGTGACGTGCACGGCCTCCCCGAACTCGTCGCCGTCGAGCTCGATCGGCGTGGGGCCGGGTGCGGCGGCCTCGGCGCGGGCGCCGCGGAAGTAGTGGACGGACGCGTCCGTGCCGCGGCGATCGAGCACGAAGCGTCCGGCGCGGAAGCGGCGCAGCACGGAGTTGTCCCACCAGATCTTCCGCCAGACGCCCAGCCAGCCGAGCACGCCGGTGGGCTGGATGACCGCGACGTCGAGGGTGGCATCCGTGATGGAGGCGTCCGGGATGAGGGAGATGCCCGCGGGGAGGGTGCCGCAGTTCGCGAACAGGATGCTGTGCACCTTCGTGGAGTGCAGGCGTCCCGTGCCGATCTGGTACACGGCGCGGAAGGGCTTCGCGCGCGGAAGGGACCGGGCCGCGCCGTCGACGTACGCGATCCAGCCGACGGACTTCTTCAGGTCGGCTCGGGTGTTGGCGATCATGTCGGCGTCGAGACCGATGCCGGCGAGCACGACGAAGGCGTGCTCCTCCTCGCTGCCGTCCTCCCTGGTCATCCGTGCCCACCCGATGTCGATCGGATGGTGGAAGTCGCCCAGCGCGGCGCGGATCATCTCCGCAGGGTCGGTCAGCGGGAGGCCGAGGTTCCGCGCGAGGAGATTCCCGGTGCCGCTCGGGAGGATCGCGAGCGGGACACCCGTGCGGGCGATGGCTTCGGCGACCGCCCGCACCGTGCCGTCGCCGCCGGCCACGAGCACGACGTCCACGCCGCGTGCGAGCGCTTCCGCCGTCGCCCCCTGCCCCGCGTCCTCGATGGTCGTCGGATAGAAAGCGGGGTGATCCCACCCCGCTTCGCGGGAGAGGTCGCGGACCTGAGCGCGCAGGCGCTTCCCGTCCACTTTCACCGGGTTGTACACGAGCGCCGCCTGCTTCAGGACGGGGGGACTCGTGGTCATGGCGCTACTCTAGACCGCCCGCCCGGGCCCTCCCTTCGCACCTCGTAGACTTGCGGGATGATCGACCTCGCACTCCTCCGCGACAACCCGGAGATCGTCCGCCGTTCGCAGGCTGCCCGTGGCAATGATCAGAGCACCGTCGACGTCGCACTCGAGGCCGACCGATCGCGCCGCGCCGCGCTCGCCGCATTCGAGGAGCTCCGCGCCGAGCAGAACGCGTTCGGCAAGCAGGTCGCGAAGGCACCCAAGGAGGAGAAGGCCGCCCTGGTCGCGCAGGCCAAGGACCTCGCCGACCGGGTCAAGCAGGCGCAGCACGCGGCGAACGAGGCGGCCGAGGCCGCGGCCACGGCACTGGCGCGGATCGAGAACGTCGTCATCGACGGTGTCCCCGCCGGCGGTGAGGAGGACTTCGTCGAATTGCGCCGCGTGGGCGAGGTCCCCGCGTTCGACTTCGAGCCGCGCGACCACCTCGAGCTCGGTGAGATGCTCGGCGCCATCGACATGGAGCGCGGGGCCAAGGTCTCCGGAGCGCGCTTCTACTTCCTCCGCGGGATCGGCGCCCGGCTCGAGATCGCCCTCATGAACCTCGCTCTCGACAAGGCGCTGCAGAACGGCTTCGTCCCGCTCATCACGCCCACCCTCGTGCGCCCTGAGATCATGCAGGGCACCGGCTTCCTCGGCGAGCACGCCGATGAGGTCTACCACCTCGACAAGGACGACGACCTCTACCTGGTCGGCACGAGCGAGGTCGCCCTCGCCGGCTACCACAAGGACGAGATCGTCGATCTGGCACCTGGTGCGCTCCGTTACGCCGGATGGTCGACCTGCTACCGCCGTGAGGCCGGCTCGCACGGCAAGGACACCCGCGGGATCATCCGCGTGCACCAGTTCAACAAGCTGGAGATGTTCGTCTACACCACGGCCGAGGACGCGGAGGCCGAGCATCTGCGTCTCGTCGCCCTTCAGGAGGAGATGCTGACCTCGCTGGGTCTGGCCTACCGCGTGATCGACGTCGCCGCGGGAGACCTCGGGTCGAGCGCAGCCCGCAAGTACGACATCGAGGCGTGGGTGCCCACCCAGGGAGCGTTCCGCGAGTTGACGTCCACCTCGAACTGCACGACCTTCCAGGCGCGTCGTCTCGACGTGCGATACCGCCCGGCGGCGGAGGAGGGCGGCACGGCGCCGAAGACCCAGCATGTCGCGACCCTCAACGGCACGCTCGCGACCACGCGCTGGATCGTCGCCCTGCTCGAGACGCATCAGCAGGCGGACGGCTCGGTACGGGTCCCCGAGGTCCTGCGCCCCTACCTCGGCGGACTCGAGGTGATCCGCCCGCTCGCCGACGAGCAGAGCACCCGGTGACGGCGCCCTGGCTGGTCGGCCTCGACGTCGACGGGACCATCCTCCTCCAGGACGAGACGATGAGCCCCGGGGTGCCCGAGGCCATCACCCGAGTCCGCGAAGCGGGGCACGTGGTCACCATCGCCACCGGCCGCAGTTGGATGGCGACCCGCCGCTACGTGGAGGAGCTCGGCCTCACCGCCGACTATGTGGTGTGTTCCAACGGTGCCGTGACGATGCGCCGAGACGGGGATGACTGGGAGCGCTGGCACGTCGAGACCTTCGACCCGACACCCGTGCTGGCCCTGTTGCGGGATCGGCTTCCGGACGCCCGGTACATGGTCGAGCTCGGCTCCGGCCAGCGCCTGTTCACCGAGCAGCTCGACGACTGGACTCTCGACGGCGGACGCCAGGTCGACTTCGAGGAGCTCGGAGCCCTTCCCGTCTCCCGAATCGTCGTCGTCTCGCCCGGACACGACGAGGACGACTTCCATCGGCTCGTCGCCGACGCCGGCCTCAACGAGGTCTCCTATGCGATCGGGTGGACGGCCTGGCTGGACATCGCTCCGCAGGGCGTCGACAAGGGCACGGCCCTGGAGCGTGTGCGGGACGAACTCGGTCTCGATGCTGCGCGGGTGCTCGTCGCCGGGGACGGACGCAACGACATCGGCATGTTCGGCTGGGCCCGCAGCGGCGGCGGACGCGCGGTGGCCATGGGACAGGCGCCGGTCGAGGTGAAGGACGCCGCGGGGGAGATCACCGCCGACGTCGAGCGGGGAGGGCTCGCCGCCGCCCTGAACACGCTTCCAGCGCCCGCCCAGGTCGACGCCGGAGAATAGAACTCGGCTAGACTCGCGCCTGGTCGACAGAAGTTTCTGTCGGGAGGGTTGTCCGAGCGGCCGATGGAGCTGGTCTTGAAAACCAGTGGGCAGAGATGTCTCGTGGGTTCGAATCCCACACCCTCCGCTTCCTGAGCGCGGTACCCCCGCCGTCGCTGAATCCGAAAGGGCCCGAGTGAGCGAGAACACCCGACGCCGCCGCACCGTCGCGCGACATGGTCAGCTGCGCTCGCCCGGTCCCGTCAGCCAGCTCCTCCGGCTTCTCGCGATCAGCATGGCGGTGGTGCTCGTCAGCGGCATCGGCGTCGCGGCCTACTTCTACCTCGACTTCTCCAGCACCGTCTCCGCGAACGCCGTCGATCTCGACGGGCAGGAAGACCTGCCGCCGGACATCGGGGCCTACAAGGGTGGGTTCAACCTCGTCCTCGCCGGAGTCGACACCTGCGAGGACGACTACAAGCAGTACTTCGGCGACCGGTGCACCGGCGGCGACGCCGAGGGCACGCTCAACGACGTGAACCTGCTCGTGCACGTGTCCGAGGAGCCGCGGCGGATCACCGTCGTCAGCTTCCCGCGTGACCTCATGATCCCCATCCCGTCGTGCGAGGACGAGGACGGCAACGCCACGGCCGCGATGAGCAAGCAGCCGCTCAACGTCGCGTACACCGACGGCGGGCTGAACTGCGTCGTCCGTACGATCTCGGCGCTCACGGACCAGGAGGTGCAGTTCGCCGCCTCCGTGACGTTCGGTGGTGTCATCGAGATCACCAACGCGATCGGCGGGGTCGACGTCTGCCTCGCGAACCCGATCCGGGACCGCTACACGGGTCTGGACATGGCGGCCGGCACGCACACCGTCCAGGGCCTCGAGGCTCTGCAGTTCCTCCGCACCCGGCACGGCGTCGGCGACGGCAGCGACCTGGGCCGCATCGGCAACCAGCAGCAGTACATGTCCAGTCTCGCCCGCAAGCTCATCAGCGGCGAGGTGCTGGGCAACGTGCCGGTCATGCTGAAGCTCGCCAACACCGGCATCCAGAACCTGGAGACGAGCACGTCGCTCGCCGACCCGATGATGATCGTGCAGATCGCGCTGGCCGTGAAGTCGGTGCCGTTCGAGGACATCGTGTTCGTGCAGTATCCGACCCTGGAGGACTGGGACGACCCGAACAAGGTCGTGCCGAACGAGGAGGCCGCCGCCGCCCTCTGGGACGCGATCGAGGCCAACGCCCAGTTGCAGATCACGCACGAGAACACCAGCAACGATGGCGTCGTCGTGGAGGAACCGACGACTCCGACCGAGCCCACGGAGCCCACCACGCCGACACAGGGGGCGACGCCGACCCCCACGACGGCTCCGGACGTCGTGGCGCTTCCCGATTCCATCAAGGGCAACTCCGCCGCGCAGCAGACGTGCTCGAACGGCAACGTGCGCTGAGCGGGACTCAGGAGCTCCGCGGGCGATAGGCCGCCGGCGGATGCGTCGCGGCGACGAGGGCGCGAAGCTCCGAGAGCTCGGCCGGCGCCGCGCCCAGAGCCCGCGCCTGGACGAGGACGTTGCCGAGGGCTGTCGCCTCGACAGGCCCTGCCAGGACGGGAAGCCCGGTGCGGTCCGCCGTCGCCTGACACAGCAGCCGGTTGAGAGACCCGCCGCCGACGAGGTGGACGACGTCGAGAGACTGCCCGGAGAGCCGGCCCGCCGTGCGGACCGCGTCGGCGAACGCGGCGGCGATGCTCTCCACGACGAGCCGGACGAACGCCGGACGATCGGTGGGCGCGACGGCACCGTGTGCGTGCAGGAGGCCAGCGATACGCGTCGGCATGTCCCCGGGGGCCGACAGCGAGGGGTCGTTCGCGTCGAACACGGCGGAGGGCGGCGCCGTGGCGGCCGCCTGGTCGAGAAGCCCGGACAGGTCGATGGCCTTGCCGTCTTCGCTCTCCCACGCGCGCACGGTCTCGCTGAGGAGCCAGAGACCGGTCACGTTGTGGAGGACGCGGAACCGATCGTCCACACCGCGTTCGTTGGTGAAGTTCGCTTCCCTGGCCGCGTCCGTGAGGATCGGCTGAGCGTGCTCCACACCGACCAGCCCCCAGGTGCCGCAGGAGATGTACGCGGCGCGGGGCGATGTCATCGGAACGGCGGCCACCGCCGACGCGGTGTCGTGCGAACCGACCGCGATCACCGGCAGATCGGCGCCGATGCGCTCCGCCACCTCCGGGCGCAGCCGGCCGATGACCGTGCCGGGATCGACGAGGTCCGCGAGGAGGGAGGCGTCGATCCCGAGACGGGTCGCGAGGGCCACATCCCAGGTGCCGGACTCCACGTCCAGCAGGCCTGTCGTCGAGGCGTTGGTCCGTTCGGCGACGCGGGCACCGGTGAGGAGGAAGGCGAGGAGGTCCGGGATGAGGAGCGCGGTGTCGGCGTCGTGCCGGAGCTCGTCCGCCCGGAGCTGGTAGAGCGTGTTGAACGGGAGGAACTGCAGGCCGTTGCGGGCGTGGAGCTCCTCGAACGGGACCAGGGCGTGGACCTCGTCCACGCCGCCGGCGGTGCGGTCGTCGCGGTAGTGGAACGGCTCGGCGAGCAGCTCACCGGCACGCAGGAGGCCGTAGTCGACCGCCCACGAGTCGATCCCGATGGACTCGATGTTCGGTTCTCGGCGCACCGCTTCCGCGAGGCCGTCGAGGACATGGGCGACGAGGGCGTCGAAGTCCCAGTGCAGACCGTCGGCGCGGGTCACCGGTCCGTTCGGGAACCGCGACACGGGCTCGAGCTCCAGGACACCCGGTCCCACTCGGCCGATCATCACCCGACCGCTCGTGGCGCCGAGATCCACCGCCGCGACCGCACGGACGTGCCGTACGGTCGCGGGCGAGCGGTCGTCGGTCATCGCAGGAACGCCGCGGCGACGCCGGAGTCGACGGGGATGTGCAGACCGGTGGTGCGGCTCAGCTCCGGGCCGGTCAGCACATAGACGGCGTCCGCGACGTTCTCCGGCACGACTTCGCGCTTGAGGATCGTGCGGTCGGCGTAGAACTGGCCGAGGTCCTCTTCCTTGACGCCGTACGTGGCCGCCCGGTTCGCTCCCCAGCCGGAGGCGAAGATCCCGGACCCGCGGACCACGCCGTCGGGGTTGATGCCGTTGACCCGGATGCCGTGCGCGCCGAGCTCCACGGCGAGCAGCCGCACCTGGTGCGCCTGGTCGGCCTTCGTCGCCGAGTACGCGATGTTGTTCGGGCCGGCGAAGACGGAGTTCTTGGAGGAGATGTAGATGATGTCGCCGCCGAGTCCCTGGTCGATGAGCACGCGCGCGGCGGTCTTCGAGACGAGGAACGAGCCCTTCGCCATCACGTCGTGCTGGAGATCCCAGTCCTTCTCGGTCGTCTCCAGCAGAGGCTTCGACAGCGACAGGCCGGCGTTGTTCACCACGAGGTCGATGCCGCCGAACGCGAGCACCGCCTGGTCGATCGCGGCCTGCACCGCATCGGCGTCGGCGACGTTCGCGGCCACGCCGATCGCCACGTCGTCGTTCCCGAGCTCGGCGGCCGCGGCCCTGGCCTTGTCCAGGTCCAGGTCGGCGACGACCACGCAGGCGCCCTCCGCGGCGAGGCGGGTCGCGATGGCCTTGCCGATCCCGCTCGCGGCACCGGTGACGAGGGCGATGCGGCCCTGGTGGGACTTCGGCTTCGGCATGCGCCGCAGCTTCGCCTCCTCCAGTGCCCAGTACTCGATGCGGAACTTCTCGGCGTCGGAGATGGGGGAGTACGTGGACAGCGCCTCGGCACCGCGCATCACGTTGATGGCGTTCACGTAGAACTCGCCGGCGACCCGCGCGGTCTGCTTGTTCGCTCCGTACGAGAACATACCGACGCCGGGCACGAGGACGATCAGCGGATCCGCGCCGCGGATCGCCGGCGACTCGGCCGTGGCGTGGGCGTCGTAGTAGGCCTGGTAGTCGGCGCGGTAGGCGGCGTGGAGCTCCCGCAGCCGTGCTGTCTGCTCCTCCACGGTCGCCGTGACAGGGAGGTCGAGGAGGAGCGGCTTGACCTTGGTGCGCAGGAAGTGATCGGGGCAGCTCGTGCCGAGGGCGGCGAGGGCCGGGGCCTTCTCGGAGGCGAGGAAGTCGAGGACCACGTTGCTGTCGGTGAAGTGACCGACCATCGGCTTGTCCGTCGACGCGAGCCCGCGGATGGTTCCGGCGAGGGCGGCCGCCCGCGCGCGGCGCTCCGGCTCCGGCAGGGCTTCGAAGCCCGAGCGCGTGCCGCCGAACGGTTCGGGGGACCCGTGCTCCGCGATGTAGGCGGCGGCGGTGTCGATGATCCAGAGGGAGTTCGCCTCCGCCTCCTCGGAGGAATCGCCCCAGGCGGTGATGCCGTGTCCGCCGAGGATCGTGCCGATGGCCTGCGGGTTCGCCGCCTTGATCTCCGCGATGTCCAGCCCCAGCTGGAAGCCCGGGCGGCGCCACGGCACCCAGACGACCCGGTCGCCGAAGATCGCTCTCGTGAGCTCCTCGCCGTCGGCCGCGGTGGCGATCGCGATGCCCGAGTCGGGATGGAGGTGGTCCACGTGCGGGGCATCGACCAGGCCGTGCATCGCGGTGTCGATCGAGGGGGCGGCGCCGCCCTTGCCGTGGAGGCAATAGTCGAAGGCGGCGACCATCTCGTCCTCCCGCTCGACGCCCGGATAGACGTCGACGAGCGCGCGCATGCGATCGAGGCGGAGGACGGCCAGGCCGTTCTCGGTCAGCGTGCCGAGGTCCCCGCCCGACCCCTTGACCCAGAGGAGCTCGACCGGCTGCCCGGTCACGGGGTCGATCTCGGTGCCCTTGGCGGACGTGTTGCCGCCGGCGTAGTTCGTGTTCTTGGGGTCGGCGCCCAGGCGGTTGCTCCGCGCGAGTAGTTCGGCGGCGGTGGGGTTCGTCATGCGAGTCCTCGGTTCGTAAGTGAAAATACCCGGTCGGCGCCGGAGAGTCAGGGGAGTTGCAGGATCCGAGCCGCGAACCGATCGATCGTCGAGGCGAACGCGGATTCCTCGGGGCGATTGAGATGGCCGTGGGTGGTGCCCGGCTCGACAGCGACGGCGACCTCGACGCCGGCGGCGGTGAGGGCTCGGGCGAATGTCTCGCCGGACACGCGGAGCTCGTCGGTCTCGTCGTTGACCATGATGGTGGGCGGGAAGGAGACGAGCGCCGCGGATGCTGCGGTGCCGGGGATGGCATAGACGTCCGCCGTCTCGGGGTCGCCGCCGAGGTAGTTCTCATACATGCCACGCACGAAGTCGGGGGTGAACACGTCGGCGGAAGGATCTCCGTCGAGCAGGGCGCGCAGCTTTGGGCCGGGCGCCGCCTGCACCGCTTGCAACGTCGGGTAGGCGAGGACGGCGAGAGCGGGCACGATGCCGCCCTCGTGGGAGAGGCGGAGCGCCGCGCCGGTCGCAAGGTTGCCACCTGCGCTGGCTCCGCCGATCGCCCATCCTCGCGTGGCGACGTCCGACGTGGCGGCCCAGCGGAACGCGAAGACCATCTCGTCGTGCGGGACGGGGTAGTGCACGCCGCCGCGTTCGGGCGCGCCGAGGCGCGCGGTCCACTCGGGGGTGATCGGGGCGAGAGCGTAGTCCACGCTCACGACCGCGATTCCCCGATCTACGAACGCCCGTGCGACGGCGTCGGCTTCCGGCATGTCAATGTCGCCGCCCGCGAATCCGCCGCCGTGCGCCCAGACCAGGCCGTGGCCGCTCGGCGACTTCGAGGAGTAGACGCGCACACGCAGCGGACCGTGCGGGCCGTCGAGGACGTGGTCGCGGATGTCGTGCGCGGTCATCGGCTCAGGCCCCCCAGCCGGCCTGCACGCCGCCCACGCGCTCCTCCGCGATCCGCTGCCCGTACCCGGAGGCCGCGTAGGCCGCCATCGGGTCGGCGGGGAGACCCCGTCCCTCTCGCCATTCGGCCAGCGCCGGACGGACGTCGGTGGAGAAGGCGTCCATGAAGACGGCGTGCGCCGTCAGCACGTCCCCGCTGCGCTGAGCGGTCGTCAGGGCTTCGCGGTCGACGAGCAGCGCACGCGCTGTCATCTCCTGCACGTTCAGCACGGAGCGGATCTGTCCGGGGATCTTGTCCTCGATGTTGTGGCACTGGTCCAGCATGAACGCGACGTCGGGGTTGTTCAGCCCTCCGCCCCGGATCACCTCGAACAGGATCCGGAACAGCTGGAACGGGTCGGCGGCACCGACGATGAGGTCGTCGTCCGCGTAGAAGCGGGAGTTGAAGTCGAACGAGCCGAGCTTCCCGAGGCGCAGCAGCTGCATGACGATGAACTCGATGTTGGTGCCCGGTGCGTGGTGACCGGTGTCGAGGCAGACCATCGCCTTGTCACCGAGGGCGGTCACCTGCACGTAGGACGTCCCCCAGTCCGGCACGTCGGTGTGGTAGAACGCCGGCTCGAAGAACTTGTACTCGAGCACGAGGCGCTGGTGGTCGCCGAGGCGCGCGTAGATCTGCTGCAGAGAATCGTGCAGCCGATCCTGCCGCCCGCGCAGATCCGCTTGCCCGGGATAGTTCGACCCCTCCGCGAGCCAGATCTTCAGGTCGCGGCTGCCGGTCGCGTCCATGACGTCGATGCAGGCCAGGTGGTGATCGATGGCCTTGCGGCGGACGGCCGCGTCCTCGTGGGTGAGCGCGCCGAACTTGTAGTCGTCGTCCTGGAAGGTGTTGGAGTTCACCGTGCCGAGGGAGACGCCGTGGTCCTCGGCGTGACGTCGCAGGTCGTCGAACGAGTCGACGAGGTCCCACGGGATGTGCAGCGCCACGGTCGGGGCGAGCCCGGTGTGGGCGTGGACCTGCGCGGCGTCCGCGATCTTCTCGTACGGGTCGCGGGGCGTGCCGGGAGTGCTGAACACCTTGAACCGGGTCCCGGAGTTGCCGAACGCCCAGCTGGGCAGCTCGATGCTCTGCTTCTCGAGCGCGGCGAGGATGTCGGGGGTGAGGATGCTCACGATGCACGGCCTTCGTTGTCGGTGGCGGGTGTGGCGCTCTCGCCGGCGGCGGCGAGCTGGTCTTCGAGGTGGAACACCTCGGTGAGAGGGGTGGCGGCCTGATCGGGACGGCCGTCGAGGTCGAGGAAGAAGGGGGCCATCTCGGCTTCCCAGCGTGCGGCGACGGGGGAGGCGGCGAGGTAGGCCTGCGCGGCCGCATCGTCATCGGTCTCGTAGTAGCCGAAGAGCACGCCGCCGGCACCGAGGAAGAGGCTGTAGTCGCGCCGGCCGGCGGCCGCGATCTCGCGGAGCATCTCGGGACGCACCGGCGTGTGGCGGGCGAGGTACTCGGACAGCAGCTCGGGCTTCACCTGGAGCTGGAAGGCGACGCGGGTCATGCGATTCCTCTCGGAGGTCCGGCCGGCGCCCGCGGGGAGCGCCGGCCGGAGGGCGACTCAGAAGTCGAAGTCGCCGATGTTGTCGGCGTCGAACACGAACGGGTCGCCCAGCAGGACGACGCCGTCGGCGCCGACGGTGTACTCGCCGAGGTCGCCGGCCTCGAAGGTGTCGCCTTCCTCGCCGGTGATGTCCCCCGCGATCAGGGCCTGCGCGGCGTAGGCGGCCAGGTAGCCGAGGTCGGCCGGGTTCCACAGCGCGAAGGCGGTGACGGTGCCGTCCTCCACGTACTCGCGCATCTGGTTGGGCGTGCCGAGGCCGGTCAGCGCGACCTGGCCCTTGAAGTCGGACGTCGACAGGTAGCGCGCCGCGGCGGCGATGCCGACCGTGGTGGGCGAGACGATGCCCTTGAGGTCGGGGTGGGTCTGCAGCAGCGCGGCCGTCTTGTCGAACGACGTCTGGTCGTCATCGTCGCCGTAGACCGTCTCCACGATCGTGATGTCGGGGTACTCGCTGGCGACGTACTCCTCCATCAGCTCGATCCAGGCGTTCTGGTTCGTGGCGTTGGCGGAGGCGGAGAGGATGGCGATCTCCCCGGCGCCGCCGATCTGCTCGGCGATGAGGTCGATCTGCACCTTCGCGATGCCCTCGGAGTCGGCCTGGTTGATGAACAGGTCGCGGCAGTCGGTGTTGGTGTCGGAGTCGAAGGTGACGACCTTGACGCCGGCGTCCCTGGCCTCGTTCAACGCGTCGCAGATGGCCTGCGGGTCGTTGGCCGAGACGACGAGGGCGCCGACCCCCTGCTGCGTGGCCGTGTTGATGTAGCTGACCTGGGCGTCGGGCGTGGCCTCGGCCGGGCCGACCTCGGAGAACGTGCCGCCGAACTCCTCGACGGCCTTCTTGCCGCCTTCGCTGGACGTGTCGAAGTACGGGTTGCCGAGGTTCTTGGGCAGGAAGGTGATCGAGGCGTCCGACCCGTCGCCGCCGCCGTCTCCTCCGCCGTCGGTGGAGCCGGCGCAGCCGGTCAGTGCGACCGCCGCCGCCACCGCGAGGGCGGCGAAGGCGGTGACACGCTTGCGTGCAAACGTCATTGTTCGTTCCTTTCGTCGGGAGATGCCGCGGATGCGGCGTCCATCGGTGCCTTCGTCGCTGTGGCGGCACCGGCGGGGGGTCTGCCCGGTCGGCGGCGTGCCTTCTGCAGCCAGGCCAGGAAGCTTGCGGCCACCACCGAGATCACGAGGAGCGTGCCGGTGATGATGTTGATGACGTCGGAGGTGACGTTCACCAGGCGGAGTGCACTCGCGAGCGCTCCGATGAGGAAGGCGGCGGCGATGACGCCGTAGATCTTGCCGCGACCGCCGAACACCGACACGCCGCCGAGCACGACGGCCGCGATGACCTGGAGCTCGAGGCCGGTGGCGTTGTCGCCGCGGGCGCTGCCGTAGCGGAGCGTGTAGAAGATGCCGGCGAACGCGGCGACCGCCCCGGACAGCACGAACAGGATGAGCTTCGTGCGCTCGACGTGCACACCGGAGAAGTGGGCCGCGTCCTTCGACAGACCGATCGCGTACACCCCGCGGCCGAACGGCGTGAAGTGCAGCAGGACCGAGAAGACCGCGACGAGCACGAGGAACGGGATCGTGATGACGGGGATGGGGGTCCCGGCGATCTTCGCCTTGGCGAGAGCCGTCCAGAACTCCGGGAAGTCGGTGACGGCCGCCGTGCCGAGCAGCCCGACGGCGAGGCCGCGGAAGAGCGCGAGTGTGCCGATCGTGACGGCGAGCGAGGGCAGGCCGACGACTGTCACGAGGAAGCCGTTGAACGCTCCGCCGACCACGCCCACGACGAGGGCGGCGAGGGCCGCGAGCTCGAAAGGGATCCCCGCCTGCACCAGCGCGCCGGTGACGACGCTGGACAGTCCGACCATGCTGCCCACCGAGAGGTCGATCTCACCGGTGATCATGATGAGGGTCATCGGCAGGGCGATCAGCAGGATCGGGGCGATGTCGAGCAGCAGGTAGGTCAGCGTGATGGGCTGTCCGAACCCGCGGATGCTGGACGCCGAGACGATCGCGACGAGCAGGAGCAGACCCACGATCGCGGCCTCGCGGGTGAGCAGGAGGCGACGCCACAGGGGCTTGTCGTAGTCGCGGATGACGCGGGTGGTCGCGGTGGCGGTCGCGGTGGTCATGATTCGTCCCTCGCCTCGATGAGCCGCCGTCTCTGCCGTACCGCGAGCACGCGGTCGAGCACGATGGCGCCGATGATGAGCAGGCCGACGACGGCACGCTGCCAGAAGTCGGGGATGCCGAGGATCGGCAGCGCCCGGTTGATGGTCAGCAGGAGGACGGCGCCGATCGCCGCGCCCCAGACCGAGCCGATGCCGCCGGTGATCGCGACGCCGCCGATGACGGCCGCGCCCACCGCGTCCAGCTCCCATCCCGCTCCCGCCTGGGAGTTGATGGTGCCGTAGCGGGCCGCGTAGAAGACGCCGGCGAGTCCGGCGAGGGCCCCCGACAGGACGAAAGCGGTGAGCACGCGGCGGGTGACACGCAGGCCGTACAGCTCGGCCGCCGCCGGGTCGGAGCCGATCGCGTAGAACTCCCGGCCGCCGCGGGTGTTCTTCATGTACCAGGCGGCGACGGCGAGCACGAGGACCGCGACGATCGCGAGGATCGGGATGCCGAGGAGCTGGCCCGTGCCCAGAGCCAGGAAGTCGCGCGGCATGTCGGACGCGTTCACGCGGTCGCTGCCGGTCCACAGCACGTTGATGCCGCGGTAGGCGTAGAGGGTGCCGAGGGTGATGACCATCGCCGGCACCTTGGCGTACGCGACGAGGGCGCCGTTGATGAGGCCGAGGAGGGCGCCGAGCACCACGGCGGCGACCACGACCAGCACGATCGGGATGCCCGGGATGTCGATGAAGAGTCGTCCGGTCAGGTAGGCGGTCAGACCCATCACGGACCCTACGGACAGGTCGACGTTGCGCGTGATGAGGACGATGGCCTGTCCTACCGCGACGAGCACGAGGATCGAGGGCGTCAGCAGCAGGTCGCGCCAGCCGTCGGCGCTGAACAAGAACTTGGGGTTGTTGAGGGTCGCGGCGGTCACCACGAGCACGAGGGCCAGGAGGATGCCGAACTCGCGGGCTCTGCCGAGACCGGAGATGCGCTTGGTGAGCGCGGAGACGGGGATGGCGGTGGTCACGAGCTGAGCTCCGATGCGTGCGTCGCGGCGAACATGACGTTCTCGGAGGTGGCCTCCGAGCGGGGGATCTCGGCCGTGATGCGACCCTCGCGCATCACGAGCACGCGGTCGGCCATGCCGAGGACCTCGGGCAGCTCGGACGAGATCATCAGGATCCCCATGCCCTGACCGGCGAGCTGGGACAGCAGACGGTGCACCTCGGACTTGGTGCCGACGTCGATGCCGCGGGTGGGCTCGTCGATGAGGAGCACCTGCGGCTGCGTCGCGAGCCACTTCGCGAGCACGACCTTCTGCTGGTTGCCGCCGGAGAGCGTGGCGGCGACGGTGTCGAGCGCGTGCGTCTTCACCTCCAGCCGCGAGGCCCACTCCCGGGCGGCACGGTTCTCCATCGCCGTGGTGAGCAGGCCGAGGCGGGCGAGGCGCCGACGGATCGCGAGGGTGATGTTGCCGCCGACGCCGGCTTCGATGACGAGGCCCTGCTTGCGGCGATCCTCGGGGACGAGGGCGAGCCCGGCGCGCATGGCGTCCACCGGGCGCCGGGCGCGGATACGGCGCCCCTTCATGTGCACGCTGCCCTCGCGGTACCCGTCCACGCCGAAGACGGCGCGGGCGACCTCGCTGCGTCCGGCGCCGACGAGGCCGGCCAGTCCGACGATCTCGCCGGCGCGGACGGAGAAGGAGATGTCGTGGAAGAGGCCGGGGCTGGTCAGCCCCTCGACCTCGAGCAACGGTTCGCCGATCGTCGCCTCCTGCTTCGGGAACAGCTCGGACACCTCGCGACCCACCATCTGATGGACGAGCTCGTCCACGGTGGTCTCGGCGATGGCGGAGGTCGCGATGTACGCGCCGTCCCGCATGACCGTCACGGTGTCGCAGAGCGCGAACACCTCGTCGAACCGGTGCGAGATGAAGATGAGGCCGCGGCCCTCGTCGCGCAGGCTCCGGGCGATCGCGAACAGACGCTCCACCTCGACGCCGGACAGTGCCGCGGTGGGCTCGTCCATGATGAGCAGCGTGGCGTCGAGGGAGACGGCCTTGGCGATCTCGATGACCTGCTGGTCCGCGATCGACAGGCCCTCGGCGGGACGGTCGGGGTCGATCGTGACGCCGAGGCGGGTGAAGAGGCGCTCGACCTCGTGGCGCATGGCCTTGCGATCGATCCGTCCGAACCGCCCGACCGGCTGGCGGCCCATGAAGATGTTCTCGGTGACGGAGAGGTCGGGGAAGAGTGTCGGCTCCTGGTAGATCACCGCGACGCCGGCGGCCTTCGACTGCGCGGTCGAGGTGAAGTCGACGTCCTCGCCGCGGAGGCGGAAGACTCCGCCGTCGCGCTGGTAGAGACCGGCGACGATCTTCACGAGGGTCGACTTGCCGGCACCGTTCTCGCCGACGAGCGCATGGATGGAACCGGGGTGGACGGCGATGGTGCCGGAGCGCAGGGCGATCACCGACCCGAAGGCCTTCTGGACGTCGGCGAGCTCGAGCACGGGCGCCGTCGTGGGTGAGGACATCATTTCTCTCTCCATTGAGGGAATGAATCGTTTCAAACCCTGATGGAGTTGAGACTAGGGGCTGTGTTGACGCGTGTCAATACGGCGTGAGAGTCTGAGGCGATCCCCGCGGATGAGTCGTTTCAGCGGCGGGAACCGGAGGGAGGGCGCGATGGCCGTCAGTGTGCGGGAGGTCGCCGAGGACGCGGGTGTCTCCGTCGGGACCGTGTCGAACGTGCTCAATCGGCCGGAGAAGGTGGCCGCGGAGACCGTCGCTCGCGTACAGGCGTCCATCGACCGTCTCGGGTTCGTGCGCAACGACGCGGCGCGGCAGCTCCGTGCCGGGCGCAGCCGCACGATCGGGCTCGTCGTGCTCGACATCCGGAACCCGTTCTTCGCCGAGGTGATCCGCGGGGCCGAGGAGCGCGCCGACCAGCACGGACTCTCCGTCCTCGTCGCGAACAGCGACGAGAAGCAGGAGCGCGAGGCGATGCACCTGGACCTCTTCGAGGAGCAGCGGGTGACGGGTGTGCTCGTCACCCCGGTGGCGGAGTCACTGCCGCGGCTGGTGCGGATGCATGAGCGCGGTACGCACGCCGTCCTCGTCGACCGGGAATCGCAGGATGAGCGGTTCGCCTCCGTCGCCGTCGACGACGTGGAGGGCGGGCGCATCGCGACGGAGCACCTGCTCGCGGTCGGCCGTCGCCGGATCGCCTTCGTCGGCGGCCCGGTCGCGCTGCGCCAGGTCTCCGATCGCCTGAGCGGCGCGCAGGCCGCGGCGGCTGCGGCAGGGGTCGGGCTGGAGTTCATCGCGACCTCCGCGCTCACCGTCGAGGAGGGGCGGCGCGCCGGTGCGCAGATCCTCGACCGTGCCGCGGGGGACCGGCCGGACGCCGTCTTCGCGGCGAACGATCTCCTGGCCCTCGGCCTCCTGCAGAGCCTGGTGATGACCGGCGATGCCCGGGTCCCCGAGGACATCGCGCTCGTCGGCTACGACGACATCGACTTCGCCGCGGCCGCCGTGATCCCGCTCAGCTCGGTGCGGCAGCCGGCCGCGCTCATCGGCTCGACCGCCGTCGACTTGCTGCTGCGAGGACAGGACGAGGTGGCGCCGGCGCCTGAGCACGTGCTGTTCCGGCCGGAGCTCGTCGCCCGCCGCTCGACCACCGGGGAGTGACCGCGGTCAGGCCGGCGTCGGCGTGGAGCGCTGGGCGCTGGCGCCCCGCATGATGCGCGCCACGGCGGTGATGAGGAAGAGCTGCCCGGTGATCCCCTCGGCGATGGCCACCGCCTGCACGCCCGATCCGACGGGGACGAGGTTGCCGTAGCCCGTCGTCGTCAGGGCGGTGAACGAGAAGAAGAGCTGATTGCCGAGCGAATCGCTCGCCGCATCGCCGAACAGCGGGGTCGGCAGCAGCAGGGACAGCAGGTTGTAGACGAAGGCGAAGAACATGCCCACGAGGATGTAGGCCGTCACGGCGGCCAGGAGGGCCTCGACGTCGAGGCCTCGGCGGGTGACCTGGTGCGCGATGATGGCCCACGGCGCGACCAGCAGCGCGATCATGGAGGCGGCGGAGAGGGCGACGGCGAGGGCCGGACTGTCCGTGGCGAAGAACGCCGCGAGGAGGGCAGCGAGCCCGGCGGCCGAGAGCACGACCCACGACACCCGCTGCACGAGGGCGCGGGCCCTGGTCACGCGGAACACGATCGCGACCGTGACCAGCATCGCCAGGAACGCCCAGGGGCTGGGAACCGTGCCGGGCTGGGCCGCGCACAGTCCGTACGAGACGATGAGGAGGGCGAGCACCGTGGCATAGCCGAGGGCGCCGCGCCTCGGGTCGGCCGGGGCGGCGAACCCCGCGCGGACGTGCGCTCCCGATGGCTCGGACATGGCCTCTCCTCTCGCGTCCGCGGGGGCGGGCCCTCGCAACGTGCGGCCAGTATCGCAGGGCGGCCGGCCCGCGCCGGGGAGCGTCCGAGACCGGCGGTTCGTGACCACGCGTCGGACCCGTTATGATGGTGAGGTGCATCCGTGCTCTCGAGCCGGATGCCTGGAGACGTCGCATAGTCCGGCCTAGTGCACCACCCTGCTAAGGTGGAGTCCCCTCACGGGGACCAGGGGTTCAAATCCCCTCGTCTCCGCACGGAGAAGCCCCGACGAGTCCGCTCGCCGGGGCTTTCGTGTTCGCGGCTGCGGGGGCTGTCCTCCTCACGCCTGCGTCCCGGGCATCCAGGTCGGATCGGGGGAGAGTGCGGCGGAGATCTTCCGGCTGGCCGCACCGAGCTGCCGCGCCTGCGCCGGTGTGAGTGCATCGAAGACGACGCGGCGGATGAGGGCCTGGTGGGCGGGAGTCGACTCCTCGACCTTCCGATGGCCGGCGTCGGTGAGGATGCCGAGGGTGAAGCGCCCGTCCTCCGCGTCGACTTCGCGTCGGACCCAGCCTTTCGCCTCCAGGCGAGTGATGGCGCGGGAGAGCCGGGACAGCGTGCTGTTCGCGTAGCCGGCGAGGACGCTGAGGCGGAGGGTGCGCTCCGGCGCCGAATCGAGGGCGAAGAGGATCCCGTGCTCGAAGTGGGTGAGTCCGCTGTCCCGCTGCAACTGCGCGTCGAGGGCCGCCGGGAGCCGTTCGAGGAGCGTCGCGAGTGCCGACCAGACGTCCATCTCTTCGGCGTTCAAGGGGGCGGGGGAGAGCGGCGACATTCCTCCACCGTAGCGGTTGAGCCATGCTCTTCGCTTGCTTAGGAAAGTGAACAGTGGCTAGTATGACTTGCGCAGGCAAGTCATGCGGAGGTCCGCTGAAGCGAGAGGGAGACGGATGGAACTGGGGCTGCGCGGCAAGAGGGCGTTCATCAGCGGGTCGAGCCAGGGGATCGGCTATGCGGTCGCGTCCGCTCTCGCTGCCGAGGGGGTCGATGTCGTGATCAACGGTCGTGACGAGGGACGCGTCGACGCGGCGGTCGCCGCCGTGGCCCTCGCGCATCCCGGTGCGGCCGTCTCCGGGATCGCCGCGGACTTCACCGATCCCGACCAGGTGGCCGCATTGACGGAGAAGCTCGGTCAGGTGGACATCCTCGTCAACAACGTCGGTCTCTTCGGACTCGCCGACTTCGCGGACATCACCGATGAGGACTGGGCGCGCTACTTCGAGGTGAACGTGATGAGCGGAGTGCGCCTCTCCCGGGCTCTCCTGCCGGGGATGCGGGAACGGGGCTGGGGACGCATCGTCTTGGTCAGCAGCGAGTCCGGCGTGAACGTCCCGGCCGACATGGTGCACTACGGCGTGACGAAGGCGGCGATGATCGCCCTCGGCAACGGGTTGGCCAAGCTCACCCGCGGCACCGGCGTGACGGTCAACACCGTCCTGGGTGGCCCGACCTACTCGGAGGGCGTCGCGGCGACTGTCGCCGCCGTCGCAGCAGCCCAGTCCGTCTCCGTGGACGTGATGAAAGAGGCGATCATCGGACAGAACACGACCACACTCCTGGAGCGCTTCCTCGATCCGACCGAGGTCGCGGACCTCGTCGTCTACCTCTCCAGCGTCCGGGCCTCCGCGACGAACGGCGCCGCGCTGCGGGCGGATGGGGGCGTGCTGACGGCGATGCTCTGACCCGAGCGCGTCACTCGCCGGGGCCCATGGCTTCCGGTATCCTCGCGGGCATGCCTAGACCCACCCAGACGCCGCAGCGCGAGGCCTTCGGCTCGCGGAACGTGTTCATCCTCTCGGCGATCGGCTCGGCCGTGGGTCTCGGGAACATCTGGCGCTTCCCGTACGTCGCCTACGAGGGCGGCGGCGGTGCGTTCCTCATCCCGTATCTGTGTGCGTTGTTGACGGCCGGCATCCCGCTGCTGTTCCTGGACTACGCGATCGGCCACCGGTTCCGGGGCTCCGCGCCGCTCGCGTTCCGACGCCTGCACCGGGCCGCCGAACCGCTGGGGTGGTGGCAGGTGCTGATCTGCGTCGTCATCGCGGTGTACTACGCCGTGATCGTCGCGTGGGCCGGCATGTACACCTGGTTCTCGGCGCAGCTCACCTGGGGAGCGGGCAACGAGAACGACTTCTTCTTCGTCGACTTCCTGCAGTCCGCCGACGTCGCGGAGGTCGGCCTCTCCGGCGAGTTCGTGCCGCAGGTGGGCCTGCCGCTGATCGCGGTGTGGCTGATCGTCATCATCATCATGGCGCTCGGCGTCAAGCGCGGTATCGGGCGCGCCAACATGATCCTGATGCCGCTGCTCACCCTCATGTTCGCCGTGCTCGTGGTGCAGGCCCTCTTCCTCCCCGGCGCCCTGGACGGTCTCAACGCCTTCTTCACGCCGAACTGGGAGGCACTCGCCGACCCGGCCGTGTGGGCCTCCGCCTACGGGCACATCTTCTTCTCGCTGTCTGTCGCCTTCGGGATCATGGTGACCTACGCCTCGTACCTGAAGCGCAAGACCGACCTCACCGGCTCGGGCCTCGTGGTCGCGTTCGCCAACTCCGGTTTCGAAATCCTCGCCGGCATCGGCGTGTTCGCGGCCCTCGGGTTCATGGCGCAGGCGCAGGGCACGGATGTCTCCGGCGTCGCGACCTCGGGCATCGGCCTCGCCTTCGTCGCGTTCCCGACGATCGTGTCCCAGGCGACCGGCGGGTCGATCATCGGCGTGCTGTTCTTCGGCGCCCTCGTCTTCGCCGGGATCACCTCGATGATCTCGATCCTGGAGGTGATCGTCGCGGCACTGCAGGACAAGCTCGGCTGGGCGCGGGTGCGCACCACCCTCGTCGTCTCGATCCCGCTGGCCATCATCTCCGCCGCGCTGTTCTCCACCACCACCGCGCTGTCGGTACTCGACACCACTGATGCCTTCGTCAACGCCTTCGGCATCATGGCGGTCGCCCTCGTCGCGGTGATCGTCGTGGCCTGGGTGCTGCACAAGCTGCCGCAGCTGCAGGAGCACCTGAACCGCCGTTCGAGCTTCCGCGTCGGCCTCCTCTGGCGCCTGCTCGTGGGCGTGCTGGCCCCGCTCGTGCTCGGGTACCTGCTGATCACCGAACTCCTGACGAAGATCGCGGAGCCGTACAGCGGCTACCCCGGCTGGTTCCTCGGCGTGTTCGGCTGGGGCATGGTCATCGCGTTGGTGGTCGGCGGAGTACTGCTGTCGCTGGTGCCGTGGAGCAGGCGCTCCCGCGCCAAGGACGACGTCGGCTACGACGACTTCCTGGACCAGGAGGAGTACGCCGCCGATCCGGAGACGACGAGCATCGCCGTCCCGGCCGCGCAGACGAAGGGAGCAGGGGCATGACCACCACTGCGATCGTCATGATGATCATCGCCATGGTCACGGTGTGGGGCGGCCTCATCGCCGCCGTCGTGAACCTCGCTCGGCACCCCGAGGTGGAGGACGCCGAGCCGGCGGTGCCGACCGAGCTCTGATCTCCGACCCGATCGCATCGGACCGGGACGATCGGGTGCCGGGAGGGCTGCGGCGACACGATGGTGGGGAAAGGAGGACCCCCGTGATCGGCACGCTCAACGCCCTGGTCGACCTCGTCGACGCGGACAGCGGTCAGGAGATCGACGTCGCCGCGTTCGCCCGCGCGCACGGCACCACCGAGTACCACCTGCGCCGGATGTTCTCGGCGCTCGCCGGGGTGCCGTTGACCGAATACGTGCGGCGTCGTCGGATGACGCTCGCGGGTGCGGAGCTCGCCGCCGGTGCACCGAGTCTGCTCGATGTCGCCGTTCGGCACGGCTACGGCTCGACCGAGGCGTTCGCCCGGGCGTTCCGCGCCGTGCACGGCATCGGGCCGGCGGACGCGCGTCGGCACGGGGGTCCTCTCCGCACACAAGCTACGCTCCGGTTCCGCCTGAGCGTCGAAGGGAGCACCCCGATGGATGTCACCATCACCCACCGCCCCGCGTTCGCCCTCGTCGGTCATGCCGCGGAGGTCCCGCTCATCCACGTCGGCGTCAATCCGCACATCCAGGCGCACATCGCCGCCATCCCGCCGGAGGAGCACGCCCGCCTCAAGGCGCTCGGCAACGAGGAGCCCGCGGGCATCCTCGCCGTGACCGCCGACATCGATCCGGATGCCCCGGAGGGGACGCCGCTGACCTACCTGCACGGGGTGGCCGTGCGCGACGACACCGCGGTTCCGGACGAGCTCGACACCCTGCGCGTGGCGGAGGGCACGTGGGTCGTGTTCGGCGCGAGCGGCCCGTTTCCGGAGACTCTGCAGAATCTGTGGGCGGCGACGGCGACCGAGTGGTTCCCGTCGAACCCGTGGCGGCTGCGACCCGGGCCCTCGATCGTCCGCTACCGGGAGTTCACCGGCGACACGGCCTCCTGTGAGCTCTGGCTCCCCGTCGAGCAGAGCTGACCGTGGATCGGGTCGGGCCCGTGGGGCTCGACCCGATGTCGGTGCCCTGGGGCACACTGACCGCACGACGACGAAGCGGGGGCAGGCCATGACGGCGACCGATCCGAAGAAGACGCTCGATGCGTACCAGGCGAAACGGGGGACCTTCCGGATCCTCGAGGTGCCGCCACTGACCTATCTGATGGTCGACGGCGCCGGCGATCCGAACACCGCGCCGGCGTTCTTCGACGCGGTCGCGGCCCTCTACCCGCTGGCGTACACGCTCAAGTTCGCCAGCCGTGCCGAGCTCGGCGTCGATCAGGTCGTGATGCCCCTGGAAGGCCTGTGGCACGCGCCGGACATGGCGTCCTTCACCACCCGACGCGACAAGTCGACCTGGCTCTGGACGCTGATGATCATGGTCGGCGACCACGTCACTCCCGTCCTCTTCGACCGTGCCGTCGAGACGGTCGCGGCGAAGAGCGCGAAGAAGGGGGAGGAGCTCCCGGCGCTGGCCGCGGTCCGGCGGGGGGTGCTAGCCGAGGGGCTGTGCGTGCAGACGCTGCACGTCGGACCGTTCGACGATGAGGGCCCCGTGCTGGAGGAGCTGCACGAGCGGTTCGTCCCGGAGAACGGGTTGCGGATGCGCGGTCGGCACCACGAGATCTATCTCAGTGACCGTCGCCGGACGGCCCCGGAGAAGCTGCGTACCATCCTGCGGCAGCCGGTGGAGCGGATCACCTGAGCGCTTCCGCACCGCGCGTCCGGAAAGCAACCCCCTGATTCCGACCGCCCGCGGCGGATACTCTTCGAGCATGAGCACCGTCAAGCATGCGGCGCGCGTGGCGAAGGACTCCACCGCGTTCCGGCGGACCGCCCGCGCGGGTTTCGTCGTCCTCGGCGTCATCCACATCATCATCGGCGCGATCGCCATCACGATCGCCGCGGGTGGGTCGGGTGACGCCGACCAGGACGGCGCGATGGAGCAGGTGCGCAACAACCCGGTCGGGGGACTGCTGCTGCTCGCGATCGCCGTGGGCCTCCTCGCGCTCGCCGTGTGGCAGGTGGCGAGCGGGTTCCTCGCCGCCGACCCCGCCGAGACGAAGAAGTGGGGCAAGCGTCTCAAGCTCTTCGGCATCTCCGGCACGTACCTCGTGATCGCCGGACTGGCGCTCATCTACGCCGTGGGCGGCCGGGCGGAGTCCTCCGACGCCTCGAAGACCCTGAGCCAGGTGGTCCTGTCCGCGCCCGGCGGGGTGGCGCTGCTCGTGGTGATCGGTCTC
Organism: Microbacterium sp. Nx66; assembly: GCF_904066215.1. Classification (NCBI taxonomy): domain Bacteria; kingdom Bacillati; phylum Actinomycetota; class Actinomycetes; order Micrococcales; family Microbacteriaceae; genus Microbacterium; species Microbacterium sp. Nx66. The sequence goes on from NZ_LR880474.1 coordinate 683,587, forward strand.
AGCGTCATCGGTGTCGGCATCGGCTTCATCGTCGGCGGGGTCATGCGCTCGTTCCGCAAGCTCATCGACGTGCCGACCGGAGCCGCCCGAGCCGGAGTGATGGCCCTCGGCATCGTGGGCTACGTCGGCAAGGGCATCGCGGTGGGAGTCACCGGCGTGCTGTTCGTGGTGGCCGCTGTGACGCAGGATCCGGAGCGCGCCGCGGGGCTCGACGCCGCCCTGCACAGTCTCCTCACCCTGCCGTTCGGCCGCCTCATCCTCGGGGCGGTCGGCGTCGGCTTCGCGCTGTACGGCGCCTTCTGCATCGTGCGGGCCCGTCTCGCCCGCATGTCGTAGTCCTTCCGCCCGGGCACGACTTCGGAGATCGCCGCCGACGCGCCGCTCGGTAGTCGCACGGCCCGGGGCGTCTCGTCCCGTCTCCGAAGCTGTGCCCGCCCGGAGCCGGACCCGGGCCACGCGGAAGATGGGAGACTGGAACGATGAGCGCTTCTCCCGGAGTCGACGTGATCACCCCGCTGACCGAGACCGAGGTGCAGCGGATCCGCGAGGACTTCCCGATCCTGCACACCCGCGTGCACGGCCACCCCCTGGCGTACCTCGACTCGGGCGCGACGTCGCAGCGTCCGGAGTCCGTGCTCGACGCCGAACGACGCTTCGCCACCACCATGAACGCGGCCGTCCACCGCGGCGCCCACACGCTCGCGGCAGAGGCGACCGAGCTGTTCGAGGATGCCCGCAGCACGCTCGCTCGTTTCGTGGGCGCCGACGACGACGACGAGATCGTCTGGACCTCGAACGCCACCGAGGCCGTCAATCTCGTCGCCTACTCCCTCTCCAATGCCTCGCTCGGCCGGGGCGGTGCCGCCGCTGCAGGCCTCCGGCTCCGCGAGGGGGACGAGATCGTCACCACCGAGATGGAGCACCACGCCAACCTCATCCCCTGGCAGGAGCTCGCTGCGCGCACCGGGGCCACGCTCCGGGTCATCCC